>NZ_JAHBYG010000001.1 GCF_019636075.1 Ferrovibrio sp.
GCGGCCTCGATGCCTCCTCCACCTTCCTCAACACCAACAATCCGGCAGTGAAGACGCTGCGCGATTTCGGCCCCAAGGATCGCATTGCGGTTCCTTCGGTAAAATCCTCTATCCAGGCGGTGATGCTGCAAATCGCAGTGGAAAAGGAATTCGGCGTTGGCCAGCATGAAAAGCTGGACAGCCTAACCGTGGCCCTGCCGCATCCCGATGCCACGGTGGCCCTGTTGGGCGGCCGTTCGGAAATCACCGCGCATTTCACCACGCCGCCGTTCAACCATCAGCAGCTTGAAAATCCGGCGATCCGCCGCGTCACTTCGTCCTACGAGATTTTCGGTGGCCCCACCACGGTCACGTCGGTTTACACCACCAGCAAATTCCGCAACGCCAACCCCAAAACCTTCCGGGCCGTGTTCGAGGCTTTCCGCGAGGGACACGACCTGATCGCCAAGGATCCGGCGGCCGCGGCACGCATTTTCGTGGACGAGGAAAAATCCAAACTGGGTGAGGGGTGGGTGAGCAAACTGCTGGCCGACCCAACCATCAAGTATACGTTGACCCCGCAAAACACCAGCAAGATTGCCGATTTTCTGTATCGCGTGGGTACGCTGAAAAACAAGCCGGCCGATTGGCGCGATTATTTCTTCGCCGATCTGCACGACGAGAAGGGTAGCTGACCCATGAGCGCGGCAAGCATAGCGGTGTTGCCGCATCCTTTGCTGGCGATCCGGGGTGTTACGGTTCAATACAAGACCGCAGACCGCCTGGTAACCGCCACCCACCGGGTAAGTTTCGATGTGCATTCCGGCGACCGTTTCGTGTTGCTGGGGCCATCGGGTTGCGGCAAATCCACGCTGCTAAAATCGATTGCCGGATTCATCGCACCCACCGAAGGCGAGATTCTGCTAGATGGCGCTTCCGTGCGTCAGCCGGGACCGGATCGTGTGATGGTGTTTCAGGAATTCGACCAGTTGATGCCCTGGAAGACCGTGCGCGAGAATATCGCCTTCCCGCTGGTGGCTAATGGCACCGATCGCAAGCTGGCGCGTGAGAAGGCTGAAAGCTATCTCGCCCGCGTGGGCCTCAGCGGCTTTTCCGAGGCCTACCCGCATACGCTTTCCGGCGGCATGAAGCAGCGCGTGGCGATTGCCCGCGCCATGGCGCTTGAGCCGAAAATCCTGCTGATGGACGAACCTTTCGCCGCGCTCGATGCGCTCACCCGCCGCAAGATGCAGGAAGAATTGCTGCGGCTGTGGGACGATGTCGGCTTCACGCTGTTATTCGTCACCCATTCCATCGAGGAAGCCATTGTGGTGGGCAGCCGTATCCTGCTGCTATCGCCGCATCCGGGCCGTGTGCGCGCCGAGTTGAATGTGCCGTCGCGGCATGGCGAGGCTGGCGGCGAAGCGCAATCGGCGCTTGGCCGGCGCATTCATCATCTGCTGTTCGACGAGGATGATGCGCAAACTGCCGCACAGGCCGGCAAAACCGTATCGAGGCGCGCTCATGGCTAGTCAGGTTTTGCACCGCCAAGCGCCGCTGGAACGCGCGGAATTCATCCGCCCGGTGGCCGAAGTGCCGGCCGATCTGCGTATCGTGCAGACATTGCCATGGTATGAGCGCATCTATGCCCTGGATCCGATCCGCCAATTCAGCCTGCTGCTGATATTGGCGGCGATCTGGCAGGTTTATGCCCTTTGGCTCGATAATAATCTGGTGCTGCCCAGTTTTGGTTCCACCCTGGAAGCCTGGTGGGATTCGGTGGCGCGCGGCCCGTTGCTGTTGCGGGCCTGGACCTCGATCAAGCTTTTGCTGATGGGCTATGCCGCGGGCATTGCGGTGGCCGCCATCCTCACGCTGCTGGCGATATCCACACGGCTGGGCACGGATTTGTTGAATCTGCTGACCGCGATGTTCAATCCGCTGCCGGCGATTGCCTTGCTGCCGCTGGCTTTGCTGTGGTTCGGTCTTGGCGAAAAAAGTCTGATCTTCGTGCTGATTCATGCCGTGCTGTGGCCTTTGGCGCTGAATGCCTATACCGGTTTTCAGGGTGTGAGCGAAACCTTGCGTCTAGCTGGTCAGAGCTTCGGGTTGCGCCATCTGCGCTTCGCTGTGCAAATCCTGATCCCGGCGGCTTTTCCGGCCATTCTCACCGGCTTGAAAATCGGCTGGGCCTTTGCCTGGCGCACACTGATTGCCGCCGAATTGGTGTTTGGCGTGTCGTCGGGTGGCGGCGGCCTTGGCTGGTTTATTTTCGAAAATCGCAATCAGCTCGAAATCCCCAC
This sequence comes from Ferrovibrio sp., assembly GCF_019636075.1. Classification (GTDB taxonomy): domain Bacteria; phylum Pseudomonadota; class Alphaproteobacteria; order Ferrovibrionales; family Ferrovibrionaceae; genus Ferrovibrio. The sequence continues at coordinate 2,283 of NZ_JAHBYG010000001.1, forward strand.
CGTGTTTGCGGGGCTGCTCACCGTCATCGTGATCGGCCTGGCGGTGGAGAGCGTGATCTTTCGCACCATCGAGCGCATCACCGTGCGCCGCTGGGGCATGCAGCGCTAAAGATAGAAGGGAAAATCCATGGGTGCGCTACAGCCTGAATTCGGTTTCGCCTATCGCCATTTCGATGCTCCGCTGGGCGGCGAAATCATCAATCTGGATCTCTCGGCGCCTTTGAGCGACGCGGCATTCGATGCGCTGCGTAAATCCTTCCTGGATGCCCAGGTGCTGGTTTTCCGCAATCAGTTCAATCTCACGCCGCAGCAGCATATTGCTTTCAGCCGGCGGTTCGGCGAATTGCAGATCCACGTTTTGAAGGAATTCCATCTTTCCGGCCACCCGGAAATCCTGGTGGTGTCGAATGTGGTGGAGAATGGCCGGAAGATCGGCCTGGGCGACGCCGGTCGTTATTGGCATTCCGATCTTTCCTACAAGGAAGAGCCTAGCCTGGGCTCTCTGCTGCATGCCCAGGAATTACCGGCCACCGAAGGCGATACGATCTTCGCCAATATGTATCTGGCTTATGAAACGCTGCCAGATCCGATCAAGCAGCGTATCGAAGGCCGCCGTGCCGTGCATTCCTATACGCTGAAATACGATGACCTGCGTGCACGCTCCAATGCCCGCAATGCGCTGACGCCGGAGCAATTGGCTCAGGTGGCGCCGGTTTCCCATCCCATCGTGCGGGTGCATCCCGAAACCGGCCGTAAAGCGCTGTTCGTCAGCGAGGGTTTTGCAGCGCGCATCGAGGGCCTGCCGGAGGGCGAGAGCGACGAATTGCTGAAATTCCTGTTCGCGCATTCCACACGGCCGGAATTTCTCTATCGCCACAAATGGCAGCCAGGCGATCTGCTGTTCTGGGATAACCGTGCCACCATCCATCTTGCGGTTGGCTGTCCGCCCGATCAACGCCGCACTTTGTATCGCACCACAGTGAAGGGCGATAAGCCCGTTTGATCCATTCCCCCGTTGCAAAAAACCGATCCATCAAAATCCATCAAAAGCGGAGTCATCCGATGTCGATCTTCTCGAAGAAAACCACCTGGCGTCTGGCCGGTGTGGGCCTTGGCCTTGCACTCTCGGCGGCGATCATGTCGCTCGCTCAAGCGCAAACTCAGCCCAACACGCTGCTGAACGTGTCTTACGATCCGACGCGCGAACTGTACCAGGATTTCAATGCCGCATTCGCCAAGCATTGGGCGGCCAATAATGGCGGCCAGAAACTGACCATCAACCAGAGCCATGGCGGCTCTGGCAAGCAGGCTCGCTCGGTGATCGACGGCCTGGATGCCGATGTGGTCACCCTGGCGCTGGCCTATGATATCGATGCCGTGGCCGAGCATGGATTGTTGGCCAAGGATTGGCAGAAGCGCTTGCCCGATAATGCTTCGCCATACACCTCCACCATCGTGTTTCTGGTCCGTAAGGGCAATCCGAAGAAAATCAAGGATTGGGACGACTTGATCCGTTCCGATGTCAAGGTGATTACCCCCAATCCGAAAACCTCGGGCGGCGCGCGCTGGAATTATCTGGCTGGCTGGGGCTATGCCGAACGCAAGAATCCCGGCGACAAGGATGCTGGCCGCAAATATGTGCAGGCGTTGTTCAAGAATGTGCCTGTGCTGGATACCGGCGCCCGCGGTGCCTTGATCACGTTCACCACCCGTGGCTTGGGCGATGTGTTTCTGAGTTGGGAAAACGAGGCCTTCCTGGCGGTGAATGAACTGGGCAAGGACAAGTTCGACATCGTGGTGCCGAGCATTTCCATCCTGGCCGAGCCGCCGGTAGCGGTTGTGGACAAGGTGGTTGACAAGCGCGGCAGCCGCAAATTGGCCGAGGAATATCTGAAATTCCTGTATACCCCGGCGGGTCAGGAAATCGCGGCGAAGAATTACTACCGTCCACGCCTGAAGGAAGTAGCCGACAAGCATGCCGGCACCTTCACCAAGGTTGAACTGTTCACCATTGACCAGCAATTCGGTGGCTGGTCGAAGGCGCAGCCGCTGCATTTCGGCGATGGCGGCGTGTTCGATCAGATCTACAAACCCGGCAACTGATCAGGCCAAGCTTCAGGAGGGCTGTCGCGTGAGTGCGTCTATAGTGTCGCGATTGCCTTTCAGGCCCACCCACGGCGTGATACCGGGTTTCGGTATCACGCTTGGTATCACTCTGGCCTGGACGGCGCTGATTGTATTGATCCCGCTGGCCGGATTATTCCTTAAATCCGCCACCCTGGGCTGGGATGCCTTCATCAACACCATCCAGTCGCCCCGTGTGCTGGCTTCGCTTCGGCTCAGCTTCGGCACGGCATTCGCCGCTGCCGTGGTCAATGCCGTGTTCGGCCTGTTGGTGGCCTGGGTTTTGGTGCGATATGAATTTCCCGGCCGCCGCGCGGTGGATGCGTTGGTGGATATTCCCTTCGCGCTGCCCACCGCCATTGCCGGCATAGCGCTCACTGCGCTGTGGGCAGAGAATGGCTGGTTGGGCGCGCCGCTGGCGGCCTTGGGCATCAAGGTGGCCTTCACGCCGCTGGGTATCGTGATGGCACTGGTATTCATCGGCCTGCCTTTCGTGGTGCGCACGGTGCAGCCGGTGCTGCAGGATTTCCATAAGGAATTCGAGGAGGCAGCCGAAAGTCTGGGCGCCACACGCTGGCAGGTATTCTCCCGGGTGATCTGGCCGAGCCTGATGCCGGCCACCATCACCGGTTTTGCCTTGGCGCTGGCGCGCGGCTTGGGTGAATACGGCTCGGTGATTTTCATCGCGGGGAATCTGCCGGGGATTTCCGAAATCGCGCCGTTGCTGGTGGTGATCAAGCTGGAGGAATTCGCCTATGCCGAGGCAACCGCCATCGCTGTGGCGCTGTTGGTGGCATCCTTCCTGCTGCTGTTGCTGATCAATTCGGTACAGCATTGGGCCGAACGCCGCGAGAAGGGGGCTTAAAGTATGGTTGCTATTGCCACTCGACCGGGCCGCGAAGCCTCCCGCCCGGCCAACCGCGTCGGCGGCGTGTTTCTGCGTGGCTTGCTGATAGCGCTGGCATTGGGCTTTCTGGCCATATTCATTGCCTTGCCATTGGTGATCGTGTTTACCGAAGCCTTATCGCGCGGTTGGGATGCGTATGTCGCAGCGTTGGTCGATCCGATCGCGCTGGCGTCCATACGGCTCACCCTGCTCACCGCTGCCATCGTCGTGCCGCTTAATCTGGTCTTCGGCGTCATGGCTGCCTGGGCGATCACCAAATTCGAATTTCGCGGCAAGAGTTTCCTCATCACGCTGATCGATCTGCCGTTTTCGGTATCGCCGGTGATTTCCGGTCTGGTCTTTGTGCTGATGTTCGGTCTGCAGGGCTGGTTCGGGCCCTGGCTGAAAGAGCATGATATCAAAATCATCTTTGCCGTGCCGGGGATTGTGCTGGCTACCATGTTCGTCACCTTCCCCTTTGTGGCGCGCGAACTGATCCCGGTGATGCAGGAGCAGGGCACGCAGGAGGAAGAGGCCGCCATCGTGCTGGGGGCATCCGGCTGGCAGACTTTCTGGCGCGTCACCTTGCCAAATATCAAATGGGGCCTGCTCTATGGCCTGCTGCTTTGCAATGCCCGTGCAATGGGCGAATTCGGCGCGGTATCCGTGGTGTCTGGCCATGTGCGCGGCATCACCAACACCATGCCGTTGCATGTGGAGATTCTGTACAACGAATATAATTTCGTGGCGGCTTTTGCCGTGGCCTCGCTGCTGGCCATGCTGGCTATTGTGACGCTGATCCTGAAAAGCCTGCTGGAATGGCGCCTGCATAAAGTACATCTGTAGTTTTAGGTGTTCCTCCGTTCTGATGCCGGCTTCCCACCCGCTACCGGCACCAGAAATGTAAATGGGGGAATGCAAATGGGGCCGGCATATTGACCGGCCCCATTTCGTTTGTCTGATAAAGTGGATCAACTGCCGGCTTTGCTATGCGCTTCCTCGAATACCAGATCGCGCCAGGTCGGTTTGGCTTGGATCGAGCCGATCCGATGCAGGAAATCTGAAAATTTCTCGAAATTGCGCGGCGCGGTGGAAAAGATGATGTCGGGGTCCTTCAACTGGCTGACCACGAATTCCAGCGGCAGTTTGGAATTGTCGAGCTTGATGAAGATTTTCGCTGCTTCGGTGTGGTTTTCATTGATGAAGCGCGTGGCTTCTTCCAGTGCTGCCACCACTGCCTTATGCACCGTGGGATTAGTGGCGCGGAATTTCTCCGTGGCCCAGATGGCGCTGAACGACGCCGGGCCATCGGTGATGTCGTAGGAGCTCAGCACGCGATGGATTTTGGGATCCTGCAATTGCTGATACTGGAAGGGTGGACTGGTGAAATGCGCGGTGATTTCCGTGCGGCCGGCCAACAGCGCCGCGGTGCCATCAGGATGCGCCAATGAAACCGTCAGGTGGTCCAGGCGATTCTGCTGGCCCGGGCCGAAGGTCTTTTCCGCCGCCATCTGCAGCAGGATGGCTTGTAGCGAAAGCTTGACCGCCGGTACGGCGATGCGATCCTTCTCGGTGAAGTCATGCAGCGATTTGATGGCGGGATTGTTGCTGTTCAGGAAAGCCGGCTGGGCATTCAGGCCGCCCACGGCCTTCACCTTGATATTCGCTCGGGTCTTGTCCCACAGGATGATGAAGGGGGTAACGCCAGCCGCGCCATAATCCACGGTATTGGCAAGCAGGGCGTCGTTGATTGCCGCCGGGCTGCCAAGCGGACGGTAGGTCGCCTTCAGATTCGGCAAACCGAGACTGGCTGCATGTTTTTCGACCAGATTCAATTCCTGCATGACATAAAGTTGCAGATAGCCGAGGCCAAGCTGGCGGGCGAATCGTACTTCGTTCACTTCGTTCGCGGCCAATGCTGGTAAAGCTGGGCCGGCAGACAAAACTGCAGCGCCCAGGCCGAATTGCCTGCGGGTAATTTTCATATCGGTATCTCCATGGAGTGTAGAAACGGGCGGTGGTAAAAGTAGAGCGCTGCCGTTGCTACGGACATTTGGAAATATTGTTGTTTTACATTAGAAAAATTTGGGTATGGGCTGGATGACACAGCATATCGGCATCATCGGCGGCGGGTTGAGCGGCGCAGCCTTTTGCGTGGCCATGCTGCGTATGCCGGCCGAAGACACCACTTTGCACCTGATCGAACCCGAGGAATTGACCGGCGGCGGCATCGCCTACGGCCTGGCCGCGCCCTGGCATAGCCTGAACGTAACCGCAGATCGCGCCAGCCTGTTGCCAGACGACCCCGACCATTGGTGGCAATGGGCTGCGATTCATGGCCCGCAACTCGATTTCCCGCAAACCGCCACGGCCAATGCGGAAAGCTATCTGCCACGCAAACTGTTTGGCATCTATGCGGCGGCCCTGCTGTATGAAGCCGAGATGCGCTCTGCCGGCCCCAGGCTGGTGCGGCATCGCGCCAGGGTGGATGCTTTGTCGCGTCTGGATGGCGGCTTTCGTTTGCGCTTAAGCGACGGACAAACGCTGGATTGCGGCAAGGTGGTGCTTTCGGTGGGATCATTGCCGGTGCCGAGCCTTTGTTTGCCGGGACTGGATGAGGCCTATCGTCTTGGCCGTATATTCGACAATCCCTGGAATCTCGATGCGCTTGCCGGGATTGGAAAATTGCCCGGTATTGGCGGATTGACGGGTGCGCACGGGAAAAGCCGCGTGCTGATTGCCGGTACCGGCCTCACCATGGCGGATACCGTGATGTCGTTGCGCCGGGTTGGTTATGAAGGCGAGATCGTGGCGATTTCGCGCCATGGCGTGGTGCCTGCGCCGCGCAGCGCGGCACGTCCTGGCGAACCGGTGGTGAATGCTCAGGCCCGGCCGCTGCGGCTATCCAGGCTGTTGCATCAACTGCGGCAGAGCAGCCGGCAATCTCCGAGCGGCGATTGGCAGGAAGTATTCGAATCGCTGCGCCCGATCACGCGCAGCCTGTGGGAGAACCTGGATGACGATGCGCGCCGCCGCTTTGTGCGCCATGGCCGCACATTCTGGGATGCCCATCGTTTCCGTATGCCGCCGGAAACCGCTGCGGAATTGCAGGCCGATCAGCAAGCCGGTCGGCTGCATGTGGTGAAGGGCCGCTTTATCGGTGTTGCCGCGCGCGATGATGGCCTGGCCGTGGATATGCGCCGGCGGTTTGCAGCGGATAGCGAAACCCTGCAAGCCGATGCGCTGATTCTATGCACCGGGCCACGGCAGGATGATGCCGAAGCCGTGCTGTTGCGCGACATGCAGCAGGCAGGCCTGATCCGTCCCGATGCTTCCGGCATGGGCCTGGATGCCGATCCCGATGGGCAGATGCTTGATGCGGATGGTAAGGCCGTGCCGGGCTTGTATTCGCTGGGTCCGCCTTTGCGCGGTATGCGCCTGGAATGCACGGCGATCACCGATATTAGAAATCAGGCCGTCGATCTGGCGCAACTGATGGCTACACAATCGCGTTAAACGCGCCTTCATGCCGAGGGCTTCTCGGTTGATCGGAAATATTTCTGTTGGCAATCCAGATCGGTTCCGTGTAAATCGCCTCAGGATACGAGCAGCAACATGAGAAGGCTGCCGAGTGGGAGGATGATGTGGCGGAAAGCATTCTGGAGGCAGACGGCCTCACCAAGCAGTTCGGCGGCTTCAAGGCGGTGTCGAATGTATCGCTGGCAATCAAGCGCGGCACCATTCACGCGCTGATCGGGCCCAACGGCGCCGGCAAGACCACCTGCTTCAACCTGATCACCAAATTCATGGCGCCCAGTGCCGGTGCCATCCGCTTCAAGGGGCGCGATATAACCAATTTGGGCGCCGATGCGGTTGCGCGGCTTGGGTTGGTGCGTTCGTTCCAGATTTCCGCGGTATTTTCCAACCTCACGGTACTGGAGAATGTGCGCCTGGCGGTGCAGCGCCGGCGTGGCGCTTCATTCGATTTCTGGCGCAGCAATCAGGTGTTGCGTGCGCTGGAGCCGCGTGCGCGTGAGCTGATCGCGGCGGTGGGCATGGAAGACGTGGCCGATGTGACGGCATCGGAGCTTTCCTATGGCCGCAAACGCGCCCTGGAACTGGCAACAACCCTGGCGCTGGAGCCGGAAGTGATGCTGCTGGACGAGCCGATGGCCGGCATGGGGCATGAGGATGTGGGGCGCATCACCGCGCTGATCCGCAAAGTGGCCCAGGGCCGCACGGTGCTGATGGTGGAGCATAATCTTGGCGTAGTGGCCGATCTTTGTGATCGCATCACGGTGTTGACCCGTGGCGAAGTGTTGGCCGAGGGCGATTACGCCACGGTTTCGAAGGATTCGCGGGTGATCGAAGCCTATATCGGAGCGGCCGGCCATGCCTGATACGATGTTGGAAATCCGCGATTTGCAGGCCTGGTATGGCCAAAGCCATATCCTGCATGGGGTGAATCTTTCGGTGCGGCGGGGCGAGTTGGTCACCCTGCTGGGCCGCAATGGCGCGGGCAAATCCACCACCTTGAAGGCCATCATGGGCACAGTGCCCCGGCGCAGCGGCTCGATCCGTTTCGAGGGCACCGAGATCATTGCCGCGCCGTCGCATGAAATCGCCCGGCTTGGCATCGGCTTTTGCCCGGAAGATCGCGGCATTTATGCTTCGCTGGATGTGCAGGAAAACCTGCTGCTGCCGCCAGTGGTGCGGCCGGGTGGCATGAGTGTGGAAATGGTGTTGGATCTGTTTCCCAATCTCCGCGAGCGTTTCAAGAGCCCTGGTATGAAGCTTTCCGGCGGCGAACAGCAGATGCTGGCGATCGGCCGCATTTTGCGCACGGGTGCACCGCTGCTGCTCTTGGATGAACCCACCGAGGGCCTGGCGCCGGTGGTGGTGGAGCAGATCGGCGGGGTGATCCGCCGCTTGAAGGCAGCGGGCTTTACCATCCTGATGGTGGAGCAGAATGTGCGCTTTGCCAGCACGGTTGCCGACAGGCATTACGTGATGGAGCGCGGCCAGATCGTGGAAACCCTTGAAAATGCCGATATGCATGGCGATTTCGAGCGCGTAGTGGGCCTTTTAGGCGTCTGAATCGCGGCCTTGATTGCGCCGGTTACGGAAATGCGAAGGCCGGAATCCCGTCATCCGCTTGAAGGTGTTGGAGAAAGCGAAGGGATTCTGGTAGCCAACTTGCAGCGCCACATCCTCGATTTTGGTTGATGTGGTGGCCAGCCGATGCGCGGCATGCTGGATACGCAAATAGGTGAGCTGTTGCATCGGGCTGCGGCCCAGGCTGGCCTGGCACAGGCGGCGCAGATGCTCGCCGCTGATATTGGCCAGCCGCGCCAACGAACTTACGGTCCAGTCGCGGCCCAGATCGGTGCGTACTTTTTCCCATAATGCCCGCAGCCTGTCTTCGCGCTGCAATGGCTCGGCAAAGCGGTTTATGTAATGCTCGATCAAGTCGATCCACAGCATTGCCGAGCCTGAATTGGCCTGGCTCTGCACTTCCTGATACAGGCCCAGAATTGCATGCCGCAGCGGTTCGGCATCGAATTGCCGCATCACCGGCGCCATGAAGCCGATAGCCGAACGCGGCGATTGCGGCATATAGCGCACCCAGCAATATTGCCAGCGTTTGGAAGGGATGGCGTGAAAGGCATGCAGCACATGAGCCGGCGCCAGCGATACCATGCCGGCGCGATGCGGGCGCCAGCGCCCATCCAGCAGGATGCGGCCCTCGCCGCCAAGGCTGGCATGCACATAGGTGCCGCTCAGGTGGGTTCTGACAATGCGATAGGGTGCGGCGGCATCGCCCACGCCGACATGCGAAATTTCCCGCGTGGCCAGCGCGCTGCATTCCTCCGCACGCACCATAAGTTGATGCGTGTTGCGACCGACAATGTGTGTTTCAGATAGGTTCTCGTGTAAACTACCCATGTTAAAACTTTCCTGGTATCGGATAGAGTGGAAAACAATAATAACCGGGAAGTAGTAACAATGGGAGGAATTCATGCAAAACACTCTGCGAGTGGCGGTTGCGGCCGCTTCGATGCTGGCTTTGGGAGCAGGTAGCGCTGCTGCCCAGGTTTCCGATGATGTTGTGCGTATCGGCGTGCTCGCCGATATGTCGGGCATCTACAACGATCTCTCCGGCAAGGGCGCCGTCGAGGCCGTGAAGATGGCCGCCGAGGATTTCGGCGGCAACGTGTTGGGCAAGAAGATCGATGTGATCTTTGCCGACCATCTGAACAAGCCCGATGTGGGCGCCGCCAAGGCGCGCGAATGGTTCGACACCGGAGGGGTGGACCTGATCAACGATTTGGCCAATTCCGGCGTGGCGCGTGCCGTTGCTGCCGTGGCCAAGGAAAAGAAGCGCCATATCATCGTGAATGGCGCCTCCAATATGGGCATCACCAACGAACTTTGTTCGCCCTATGCCATCCATTATGCCTACGATGCCTATTCGCTGGCGCATGGCACCGGCAAGGCCGTGGTGGAGCAGGGCGGCAAGAGCTGGTTCTTCCTCACCGTCGACTTCGCCTTCGGCATCGGCCTGGAACAGCAGGTGTCGGATGTGGTGCGGGCCAACAAGGGCCGCGTCGTCGGCGCCGCCCGCCATCCGCTCGCCACCACCGATTTCTCCTCCTACATCCTGCAGGCGCAGGCCTCGAAGGCGGAAATCATCGGCGTGGCTTCCACCGGCGCGGATGCGGTCAACGCCATCAAGGCGGCAGCCGAGTTCGGCGCCACCAAGAACCAGAAGCTGGCGGCTTTGCTGCTCTGGATCGAGGATGTGCATTCGCTCGGCCTGCAGACCGCCCAGGGGCTGATGCTGACCAATGCCTGGTATTGGGACATGAACGACGAGACGCGCAAATTCGCCAAGCGCTTCTATGATCGTGTCGGCAAGATGCCCAATATGGCGCAGGCGGCCGATTATTCCTCCACCATGTTCTATCTGAACGCGGTCAAGGCAGCCGGCACCGACAATGCCGACAAGGTCTCGGCCAAGATGCGCGAAATGACGGTGAGCGACATGTTCACCAAAAGCGGCAAGGTGCGCGTGGATGGCCGTTTCATGCACGACATGTATCTCTGGCAGGTGAAATCTCCGGCTGAATCCAAGGCAGCGTGGGATTATCTGAAGCCGGTTGCCACGATTCCGGCCGAACAGGCTTTCCAGCCGCTGGCCGATAGCAAGTGCGACTTGGTGAAGAAGTAACCGCTTAGATGACATTCCAGGTCGGCTTGCCTGTCTGGCAACCGGCCTGGAATGCATTTTTTGTAGCCGATCTTCTAGTGAATCCGTCTTTGCAGTGGAGTAACCAGGCCGAATGGAAATCTTCGGTATTCCGCATCAGGCATTCCTCGGCCAGATCATGCTCGGCTTGGTCAATGGGGCATTTTATGCCGTGCTCAGCCTGGGCCTTGCCATCATCTTTGGTCTGCTCCGCATTGTGAATTTTGCCCATGGTGCGTTTTTCATGGTGGGCGCCTTCGTGGCTTTCCTGATCGGTCGCGATCTTGGCATCGGCTATTGGCCTGCCATGATCCTGGTGCCGCTGATTGTCGGTTTTCTTGGCGTGGTGTTCGAGCGTGTGGCCTTGCGCCGCATCTATCGGCTTGATCCGCTCTATGGCCTGCTGCTTACCTTCGGCATGGTGCTGGTGTTGGAAGGCGGTTTCCGCGTTGCCATGGGGTCTTCCGGCCAGCGCTTTGCCACGCCGGAGGCATTGCGTGGCGTTTGGAATCTGGGATTCATGATTTTACCGATCTATCGCGCCTTCGTGATTCTGGTGGCGGTTGTGGTGTGCGCCGGCACCTGGATCGTGATCGAGAAAACCCGCATGGGTGCCTATCTGCGGGCCGCCACCGAGCGCCCGGAACTGACCCAGGCTTTCGGCATCAATGTCCCGGTATTGCTCACGCTCACCTATGGCGCGGGTGTAGCTTTGGCCGGTTTTGCCGGTGTGTTGGCCGCGCCGATCCAGCAAGTCAGTCCGTCGATGGGCTCCGATCTGGTGATCATCGTTTTCGCCATCGTGGTGATCGGCGGGCTTGGTTCCGTATTCGGCTCGGCGATTACCGGCCTGGGCCTTGGCGTGATCGAGGGCCTGACCAAGGTGTATTATTCCGAAGCCTCAACCACGGTGGTGTTTCTGGTGATGGCGCTGGTGCTGCTGTTGCGTCCGGCCGGCCTGTTCGGGCGGGAGGAGGGCTGATGGTTGCGTTGCTGCTTTCGCCCGCCATCAAGCGCAGCCTGCTGGCCTTGTTGCTGGCCGCCCTGGTGGCGGTGCCTTTCGTGCCGGAAATCATCTATCCGATTTTCGTGATGAAGGTGATGTGCTTTGTGTTGTTTGCCTGCGCCTTCAATCTGTTGCTGGGACATACCGGCATCGTGTCGTTCGGCCATGCTGCCTTCTTCGGCTCCTCGGCCTATATCACCGGCTATGCCCTGCGCGATATGGGGTTGAGCACGGAGATTGCCATCCTTGCGGGGGTGCTGTTCTCGGCGTTGCTAGGCGCGGTGTTTGGCGTGTTGGCAATCCGTCGCCAGGGCATCTATCTGGCCATGATCACGCTGGCATTGGCGCAGATGGTGTATTTCACTTTTTTGCAGGCGCCTTTTACCGGTGCGGAAGACGGCATGCAGCCGATCCCGCGCGGTAAGCTGCTCGGCCTGATCGATATGAATAGCGATCTATCGCTTTATTTCTTGGTGCTGGCCAGCACTTGCGGCGGGTTATGGCTGATCCACCGCATCGTGAATTCACCTTTCGGCGAGGTGTTGCGCGCAATCCGCGAACACGAGCCGCGCGCCCGGTCGCTGGGGTATGCGGTCAATCGTTACAAGATCATGGCCTTTGCGCTGTCGGCCGGCTTGTCGGGCTTGGCCGGTTCGCTGAAATGCGTGGTGTTCCGTCTGGCATCGTTGACCGACGTGCATTGGCATTTGTCTGGCGACGTAATCCTGATGACCCTGCTGGGCGGCATGAATTCCGTTTTCGGCCCAGCCATCGGCGCGATCATCATCTCGGCACTGCGCCATTATTTCGATGCTTTAGGCGCCTGGGTCACGGTTGCGGTGGGCCTGATCTTCATTGCCTGCGTGCTGTTATTCCGCCGCGGCGTGCTCGGCGAAATCGATCATCTGCTTGCCACGCGGTTTGCGTCGCGGCGTATTGTTAAGGAACAGAAGAATGCCCAGATTTGAACGCGCAGCCATTGTGCAACGCTTCCAAGACATGATCCGGCGTGGCGAACCGATCATCGGCGGCGGTGCCGGCACCGGCATCTCGGCGAAATGCGAGGAAGCGGGCGGGATCGACCTGATCATCGTCTATAATTCCGGCCGCTATCGTATGGCCGGCCGCGCCTCCTCGGCAGGCTTGCTGGCCTATGGCAATGCCAACGATATCGTGGTGGAGATGGCCGGCGAAATCCTGCCGGTCTGCAAGAAAACGCCGGTGATTGCCGGCGTAAACGGTACGGATCCCTTCGTGATCATGCCGGTATTCCTGAAGAAGCTGAAGGAACTGGGCTTTTCGGGCGTGCAGAATTTCCCCACCGTCGGCATCATCGACGGTACCTTCCGCATCAGCCTGGAAGAAACCGGCATCAACTTCTCCAGCGAGATCGATATGATCCGCCAGGCCCATGAACTGGATCTGCTGACCACACCTTATGTGTTTTCCGCCGACGAAGCGGTGGAGATGGCCAAGGCCGGAGCCGATATCATCGTGCCGCATATGGGGGTGACCACCGGTGGCAGCATCGGCGCCACCACGGCAAAAACCCTGGAGCAATCGGTAAAACTGATCGATGAATGGGCCGAGGCGGCGCGGCATGTGCGCAAGGATGTGATCATCATTGCCCATGGCGGGCCGGTTTCCTCGCCCGAGGATGTCGACTTTGTGTTGCGAAACAGCCACCATTGTAACGGTTTCTATGGCGCCAGCAGCGTAGAGCGGCTGCCGGTCGAAACCGCGATTACCAATCATATAAAAAGCTTCAAGGGCCTGGCCTCATTGAAGCAAAAGGGAGGGAAGTGACAATGGCACGCGTCTATATCAGCGCCGTGATGGATATTCCGCTGGAGGAGGCCTGGGCTGTTCTGCGCGATTTCAACGCCTTGCCGGTCTATCACCCGTTCTTTTCCAAGAGCGAGATCGAGGGCGGCAAGCCTTCCGACCAGATCGGCTGCGTGCGCGATTTCTATACCCATGAGGGCGGCCATATCCGCGAGGAATTGCTTACCCTTTCAGATCGCGAGCATGTTTGCGCCTATCGCATCCTGGAAGCCACTCTGCCGGTGCAGAATTACGTTGCCGAGATGCGGCTGAAGCCGATCACCGAGGGCAACAAAACCTTCGGCGAATGGTGGGCCGAATACGATGTGGCGCCGGCCGATGCCGCCAGCGTGCATCAGACCGTGAGCGACACTTTCCGGTTCGCCTTCGAGGGCGCGGTGAAAGTGGCCAACAAGAAGAAAAGCCGATAGCTGGCACCGCCATGGCTGGCACAGCCTATGTGATTGGCACATTCGACACCAAAGCCGCTGAACTGAATTATGTGGCGGGGTTGTTGCGCGCCGCGAATCTGCCGGTTGTAACGGTGGATGTGGGCACCCACATGCCGGCGGCGGATGCCGATTACAGCGCCGAAGCGGTTGCCGATTATCACCCCCAGGGCCGAACGGCCGTGCTGAATCTGGGTGATCGGGGTGCGGCCGTCACTGCCATGACGCAGGCTTTGCTGGGGTTCATGGCGGCGCGCCGGGATGTCGGTGGTATGCTCGGGCTTGGCGGCTCGGGCGGAACATCGATCATCGCGCCGGCCATGCGGGGGCAGCCGATCGGCCTGCCCAAGCTGATGGTTTCCACATTGGCTGCCGGCGATGTCGGGCCTTTTGTGGGTGTGCACGATATCACGATGATGTATCCGGTCACCGATATATCCGGCCTAAACCGTCTGTCTCGCGTGATCCTGGGCAATGCGGCCCATGCCCTGGCCGGCATGATGCGCCATGCCGTGCCCGTGCAGGCCGATAGCCGGCCGGCTTTGGGTTTCAGCATGTTCGGCGTCACCACGCCCTGCATCCAGCAACTCACGGCGCGGCTGAGCAACGATTTCGAATGTCAGGTATTTCATGCCAATGGACCTGGCGGGCGGTCGCTGGAGGCGATTGCCGGGGCCGGCCTGCTGCAGGGCATGGTGGATATCACCACCACCGAGGCGGCGGATCATCTGCTGGGCGGCGTGTGCACGGCGGGGCCGGAGCGTTTCGATGTGGTGGCCCGAACCGGCATTCCCTGGGTGGGCTCCTGCGGCGCGCTGGATATGGTCAATTTCTGGGCGCCGGAAACCATTCCCTCGCAGTATAGCGGCCGTTTGTTTCACGCCCATAATGCCAATGTCACCCTGATGCGCACAACCGCGGAAGAATTGCAGCGGATCGCGGCCTGGATATCGGCCAAGTTGAATGCATCCTCGGGGCCGGTGCGCCTGCTGCTGCCTGAGGGCGGCACATCTATGCTGGATGCGCCGGGGCAGAAATTCCACGACCCGGCGGCCAACGCTGCGCTGTTTGCCGCTTTCGAGCGGCATTTCCTGGTTTCCGATAGCCATAAGCTGATCCGGGTGCCGCATCATATAAACGAGCCCGCCTTTGTCGGCGTGGCGGAACAGCATGTCCGCGCAGTGATGGCCCGGGCCTGAAAATAGCGCCGCAATAGGCCGGGTTTTGCCCTGCCATTGCCTGATAGCCCGTCGCTAAACTAATATCGCCGCCAGACCGTTATGCGGGCGGGCACGGCTTCCTTGTTTTTTGTCGCCTACCCAAGGCCTTTGAACCAGTGGATTGGGTATGCTCGACATCGGCACCAGCGTTTTGATGATCACGCTTACCCTGTTGTTGCAGGGTTGCGTGTTTCTGGTGGTCTGGCTGACGCAACGGCAGTTGCCTATCATCAAGTATTTTGCCGCTGGCTTCCTGTGCTACGGCATTGCGATGCTGTTGCTGATCTTTCGTGGCCTCTTCAGCGGATTTGTCAACCTCAACATCATAGCCCATAACGTTATCATCACGGCAGCCAGCGCTTTGGTGGTATATGGCCTGGGCAGGCTGCTCAATCAATCGGGATTTCCGCGCATCCTGATTGCCTGCGTCGCATTCACGGCCGTATTCTGGCCTATCACCATGCTGATCGATCCGGATAATGTCGGGCTGCGGGTGCTGGCGAGCAATGCTCTCGGGATTATCATATCGATTGCCATCTTCGTAATTCTGTTGCGCGATATAAGCCAGCCGCGATTGATCCGATGGATCGGCCTGGCAGTGATAACCATACAATTTTGTGCACTTGTTTTGCGCAGCGCCATCACCATTCAGCTGATGTATGGGCGCGGCGGCTCGAACGAAGCGATCCTTCAAGGTTGGTATTATTTCTTTTTCCACTTCGTCATGAGCTGCATGTTTCTGGTCGTTCTCGGGATGGTCGGATATCGCCTGCAGGCCGATTTGCATGCGCGTAACAATGCCCTGTCTCTCGAGGTCGAGGAACGCAAACAGCTTCAAGAGATGGCGTCGAAAGCCCTTGAGGCGGAAAAATCCGCGCGTAAGGAACAGCGCCAGCTGTTGCGCATGGTGACGCATGAATTCCGCACGCCTTTGAGTATTATCGACCGTTCCGCCGAGATGATCGATGTGGTAACCGAAAAATCTCTGCCGGCGGTTACGCAGCGTGTAGAGACCATTCATGGCGCGGTACAGCGCCTGGTGCGCTTCACCGAGCGGTTTCTGGCGACGGATCGGCACGAAAAGGGTGTGGTTCAGCCTGAGGAGGTGATGCAGCCGGACCTGATTGCCAGGGTGCGGGAGCATTTCGACGGCCTGGATGATGCCGCGCGATTGCACTTCTCGCTCGCGCCGGACTTTCCGCACTATTACGGCGACCTTCAGATGCTTGCCACGGCGTTGATCAATCTGATCGACAATGCGCTCAAGTATTCGCCAGAGAATGCGGCAATAGATGTAACCGTGTCGTGGCAGGCGGATGAGATTGTGCTGTCGGTAAGGGATCGCGGGATCGGTATCCCGGAGGAAGAGGCTTCGTCCATCGGCAGCCGTTTCTTTCGTGCATCGAATACGGCGGCGGCAACCGGCACTGGGCTCGGGCTTTACAACACGCGCCGATTGCTGGATTTTCATAACGGTCGGCTTGCTCTGCGGCCGGCGCCGGGCGGTGGGACGATCGCTACGATATACCTGCCGTTGCCCGGCATTCCATTGCACAACCCTACCGTATCGGCATGAACCGTATCTTAGTTGTCGAAGACGAACCGGCATTGCGCCAGGATCTCGTGGAGTATCTCTCCTTGCTGGGATATGCCAGCAAGGGTGTTGCCAGCTGCCGCGAATTGATCGAGGTGCTGGATGCCGAAGCCGCCCCCGATGTCGTCATCCTCGATGTCGGGTTGTCTGACGGCAGCGGCTTCGACATGGCGCGGGATATACGCGGTCGCTGCGATTGCGGCGTGATCATGCTGACAGCCCTGGGCGAGCGAGAAGATCGCATCACGGGCTTCGACAGCGGCGCCGATCTATATTTGGTGAAACCGGCCTCGTTGCAGGAAATCCGTGCCGGCGTGCAAAGCCTGCTGCGCCGCTTGTCGAATCCGGCCAAGCCCGGCCTCAATGAGGCAGGCACGTGGTGCCTCAATACGGTCGATTGGCACTTGGCGGCGCCAGGCGGAAAAGCAATCAAGCTGACGGCAACGGAATTGTCTTTTCTGACTGCACTTTTCGAACGCGTCGGCCAACCCTGCTCCCGGGATTGGCTGGCGCAGGCAATTGTCCGGCCGCAGGCTGCCGCGGATTTTCGCAATCTGGATACTGTTGTTAACCGACTGCGCCGTAAAATTCGGCAGGCGGCAGAAACCGACCCGCCGATCAAAATGATATATGGTCAGGGCTATATATTCAGCGCGCCGTGTCGAATTGAGCCATGACTACGGCATAATTCCGTCCGCCTGAAAGATTCTGAAAGATTCGGCGAGAATTGAATTGTTGCTGCTGCTGAATGCAGGGGGATAGTTTGGCCAAAAGTCGTTGGCCAATGCCGAGTTCCCCATGAGTGCACGTACAATCTGCAGCCGAATTGGTGCGCAGGCTATCTGCTACCGAATTGATGTGCAGGAGCACGCCTTTAGAATGCGTGCTTCGCGTGCATTCTCATGCCTTTCTGCATTGCTGTTTGCATTTGCGGCATCCGGGCCTGCGTTAGCGCAGGATGCAGGCAGTATTTTGCGCGAAACCGAACGCGCGACCGGCCGTAGCCAGCCGGCCCCTGCACCTTTGGCGCCGATTACGCAGCCGCCGGCCGAGCAGACATTGCCGGAGAAGAAGGGCCAGTCGGTATATGTAAAGGAATTCCGCATCAAGTCCGACAGCATACCGGTGGAAGAATTGCTTCCCTTGCTGCAGGGCTATACCGGCAAACGGCTGGGTTTTTCGGAGTTGCAGGCGGCGGCGCGTAAGCTGAGCGACTACAGCCGCAAAAAAGGCAAGCTGGCGCATGCCTATCTGCCGCCGCAAACCATACGCGATGGCGTGGTTGAGATCGTGCTGATGCAAGGCAAGCTCGGCAGGGTGAAGGTGGATCCAGCCAGCAAAACCCGCCTCAATCCCGATCTGGCGATCGGCATCATCGAGAATCGTCTGCCGCCGGGCGAGACCCTCGATCTCGGCGCCATGGACGAAGCCGTTGCCGTGCTCAAGGATGTGCCGGGCGTGAAGGCGGAAGCAAGCCTGCGGGCGGGCGAGAAGGAGGGCGAAACCGACGCCATCCTTCTGCTGGAGGATAAGCCGCTTTGGAGCGGCTCGGCGACGTTGGATAATGGCGGTTCCAGTTCAACCGGCATATTGCGCGGTCTGGCTACGATCTCCGCCGAGAATCCCTTCGGGCTTGGTGAAAAATATTCAGCGGTGGCGCTGGTAAGCGAAGGCACGCGCTATGCCCGCCTGGCGGCGATGATGCCGGTGGGCTATTCCGGTCTGGTAGTGGGCATAAACGGATCGGCTTTGAAATACGATGTCGGCGGTCGTTTCGCCAATCTCGATTTGAATGGCTACAGCCTTAGCGCCGGCAGTAATGCGATCTATCCATTGATGCGCGGCAGCGACATGTCGCTGACATTATCTGGCGCTTACGACTTCAAGATGATGCAGGATCGTGCCGCCAGCGCAACGCTGAACGATAAGCGAATCAATAGCGCCTCACTGGGGCTGTCGGCAACCGTGGTGGATGAATTTTTCGGCGGCGGCAATAACAGCCTGTCGCTGACCGGAACGACCGGACATCTCAATCTGGATCGCTCTCCCGACAGCGCGGCCAACGACCGGGTTACCGCCGGCACGGCAGGCTTCTACACCAAGCTGGCGGCCAGTGCCACGCGCCAACAAAAGCTGGATGAAGCCTGGACATTGGTGACGACGATTGAGGGGCAGGTATCTGGCGACAATCTGGATAGTTCGGAAAAATTCTCGCTTGGCGGCATGGATCGCGTGCGTGCTTATCCTAGCGGCGAGGGCAGCGGCGATAGCGGCGCGCGGCTTGGGCTCGAATTGCAGTGGAAAATCGAAGACGATATCAAGCTCACCGGCTTCTACGATCTTGGTTTTCTGCGTCAGCATACGGATCCCTGGATCAACTGGCAGCCGCGCAGCGATATGCCGAACAGCTACACTCTCCAGGGGTTCGGTATGGCCCTGGCATGGTCGCCGATACAATCCCTGACCATCACCAGCACGCTGGCAAAGGTGATCGGCCGCAATGCCGGCCATGATGCCTCGGGCCATGACAGCGACGGCCATAAGCACCGCTATCGCGCATGGCTGCAAGCCGTGTGGCAATTTTAAGGGATTTGAGCATGCGTAGGATTAAGCATTGGCTGCTCATCTGCTCCGCCCTGATGCTGCCGTTGGTTGCGCAGGCACAGGTGGCTACGAACGCGTTGCCCACCGGGGGCAGCGTTGTGGCCGGCACTGCCACGATCACGCAATCCGGCGCCCGGATGGATGTGACGCAGAGCACCCAGAGCGGCATCATCAACTGGCAGAGTTTCAATATCGGTAGCCAAGCCTGGGTCAATTTCAATCAGCCCAGCAGCAATGCCGCAACGCTCAACCGCGTCACCGGCGGCAGCGTTTCGGAGATTCTGGGTAAACTCACCGCCAATGGACAGGTTTTCCTGGTCAATCCGTCGGGCATCGTGTTTGGCCGCGATGCGCAGATCAATGTCGGCGGCCTGGTCGCCTCGACCATGAGCATCCGCGACGACGATTTCATGGCCGAAAACTATCGCTTTCAGCGCAATGGCAGTACCGGGCAGATCATCAACCAGGGCAGCCTGACTGCCACTGAGCGTGGCTATATCGCGCTGCTGGCGCCGGACCTGCGCAATGAGGGGCTGATCTCCGCGCGGCTTGGCAGTGTGGCGCTGGCGGCTGGCGAAACCGTGGTGATGCAGATCGGGCAGAATCTGTCGCTGCAGGTGGAGCCGGCGACGGTTCAAGCGCTGATAGACAACCGCGCCATGGTGGTGGCCGAGGGTGGTCGGGTGATACTCACCGCCAAGGCGCTGGATACGCTGACCAGCGGTGCCATCAATACCAGCGGCGTGATCCGGGCCGATAGCCTGGTGGAGCGCGGCGGCGAGATCGTGCTGGAGGCCAGCGGCGCGCTGACTATCGGCGGCACGGTTTCCGCCAATGGCACCAGCGGCGGCACGATCACGGCCAATGCCGGCGGTGCCATCACGCTGACGGATGCAAGCGTCACCGCTGATGGCAACCAGGGCGCTGGCGGCAGCATGGCCATCGGCAACTGGGGCAGTGCTTCGCTTGTGGTGAATGCCGGCAGTACATTCTCGGCTTCGGCTGGGCAGAACGGCGATGGCGGCAGCATCACCTTCTTCAGCCAGGATACCCGCTTCAGCGGCCAGGCGCGGGCCCGCGGCGGCAGTTTGAGCGGCGATGGCGGCTTTATCGAAACCTCGGGTATCCTGCTGGATATCGGCAACGGCGCCGCAGTGGATGCCAGCGCCGCCAATGGCCGGGCAGGTACATGGCTGCTTGATCCCAACGATCTGACCATCGGCGTGAGCGGTGCCAGCGCGCTCAGCACAGCCCTGGCAACCACCAATGTCACTTTGAACACTAGCGGTTGCCCCAGTTCTTACGCATCCTGCGCGGCGGGCAATGGCGATGTGTTCATCAATTCCAGCATCACCCCAACGGTGACGGCGGTCGGCGGCACGATCTTCAAGGTGCAAGCGGATGGCGGCATATCGTTGGCCGATAATACATCCATAGCGGCTACTTCGGGCAGCAATGCCCTGGCCGTGCAGTTCCAGGCCGGTGCCAGCGGCGGCATCTATATCGGCAGCAATTCTTCGATCATCACGCGTGGCGGCGGCGTGAACATGACCGGCGGCGGCACATCCAGCACTGCGCAAGGCGTGGCCGGCAGCAATGGCGGGCGTGGCTTGTTCATCAACGGCAGTATCATCAATGCCGGCGGCGGATCGATGAACCTGCGCGGCAAGGGTGCCGATAATGTCGCCAATGCCATCGGCATCGATATCGCCAGCGGTTCGCAGATTTCCACCACCGGCAGCGGCCAGATCGAGCTGACGGGTATCGGCGGCGACAGCACCGGAGGCACCAACGCCTTCAGCTCTGGCATCAATTTCGGTAGCGGCGCAGAAATATCCACCGGCAGCGGAGCCATCACCGTAACCGGCACCCAGGCCGGCACCAGCACGAACCCGGCTTATGGCATTTCCTTCGAAGGCGGCGCGCAGCAAACCGCCATTTACTCCACCAGCGGCGGCATCGGCTTCACGGCAAGTGGTGGCAAGATCGGCTTCTCCACGCCGAATGGCGGCGCCACCGTGGCATTGGGCTGGGATGGCGTGAGCAGCTCGCCAACCACCAGCTATGTCAATCTCACTGCCAGTGATGTCCAGCTCGATTCGACAAATACCACCACACTGAAGGCGGCAAATATCAATATCCGCGCGGACAGCCTTGGCGCCAGCAATACCACAACGGTGACAGCCAGCACGCAGGCAACCATTTACCCATCCACCTTGCCGGGCAGCATCGGCATCGGCACAGGGGCCGGATTGCTGAATATCAGCGACGCCGTACTGCGCCGCTTTCAGACCTCCACATTGCTCAATATCGGTACGTTCTCTTCTGGCGCCGTCACCATCGGCGGCACGCTTACGGCATTCACCACGCCTGTGCGGATTATGAGCAACGGCACTATCACATTGGATAACGGCGCTTCGATCAGCAGCAGCGCCAGCGGCACCGCGATCACGCTTTCCGGCGTCCGCTTCACCAATAATGGCGGCAGCATCAATGCCACCGCTGGCCGCTGGCTGGTTCGCACCAGCAATCCGGCGAACGATACGCGCGGTGCATTAACCGGCTTCGAGCGCTATAGCTGCTCCAGTTCGCCAAGCGTCAATTGCAGCAACCTTCCGGCCACCGGAAACGGCTTCACCTACAGTGTCGCGGGCACCGATGTCGGCGGCTTTAGCAGCAGCAGTAGCAGCAGCGGCGGTTCAAGCTCTGGAAATTCCGTGGCCGATCAGGCGCGGCGCACCCAGGCCTCCACCGATGGCGCCTCGCTCAGCCGCGATGTTGAAAACACCGTGCAAACGGTTTCATTGCCGATATCAAGCGATGGCCGGCCCAGACTTGCGGATTTGCGCAGCCTGGGCGAATCCCCACTCACCGCAATAGAGTTTGGTTATTCGATCAGCAATTTGCGGGCGGCGGGTTATAGTGTCGAGGAACTGCGTGCGGCCGGGATACCCTTGGCCGATATCAAGGCCGGCCGTTACTCGCCGGTCTATGTGAAGGAAGCCGGATACAGCATCGGCGATATGTTGGCGGCTGGTTATGGCATCAAGGATTTGGGCGCGGCGGGGTATTCGCTGGCCGAACTCAAGTCTGCCGGCGTACCGCTGAGTGATCTGAGAGCCAGCGGTTACGGCCTGGCAGACCTGCGTGCCGCCGGTTTCACTGCTTCGGATTTTGTTGCATCAGGGTGGTCGGTCGACGATCTTTGGCAGCAAGGCTATCCGGTTTCCGCATTGCGGCGTGAGGGCTTCTCGGCGCTTGATCTGCAAGGGATTCCGCCGGGCAATATTGTAGGCGCAGGCTATTCCGTCGCCGATCTTCACGGTGCTGGCATCCCCGCATCCACCTTGCGCGATCTCGGTTATTCGCTCGTCGATCTCGCCGATGCCGGATATGCGCCGGATGACTTGCTTAAAGCCGGTTTCCCGGCCGCGGAACTTGATGCCTTCTTCGCTCCGTTGCCGGAACCGGCGAGGCCAGTAGAGGTTGCGGTGGAAAAACCGGCCGAGCCGCGAACGCCACCGGCCATGCCACAAGCGTCGCCGGCGGCCCCCGTAGTGGCTGAAGTGTCTACCACCACGGATCAACTGCCGCCGCCGGCCTCGGCCTCATTCAATACGGTTTCGACGACGCCGAGTGCGAAGGAAGTCGAGTTCAATGAAAAGGCGGCGTATCTGGCGCAGGCCAT
This sequence comes from Ferrovibrio sp., assembly GCF_019636075.1. GTDB lineage: Bacteria > Pseudomonadota > Alphaproteobacteria > Ferrovibrionales > Ferrovibrionaceae > Ferrovibrio. The sequence continues at coordinate 24,927 of NZ_JAHBYG010000001.1, forward strand.
GGAGCAGCGTGCAAAGAATCTGGCGCCGCCTGCTGTCTGGCCAACCTTGCCAGATATCGATTATAGCAAGGCATCGCTGGGTGAAATTCTGGCCGCGATAGATACGCCAGAATTCGCCGCGCTCTCGGCCGAACAGCGCTCCAATTACCCCGCCATTCAGGAAATCATTCGCCGCGGCGAAGAATTCCGTGCCACGGCGCATGGACAAGACCGCTACGACAATCCTTTGAATGTTGCAATGACGGCCGTCATATATTGGCTTCCAGGCGCTCCGCTGAAAGGCGCGCTTGGTTGGGCGAACACATATGTGAAATCACTGACTCCGCCCATTGTGCAATCGCCTGCAGCGATGTTTGCCCAGCGTGGTATCTGGCAATACACCGGCGCCAGCAACGAGGGGGAATTTGCCATTGCGATGGTCGAGAAGTTCCAGAAGGAGAATGCGGGCCTTCTGGTGCAGATGGAAGATATGAAAAGCGGCAAATGGCAGGATCAGCTTAACAACGCGACTGCCGAGCAGATGGCCAAAATCATGGAGGAAGTGGCCAATACCGATAAGTTTGCAACCGCTGCCAAAGCGGCGATAGATGAAAAGGTTAATCAGGCGAGCGAAGAAATCAAAAATACGCTTGCCTCGGAGACGGATCGCCTGAAAGCCGGAATGGCGCAGATGGCAGAGGCTGCGCGCGAACAGCATAACACTTTGTCGCGCCAGGTATTGGCGGTGCAGAATAAGAGCGTTCGCGACCTTATCGACAGCGGCGTTTCCTTGAAGCACATGCTTGAGATCGGCTATGTGGATTTGCAGACCCTGGCCACTGCGAAAGTGAACGCAGCCGAGCTTCGCGCCGCCGGCGTTTCTCTTGCCTCTCTGAGCGCAGCCGGCGTTTCACCCGCCGCATTGCAGCAGATGGGTTTTTCCACCAGCGAAATGCTGCAAAGCGGCCTTAGCCTCAGCGACATTCCAGCCTCGGTGATTGTGGCGGATGCCCGCCATGGCCGCGTCTCGGCGGATGAGTTGCTGAAGGCAGGCATCAACCCGGCCAAGCTTCGCTCGATGGGTTTCGGGCCCAATGAAATGCGTACCGCGGGCTTCCCGATTGAAACATTGCGGGCGAATTATTCCGCCAGCGCCCTGCGTGAGGCGGGTTTTTCGGCCGCAACCCTGCGGCAAGGCGGGGCTTCGGCGGCTAGTCTGTTGAGTGCCGGATATTCAGTCGAGAATCTGCGGGCTGCTGGCTTCTCTAGTGCGGATCTCTCGGCGCTGGGCGCTTAGCGGCAAGCTGCCGCTTCCGGCACTGGCGCTATATGGCTTAGCAGCCCGACGGCCTCCCCCTCGAATCGGTAAACCCATTCCACATGGAAATGGATGAAGTCTGCTTGCATGGGTCATGGACCATGCGGGTCGCCATGCTCTGAGATGCATCAGTGGAATACGCAAAAAGAATTTACGCAGAAGTAAAAGAAAATTGGTTCGAATAAAGGTTCGCGGCATGCTATGCCATCGGAAGTATGAAAATGCGCAAATAGCCTATATTTTGCGCAATAGGTGATCAATTTTTGATGCTTGACTTGGATTTTTTTGAAATGATAGCTTCGGACCAATGGGGGTAATTGGTTCGAAATGGGCGGCGTTCTCGGCAATAGTTCTGTGGTGGAATTCGATGAAGGCGATGGCAATTCGGATGCCGCGCTTGATCGTCTGCGCCAATATTTGCGAACCAATGACATCCCTCCGGATAGCAAACTTCCTACCGAACGCCAGTTCGCAGCGCTGTTCGGCGTAGGGCGCCGGGCAGTACGCCGGGCATTGGAAGCATTGGAAGCCGAGGGCGTTGTGTCGCGCCGGCAGGGTGCCGGAACCTTTTTCGGCAGGCAGGCCGCCAGCCTGGGGCCCCAGCGCGTCGATGCTTCGGGAACCGATTTCATCGAGATCATGGAAGTGCGGTTGCGGCTTGAGCCGCAATTGGCGCAATTGGCTGCCATGCGAGCGCGGACAGAGCATGTGGCGCGCATGCGTGCCCTGGCGGTTAAAATCGGTCAATTGACCGATTTCGACGAGCGTGAGCTCTGGGATGGCCTGCTGCACCGTTTGATTGCGCAGGCCGCTGGAAACCGCTTGTTTCTCTCCCTCTTCGATGCGGTGAACCGGGTGCGTCAAGATGATGCCTGGCGTGCGATCCGCGAGCGGGCCAGAAGTGTCGGTCGTACGGCCGATGCCGTAACGCACCAGCATCTGGAAATCGTGGAATGCATAGCAAGGCGAGATCCGGTATCGGCGGGCGAGGCGATGCGGCGGCACTTGCTCATGATCCAGGAATTGCTGATACGCCAGACATCGCTCGATGATGCGATCGGCCCGGCGATAATTGCTACCGAAGGTCCTGAACTCAAAATCAATGGAGCGCTAGAAAGATGAAAAAATTTGGATTTTACAAATATGCCTTTGGTGCCGTTCTGGCACTGGCCGTTGCGGGGCCGGCAATGGCTGTGGATCTCCGCATCGGCATGCAAGACGATTCGGATGCGCTCGATCCGGCGCAGTCGCGCACCTTTGCCAGCCGCCTGGTTTATACCAGCCTGTGCGATAAGCTTGTCGACATCTCCAAGGATGTTCAGATCGTGCCGCAGCTAGCCACCGACTGGAAATTGTCGGCTGATGGCCTTACGCTCGTGATGAACCTCGTCAGCAATGCCGTTTTCCATGATGGCACGCCGTTCAATGCAGAAGCTGCCGCCTACAATATCATGCGCAGCAAAACTTTGCCGGAATCCGTTCGCAAGTCGGAGCTGGCTTCCATCGACACCGTTGAGGTGACTGGTCCCTATCAGATCACGATCAAGCTGAAGCAGCCCGATGCGTCGCTGCTGTCGCAGTTTTCCGATCGTGCCGGCATGATGGTTTCGCCGACGGCAGCAAAGGAGGCCGGTGCGAAACTCGCCCTCAAGCCGATTTGCTCCGGTCCCTACCGCTTCGTCGAGCGCATCCAGCAGGACCGCATCGTGCTGGAAAAATTCCCTCAGCATCGGGATGCCAAGAATTATCATTTCGACAAGCTGACCTTCCTGCCGCTGCCGGATTCTACCGTGCGCCTTACCAATCTGCGCTCGGGCGATCTGGATTTGATCGAACGCATGGCAGCAACCGATGCCGGCATTGCCACGGCGGATCCGAATCTGAAGGTGGTGGATGTGGTCAGCCTTGGCTACATCTCGATCTATGTGAATGTCGGTAACGGCGACCGTGCCAAGACGCCGATCGGCCAGGATAAGCGCGTACGCCAGGCTTTCTCCAAGGCGATCGACCGCAAGGCGCTGATCCAAATCGTCTACGATGGTAAGGCGAGTGCCGGCAACCAGCCCTTCCCGCCGAGCAGCATCTGGTACAACAAGAAATTCCCGGTCGAAGAGCGCGACATCAAGGGTGCAAAAGCGCTGCTGGCTGCCGCCGGCCATAAGCGTGTCGAGGTGGAACTTCAGCACCCGAATAATCCGGTTGTGACCCAGATGATGCAGGTCATCCAGGCGATGACGGCCGAAGCCGGCTTCGATGTGAAGCTGCGTGCGACCGAATTCGCCACCCTGCTGTCTGAACAGCGGGCCGGGAAATACGAACTGAGCCGTATGAACTGGTCCGGCCGCCCGGATCCCGATGGCAGCATCCATCAGTTCATTACCTGCGGCGCGGGCCTGAACGACATGCGGTATTGCAACAAGGATGTCGATACCGCATTGAACGCGGCACGCACGACGGTCGATTATGATAAACGCAAGGCGCTCTACGATGCCGCCACGGCTACCCTTGTGGATGAATTGCCGATTATCTATCTCGCTCACGAATCGTATGTTTACGGTATGAAGAAGGGCGTGACGGGTTTCGAGCTTTATCCCGATGGTATGATCCGCCTCAGCGGCGTGACGTTGAAGAAGTAATCCGATTTCACCCCTCGCGGTTTGCCGCGAGGGGTGAGGCGGGCGCGGCCGGGAAAGCCCCGGTCGCAACCTTTCAAGGGCGCAGGCATGCCTCGGCAAGAATGGGGCATGCCGGTCGCCATTAGACCAATGGCAACGACGAAACATGCTTCCATATATCAGCAAAAGAATTCTGGTTGCGCTGCCCACATTGGTCATCATTTCGGTGATCGTGTTCCTGTTGCAGAAACTGCTGCCCGGCGACCCGATATTGGCGCTGGCGGGCGAGGACCGCGACCCCGCGACGCTGGATTTCCTGCGCGAACATTATCACCTGAACGATCCGCTGCCGTTGCAATATGCCCGCTGGCTGGGGGCGGTTCTGACCGGCGATTTCGGTATATCGCTGCGCACCAGCCAGCCTGTTCTGGACCTGATCGTAGAGAAATTGCCGGTTACGCTGCAATTGGCGCTGATGTCGATTGCCATCGCGCTGATCGTGGGTATTCCCACAGGCATCATTGCCGCAGTTTACAAGAACACCGTATTCGATTGGCTGGCCAATTTGGTTGCGATATCCGGCATGTCGATCCCGAATTTCTGGCTCGGCATCATGTTGATTCTGCTGATTTCGGTGAATCTCGGCTGGTTGCCGGCATCGGGTTATGAGCCGCTTTTCAGCGATCCCGTCCGATCGATCAAAACCATGTTGATGCCATCCTTCGTGCTGGGCACTGCACTGGCGGCAACGATCATGCGGCATACACGCTCCGCAATGCTGGAGGTTTTGAAATCGGATTATATCCGCACCGCGCGCGCCAAGGGGCTCACCAGCCGCGAAGTGATTCTCAGCCATTCGTTCCGTAATGCGATCCTGCCGATCATCACACTGACCGCAATTCTGTTCGGCGAATTGATGGCCGGAGCGGTGCTGACCGAACAGATTTTCGCCATCCCGGGTTTTGGCAAGCTCACCGTCGATGCGGTGTTCAACCGCGACTATGCCGTTGTGCAAGGCGTTGTGCTGTGCACCGCGGTCGGTTTCCTGCTGGTGAATCTCGTCGCCGATATCCTTTACGGTGTTTTCAATCCGCGCATCCGGGCCTCGCTATGACGATATCGAGCGTGATAGCCTCGCCCGCGACAGAGACGCGTAGCCGCGGCTGGCAAAAATTCCGGCGCAACCGCGCCGCCGTTGCCGGCCTCGTGATCGTTTCGATCATTTCCGCAATGGCGCTGCTGGCGCCGGTTTTGCCCATCGCCGACTACCTGCAAACCAGTTGGACAGCGATACGTAAGCCGCCTTCGGCGATGTATTGGATGGGCACCGACGAACTGGGGCGGGATATCCTCTCGCGCATGATCTGGGGCGCGCAATCCTCGTTGCTTGCCGGTGTGGTCTCGGTTGCCATCGCCGCAATACTGGGTGTGCCGATTGGATTGATCTCCGGGTATTTCGGTGGCTGGATCGATGTCGTGATTTCGCGCTTCACCGATGCATTGCTCGCCTTGCCCTTCCTGGTCATGGCCATCGCGCTCGCGGCCTTTCTTGGCCCAAGCCTTACCAACGCGATGATCGCCATCGGCTTTTCGGCGGTGCCCATCTTCATAAGGCTGACGCGTGGACAGGTTCTGGCCGTGCGCAGCGAAGAGTATATCGAGGGTGCCCGCTCGGTCGGTCTTGGCCATATCGAGATCATGAGCCGCTACATTCTGCCCAATATCCTGCCGCCGATTATTGTGCAGGCCACATTGACCGTGGCCACGGCGATCCTTGCCGAAGCGAGCCTTTCGTTTCTCGGCCTGGGGCAGCAGGCGCCGGAAGCCAGTTGGGGCTCCATGCTCAGTACGGCGAAGAATTTCCTCAGTCAGGCACCCTGGATGGCGATGTGGCCCGGAGCCGCGATCTTCCTCATGGTAATCGGCTTCAACCTGCTTGGCGATGGGCTGCGCGATGCTCTCGACCCGCGCGAAAATTAACGCAACACAAACGAACGCAAGATGACAGTTTTCACAACACGTCCTGAAATCGTCGGTACCTTCGGCGTCGTCACTTCCACCCATTGGATCGCTTCCGCGGTCGGTATGCGCATGCTCGAACTGGGCGGCAATGCTTTCGATGCCGCGGTTGCCACCGGTTTCGTGCTGCAGGTTCTGGAGCCGCATCTGAATGGCCCGGCAGGCGATCTGCCGGCCATCATTCATTCCGCGAAAACCGGCAAGACCGAAGTGATCTGCGGGCAAGGCCCCGCGCCTGCGGGGGCCACTATCGCGCATTATCGCGCCGAGGGCCTTAATCTCATCCCGGGCGATGGGTTGCTTTCTACAGTGATTCCCGGCTCATTCGATGCCTGGATGCTCATGCTGCGTGATTACGGTAGTCTGCCGCTGCGCACCGTGCTGGAGCCGGCAATCTATTATGCCGAACACGGCCATCCGATGCTCGATCGCGTGGCATCGACGATTGCCGGTCTTGCCGATTTCTTCAAGGCGGAGTGGCCGACCTCGTATGCTACCTGGGTGCCTGGCGGCAACTTGCCGAAGCCTGGTGCATTGTTTTGCAATCCGGTTCTCGCCCAGACCTGGACCAGGGTGTTGCAAGAGGCCGATGCGAAGCCGAACCGCGAGGCCGGCATCGAAGCGGCCCGCGATGCCTTCTATCGTGGCTTCATCGCCGAAGCGATCGATCAATTCGCGCGCAACACCGAAGTGATGGATGCCAGTGGCAAGAAGCATCGCGGCGTGCTCAACGCGGATGACCTCGCCAATTGGAAGGCCACGGTGGAAGCGCCGCAATTCGGCGGCTACAAGGATTGGACCGTTGCCAAGACCGGGCCTTGGGGGCAGGGGCCGGTTTTGCTGCAGGCACTTAAAATCCTTGAGGGCATCGATCTTGCCGCGATGGATCCGAATGGCGCGGATTTCGTGCATGTCGTAGCCGAAGCGATGAAACTCGCCTATGCCGACCGCGAGGTTTATTACGGCGATCCGGCTTTCAGCGAAGTGCCGATGGATACGCTGTTGAGCGCCGAATATGCTGCTGAGCGGCGCAAGCTGATCGGCGCAACGGCATCGCGGGATCTGCTGCCTGGCAGGATTGCGGGTTTCGAGGCACAGCGCGACCTGACGCTCGGTCTGCTCGATCAGCTCGGTTCCGGTGCGGTGTATGAGCCGACCATGGCGCATCTGAGCGAACGCAAGGGCGATACGGTCCATATCGATGTAATCGATCGCTGGGGCAACATGGTTTCGGCCACGCCGTCCGGCGGCTGGCTGCAAAGCTCGCCGATCATCCCGGAGCTTGGCTTCTGCCTCAATTCGCGGGCGCAGATGTTCTGGCTGACCGAAGGGCTGCCGTCTTCGCTGGCGCCGGGCAAGCGTCCGCGCACCACGCTTACGCCGTCCATCGCCTTGCAGGATGGCAAGCCCCGGCTTGCTTTCGGTACCCCGGGGGGCGATCAGCAGGATCAATGGCAGCTGGTTTTCTTCCTGCGTTATGTCAATCACGGCTTTAACCTGCAGGCGACAATCGACCAACCGCTATTCCATTCGACGCATTTCCCGGGTTCGTTTTTCCCCCGCACGCGGGTTCCGGCCGGGTTGATGATCGAATCGCGCATTGGCGCGGATGTGATCGCCGAGTTGCGTCGGCGCGGCCATGATCTCACCGTTGCCGGGGAATGGGATATTGGGCGGCTGACGGCGGCGCGGCGCGATGATGGCGGTCTGCTCCGCGCGGCGGCAACGCCAAGGCTGATGCAGGCTTACGCAGTGGGACGCTGAGATGACGGCAGACGCGGGCGCACCTGTCCTTTCCGTAAAAAACCTCACCACCGCGTTTCGCGTCGATGGCGGGTGGAAAAGCATCGTGCAGAATATTTCCTTCGATATCGCTCCGGGCGAGACCTTGGCGATCGTGGGGGAAAGCGGCTCTGGCAAGAGCGTTACGTCGATGTCGATCATGCGGCTGCTCGATCCGGCCGGCTCGCGCCTGGAGGGCTCGATCAAACTCGACGGACGTGAATTGCTCACGCTTTCCGAGGCCGATATGTGCCTTGTACGTGGGCGCGATGTCTCGATGATCTTTCAGGAGCCGATGACGTCGCTCAATCCGGTTTTCACCGTTGGGCGCCAGATCGGCGAGGTGCTGATGCGCCATAAGGGGCTTTCGAAGGCTGAGGCGCGCAAGGCGGCACTTGCGATGATGGATCGCGTACGTATTCCCAATGCCGTCACTCGGATCGACGAATATCCGCATCAGTTCTCTGGCGGCATGCGCCAACGCATCATGATCGCCATGGCGCTTGCGGCACGCCCACGCTTGTTGATCGCTGACGAGCCGACAACAGCACTCGATGTGACGATCCAAGGGCAGATCCTCGATCTGATCAAGGAATTGCAGCGCGAAGAGCAGATGGCGATGCTGTTCATCACGCATGATATGGGCGTGGTTGCCGAGATCGCGGATCGTACCCTGGTGATGCTGCGCGGTGCGCAGGTGGAAGCGGGTACGACGGAAAATATCTTTGCACGCGGTACCCATCCCTATACGCGGGCATTGCTGGCCGCCGTGCCGCGCATCGGGTCCATGCAGGGTGAAGCGCAGCCGCTGCGGTTTCCTGAAGTAGATCCGACGACCGGGGAAATAAAGCCTTTGCCGCCGGTCGCTTCCCAGGTGAGTGGGCGGGGCGGTCCGCTGCTGTCGGTTCGTAATCTGGTGGTGCGATTCAAATCGGGTTCGGATATTTTCGGTCGCCCGACCGGTGTGGTTCATGCCGTGGAAAATGTTTCCTTCGATCTGCTGAAGGGCGAGACCTTGAGCCTGGTCGGCGAATCCGGCTGCGGCAAATCCACAACCGGCCGTGCCATCCTGCGGTTGGTCGAACCCAAATCCGGCGAGGTGTTGCTGGATGGTATGAATGTGCGCGGCCTTGCCCATGCAGAGATGCTGGGGCTGCGCCGCAGCGGACAGATGATTTTCCAGGATCCGTTCTCCAGCCTCAATCCCCGCATGACGATTGCTCAAACCGTCATGGAACCGCTGCTGAAGCACAAGATCGTCGACCGGAAAGGTGCGCGGGACATGGCAGCCGAACTGCTCAGGCAGGTTGGCCTGGATCCTGCCATGCTGGGGCGATACCCGCATGAATTCTCCGGCGGCCAGCGCCAGCGCGTGGCCATTGCTCGTGTGCTGGGCCTGAAGCCGAAGCTCATCGTTGCCGACGAAAGCGTGTCGGCGCTGGATGTTTCGATCAAGGCGCAGGTCTGTAATCTGCTGATGGATTTGCAGGAGCGTTACGGCATTGCCTTGCTGTTCATCAGCCATGATATGGCGGTTGTGGAGCGTATGAGCCACCGCGTTGCGGTGATGTATATGGGCGAGATCGTCGAAATCGGTGCGCGCGAGCAGATTTTCACCAATCCGCAGCATGCCTATACGAAGAAGCTACTTTCCGCCGTGCCGGTGCCGGATCCGGCCCGTCGTGGCGAAAGGCGGCGTCAGCCCATCGAAGAGCTGCGAAATCCGATTCATCCGCTCGGCTACGAACCGCCGCAGCGAGAATGGAGCGAGGTTATGCCGGGCCATCTGGTGATGAGCGCTTGAAATATCTGCAAGCCTCGGGCGGTCATTCCGCTTTCGGCAAGGCAAAGGCGGCGGCGGTTTCCAGAAAGCGTTTCACCAGAGGGTTGTCGTGCCGTTCGGGCATGGCAAACGCCATGTCGTAGACCAGCGGCTTGCCATGTTCCAGAATGGGAAGAAACACTACGTCCGGCATTGGAACGCTGCTGAAGGCGGCCGGCACAAGCGCGATGCCCACCCCTGTGGCAACCAGCATGATCTTGGTCAGCATCTGCGACACTTCCTGCCGTATGGTCGGTGAAAAGCCTGCCCGCTGGCAGGCGGAGAGAAACTGGCTTTCGAAGCCTGGGCCCTCCGAAAAGGGAAAGGTTACGAAAGTTTCCTCGGTAAGCCGACCGATCTCTACTGTTTCATGTTTCGCAAGCCAATGATCGTGCGGCACGGCAAGCATCATCCTTTCCTGACGAAAGGGAATCAGTTCGATGCCGGACCGGTCCTGCAGGGGAACCACCACCAATGCGATATCCGATCGGCCGTGCCGCAGGGCAGCGATCTGGCTGCCTGTGGTGTCGCTATCGAGGCTGATTGCGGCTTCGGGATGCTGATTGCGGAAGCGCCGTACCAGCTGAGGCAATATCCCGAGTGCTGCGCTGGCAACGAAAGTGATGCGCAGGCTGCCGACAATGCCATCGCCGGTGCGGCGGGCGAGATTGATGGCATGCTCTGCTTGCGCCAGGGTTCGCCGGGCTTCGCGCAGAAAAACCTCGCCCACCTGGGTGAGGCGCACGCTGCGGCTGTTGCGGTCAAGCAGGGTTTCGCCGAGTTCCTGCTCCAGCAGGCGGATCGCGGTGCTCAGGGGTGGCTGAGACATGTTCAGCCGGATTGCGGCATTGCGGAAGCTCAGTTCCTCCGCAACGGCGACAAACTGCCGAATTTGGCGTAGATCAATGGTCATCGATATATTTCTTATATCAATTTGGTAAAAAACTGTATTTGTCATATAGCATGTGCGACGCAAGACTGGCTAGTCAGCAGGAGGGTAGTATGAGTGTGAGTGATCAGCAGGATGTCAGTCTGCAATTGACCCATTACGGGGCTGCGGCTTGGCGGATTACCGACGGGAAGACCACGATCCTTCTCGATCCGTATTTCACGCGTCTACGGTATTCCGGTCGCTTCCTGGGGGCTGCGGATTCGCCGACGGCGCCTGGCGACAATCGGCCGGTTTTTCTCGATACGGATGCACTGCCTTCCGAAACCGCGCTGATCGACAAGCATATCCATGGCGCGGATTTGATCGTGCATTCGCATTCGCATTTCAATCACTGCATGGATATGCCGCACATCGCCAAGAAATATAAATCCTTGGTGATGGGTACGGAGAGCACGACCAACATCGCACGCGCCAATGGCGTGGCGAACCATCAGTTGATCACCGTCAAGGGCGGCGAGGATTATCAGTTCGATGGCTTTTCCATGCGCGTGCTGCCGAGCCTGCATTCGCCGCTGCTGGAAAAGCGCTATTTCGAATCAGGGGTGGTGCCGCGCGGCATCTCCGTGCCGATGCAGATGTGCCAGTATTGCGAAGGCGGCACGTTGGGCTATTACCTGCGCTGGGGCAAGCATCGCATCCTGATGTTCGGTTCGATGAATTATATCGAGCGCGAGTTGTACGATCTCGAAACGACCATGGTTCTGGTCGCTGCCGCCGCGCCGCGCCTGCATATCTATGATTATACCGGCCGCCTTTTACGCCGCCTGGGCCACCCGCCCGTGGTGGTGGCCACGCATTGGGACGTGCAGGCCTATCCTTACGGCGCATCGCAGGATGCCGCGCTCAAGCAGGCGGATACTTTCGTGGCGGAAGTGAATGCCGCATCGCCGAATGCGCAGGTGATCGTGCCGCGGCATTTCGACACCATCCATGTCGATGCCGATTGCAAGGTTACCGGTGTGGTGCCCGGCACGCACTGATCCATACGCGGCCGGGTATCGCTGCAGCTAAAGGGGCTTGCGGATATGCTGTATAGAAACGGGCGCATTTTCGATGGGCGGAATGCGGCCCCTGTCGGCTTTGCAGTGCTGGTCGAGGAGGGGATTATCCGGGCGATCGGCCCGGAGCCCGATTTCGATGGCTATGGCGGCCCCAAATTCGATCTCGGCGGGGATACGCTCATGCCGGGCCTGATCGATTGCCATGTGCATCTGACCATGTCTGGCGACGGCAAAGCCGCTGCTGCTCGCGAATTCGATTTCGGCAAGATCACGCTGGAAGCGTTGGAGAATGCGCAGAAAACATTGCAGGGCGGCATCACCTCGGTGCGCGATTGCGGCGGCGTGGAATTCGTGGAATTCGCGGTGCGGGATGCCTGCAATTCCGGCCGCTTCCTCGGCCCGTTCATCCGCGTTTCAGGCAAGGTCATCTGCATGACCGGCGGCACGAAGTGGAAGATAGGCCGGGTTGCCGATGGCCCGCAGGAAGTGATCACCGCCGTGCGTGAACAGATCTATCGCGGCTGCGACTGCATCAAGCTGATGGCTACCGGCGCGGTGCTGCATCCGGGCAGCGATATCGAGGATCCGCAATATACCGTCGAGGAATTGATCGCGGGCGTTACCGAAGCGGAGCGGTTCCGCCGCCCAAGCGCTGCGCATGCGATCGGTACCAAGGGCATTATCAATGCGGCGCGGGCCGGCGTCACCTCGATCGAGCATGGCACCGTTCTCAACGATGAGGCTGTCGGGATCATGCTGGAGAAGGGCACCTACCTGGTGCCCACGCTCGCCGCACTCGAGCAGATTCTGTTGAACCCGGAAGCCGTGCCGCCGGCATCGATGGAGCGTGCGCGGCGGGTTGCCGCCAAAGCGCGCGACTCCGTCGCCATGTATTACAAGGCCGGCGGCAAGATCGCCATGGGCGCGGATACCGGCACGATCTGTAATCCGCATGGCAAGAATGCTCGGGAACTGGCGCATATGGTCGGCTGCGGCATGCGTCCGGTGGATGCGCTGTGCAGCGGCACCTCGATTGCGGCGGAGCTGCTGCGGTTGGACACGCGCGGTTCTCTTGCGCCGGGCTTTATCGCCGACATGTTGATCGTGCGTGGGGATCCGCTGACCGATATCACCTGCGCATCCGAAACCGAGAACCACCGCCTTGTGATCAAAGGCGGTGCGCCGGTGGCCGGTATGGAGCTGGAGCGTCAGCCGCCATTCAGGCGTTTCGGCTGAGATATTCTTGGCGGCTGTTTAAAGCTGCTTAGGCCGCATCAGCCGCAGGAATTCCCCGCCATGCAAGCCGGCAAGGTCAGGCTGGTTTTTCAGCCGTGATGCCCTCGGTGGACAATATCGCTGATAAGTGGGTCGCGTGGGTGCCCGCTTCGGCCATTTTCCGACGTTTTCACTCAATATATGAATATAGTTCATATAGAATATTTCCTTATATTTCGGAATATATAGCGAATATATGATGCAGACTTGATTGGTAAGTGAATATAGTTCATTATCTCTGTATAAAGATCGAAGATACAGGGAGGCTAGGTCATGACGACCGCTATTTGCCGGCAATTGGGCATCAAATATCCGATTTTCGCATTCTCACATTGCCGGGATGTGGTGGCGGCGGTGTCGAATGCCGGCGGCATCGGCGTTTATGGCGGAGCCTTGAACACGCCCGAGCAGGTGGAGATCGATCTGCGCTGGATCGAGCGCCAGGTGGGCGACAAGCCCTATGGCATCGATCTGTTGTTGCCGATGAGCTATGTGGAAGTGAGCGAGGAGGAAAAGCAAGCGCGTATTCCCGCCGAGCATCGTCGCTTCCTGGACGGGATGATGCAGCGATTTGGCGTACCGCCGCTGGATCCCAATGCCGATCAATTGCATGGCCTGCTGGGCGATACCAAATTTACCCCCGAGCAGAATGCCGCCATCCTGGAACTGGTGTTCAAATACAATCCGAAGGTATTCGTCAGCGCGCTCGGCACGCCGCCAGCGCAATTGATCGAAAAGGCGCATGCGCGCGGCATGCTGATCGGCGCCTTGGCCGGCAAGGCCAAACATGCCATCCGTCATAAACAGGCTGGCGTCGATTTCGTGGTGGCAGCCTCTTATGAGGCGGGCGGCCATACCGGCGAGATCGGCAGCATGGTGCTGGTGCCGGAAGTGGCTGATGCCGTGGCGCCGCTGCCGGTGCTGGCGGCCGGCGGCATCGGACGTGGCCGGCAAGTGGCCGCAGCGCTGGCGCTGGGCGCCCAGGGCGTCTGGTGCGGCTCGGTCTGGCTCACCTCCACCGAGTCCGATCTCTTGCCGGTGATGAAGCAGAAATTGCTGGAAGCCGGTTCCGACGAGACCGTGCGCGCAAAGTGTTTTACCGGGAAATATGCGCGCTTCCTGCGCACGGCCTGGTCCGATGAATGGGACAGGCCGGAAGCCCCCGCGCCGTTGCCGGCGCCGCTTCAGACTGCGCTGATCGCCGATTATATCGAGCGTATTGCTGCCAGCGCGGCATCCGGCAAGGTGGATGGTAGCACCGGGGCCGGCGCGCTGATCACTTCGCCGGTTGGCCAGATCGTGGGGGCGATGAATGTCTCGCTTTCGGCACGCGAGATCGTGCGCGAGATGATGGAGGAAATGACCGAAGCCACTATGCGGCTGACGGAAGTTTTCGAGGAGGCCGGTTAGCGGCCTCCTAAGCCATCAAGCGATATTGGCCGAGCGCGTGGCATTGCCGCTATCCGAAAGGGTGGCGGCAAATGCGTTCATGGCATCGGCGCGGAAATCTTCCAGCATGGCGAGGGCCAGGCGGTTGCGGTCACGCTCTTTCGCCACCTGATAGGCAGGATGCGGCAGGGTGGCCAGACGGCGCGCCTGGGCAAGACTGGCCGTGCGCAGATCGGCTGCGGGTACCACTTCGTCGAGAAAGCCGGGGGCAATCGCGGCCTCGGGCGCATACATTTCGGCTTGCATATAGGCGCGATCGAACCAGGCATTGGGAATGCGATGGCGCGCCAGCACGCGGAAGCAATTGGGTAATGGCAGGCCGTTGCGCACTTCATTCAGGCCGATCTGAAAATCGCCGGCGGCGCCTAAGCGGTAATCCGCCGCCAGCATCATAAAGGCGCCCAGCGCCACGCTGTGGCCGTGGCATTCCAGCACCACAGGGCGGGGGAAGCGCGCCACCCGGATCAGCAGATTCACGCCGCGCTCAACAAGGTCCAGTAACAACGCATTGCTGCCGCCGCGCACCACCCGCAAATCGAAACCGGCGGAAAAAATCCCAGGCCGGCCGGCGATCAGCAAAGCGCCTTTATCCTGCGGCACGCGATCGAGGCAGCTCTCGAATTGGGCGATGGTTTCGAAGGAGAAGGGATTCACCTTGCCATCATCCATTGTGAGGATGGAAATGTCGTTGTCCTGGATCAGTTCGATGGCGTTCTTCAAGGCAGGCGCTCCTATACTGTAAAACTACTCAGGCCAGCAGCCGCAAAGCCCGCGCGGTGATCTCGTTCATGCCCAATTCGCCAACGGCAAAGGCATCGCAAAGCGCGTCTATCTGCGCGGCCAGGGCCGGATCGCCATCCAGGCCCAGCCGCCGGCGGGCGGTGTTGGCCACATGCTCGGCAATCATGTTGCGGATATCGGCGCGATTGCTGGCGGAATCTAGCGGTATGCGGCTGGCAAGCAGGCTCTCGGCGGTATCCACCAGGGCCTCTATGCCCTCATTGCGCAGCGGCGACGTGGCCAGCACGGGAACGTCGCGGTTGGCGGCGCGCAGCATCAGCATCATTTCCAGATGTCGTTTGGTGCTGGCGGCGGCGGGCAGATCGGATTTGTTCACCACCATGATATCGGCGATTTCCAGGATGCCGGCTTTGATGGCCTGGATATCGTCCCCCAGGCCCGGGGCATTCACCACCAGCTTCACATCGGCGATCTTGGCTATTTCGACTTCCGACTGTCCGGTGCCGACGGTTTCCACGATCACCACATCCAGGCAGGAGCGCCGCAGCAAATCGACGATGCGCCGGGTAGCACGCGATACACCGCCGAGATGACCGCGCGAGCCCAGAGAGCGGGCAAATACGCCGTCATCCTTCACATGTTCGCCCATGCGGATGCGATCGCCCAGGATGGCGCCGCCGGTGATCGGGCTGGATGGATCCACGGCAATGATGCCCACGGTTTTACCGCGCTGGCGCAGGCAGCGGATTACGGCATTGATCAGGGTGGATTTGCCGGCGCCCGGCGGACCGGTGAAGCCGATCGCGTTGCTGCGGGCGGGCAGGGCATACAGTCCGCGCAGCAAAGGCTCGAACCCCGGCCGTTCATTCTCCACGATGCTGATAATGCGCGCCAGCGCGCCGATCTCCCCGGCCCGCATACGCTCCAGCAACTCGGCCTGGGGCAGCGCCGTCATGGCGCCAGGGCGGGCGCTGCGGAGGCTTCCCTGACGATGCGGCGGATATCCTCTGCGATGTCGGGTATCGCCGTGCCGGGGCCATAAACCCCCGCCACGCCGATGGCATGCAATGGTTCAATATCGGCTTTGGGGATGATGCCGCCGACGATCACCGGGATATCGCCGCGCCCGACTTCCTGCAACGCGCCGATCACGCCCTTGGTCAGCGCCACATGGCCGCCATTGAGATAGCTGAGGCCGACGACATCCACGTCCTCCTGCAGCGCCACGCGGGCGATGTTGTCTTTCTCCTGGAATACGCCGGTATAGATCACTTCCATGCCGGAATCGCGCAGGCCGGCGGCCAGCAGCTTTACGCCGGTTTCATGGGTGCACAAGCCGGGTTTGGCCAGCAATATGCGGATAATGGGTTTCTCTTGCATGATCTGCCTCAGGCGACATTCGGGATGATGGGCATGTATTGGAACCGGCCGACCACGGATTCCACCGCGCTTACCATTTCGCCCAAGGTGACATTGGCCTTCGCGGCTTCCACATAACGCGGCATCACCGGTTCGTTGTTGCGCACCGCCTGCTTGATCGCTTCGATGCAGGCTTGCGCCGCCTTCTGATCGCGCTGGGCGCGAAGCTGCTTCACGCGCTTCACGGCGATGGCGGAAACCGCGTCGTCAGGCCGGAAGACCACTTCACCGAAACTGGAGCTATTTTCCTCACGATAGGCATTCACGCCCACCTTGATCTTGCGGCCGGATTCGTATTCGCGGTTTTCCAGATACGAAGTGTTGGCGATTTCCTGTTCGAAATAGCCGGTATCCAGCGCTACGGCCACGCCGCCCAGCCGTTCGACTTCGTCCATCACTTCCACACAGCGACGTTCGATCTCGTCAGTCAGCGCTTCGACATAATAAGAACCGCCCAGAGGATCGGCCACATTGCAGATGCCGGTTTCATGCATCACGATCTTTGAAGTCTTTACGGCAACGCGTACGGATTCTTCGGTGGGAATGCCCAAGGCTTCGTCATAAGCATCCACATGCATGCTCTGGGTGCCCGATAGCGCGGCCTGCACCACCTGGATGGCGATGCGGGCGATATTGTTCAGCGGTTCCTGCGCTGTGAGGCTGGAGCCGGCGGTCTGCGAATGGATTTTCAGTCGCGCGGCGGTATGGTCCTTGATGCCGAATTCATCGATCAGGATGCGGGTCCAGATGCGGCGGGCGGCGCGCACCTTGCAGATATCCTCGAAGAAATCCGGACCTTGGCTGAATTGATAATTGATGCGGCGGGCCACATCGTCCGGCGTCATGCCCAGTTTCACGCCCTCCTTCACCACGGCGCGGGCGATGGCCAGGTTGAAGCCGACTTCCTGGATCGCATTGGCACCCAGTTCACGCGTATTGTAGGCATTGATGCGGCAAGTGTTGAATTTCGGCGTTTCCTGCGCGCAGAACGCTATGCAATCGGCCATCAGGCGCATGCTGGCCTGGGCCGGAAACATCGGCGTCTTGCTACAGAACATATCGGTGAGGGGATTGTTGGTGACGATGCCGCGCAGCTTGTCGCGTGGGATGCCCTGGCGATCGGCCAGCGCGATATACATCGCCATGATGAAGGGGCCGGAGCGATCCACGATCAAGCCGACATTCAGGTTGTCGAGCGGGAAATCCTTGAACAGCCGCTCCATATCGTCGAGCGAGTCGATGATGACGCCGATATTGCCTACTTCGCTTTCGGCCAGCGGATGGTCGCTATCCAGGCCGCAGAAGGTGGGGCGGTCGAAAACCAGATTGATCGAAGCGCGACCCTGGAAACCCTTCTGGCCGGTGCGGGCGAGGAATTTGGCGCGTTTATTGGTCTCTTCCGGCAGGCTATAGCCACAAGCAAAGCTTTCGATCCACGGGGCGGAACGATAGCCCTGTTCGAAAATGCCGCGGCTGTAATCCGGCTTGCCCGGCATGGCGGGGCGGCGCGCTTCCGTGGTTTCGGCAAAATCTTCGCGGGTGTAATACGGCTTCAGGCCGATGCCCGAGGCCGTGAAGCGATCATTGTCACTCATCGGTTTCCTCCGCGCGTTTTTTCTTATCGTCCGGCAGGCTGCGCTCCATCCTGTCGGCTATGGCTTCCAGCCGCTTCAATGCGACATCTATGGTTTGCGGCGCTGCCGGTTCATTGGCGGCCGAATGAGGCAGCAGCACGCGCATCAATCCTTCGGTGCCCGAACGCAAGTCCACCGGGGCGCGGCCGGTCCAGGTTTTCAGGGTGAGTTGTTCGAGCCCGCCGAATACCACGCTGCGGGCGACACCCAACGGGATATCCGCGCGGATGGCGCCGGCGCTCATGGCTTCATCCAGCACCTTGGTCAATACGCTGGAATAGCGCTGCTTCAGCGATTGCATCAGGCGCGAACCGCTGCGCCCGCCCATATGCACTTCACGCACGAACAGAGCGCAGAGTTCCGGCTCGGCCAGCAGAGTTTCCAGATGCTTGCCCACCACATAGCGCACGCGCTCGAGCGGATCATGCAGATGGGTGAGGCCCTCCTCCAATTCCTGCGTCAGGTCTTCCACGAAGGCGGCGAGCACCTGATGCAGCAGATGCGTTTTATCCTCGGCATAGAGATAGACCGTGCCCGTAGCAGTGCCGGCCTTGGCAGCGATATCGGAGATGTTGGTGCCATCGAAGCTGCGTTCGCGGAACAGCTTGCGGGCGGCCGCCAGAATCTGTTGTTCGCGGTCTTGTCTCCGCCCATTTTTCGCTGCCGGTTCACGCGCCATGAAAGCCTCCGCCCTCGATAGTGAATTAGATTCATATTTTCTCCTGCCTGTCTTGTCAACAAGAAAGCAGGAAATCACACACGCCTATACTTTAAGCCTATAAACACCACGGAATGATAATATGAATACTATTCATTTATGGGCCGTTCTGCGGCAAAACCAGCGGCCAGAAGGGCGCGGATTGCGGCAATCAAGGCAACCGGCTGGTCGATCATCAAATGATGATGGCCGCCTGGTATCTCGATCACCGGCACGGCGCTGCCGAAGCAGGCTGCGGTATGGCGTGCGATTGCAGCATTCACAAGCACGCTTTCGCTGCCATGGATTATCGCCGCCGAGATGCGGATCTCCCGCAGCAGCGCTTCGGTGGAATAGAAGATATCGGTGCCGACATTGCCTTCAGCGAATTGGCTGCCATCGAATTTCCATGTCCAGCCCGCTTCGGTCTGTTTCAGGGAATGCTGGGCAATGCGTTGAACAATATACGGATTGGGCGATGGCTGTGGCGGAATCAGCCGAAACCGGGCCAGGGCTTCTTCGGCTGAGGCATAATGTCGTGGCGAGACGATGAAGGGAAAATGCACATCCCGGCGCAGACCTTCCGGCACCGCAAGATGGGAATCGACGATTATCAAGCCGCCGAAGCGGTCTGAATGGCGGTGCGCGGCATGGGCTGCAACGAAAGCGCCGAAACTATGCGCGACGATGATCGGCTTGGGCCGGCCGGCAGCGCAGAATCCGCTGTCTAGCAATATGGCGGCCAACTCGGCGGCATAGGTTTCGATATCGTAATGTTGCCGCGAATCGCTTTCGCCCATGCCGCTGAGATCGAGCGCGGCCAGGCTGTGATCTTCGCCGAAACAGGGCGCGATATGGTCCCACCAATGGCTATGCGCCGCGCTGCCATGCACGAAAACCAAACCGCGCTTTGCATCCGCCGCGCCTGGCGCCGAAGCATCCTGCCAGACGCGATAATGGATGCGGGCTCCGCTCACGTTGAGGTAGCGGCTTTGCGTTTGCGCCGCTATGGCCGTCTGATACCAACCGGGGGCGGCATGCCCCACGGCGGATACTGCTTCTGAGGCGGTGGTCGAAGCCTGCCGCATAGCCATCTGCATACCGCGATTCCTCTTGGCCGAAATCAGGGGCGAGCTTAGCGCAACAATTCGCCGGCAATAATCATTTTCCGCACTTCCGTGGTGCCGGCCCCGATTTCCAACAGCTTGGTGCAGCGGAACAGGCGGTTGATTTCGCTTTCCCAAATATAGCCGCTGCCGCCATGAATTTGCACCGCCTCATCAAGCACTCGGTTCATGCCATTGGCCGCCATCATCACCGAAGCGGCGGTCAGCGCATGAATGCTGCCGCGCCCCTGTTCGCCGGTCGTCATTGCGCCTGCCTCGGCCAGAACCCGGTAGGTAAGGGCGCGCATGCTCTCGGTCAGGGCATAGATTTCGGCGATCTTGCCCTGGATATGCTGGAAGGCTGCAATCGGCTTGCCGAATTGCTTGCGGGTTTTTGCATATTCGATGGAGAGCGTGAGGGCGCGTTCGCAGATGCCGAGGCAGATCGGAGAGATCATAGAGCGTTCGAGATCTAGTCCGCTCATCACGATCTTCAATCCTTCGTTCTCCGCACCTAGCCGATTGCGGGCCGGCACCACGCAATTGTCGAATACCAGCTCGGCCGTCTGGCTGCCGCGGAAACCCATCTTCACCAGTTTTTGCGCCACGCCGAAGCCGGGGAAATCCTTTTCCACCAGGAAGGCGGAAATGCCATGCGGGCCCTTTTCAGGCGAGGTTTTGGCATAGATCAGCAGCACATCGGCTATCGATCCGTTGGTGATGTAAATCTTGCGGCCGTTCAGGATGTAATTGTCGCCTTCGCGGCGTGCGGTGGTGGTCATCGAGCCTAGGGCATCTGAGCCCGCTCCGGGTTCGGTAAGGCCCAGGGCGCCGATGAATTCGCCACTGCAAAGCTTGGGCACGAAGCGCTGGCGTTGATCTTCGTTGCCATGATGGAACAGGTTGTTCAGGCAAAGATTGTCATGCGCGATCCAGGCCAACGAGATGGCGCCGTTCCAGCGCGATATGGCTTGCAGCACCAGGCCGCTGGTCAGCAGATCGGCACCCTGGCCGCCATGGGATTCCGGGATGGTGATGCCGAGATAGCCCAGTTCGCCGAAGCGCCGCATGATGCCTTCAGGCCACCATTCCTCGTCGTCCATCCGGCGTGCCAAGGGGTATAGCTCGCGCTTAGCAAAGCGGTCTACGCCATCCAGGATTTCCTGCTGTTCCGGAGTGAGGGAAAAGCCCGGCCCAATTTGATGATTGCTACTATTAGTAGAATTTTCTTTGATTGGATTTTGCATGGCGGCGTCTTCCCTCCCTTGTTCCGCAGAGCTTCTCGCAGCATCAGCGTATGTGCCTGCCGGCCCTGACAATTAATGAGTGAGATATATTAAGAGAATGAATCAGAGTCAATTTTTTACCGAATACGGGTGATAAGAAAGCCGTTCACTGTTTCTGCGGGAGGGGTTGGATTGGCGTTGAATTATTAAATAAATACAATTATATCAATAAACTATAATATTTTTTGGCGATCCGGAAACAGGCGCTCCATTCGCCCGTGAAACGCCTGCTTGACAATCCGAAAGATAATGAATTATGTTCATTCAAACCGATGCGAGATATCGCATCGAACAGGGAGAGAAGCATTTGCGCGATGCCAGGGGCATTGGGCGCGGCCGGGAAGCTGTTGCCTGCAATACCAATCTAAAGGGGAATAAGCTACGCCTACCCTTGCAGGCCGGGGCTGCGGCATGAATGGGCCTGCAGTCATACGCATCGGCTGCGGTGGCGGCTTTTGGGGCGATTCCGCCGAAGGGCCGCGCCAGTTGGTGCTGTCTGGCGGCATCGACTACCTGATCATGGATTACCTGGCCGAAGTCACCATGTCGCTGCTGGTGCGGGCCAAGGCCAAGGCGCCGGAGCTTGGATATGCCACCGATTTCGTGCTGCACGCCATGCAGCCGCTATTGGCTGAATTGTCGGCGCGCCGCATACGGGTGATCACCAATGCCGGTGGCGTCAATCCGCTGGCTTGTCGCGATGCCCTGCAGGCGGCGATCGATGCCGCTGGCCTGTCGTTGAAAGTCGCAGCGGTTTTGGGCGACGATCTGTTGCCGCAGGCAGAAGTATTGCGGGCCGAGGGCGTGTCCGAGATGTTCAGCGGCACGCCGATGCCGACGCGCCTGCTCAGCGCCAACGCCTATTTCGGCGCGCCGGGTATCGTGAAGGCGTTGCAGCTTGGTGCCGATATCGTGGTGACCGGCCGCGTAACCGACAGTGCACTGGCATTGGCGCCCTTGATGCACGAATTCGGCTGGTCGCCCGAGGATTACGACCGGCTTTCGGCTGGCAGCCTGGTGGGCCATATCCTGGAATGCGGCGCCCAGGCCACGGGTGGCTTATACACCGATTGGCGCGAGGTGCCGGGCTGGGACCATATGGGTTTCCCGATTGCCGAGGTTTCCGCCGATGGCAGCTTTGTCGTCACCAAACCATCCGGCACCGGCGGCTTGATCACGCCGGCCACGATTGCCGAACAAGTGGTTTACGAAGTGGGAGATCCGGCGGCTTATGCGCTGCCGGATGTGGTGTGCGATTTCTCGCAAATCGATCTGCGGCAGGTTGGGCCGGATCGTGTGCAGGTAAGTGGCGCACGTGGCAGCGCCCCTGGTGGCGAATACAAGGTGAGTGCCACCTATGCCGATGGTTATCGTGCCACTGCGATGATGATGATCGGCGGACGCGAAGCGGCACAAAAAGGCCGGGCCGTGGCCGAGGCCGTGCTGTCGCGCAGCAGGCGGTTGATCCGCGAAGCGGGTCTGGCGGATTTTTCCGCCACATCGGTAGAAATTCTGGGGGCGGAAGCGATCTATGGGCCGCATGGCCGCGCGGGCGCTACGCGCGAAGCCATTATCAAGATAGCAGCGTCCCATGCGGATAAGCGCGCCCTCGAACTTTTCGCGCGGGAAATCTTTCCCGCCGGCACGGCCATGGCCCAGGGGCTGACGGGGTTTGCCGGCGGCCGGCCGGCCGTCACCCCGGTGGTGCGATTGTTTTCCTTTCTGCTGCCGAAAGACAGGGCGTTGCCTGAGGTTGATTTCCAGGGCCGGCGCCATGCTGTGGCCATGCCGGATATTCCCGTGCGGCCGCAACCGGCCTCTGCGATATTGCCCGATCCGCTTTCGGCGCCGTTGTCTGGCGATCTTATCGCTGTGCCGCTGATCCGCATCGCCCATGGCCGTTCCGGCGACAAAGGCGACATTGCCAATATCGGTGTTTTGGCGCGGCACCCGGATTTTCTGCCGGCGATTGCCGCGGCGCTCACGGCGCAGGCGGTTGGGGAATATTTCGCGCATCTGGCAGAGGGTCCGGTGCGGCGTTTCGATTGGCCCGGCCTGCATGGGTTCAATTTCATGCTGCACAAAGCCCTGGGCGGCGGCGGCATGGCTTCGCTGCGCCATGATCCCCAAGGCAAGACCTATGCGCAGATATTGATGGATTTCCACGTGCCTGTGCCTGCGGCGTGGTTGCAGCATGATGCGATTGCTGCCGACAACGCCCCAAAGATGGCGAGTGCGGCTGAATGAGCGCCAATCCCAGCCCGATCCGCCCCAGCCAGATCCGCACGCGCCAGCCGCGTGAAAAGCGGTTGGCCGATATTCTGGCGGCAGCACGTGCGGTATTTCGTGAGCGTGGCTACGACGACACTTCTATTACCGAGATCGCTCAGCGCGCCGGTTTGGTGGAAGGTTCGATTTATCGCTTTTTCGATAGCAAACGCGAATTGTTGTTGCGCGTGGTCGAGCTTTGGTACGAGGAGGTTCTGGCGGATTACGACCGCCAGCTCGCCGGGGTGCGCGGCTTATGGAATCGCCTGCGCTTCATGATCTGGCATCACCTCAAATCGATTCATGAGAATCCGGAGTTGGTCTCCATTTTCTTCCGGCAGATCCGCGTAAGCCCTGATTATCTGAATTCTCCGGTGCATGAACTCAATCGCCGCTATACGCGCCATGTGCTGGAAATCGTGGAAAGCGGGATTGCCAGCGGAGAATTGTGGCGCGAGTTGCCATTGGTGATTGTGCGCGATCTGATCTATGGCTGCATCGAGCATCATACCTGGCGTTATGTATCCGGCGTGGGCAATTTCGATCCCGAAGCCACAGCCGATATGATCACGGATGTGGTCTATCGCAGCTTTGCGAACCATAGCGCCGAAAGCGCCGGCCTGGCGCGCCTGGAAGCCACCATGATGCGGCTGGAAAAATCCGTAGACCGGCTGAATGGCCGATTAGATGGCGGGGCCTGATCATGGCCGACATCCTCAACGTCACCAATGTGCAAATCCTTTACGACAAAACCATCGAGGCTGTGCGCGATGTATCGATTACCGTGCCGGAAGGCGGGATTGTCGCCTTGCTGGGGCCGAATGGCGCCGGAAAATCCACTCTGCTGAAAGCCATTTCCAACATTCTCTATCCCGAGGATGGCGAGGTGCTGCATGGCAGCATTCGGTTCGATGGCCAGGATTTAACCCGTGCATCGGCGGACCATATCGTGCGCAGCGGATTGATCCATATCCCGGAAGGGCGCCGGCTGTTCGATACCATGACCGTGGAAGAAAATCTGGTGATGGGGGCCTATACCCGCCAGCGCGGCGAAATCGCCAATGGCTTGCAGCGGATCTACGATCTGTTCCCCCGCATTGCCAACCGGCGCAGCGAATTGGCGGGCCTGCTTTCCGGCGGCGAGCAGCAGATGGTTGCCGTCGGCCGTGCGCTGCTGTCGCGCCCGCGATTGCTTATGTTGGATGAGCCTTCATTGGGGCTGGCGCCGCAGGTGGTGCAGATCATTTTCGAGACCATCGTGCGCTTGAACAAGGAAGAGGGTCTGTCCGTCCTCTTCGTGGAACAGAATGCCGTGCAGGCCCTGGACGTGGCGCATTATGGTTATGTGCTGGAAAATGGCCGCGTTGTGTTGGATGGGCCGGCCGACAAGCTAGCCTCCAATCGCGATATCCAGGAATTCTATCTCGGCAGCGCCACGGGCGGCGGCCGGCGCAGCTTTCGCGACGTGAAGCACTACAAACGCCGTAAGCGGTGGCTGTCATGAGTGCTTTGTTGCAAGTGCGTAATGTGTCTAAGCGCTTTGGCGGCCTGGTGGCGGTCAATGATGTCAGCTTCGATATCCAACGCGGCAATATTCATGCGCTGATCGGCCCGAATGGCGCCGGCAAAACCACGATGTTCAATATGATCAGCGCCCTGGTGCAGCCCAGCGAGGGCGAATTACTGTTCGAGGAACATCCATTGCACAAGACCCGGCCAGACCGTTTGGCCGGCCTTGGCATCGGCCGCACGTTCCAGAATCTCGCGGTGTTTGGCCATGCCACGGTGGTGCAGAATCTGCTGGTCGGCATGCATCATCGCACCCGCACCGGCTTACTCGAAGCCGGCATTTTCTTCGGTCGCGCGCGGCAGGAGGAAATCCGCGCGCGCGAAAAAGTGGAAGAAA
This sequence comes from Ferrovibrio sp., assembly GCF_019636075.1. Taxonomy (GTDB): domain Bacteria; phylum Pseudomonadota; class Alphaproteobacteria; order Ferrovibrionales; family Ferrovibrionaceae; genus Ferrovibrio. The sequence goes on from NZ_JAHBYG010000001.1 coordinate 50,196, forward strand.
TCATCGAATTCCTGGAGATCGAGGATCTGCGGGATACGCCGGTGGGGGCGCTGTCATACGGCCTGCAAAAACGCGTGGAGCTGGGGCGCGCGCTTGCAGTGGGGCCGAAGCTGATGCTGCTGGATGAAATGGTGTCCGGCATGAATGGCGAGGAAACCGAAGATATCGGCCGCTTCATTCTCGATATCAACGAAACCCTCGATATCACCATCCTGATGATCGAGCACGATATGCATTTCGTGATGGATATCTCCGACCGCGTAACGGTGCTGAATTACGGGCAGTTGATTGCCGACGGCACGCCAGCCGAGGTTTCCGCATCCGACGCCGTGATCAAGGCCTATCTGGGGAGAGCCTGAGCATGGCTGCACGTCTGCCGGATAATATGGAAATAATGACCCTGCCGGGCCTGTTGCGCCATTGGGCGCGCAGCATGCCCGGTGCGACGGCCTTGCGTGAGAAACATCTGGGGATTTGGCGCCGGATCAGCTTTGCCGAATATTATCGCAATGTGCTGGATTGTGCACTTGGCTTGTCTGCGCTCGGCTTCAAACGTGGCGATTTTCTCGCCATAGCCGGGGATGACAGCCCGGAATGGATGTATGCCGATCTCGCCACCCAAGCACTCGGCGGTTCCTGCATCGGGGTATATCCCACCAATCCCTGGCCGGAACTGCGCTATATCCTACAACATTCCGGCAGCGCCTTCGTCGTTTGCGGCGACCAGGAGCAGACCGACAAGATGTTCGATGTGCTGGATAAAGGCGGCGCATTGCCCAATCTGCGCAAGATCATCTGCGTCGATATGAAGGGCATGCGCAAATACGACCATCCCATGCTCATGAGCTTCGAAGATTTGCTAGCGCTTGGCCGTCGTGAGCGCGAGGCCGGTGAGCCGGCTGTCGAAGCGATGATCGATGCGCTTTCGCCCGAGGATATTGCCGTTATCGTCTATACATCAGGCACAACCGGGCTGCCCAAAGGAGCCATGCTCAGCCATCGCGGCCTGATCCATGGCGCGATGCAGATCCGCCGGCTGCATGGCATAGACAGTGATAGTTGGAGCGTTCTGGCCTATTTGCCGCTTTGCCATGTGGCGGAGCGGCTTTGTTCCACGGTGATGCAGCTTGTCAATGGCAGTTCGGTCAGCTTCGCGGAATCGGTGGATACCGTAGCGCGCGATTTGCGCGAAGTGGCGCCGCGCGCTTTCCTGGGCGTGCCGCGTATCTGGGAGAAGCTGCAGCAATCCATCATGGTGCGTATGCAGGATACCCGGGCCCTGCCGCGTTGGGTATTGCAGCGCTGTTTAGCCTTGGGCGGCGGCATTGCCGATCGGCGGCTGGCCAGGGGCGGCCGGTTTTCCGGCATGACGGATCGGCTGCTGGCTTTTGCGCTCTGGGCTATCTGTTTCCGTGCGCTGCAAAAACGCCTCGGCCTGGATCGCGCCCGCATCTGCCTGTGCGGCGGTGCGCCGATCTCGCCCGAAGTGCTGCGGTTCTTTTGGGGAATTGGCATCCGGGTTTACCAGGTCTACGGCATGACCGAGCTTTGCGGCGTGTCGCATAGCCAGCACGCGGGCAACACCCTGCATGGATCGGTGGGCAGGCCGCTGCCCACTTTCGAACAGCAACTTGGGCCTGATGGCGAAATCCTGGTGCGTACGCGGGCGATGTTCAGCGGTTATCTCAACGATGAAGCGGCCTTTCAGCAGGCCGTACATAATGGCTGGATGCATACCGGCGATATCGGCCGCTTGACAGAAGATGGCTCGCTTTATGTGACCGACCGCAAGAAAGACATCATCATCACCAGCGGCGGCAAGAATGTTACGCCATCGCTGATCGAGAACCGATTGAAGGATTCGATCTATGTGCGTGAGGCGATTCTGATCGGCGACGGCAGGCATTTCCTCAGCACGTTGATCGAAATCGACTACGACACCGTGGGAAAATGGGCGCAGGGCAGGGGCCTGGCTTATACGAACTACAAAAGCCTGAGCGGTCTGCCCGAGGTGCGCGAGCTTATAGGCGCCTGGATCGCCGAGGTGAATACCGAATTCGCCCGCGTGGAAAGCATTCGAAAATTCGAAATCCTGCCCAAGCAGCTTGATCACGACGATGGCGAGGTGACGGCCACGATGAAGGTACGCCGTTCTGCCATTGAAAAGATCTATGCCGCCGAAATCCAGCGTATCTATCAATCCGTGGGCGCTTCGTGATGGACTACCTGCTCAATATAACCGCCAGCGGCCTTGTGTTGGGCGCCATGTATGGCCTGATCGCCATGGCCTTTTCGGTGATCTACAAAACCACAGGCGTGGTGAATTTCGCACAAGGCGAGATGATGATGCTCACCGCCTATATCGCCTGGTCGTTGGGCATGACCTTGGCCCTGCCATTCTGGTTGATGCTGCCATTGGTTTGCGTGATTGCCGCATTGATCGGAGGGTTGGTGGAATACGCCATCATCCGTCCGATGATGGGGGAACCGCCCTTTGCCATCATCATGGCCACGATGGGATTGGCGATCGTCATCCGCAGCCTCACCATCCTGCTCTGGGGGGTGAATGCCGAAGGGTTCGATGCGTCCGTGAAGGGCGGCTTGTTGGAAATCGGACCCGTCGTTCTGTTCTCCGAACAGGTTTTCGCCTTGGCTGTTTTCCTGCTGGTGTCGGTCGGCATCTGGGCCTTCATGCGCTTCACCCGCGTCGGCACGGCCATGCGCGCCACGGCGCTGGATGAAAGCGCAGCGCTGCTGATGGGCATCAATGTGCGGCGCATCCACTCCCTGGCCTGGGCGATTTCCAGCATTATTGCCGCTTTGGCCGGCGTCTGCTTCGCACTGGCTTTCTCGCGCTCGCCCAGCATGTGGTTCCTTGGTCTGCAATCTTTTCCCGCCAGCATCCTGGGCGGCCTGGATGCGCCTTTGGGCTCGGCTTTGGGTGGCCTGCTGGTCGGCGTCTCGGCCAATCTGTCGGAAGGCTATATCGGCCAGGGTCTCAAGGAGATTTCCGGCTTTGTCATCATCATCCTGGTCCTGATGATCAGGCCTTACGGCCTGTTCGGACGGCGCGATCTTGAGAGAGTGTGATGCGCAGCGGACATGCAGTCGAAGATTACCGCCAGCTTGTGGCGCTGAGCGACAATCCGATCACCTGGTTTTGGGTCGGCCTGTTGATCCTGCTGCTGCTGGCTTTGCCTGGCCTGGTGCCGACTTATACATTGGTAATGGCCTCTGCTGTGGGTATCGCGGCTATCGGCGCCATCGGCTTGAATTTGCTTACGGGCACGACCGGGCTGATATCGTTGGGACAGGCTGGCTTTCTGGCCGTGGGCGCCTATACCTGCGCTTTGCTGATGGCCGATTATGGCTGGCCGGCTGAGGCGGCGATGCCCGCTGCGGCGATTTTCACCGGGTTGCTCAGCTTGGTGATTGGCGTGCCGTCCTTGCGCCTGAAGGGATTGTATCTTGCCATCACCACCTTGGCTTTTTCGCTGATCGTCACGCATTTCATATTGTATTCCGAAAATCTGACCCATGGCCCATTCGGCGTGCGTATCGCCAATCCGACCATGCTGGGCATGGATATCGCCAGCGATGTGGGATTCTATTATTTCGTCGGCATATTGTTGCTGCTGGTTTCGCTGTTTGCGCTGAATGTGATGCGCACCCGTATCGGCCGCGCCTGGATAGCCATCCGCGATCACGACATCGCCGCCCAGGTGATGGGCATCAATCTGGTGCATTACAAACTGCTCGCTTTTTTCGTCAGTTCGTCGATTGTCGGGCTCGCCGGCGCGCTCACCACATTGCGCCTGCGTTTCATCAACGTCGAAGTTTTTGACCTGCTGATCAGCATCGAAGCCTTGGCGATGATTATCGTCGGCGGCCTCGGTTCGGTGGCGGGCTCGATTCTTGGCGCCGCCTTCATCGTGCTTCTGCCGGAGGGCGTGCGCATCCTGCTGGATTTCCTTACCCCGGAAATGAAGACCGCCTATTCGAACTATGTCTACGAAGTTCGCGGCCTTCTGATTGGCGCCATTGTCATCATCATTCTACGCGTCGAGTCCGGCGGCTTGGTTGGTATTTGGATGAAAACAAAAAGGTATTGGATCAACTGGCCTCTCCCCATCTGAACGAAAATATAACCGGAGGAACGCATGAAACGCACAATGCATAGCCTTGGCATCATGGCCGCAGCAGCCATGGTCTGGGCAACGGGTCCGGCATGGGCATCGGGCCAGGGTGTAACGGATACCGAGATTGTCATCGGCAATGTGCTGCCGATGTCGGGAGCCGCGGCGATAACCGGCCGCGCGGCGCATCTCGGCACTGTGGTGGCCGCGGCCGAGATCAACGCGGCTGGAGGCATCAATGGCCGCAAGATCAAGGTTGTGACCGAGGATGACGGTTATGTACCGGCACGCTCGTTCCAATCGCTGAAGAAGATGCTGGCGGATGGCATGTTCGCCCTGATCGGCACCAGCGGCAATGCCGGCCTGGCAGCCATGCTGCCGGTGCTGGAAGAAGAAAAAGTGCCCACCATCGTCACTCTGTCGCCCAGTTTGGCGGCGGTGAATCCGGTGCGCCCCAATATTTTCATGCTGGGCGCATCCTATGAAGACATGCTGTTTGCCCAACTGAAATACATCAAGGAAAACCGCAGCCCCAAGGGCAAACTCGGTCTGCTGCGCCAGGATGATGATTTCGGCAACCAGGTGGAATTGGCATTTAAGCGCGCCGAGGCAGAATTGAAGGTGGAGACCATTCCGCCGATCCGCTTCAAGCGGGGTCAGTCGGATTTCAGCGCCGAGGTTCTGAAGCTCCGCTCCAGCGGCATCGGCTGGCTGATTTCCGGCGGTCCGGTGGTCGAGACTCCGGCGATGATGAAAGAGCTGATGAAATATCAGCTCAACATCCCCGTCACATCGGTGCCCACTGGCATGCTGGCCCCTGTGGTCAAGCTGGCCGCAGCGACCGGCATGAATTATTTCTCGGCCGATTATGTGTCGACCCTGGATAGCGAAGGTACGGCGCATTTCCGCAAATTGGCAACGCAGTATCTCAGTGCTGCGGAGCAGGCGGATATGAGCCGTTATTCGGTGACCGCCTATGTGAGCAGCCTGCTGATGTTCAATGCCATCAAGACCTGCGGCAAGAACGTTACCCGCGATTGCGTGAGCGAAAAGCTGGCCAGCAACAAGAATGTGGATACCACCGGCATTACGCCCCCGTTGTCTTTCGGCAAAGATCACATCGCCGCCAAAGCGATCCGTGTGATCGAAGTGATGTCGACGGAAAACAAGCTGGTCGAACGCACTCCGTTCGCTGAATACTGAGTTCGGTTCCGGGAGGTGCGATGGCGCCTCCCGGCCTGACTGGAAAGCAGAAAATTGCCTCCCATGTTCAACACTGTCTTGATTGCCAATCGCGGTGAAATTGCCTGCCGCATCATCCGCACGGCACAGCGGCTTGGCATCAAAAGCATCGCGCTTTATTGCCATGAAGATCGCCTGGCCCGCCATGTGGCCATGGCGGATATTGCCGTGGAGATCGATGGCCCCAGCCCGGCAGCAGCTTATCTGGATGCGGCAGGCCTGATTTCCATCGCGCAAAAATACGGAGCCGATTGCATCCACCCGGGCTACGGCTTCCTATCGGAGAATGCCGATTTTGCCGAGGCCTGCCAGCAGGCAGGCATCGCATTCATTGGCCCCGATGCCGCCGCTATCCGCCTGATGGGCGACAAAGTCCGCTCGCGTGAATTCGCTATTGCTTGCGGGGTGCCCGTATCGCGAGCCGTGTCGCATGATGGCGATATGCACAATTTCGTGGCGGAAGCCGGCAAACTCGGTTTCCCATTGCTGATAAAAGCCTCGGCCGGCGGCGGCGGTAAGGGAATGAGCATCGTGCGCGATGCAGGAGAGCTTGCTGCGCGCGCTGGAATCGCAGCCTCGGAAGCGCAGCGTTATTTCGGTTCCGGCCGCATCTATGCCGAGCGGTATATCGAGCGCCCCCGCCATATCGAAGTGCAGGTCTTCGGCGATGGCGAAGGCAACGCGATTCATCTGGGCGAACGGGAATGTTCGATTCAGCGCCGTTTCCAGAAAATCGTTGAAGAAGCACCTGCCGCCAATCTCGAGGAAGGCTTGCGGCAGCGCATTTGCGCCGCGGCGGTCGATCTGGTCAAGGCGGCGCGCTATCGCAATGCCGGCACGGTTGAATTCATCCTATCGCCGGGCGGAGACTTCTTCTTTCTGGAGATGAACACGCGTTTGCAGGTAGAGCATCCCGTCACCGAGATGATTTACGGCCTTGATCTGGTGGAACTGCAATTCCGCATTGCCGCAGGTCAGGGGATTGGGATCAGGCAACAGGATTTACGCCCAACTGGCCATGCCATCGAGGTGCGCATCTGCGCTGAAGACCCGGAGAATGATTTTGCGCCTGCCATCGGCCTGATCGGATTGCTGGCCGAGCCTCCATCGGAACTGGCGCGTTTCGATTCCGGGCTTAGCCAGGGACAGGCGATCACGCCGGCATTCGATTCCATGCTGGCCAAATTGATTGCGCATGACAACTCGCGTGCGGCGACGATCGACAAGTTGCTACAGGCTTTGCAGCAGACCGCCATACTCGGTTTGGATACCAATTTGGATTACCTGGCGCGCATTGTAGATCATGCGGCTTTTCTTCAGGGCGATTTGCATACTGGTTTTCTGGCAGACCACAGCGGTGCGTTGTTGCGCGACGCTTGGCCGGCAGACCTGGAGCGGGCAGCCGCAATTGCAGCGGTTTTAGGCGATAACGGTTTTCGTCTCGCTGCGTTCGGCATCTCCGATTTTCACGCCAGCCTTGGCCATTGGAGGAATTGATGCCGGAAATCCTTAGGCATGGCGATCATATATTGGCAGTGGAATTGACCGGCCGCCGCAATGGCTTGCAGATGCGGATTAATGATGTGCCGGCAATGGTATCCGTTGATGCTGATGGGGAGAATGGCCCCATACGTCTTGCTGTGAATGGCGTGGTTTATGCCGGGTGGCGTTATCGCCAGGGCGGTGAATGTTTCTTGCGCCTGAATGGTAAGACCCTCCGGCTGCGGCAAGAAGCTCTGGGCGGTAATGCTGAAGATGAAGGCGGCGACCGGGATAGCATCAGTGCCGTCATGCCAGGCATGGTGGTCTCGATTGCTTGCAGCGAGGGGCAGGAACTTTTGAAGGGGCAGACCATTATCACCATCGAAAGCATGAAAATGCAGACTGCCATAATAGCCCCGCGTAATGGCATCGTGGATTGCATTCACGTAGCCGAACAGGCGGTGTTTGAGAAAGGCGCGGTGCTGGTTTCGCTGCGGCCGGAAGCGACCTGAGGCCGTTGGCGTAAGGGCAGATGGAGTAGGGTATGTCCGTTTTCAGATCCAATATCGACACCACCAGCGCGAATTTCAAACAGCATTATCGGCATAATCGCCGATTGGCCGCAGAGTTGCGCGAAAAGCAGCAGCAGGCGCGGGAATTGCGCCCGCAGCGCGATCTCGATCGTCTGGCGCGTGATGGCAAGATGACGGCGCGCCAGCGCATCGAGGCATTGCTGGATCCTTGCACGCCTTTTCTCGAATTCTCCACCTTGGCTGCCAATCGCGCTTATGGCGGCGAAGCGCCCAGCGCCGGCTGCGTTTCAGGTCTTGGCATCGTGGCTGGGCGCGAGGTGTTGATCCGCGCGGATGATCCTTCGGTGAAAGGCGGGGCCTGGTATCCGCATACGGTGAAGAAGATCGTGCGGTTATTGGATATTGCCATAGAGAATCATTTGCCGGTGATCCATCTTTGCGATTCCGCTGGTGGTTTTTTGCCGCTGCAGGATCAAATCTTTCCCGATAGGCAGGCAGCAGGCCGTATTTTCCGCAATCAGTCGATTTTGTCTAAAATGGGCGTAAAGCAATTGTCGCTGGTTTTCGGCCAATGCACTGCGGGCGGGGCATATATTCCGGCCTTGAGCGATTACAACGTGATCGTGCGCGGCAATGGCGCGGTCTTTCTCGGTGGACCACCATTGGTAAAAGCCGCAACGGGTGAAGTGGTGGGTGTGCAGGAATTGGGCGGAGCCGACATGCATACCAGCATCAGCGGCGTTTGCGATTATGCAGCGGGCAATGAAGCGCAGGCGATAGCGATCGGCCGGGATATTGTGGCGCAGTGGGATACAGCGCCGAAATGGTCCTTGCAGCGCTCAACGCCAGAAACACCGCTTTATGCCGCAGAAGAGCTTTATGGCATCATCCCCGACGACATCAAGAAAACCTTCGATATCCGGGAAGTGATTGCCCGTTTGGTGGATGGCAGCCGTTTCCATGAATACCAGCCATCCTACGGATCCACGCTGATTTGCGGCTATGCCAATATCCATGGCTGGAAGGTGGGTATCCTTGGCAATAATGGCGTTTTGTTCAACGATAGTTCGTTGAAAGCCGCACATTTCATCGAACTTTGCGACCAGAACCGCACGCCAATCATTTTCCTGCAGAATATCACCGGCTACATGGTGGGCCGACAATATGAGGAAAAGGGCATCGCCAAGGATGGCGCCAAGATGATCATGGCGCAGAGCTGCACGCGGGTGCCCAAATTCACCGTCATGTGCCATGGCTCCTTCGGGGCTGGAAATTATGGCATGTGCGGCAGGGCTTTCGATGCGCGTCTGCTGTTTTCCTGGCCCAATCATCAGATCGGCGTAATGGGGGGCGAACAAGCCGCTCGCACGCTAGCCGATGTGAAGTTGCGCCAGATGCAGCGGAGCGGGCAGACATCCAGCGAAGCCGAGGTGGAACAGGTCTATCGGGAAACCTTGCAGGCCTATCAGGATCAATTGTCGGCCTATTACGCCACATCGGAATTGTGGGATGATGGGCTGATCGACCCGATAGATACCCGCAATGCCCTTGGCATGGCGATCTCGGCATCGCTCTGTGCACCGTTGGGAGAAGCGGGTTATGGCGTGTTCCGCTTCTGAAGGCGGGCCCACCTGAGCCCACTGCCCAACCTGCGCATTACAGGATTTACCGGATATTTGGCTCGAAGCCGAATGAAGATGGTGCCAGGTTCAGGAATGCGCTCAGCCTATTCGCTGCCGTTTCGGGGCTGTCGTCGCGGAGAATTTCTGTAAGGCAATGGCTGGAAAATGGCTGCAAGCCTTTATCATCATTGTCCAGAACCAGCATATCCGCATCGGCGCGTTGTTCGCCGAATTGCCTGCCGGCCTGCAATACCATGGAATGGATATGGGTGTGTTTTACAGCGCCGATAAAGCGGCGCCATAAAATTTGCGGAGACAAAGAACGGCCAGCTGCCAGGGCCTGGTCGGGATGACTGGAGTCTGCGGGAAAGAACAATTCAGCTTGTCGCAGATCATGCCAGATCTGCATGAGATGGGCTCCGTTTTCCATCATCATGTCGCCGCATCTGAATTCGGATGTCTTGTCTTGCGGAGACATGCGCGGCGCGAGCATGGCGATGCGACCGAATTGGTTTCGCCGCGTCGTACAGAGATATTGCAGGATGCGCGCGCTGCCTTGATGCGCAATGACATGGGGCCTTTCAAGGCCAAGATAAGAAATGGCTTTCTCCAAAGCATTGCTCATATGCGCCAGAAGGCTGTCCGGCGTTTGCATCTCGGCCGATAATGGTGCGCCATCTCCTTGGCCCGGAAGGTCGACGACGATGACACGCCGTTTGCGCGCAAGCAGGCTGGCTAGTTCGGCAACATCGCGATGCGAGCCCGGCCAGGGCGGCAAAAGCAGAATGGCTGGCTCGGATGCTTGTTGTGCGGGGTTGTATTCCCTCACATGTATCCTGGCGTCATCCTGAGCCAGGTAATACCGTTCGGTTGCCTGCGGTATATTCACCTTGGGCTGATTAATGCCGGATATGCCGATACTCAGTTCGCGCAGCAAGGCCAATAGCTCCCCGCTCCGCAGCGCGGGATCCGCGCTTAGCTCTTCATGCCGGCAATTCTCAGGCAGGCGAAGCCTTGTGCCATGCAGAGAATCGCTGGCATCGCTGCAGAAAATCATTGGGCAGTGCACGTGTGCTAATCGCTGCAGGCTGTCTTCCCGGAAGGCCGGCAAATAGGCGCTGATATAATGCGGGCCGGATTCCAACCATTCTATGTAGCGGAGATGCAAATCTGCGGGTGAGGGGGGCATGGCGCGCGCGCGCGACTGGCCCTGTGCAAACCATGGCCAATGGATATGTTGCTCGCGTAGCCGGTACCACCACCAGATTGCATAGGCTCCGCTCCAGTCCAGATTCGGTTCTTGAAAATAGCGCTCCAGATATAACGCACGACTATCTGGCGAAGGGATCGGATACCCCTGCAGCAGCAAAGCATGCACGCGTTTAGGGTGTCGCGCGGCCAATTCGGCGGCAATCAATGCGCCGGTATGCCGGCCAAGCACGACGACCGGCGGTGCCTGTAACGCAATGAGTAGATTGGCAATTGCGTCGGCGAAATCGGCGATGCCGGGATCGTTGTTTTGCAAATGATCCGATAGGCCATATCCGGGCGTATCCGGCGCCAGGATAGTGAAGCTCTGTCGCCATTGTTGCATTTCTTCTGCGAATTGCCGCCCAGAGCGTGGCGATTCATGCAAACAGAGCAGCCATGGCCCTTGCCCTGCACTGCAAATGTGCAGATGCCCGTTGGGGAGGCTGATAAAGCCACGTTTCATCTAAATTCCCACATCATGAAAAAATATGTTGATCGATATTCTGTAAATACCATAATATAAGAAATACAAAAAATTCCTAACATATGTCTGCGGGGTGCGGTTTATATGATGAGAGGGGTGGAATGCAGCGCATTGCCGCGAGGCGATGGCAATCGGCAAGTCTTGGCCGATCGGGATGTCCGTCGGCTGCGCAATGCCCTCGGTCGTTTTGCCACCGGCGTTGCAATTCTCACCGCATGCAGTCCGCAAGGCGGCAATATCGGGCTAACGATCAATTCCTTCTCATCGGTTTCACTTAATCCGCCGCTTGTCTTGTGGTCGCTCGATCAGCGCTCAAGCTATTACGAGGCATTTCGAGATATCCGCCGCTATTGCATCAATGTGTTGAACCTGCAGCAGCATCGCTTGGCGGTGGATTTCGCTGGGCGGCAGGGGCGGATATTCGGCCCACAGGATTGGGAGATGGAGGCTGGTTCTCCGCCAAGACTGAAGCAGGCTGCCGTCCGTTTCGAATGCGTGCCTTATGCGGCTTATCCCACTGGCGATCATACGGTTCATATTGCCAGGTTGATCGATTTTGCGGCATCCGACGCGGAAGCCCTGGTGTTTTGCGACGGTAGATTCACGCAGCTTGCGCTTCAACGAGCGGCGGTCTGAGCAGATGACGAACGGTGCGGATCTTCTCTCCGTGGATGAATTTCTGCCCATGCAGCAGGCCGGTTCGGCGGATATCCTTGATGCTGGGTATTACGCAGCTGCGGAACCCGAGAATGCGGCCGCGCTTTATGAGGCGGGGCATATTCCCGGCGCGCGGTTCTTCGATATCGAGGCTTGCGCCGACCGCAATACGGCATTGCCGCATATGTTGCCGACGCAACAGGAATTCTCAGCTTATATCGCCAGCTTGGGCGTCACGGGCCGCAAACCTATCGTGATCTACGACCGTCATGGCCTGCGCTCCGCCCCACGTGTGTGGTGGAGCTTGCGCCGTTTCGGATTCGATGATGTGCGGATTCTGTCCGGGGGCTTTCCTGCCTGGATTGCCAGGAATCTGCCGATCGAGCAGGGCCAGGGGAAGGCCGCGCGGCTAACCGCTCTACCGCACCTTAAACCCAGAGATCATCTGGTTGTTGCTTATGATGGCATCGTAGCATTGCAAGCAAAGGATCTGTTGATCGATGGCAGGCCCGCCGATCGTTTCCGGGGCGAGGCGTCAGAGCCATGGACCAAGGCGCGCGGTGCCATCCCGAATAGCTGCAGCCTGCCGGCAAGCGCGTTGATGTTGCCTGGAGGGTTGCTCAAATCCGACGAAGAAATCCTAAAAGCATTCGAGGCGGCAACGGGGCTGGAGCGCGCTGCATTGAGAGAGCGCCGCCTGATTGCCACCTGCGGCTCGGGAATCGCGGCAGCCATTCTGGCTTTTGCCGCCCAGAAGGCAGGTCTTGGCGAAATGGCGGTGTATGACGGCTCCTTTGCAGAATGGGGCCGCCGCCAGGAAGCCGCTGCGATTGCACCACAGACAGTAGCAACTTAGCAACGATGAAGACGAGCCATGCAGTTATATTACAGTGAATTCTCCCCATATTCGCGCAAGGTGCGGATGGTGCTGGTCGAACTCGGCATGCAGGATGCTGTGAGCTTGCAGCCTATCGCCGTGCGCCAGGCCGATCCGGGTTTTGCCGCCGTAAATCCGCTGTTTCGTATTCCGGCGCTTGTGGTGCGCGAAGGTTTCACGCTGTTCGACAGTCCGGTCATCGCGGAATATTTGATTGCGAGCAAGCCGGGGCAGAATATCCTGCCGGCTTCCGGCGAGCCGCGTTTCATCGCATTGCGCCTGCAGGCGGTCGCGGATGGCATCATCGATGCGTTGATCCCGCGCCGCAACGAATCCCTGCGTCCCGTTGAAAGGCAAAGCCCGGAAGACATGGTTTTGTGGAAGCGTTCTTCCGATGCCGGACTTGATTGGCTGGAAGGCCAGGTTGCCAGCTTGGATGGCGTACATATCGGGGCAATCGCTGTGGCGGCAACGCTGGGATATCTGGATATCAGATTCCCGCACGAAGATTGGCGTGCTGCGCATCCGAAATTGGCCGCCTGGTTCGCTGTTTTTTCGCAGCGGCCCTCTTTCAAATCCACCGCGCCGGCAAGCAATTGATTGGGTGATGTGATGGTTGCGCATGAAGATATGGTACCGGCGCCGAAAGCATCGAACGGCAAGGCTGCGATGAGCCTGGATGCATTGATTGCCCTGGCAGAAAGGGTGGGGCGCGATTCTCTGGCCCCCAATGCGGCGCGTTGGGACCGAGAGGGCACGTTTCCCACCGCCAGTTACGATGCTTTGCGGCAAGCGGGCCTGTTGGGCCTTGTGGTGCCGGCTGCTCATGGCGGCTTGGGAGCGGATTTCGCCACGTATATGCAGACCGTGCCGCATCTTTCGAAATATTGCGCCACCACGGCGCTTACCTTCAACATGCATTGCGGCTGCATGATGCTGACGGGCTTTGTGTTCGACAGCTTTGATTTGCCGCTTGAAATCAAGATGCAGCATCAGCGCCGCCAGAAGATGCATTTCGAGCGCGCCGCCCGCCAGGGCAAAGTCTACGCCCTGCCATTCTCGGAAATAGGCCTCGATCCCTCCCAGGCCTTATTTTCCACCACGGCAAAGCGCGTGGAAGGCGGCTGGATCGTGAATGGTAAAAAGGTTTTCGCCTCTCTTGCCGGCCATGCCGATTATTACGGCGTAAGCTGCACCGAGATTGCCGATGGCAAGCAGCCTGATTTCGGCGATATCGTCATGCTCAGCATCGCTTCCAACAGCCCTGGCGTTTCGGTGGCTGGCGAATGGGATACGCTGGGCATGCGGGGCACGAATTCGCGCACGCTGCTGTTCAAGGATGTTTTCGTCCCGGAGAATGAAATTCTCATGCCGCATGGATCGGCATTCCAGAGCCGGAAGGTTTGGCCGCATCTCTATATGCAACTGACCTGCACTTACATGGGCTTGGCCGAGGCGATATTCGATTTTGTTGTGAGCTACTTGCGCGGTGAAGTGCCGGGCATGCCGCCGATCAAGCGCCGCAATATCGCGCAAAAGCAGATCGATACGGCGCATCTGCGCATCAAGCTGGAATCCGCGCGTGCAAATTGGCTGCGCGCCATCAAGGAAGCCGGGCCGAACCCGAGCAATGAAGCGCTGCAGCGCATGTATGTTGCGCAATACACCGTAATGGAAGGGGCGGCGCAAATCGGCTTTGAGGCCATTCGCATATGCGGCGGAAGCGCTTTGCAGAAATCATTGCCGCTGGAGCGCATGTTCCGTGATGCGCGCTGCGGCAGTTTGATGCTGCCTTACACTGCGGATATCAGTGTCGCCAATCTCGGCCGGGCCTGCCTGTATGCAGAGGGTGAAACGGACTAATCCCATGAAGCAATTGCTGCTCCGCCTCGATCACGTCAACCTGCGCACCAACAATCTGGAGCGAAGCATTCGGTTCTTCACCGAGGTGATCGATTTGCGCCAAGGGTTTCGTCCATATTTTCCGCCGCCTTTCGAGAAGGGCGCGTGGATGTATATGGGCGATATTCCCTGTGTGCATCTGGTGGAGGTTCCCGCTGATTACTGCGACGACGGCGAGAGGCTGCAGATCGAGCATTTCGCTTTTCTGGGCCAGGACATGCCCGCGATGCTCGCCAAACTGCGCCGCATCGGCGTGCCGTATTCGGTCATCGTGGTAAAGGATATCGGGATCAAGCAGATCAATCTCTACGATCCGGATGGAAACCATATCGAACTGCAGTATCCGCCGGAAGAAGACGGCGACCTATCCCCCTTCACGCCCGATACCTTGCCGGATTGGTGGAATGCCATTCCGGCCAGCCCCAATCGTTGAGAGGTTCGCATGCTGACAAAGCCAGAGATGAATCACGCATCTGCCGCAGAAGCGCCGGCAAAGCCGGAAACCAATGTTTCCTTCGCCGATCTTGGTCGCGTGGGAGAGCATAGCCTCGTCGGCCGCTATATGCGGCGCTTTTGGCAGCCGGTTGCGCATAGCCATGATGTGGCCGTTGGCCGCTCGAAATCGGTGCGTTATTTCAATCGCGAATATGTGATTTATCGCGGCCAGAGCGGTGCGGCTTATGTGGTTGATCCCCATTGTCCGCACCGCGCCACACCGATGGTGGCGGCATGGATCGAGGGCGACGACCTGCGCTGCGTGTATCATGGCTGGAAATTCGCATCCTCAGGCCAGTGCATCGAACAGCCGGCCGAACGCAAAAGCTTTTGCGACAAGGTGAAGCTGCGCAGCTATCCCACGCGCGAGTATCTCGGTTTGATCTTCGCCTATCTGGGCGAGGATCAAGCGCCGGCGCCGGATTTTCCCACCTATTCGCGTTTCGATGGGGAGAACATCAACCTGCAGTTCGAAAGCTATACGCGGCCATCGAATTTCTTCAACAATCTGGAGAATCTCGGTGATCTAAGCCATCTTGCCTATCTGCATGCCGATATCACTGGCCGTTGGGATGAGTATCGCGATGGTCCGGTGATAACGGCGAAAGAAAACGAGTGGGGCGTCGAATTCCGCGGCGAACGCCCGGTCAGCGGCAACAAGATCGTTCAGTATGTCGGCATGCCGAATGTGGCTTATGTGAAGGGGCCGCCGAATGACCAGGCCGTGGCGTTCCGCGAATTCATCGCCTGGTGGATGCCGATAGACGATGATCATCATATCCAGTTCACCGTCGTAATCGTGCGACTGGGGGCGGAGGAATTCGCCGGCTACATGGCGCGCGAAGATGAACGCAAACGAAAACTCACCATGAATGACGACGCGACGCGCGAAATGCTGGCGGACAAGATGCTCTCCGGCGAGCTGCGTTTCGATGAGATGGATGCCGAGAAGGTGAAAACCCTCTGGCTGACCGACGACTTTGCCCAGAAAGGCATTGGAAACCCGGCAAACCGGCCGCCGGAAATCATGGGCACCGCTGATATCGGTGTCGCGCTTTGCCGGAAAGTATGGTTGCGAGAATTAAAGAAACTCGCAAAGGGGGAACCTCTGAAGGAGTGGAAGTTCCAGGAATCCTACGAGGCGCGCGGCGACTACCTGTCGTAAACGCGAACCTCGGCATCTAGAAAAGGAGATTCGACCAAATGGCACGCTTCTTTCGTAATCTCGCGTTTCTGGCCGCTACCGCGGTCGCTTTAACCACCAATGCCTTTGCCGCCAATCCGACGCCGCAGCGCGGCGGCACGGCATCCTTCGTGGTGGTGCCTGAGCCGCCCACCTTGCTGGCGCAGCTCAACACCGCAAGCCAGGTACAGCTTGTTGCCACCAAGATATTCGATGGTCTGTTCAATCTGGATAAGGATTTGAACCTGACGCCGGGCTTGGCGCTTTCCTACAAGCTGAGCGAAGACGGCAAGACCCTGAGTCTGCAGCTTCGCCCGAATGTGAAGTGGCATGACGGCAAGCCATTCACGTCCGAGGATGTGAAATACACCCTTGAGGAAGTGATCAAGAAATACCACCCGCGCGGCCGTTCTATCCTGGCCAATCTTGCTTCGGTGGATACCCCGTCTCCGCTGACGGCGGTTCTGAATTTTTCGGCGCCTTCGCTTTATGCGTTGAAGTCCTTTACCGGCCCGGAAATGCCGATCCTGCCCAAGCATATCTTCGATGGCAGCGATCCGCGCAGCAATCCGGCGGGCAATGCACCGATCGGCACCGGCCCGTTCAAGTTCGTCGAGTGGAAAAAGGGTCAGGAAATCCTGCTGGAGCGCAATCCCGATTATTGGGCTTCAGGCATGCCCTATCTGGATCGCCTGATCGTGCGCTTCATTCCGGATCCGTCGGCGCGTGCGGCGGCCTTCGAGAGCGGCGAGATCGATATCGCCGGCATGAACCCGATTCCGCTTACGGATCTGAAGCGCTATCGCGGCTTGAAGGATCTTGAGGTGCGCACGGATGGCTATGATGCCTTGGCGGGCATCATGTATTTCGAGTTCAACACGCGGTCGCCGAAATTCCAGGATGTGCGTGTCCGCAAGGCGATTGCCCATGCGATCAACCGCAAATTCATCGGCGACAACATCTGGTTCGGTCTTGGCAATCCGGTGAATTCCATCGTGCCGCAGGCATCCAAGGAATTCTACGACAGCAAATTAGCTGGCTATGCCTACGACAAGAAGAAAGCCGAGCAACTGCTCGATGAGGCCGGCCTGAAGAAGGGCGCCAATGGTTTCCGCATGGAAATCACCCATGATGTGATGCCCTTCGATGAGAATTACCAGCGCCTTGCACGCTATCTCAAGCAGGCATTGGCCGAGGTCGGCATCAACGTACAACTGCGCAATCAGGATTTTCCGAGCTGGTTGAAGCGGGTATACACCGAAAACGACTACGAAACTTCTGCCTACATTATTTTCGGCATGACGGATCCGGCCGTGGGCGTGCAGCGCATGTTCTGGGGGAAGAACATCATAAAGGGTGTGCCATTCTCCAATGCATCGGGCTATGCTAACCCCAAGGTGGATGAGTTGCTGGTTGCTGCGGGTGTTGCGCCGACCAATCAGCAGCGCATCGATCTTTGGAAGCAGGTTCAGTCCATTGCCATGGAAGAGCTTCCGATCATTCCCTTAGCCAATATTAATTACGCCACGGTTTTGCATAAGCGTTTGCAGGGCTATGGCAGCGATGGCTATGGTGTGTTCGGTTCCTTTGCCGATCTGTGGATATCCAAGTAACCACAGCGATTCCGCTAGTTGAGGTGTAGCCGCTTTGCAATCCATGCTTCGCCCCGTCATCACCAAGGTTTTCCGTCTGGCAATAACCATTGGGATGATCGCCATTATCAATTTTCTGGTGATTCATTCCACGCCAGGCGATGCCGTCGATGTGTTGGCGGGCGAAGCCGGGGTTGCAGATGCCGGCTACACCGCGGAACTGCGTCAGAAGTTCGGCTTGGATCAGCCGCTGCCGGTGCAACTGTTTCATTATATGTCGCGCTTGCTGCAATTCGATCTAGGCTATTCCTTCCGGCATAACATGCCGGTGATAGATCTGATCGCGGGCCGTATCGGGCCGACCATGCTGCTGGTCGGTACGGCCTTGTTCGGTGCGTTGCTGCTAGGGGTTGTTGCCGGCACAGTGGCCGCCTCCAGGCAAAACAGCCTGTTGGACTACACGATTTCCGTTCTTGCATTGGTGGGCTATGCAACGCCGATGTTCTGGCTGGGGCTGATGCTGGTGGTTCTTCTGGCGGTGGGCGGAGGCATTCTGCCGGCCAGCGGGATGACGACATCGGGATCCACGGCTACGGGATTGGCTTATCTGATCGATGTGTTGCGGCATCTCGTGTTGCCCGCGGTAACGCTCGGTTTATTCTATTTCGCCACCTATGCGCGGCTTGCCCGCGCTTCCGTGCTCGACGCTTTGAGCCAGGATTATATCCGCACGGCCCGTTCAAAGGGTTTGGCCGGCCATACGGTTCTGTTCCGCCACGCCTTGCGCAATGCCTTGTTGCCTGTGGCAACGATGTTTTCCCTGCAATTCGGTGCGGCATTGGGGGGCGCGGTTGTGGTGGAAGCCGTTTTCGCCTGGCCGGGCCTGGGGCGTCTTGCGTTCGAGGCCATCAGCCAACGCGACTATAATTTGCTGCAAGGCATCCTTTTCATGTCGAGCTTGCTGGTCATTGCCATCAATTTATTGACGGACTTCCTTTATACAGTGATCGATCCCCGAATCAGGAAGCGCGCATGATCGGGCAGACGCATTGGCTGCATCGTTTCCGGCGCCGCGGACCGGCCGTATTGGCGGCTGTTATCCTCGCCCTTCTCGCCATCATAGCAATATTCGGACCGGCGGTTTACGGTACCGATCCATGGTCGATGGTCGCCGCGCCATTCCTGGAACCGTTGGAGGAAAGCGAATATCTGCTGGGCACCGATGCATTGGGGCGAGATGTGGCGGCGGGGCTGATATACGGTGCGCGGCTTTCTTTGCTGATCGGCTTGGCGGCCAGCTGCGCGGCGATGATGATCGGCGTATTGCTGGGCGCGGTGGCGGGTTACTATCGCGGCGCGGCCGATGATTTCCTGATGCGCTGCACGGAAACCTTCCAGACCATACCTTCCTTCATTTTCCTGTTGGTTCTGGTCGCCATTGCCGGCCCGAGTACGGTTACCATCGTTATCGCCATTGCCTTGGTTTCCTGGCCCCCGATTGCCCGCCTCACGCGCGCGGAATTCCTCTCGCTGCGAGAGCGCGAATATGTGCAGGCCTGCATACTTTCCGGGATGGGCGATATGCGCATCATTTTCTTGCAAATCCTGCCCAATGCGATCACGCCGGTGGTGGTGATGGCTTCGATCCTGGTGGCGAATGCCATTCTGAGCGAGGCGGCCTTATCTTTCCTTGGCCTGGGCGACCCGAATCAGATCACCTGGGGGACGATGATAGGCGTGGGTCGCGAATCCCTGCGCACGGCGCCTTATCTTTGCGTATTGCCCGGTATCGCCATCTTCATCACCGTGTTGGCCATCAATTTGCTGGGCGATGGCATCAATGATGTGCTGAATCCACGCAGCAGTTCCTGACCATGGCGCAAACGGAAGATATGCAGGCACTACTGGACATACGGAACCTGACCGTGAACCTGCTGCGCAGCGGCGCTCCGGTCGATGTTTTGCAGGATGTCTCCTTCAGCATCCAGGCCGGGCGCGTGGTTGCCGTGGTTGGTGAGTCAGGTTGCGGCAAATCCATCACGGCGTCTTCGATTGTCGGCTTGCTGCCGCCGAGCATGCAGATCGCTTCTGGCCAGATTTCGTTCGATGGCGAGGATCTTGTGGGGGCATCCGAACGCCGCCTCCGGCAATTGCGCGCGAAAAGCATGGCGATGGTTTTCCAAGACCCCATGACATCGCTCAACCCTTTGATGACGATCGGGCGGCAATTGCAGGAGGCCGCAATCATGGCTTTCGGCTGCAGCACAGAGAAAGCCGACGAAATCGCGCTCTCCATGTTGCAGAAGGTAGGCATCCCAGATGCGGTAAGCCGATTGCAGGAATATCCGCACAGCCTGTCCGGCGGAATGCGGCAACGCGTTATGATTGCCATGGCGCTTTGCCGCAAGCCGAAATTGTTGATTGCCGATGAGCCGACTACGGCGTTGGATGTGACCATCCAGCTGCAGATTCTGCGTTTGCTTGCGGATTTGCAGGCAGAGCTGAGCCTTACCATTCTTATCATCACGCATAACTTGGGTGTTGTGGCGGAATTGGCTGACGATGTTGTGGTGATGTATGCCGGCAAAGTGGTGGAATCGGGTGGGGTGGATGAAATCCTGAAAACCCCGAAACATCCCTATACGCGGGCTCTGCTGGCGGCCACGCCGCGTTTCGCTATCGGACAGCCGCCCGAGCGTATCGCTTTCAAGGAAATCAAAGGCACGGTACCGGAACTCGGGAAGCGTGGCCCGGGCTGCCGCTTCGAGGCGCGCTGTCCGGCGTCGGAACCAGGCTGTGCCGCTTCGGCGCCTGAAACAGTTCGTATAACCGCCAGCCATATCGTGGCCTGCCGCTCCCGGGAGATGCTGCAATGAACGCCGCATCATTTGACCCGCTTGCAAAGCAGGATATTGGTGCACCCCAGGTTCCTGCGTTGGACGTTCGCGGATTAAGCGTGGATATAGCCACGTCGCGTGGCGTGCTGAATGCAGTGCGGGGCATCGATCTGAAGATACGGTCGGGGGAAACCCTTGCTTTGGTGGGGGAATCGGGTTGCGGTAAATCGACCGTTGCAAAAGCCATTACCGGCCTGCATGCGGTTACCAATGGCAGTGCGCATATTTGCGGCCATGAAGTAACGGCGTTGTCGCGCCGTCAATGGCGGCCGCTGCGCGCCCTCGTGCAGATGATTTTTCAAGATCCTTTCGCCTCGCTGAATCCGCGCAAGCGGATCGGTTCCATCCTGTCCGAAACGATGCGGGTGAATGGCGTGCCCAAACAGCAGGCCATGCAGCGCAGCGCGGAATTGCTGGAGCGGGTGGGGCTGCCGAAAACGGCGCTGCGCAGTTTTCCGCACGAATTCTCCGGCGGCCAGCGGCAGAGGATAGGCATAGCGCGTGCGCTGGCCTTGCAGCCGAGGCTGATCGTGTGCGATGAGCCGGTTTCCGCTTTGGATGTGTCGGTTCAGGGCCAGATCGTCAATCTGCTGATGGACCTGCAGAAGACCGAGAATGTGGCGTATCTTTTTATCTCGCATGACCTGTCGGTGGTACAGCAGATATCCGATCAGATCGCGGTCATGTATCTTGGCCGGATCGTGGAGGCTGGATCCCGTGAGGAGATATGGTCGGCGCCCAAGCATCCATACACCCGGGCCTTGATCGATTCGGTTCCCTCGCTGGATCGTCGCCGCAAGGATCTGTCATTGCGGCCGTACTTGGCCGGCGATTTGCCGAGCCCGTATAATCCGCCGAGCGGTTGCGCTTTCCGCACCCGTTGCGCAAAGGCGCAGGCGATCTGTTCCGATATCCGTCCGGAATTGCAATCGGCCGGCAGCAAGCATTTAGTGGCCTGTCATTTCAGTGATTGATTGCAGCTGGTCTTTGTAGAGATACAGATCAGCCGAGGGACATGGATTACATTCACGGAAGCATGTTGACCAGCATGCCTGGGCGCGGTATCGATTTCACATCCGATAGCTGCAAAGTTCTGGGCCCTGGATAACAACGGAACAAAATACCCGAATGCTCGCCAGATGAAGCGGTCAGTTGCAAAATCCAAAGTCAGCCCGCAGAAGCGTGGACGGCCTAAACGCGCCGATGCAGAGGCTGTGGGCCCAACACCTGTGCGGCGCGAACCATCTACCGGCATGGCGAGTGCCAGCAAGATGCTCTCCCTGCTCGATGCCTTTACGGTGGAACGCCCGACGCGCGACGTGGATGAATTGGCTAAATTCTACGGGCTGACGATTTCCACGATCTATCGTTATCTCAAGCTGTTGTGCGAATACGGTTTGCTGAGCTCGCTCGGCAATGGGGAATATAGCTTGGGTCCGCGCGCTATCGAGCTTGATCGACAAATACGGCTCTCCGACCCATTGCTGCAACTGGCGCCGCCCCATGCCCGTTATCTGCTGGGTCTGGTCGAGCATGGCGTGGTGGCAATATACAGCCTTTATGGCGATCGGCTGATTTCTTCCTACCAGCTTCGCAAGCCTGAAGCGTTGGATATCAGCTACGAGCGCGGCCGGCCGATGGGATTATTCCGCGGCTCGGCTGCCAAAGTGGTGCTCGCCAATTTGTCGAGAACGCGGTTGACCAGGATTTACGGCGAGCAGCATCAGGAGATCAAGGCTGCGGATATGGGTGAAAGCCTTAGCGTATTCCTGACCAAGCTCGGCGAGATCCGCCGGCAGCCGATTTTTGAAACGGCGGGAGAGTTGGATAAGCGCAGCCATGGTTTCGCAGCGCCGCTCTTCGATGCGGAGAAGCGCATCCTTGGCAGCTTCAACCTGATCATCCCGATCGAAGAAGCCGACAAGGTGGATCACGATAGCTTGCGCCATGCCGTGGCCAGGGAAGCCGCCGCGATGAACGCGGCAATCCAGAAGAAGCGCAAGGCCAAAGCCGCGATAGGGTGATGATGCCCGGCTGGGTACGGGCGGCGGCTTTGGAGCGGGTGAGGGGAATCGAACCCCCGTCGTAAGCTTGGGAAGCTTCTGCTCTACCATTGAGCTACACCCGCGTTCCGGGGCAGACAATAGCTGTCGGGCGAGCCGGTTTCAACGGCTGCCGGCGGCGATGTCGCCGGCCTCTATTCCGAACAGGGATTTCAGGCTCTTGGCGCCGGCATCGGTCAGGCGGACCGCTCGGCTGCCCTCTTGGCGCGTGATCCAGCCATGGTCGAAACAGTGGCTGGCAATCACCGCGCCCAGGCCGCCGGCCAGGTGCGGTACGCGCTCGCTCCAATCCAGGCAGGGCCGGGCAAAGCCGCGCCGCTGCCGGGCCACCGCATCCACATCAATATCAATCCTGGCCAGCAGCAGGCGGCCGGAATCGCTCACCAGATAGTCGTGGCCAGTGCTGTTGCCGTCGCTTCTGTCATGGCCGGGCAGCAGATGGCCGTTCAGCAACAGATGATCATGTATCTGCACACCCAGCCGGCCGGCCAGATGGTCGTAGCAGGTGCGGGCGCAGCGCAGCGCGCCGGTGAGGGCGGCATTATGCCGATGGCGCGGCAGCGGGCGCTCGCCGGCCAGCGCCATCAGGCTTTCGATGGCACAGGCCACCAGGCTGTTGGCCAGCCGGTAATAGCGGTGCCGGCCTTGCGCCAGCACGGTCAGCAGTTCGGCCGCCATCAACTTGCCGAGATGCCCGCTGGCGGTGGGTGCGGTCACGCCGGCGATGGCTGCAAGCTCCTTGGCCGTGCGGGCGCGGCCATCCATCAGCGCGCGCAGGATATTGGCGCGGGCAGGGTCGCCCAGCAGGGCGGCGATGGCGGCGAATTGCGGTTCGGCAGTGGTCATGGCGCTTCCCAATGAGTGGAAAGTCTAGTGCGGCGCCTGCAGGCGGTGCAATCGCCGATGCTTCGGTGCAGAGCGAAGCATCGGCCGCGGCGGCGGCGCTATACCGGCGCCATGAAGATATCAGACAGAACAGCCGCCCCTATGCATGCCCATGCCCTGAAATTGCAGCGCCCTGCCAGGCCGGTTTTTCGACATCATTTGCTGGCCCCGCTGTATGCGGCGATTTTCTGGTTGCTGGAGAAGCAACGGGGCTATGAGCGGCGCATCCAGTTGGTCGCGCTGGATGATGCCACGCTGCGGGATGTCGGCCTCAGCCGCAGCGATCTGCGGGCTGCGTTGAACAAATCGCTCTGGCGCTTTTAGGGTCAGATCGGAAAGATCAGGCAGGTGGTGGTGCCATGGGCATAGAGTTTGCCGTTGGCATCATAGATATGGCCTTCCGCCGTGCCGATCTGGCGTCCCACACTCACGGTTTTGCCGACGCAGAAAACCGGGCCGATGCTGTCTGAAATTCCGCGCACCAGATGCACGCGGTATTCCAGCGTGGTGTAGCCGAAGCCTTTTTTCAGGGTGGATTGCACGGCGCAGCTCATGGCGCTGTCCAGCATCGTGCCGGCAAAGCCGCCATGCACGCTGCCGATCGGATTGTAATGCTGGCGTTGCGGGCGGGCGGCGAATACCACCCGGCCTATTTCCGCCTCGTAAATCCACATATTCATCACTTCGGCAATCGGCGCGCCAGGCAGGCTGCCATCCATGATGCCGCGAAACAGCGCGATGCCGTCCATCGCGCGCAGGGTTTCCACCGGCAGGGTCTCGAAACGGAAACCGGTGGGCGCTTGCGCGTCAGCGGGGAAGGTGGGCGCGGCTTTGGCTTCGGCGGCGGGCATCGTCAGGTTTCCTCTCGCTGCATTCTTGGCCGGATCGGCAATTAAGTGTATATACACATAATTATGCAAGCTCGCAGACAAGGCAAGGCCCGTTCCGATGCGGTGGCGGGGCCCTCGGCGAACCAATCCGCGCCGCGGCATTTCCCGCCGCCCAAGCCGGATGGGCGGGAAATCTGTGCCTGTTTCATGGCGCGCCGTCTGGGCCGGCGGGTCACCTTGCTTTACGAGCGCCATATGGCACCTTTCGGGCTTAGCATCGGGCAGTTCAGTTTGCTGGGCATGGCGCTGGCGCTGCCCGATAGCCGCCTTTCCACCCTGGCCGAGGCGCTGGATATCGACCGCACCACGATCAGCCGCAATCTCGCCGGCCTGCTGCAGGCGGGGCTGGCCGAGTTGCGGCAAGGCGATGATCGCCGCCAGCGTCTGGTGCGCGCCACGCCTGCCGGCCGCGTGCTGTGGCGCCAGGCCTTGGCGGGTTGGCGCATTGCCCAGGATGAGGCACGCCGGCAGATGCAGGATTTCGACAGGCTGCTGATTGCTCTGGAAAAAGCCGGCGATGCGTTGCCAGGGCCCGCATCTGGCTGAATCCGTTAGGCTTTAGTCGAAATTGCGGGCGTTTGGCTTGGCCTCTGGCCGGTTTTGTGAATAATCCGGCCCTAACCATAGTCTAGGAGGAGAAGCGCCATGGCCGAGAACGAGCTGTTTCCGGTATCCGCCGATTGGGCCAAACGAGCCTGGATCGACAACGCAAAATACAAGGCGTTGTACGAGCGTTCGGTGGCCGATCCGGTGGGCTTCTGGGCCGAGCAGGGCAAGCGCATCGACTGGATCAAGCCCTATACTCAGGTGAAGGACGTGTCCTACGCCAAGGAAGACCTGCATATTCGCTGGTTCCATGATGGCGTGCTGAATGTTTCGGCCAATTGCATCGACCGTCATCTGGCAAAACGCGGCGACCAGACCGCCATCATCTGGGAGGGCGACGACCCCACCAAGTCCGAACACATCACCTACAAGCAACTGCATGCCGAAGTGTGCAAGCTTGCCAATGTGATGAAGGCCCATGGCGTCAAGAAGGGCGACCGTGTCACCATCTATCTGCCGATGATCCCGGCGGCGGCCTATGCCATGCTGGCCTGCGCGCGTATCGGCGCCATCCACAGCGTGGTGTTCGGCGGCTTTTCGCCCGACAGCCTGGCCAACCGCATCCAGGATTGCGACAGCCAGTTCATCATCACCGCCGATGAAGGCCTGCGCGGCGGCCGCCCGGTGCCGCTGAAGGCCAATACCGATGCGGCGCTGAAAACCTGCCCCAATGTGCGCAACGTGCTGGTGGTGAAACATACCGGCGGCAAGATCGGTTGGGAGGCCGGCCGCGATATCTGGCTGCACGAGGAAGCCGCCAAGGTGGCGGCCGATTGCCCGCCCGAGCCGATGAATGCGGAAGATCCGCTGTTCATCCTCTACACTTCGGGCTCCACCGGCAAACCCAAGGGCGTGCTGCATACCGGCGGCGGCTATCTGGTCTATGCCTCGATGACGCACCAGTATGTGTTCGATTATCACGATGGCGACATCTACTGGTGCACCGCCGATGTGGGCTGGGTCACCGGCCACAGCTATATCCTCTATGGCCCGCTCAGCAACGGCGCCACCACGCTGATGTTCGAGGGCGTGCCGAACTACCCCGATGCCTCGCGCTTCTGGCAGGTGATCGACAAGCACAAGGTCAACATCTTCTACACCGCGCCCACAGCCATTAGGGCTTTGATGCGCGAAGGCGAAGCGCCGGTGCAGAAGACCAGCCGCGCCTCGCTGCGCCTGCTGGGTTCGGTGGGTGAGCCGATCAATCCGGAAGCCTGGCTGTGGTATCACCGCGTGGTGGGCGACAATCGCTGCCCCATCGTGGATACCTGGTGGCAGACCGAAACCGGCGGCATCCTGATTTCGCCGCTGCCCGGCGCCATCGCGCAAAAGCCGGGTTCGGCCACCTTGCCGTTCTTCGGCGTGACGCCGGAAATCGTCGATGGCGAAGGCAAGCTGCTGCATGGCGCCACCGAAGGCAATCTGTGCATCGCCGATAGCTGGCCGGGCCAGATGCGCACGGTCTATGGCGACCATCAGCGTTTCATCGAAACCTATTTCAGCACCTTCCCGGGCAAGTATTTCACCGGCGATGGCTGCCGCCGCGATGCCGATGGCTATTACTGGATCACCGGGCGCGTGGACGATGTGATCAACGTATCCGGCCATCGCATGGGTACGGCGGAAGTGGAAAGCGCGCTGGTGGCTCATGCCAAGGTGGCCGAGGCCGCCGTGGTGGGTTATCCGCACGACATCAAGGGCCAGGGCATCTATGCCTATGTCACGCTCAAGGCCGGCATCGCCGCCACCGATGAATTGCGCGCCGAACTGGTGAAGCATGTGCGCACGTTGATCGGCCCGATCGCCACGCCGGACCTGATCCAATGGGCGCCGGGCCTGCCGAAAACCCGCTCGGGCAAGATCATGCGCCGCATCCTGCGCAAGATCGCCGAGAATGAATTCGGCGCACTGGGCGATACATCCACGCTCGCCGACCCGGCGGTGGTGAACGACCTGATCGACAATCGGCAGAATAAGCGCTGATTTTTGGAGGCGGCGCGGCCAGCCTAATGCCTGGCCGCGCCGACCGGATCGAAATACGTGGCGATGGTTTTGGCGATCTGGCGATCCAATGCGCGGTATTTCACCGCGATCATGCCATCCTCGCCGGCGCGCACCACTTCGGCTTCGGCATCGAAGCCCAGCATGATCTTGGGATTCTTGATGCGCACGGTCAGCCGCAGTTGCTGGCCGGCCTGCACCTGAGCCGAGCAGGGGCCGAATAGCAGGCCGATGGCGCTCCAGTTGCGCAAGTTGGCCTTCATGCCTTCCAGCACAACATGGTCTTCCGGGCCGCACATGGTGCGCGGCGCACGGCGCTGTTCGCTGGCCTTCAGCCGGCCGATCAACGCATCGATCAATTCCAGCATGCGTTCGCGGCGATGCTCCGATACCAGGCCATGTTTTGCGGCCTGTTCGCGCAGGGCATTGGCCATTTCCAGCTTTTCCGCCTGGCTGCTGGTGGGGTCGGTGAAGTCCTTGTCGAGATCGCGATGCTCCAGCAGATAGAAGGCGTATTTCTGCAAGATGTCGCGCGGGCTGGGCCCCACGGCCTGTTCCAGCAGCAGCAAGGCCTGCATCAGCTTGGGTGCCGAGAAAGCGCCGGCAATCAGGCGGGCCAGATTCTCCCGCGTCACCAACCGGCGCATGCGCTGTTCGATCAGCATGTCGGCCTGCAATGCCATGGGCAGCGTGGCGTCTTGATGCAGCAGATCGTAGATTTCCCGAGTGGCACGGAATTCGGCGCCGGGCTCGTCGCTCACCAGCGGCACGCCGGTATCCAGCAGGCGACGGATCAACTGCAACACGGCGAAGCGCAGCGCCGGCATCGGCGTGTTCAGCATCAACGCGCCAAGCTTCTGTGCCGGCTCGGTCACCGGTTCGCCCTCTGACAGCGCATAGCGTTTGTCCAGCAGGCTCAGCAATTGCCGCAGGCGGTGCGCCGGGCTTTGCGCTTTGCCCAGCAATTCCGGCACGGCGGTGCGGATCAGCAGAATTTCCGCCAGCGCCAGATCCAATGCCATCAGCGCCTGGGCCGGTGCGCTCGGCCGGTCGGGCGGGCCGATCAGGTTGAAGCAGCGTTCGGCCTTGTCGGTCCAGGACGCGGTGAGGGTCAGATGCCTGGCCAGGGCCGCATAGGCCGGCCGGCGGTCGCTGGCGGCGGCCAGTTGATCCAGGGTGGCGGCATCCAGCGGGGCGGGGGGCAATGCCTTCTCGATGGCGATCAACTGCTCCAGGCCGCTGGCGCAAAGTTTCATCAGAAACAGGCTGCGTTCGCGCAACAGGCTGCCCGGGGCAACCTTGCCTGCCACGCCCCCGGTCTGGCGTACTGCTTGCGACTGGCCCACCGCCACTTTCTGGATCAGCCCGGCAAACTGCATCTCGCCGGCTTCCATGATCAGCCGGGCCTGCCCGCTATTGCTAAGCAATTCCAATGGGATAAGTTTATTTTCCTCGAGATGGTCGCGGCAGATCTGGGCGATCAGGGCCCGGCCGCGCTCGTTATAGAGGTCGGCCACGCTCTCGCAGACATACATACTGTCAGCGCTGCCGGAGGCGCTTGCCTGGGGTGAAATCGCCGGATTGTTCATCATCTGGCAGAAAATCAGAATCGCTTCGCTGCTGCCAGTCCGAATTGATCCGATGTTGATTCAACCACAGGATTTATTCGTTCCGAAGCGGCTATGCGCCGGCCAGCTCTGCATTGGCCAGCTCTGCATTGGCCGGTTCACACCTTCCATCAATCCAGTTTCACCGCCGTGCCATTGGCGGTCACCATCAGCAAGGTGCGATCTCCGCCGCCGCCGATGGCTTCATAGTCCAAATCGATACCAACGATGGCATTGGCGCCCAGCTTGGCGGCATGTTTGGCCATGTCTTGCAGCGCTTCCTGCTTGGCGTCGTTCAGCACGCCTTCATAGCTCTTGGTGCGGCCGCCCACGATATCGCGCACGCCGGCGAAGAAATCCTTGAAAATATTGGTGCCCATCACGGTTTCGCCGGAAACCACACCCAGATAGCCGACAATGCGGCGGCCTTCGACGGAATCGGTGGTGGTCATGATCATCGGTCTGAATCCCCGGTTATGGTTATGGCGGCCCAGTATAGCCCAAGCCGCCAGCCCAGGCAGCCGCCTTGATTTCGCCCAACTGCGCGGTTATCCCAGGATTATGAGCAAGAGCATGTCACGTATCATGGATCGCCGCCGTATCCTGCTGGCCGCTGCCGCCTCCGTTGCCGGGGTTGCCTTGCTGGCTCGCCCGGGGCTGGCCAATACCGGCGACGACAAGGCGGATTTGCAACGCATCGCCGATTATTTCAACGGTGTGCGCAGCCTGCAGGGCCGTTTTCTGCAGGTCGCCCCCGATGGCGGCGCCTCGGAAGGCCAGCTGCATATGCGCCGGCCCGGTCGCTTCCGCTTCGAATACGATCCCCCGGCGCCTCAGCAGCCCTCGCCTCTGCTGATCGTGTCGGATGGCAGTTTCATCACCATGGAAGACCGCCAGCTGAAGTCGGTGGATAAGCTGCCGCTCACCTCCACCCCGCTGGATATCCTGGTGCGCGACCGGGTTTCGTTCGACGATCCCAAGCTGAAGGTGTCGCGCCTGGAGCGTGGCGCCGGCATCCTGCGGGTTACCCTGGCCGATGCCGCCAAGCCCCAGGATGGCCGCATCGTGCTGGCTTTTACCGACCGGCCGCTGCAATTCACCGGCTGGACCGTGGTGGATGGCCAGGGCCAGCCCACCACGATTTCGCTCTCGAAACTGGATTTCAATCCCGAGCTGCCCGACAGCCTGTTCGAGTATGGCCCCCGCCCGGCCCAGATGCGCGAGTTGCAGCGCCGCCGTTAGGCTTGTTAACAAATTGTAATGCCTTGTGAATATCGGGCCGCCGGAAGCCTGCCCGGCGACCGGAACTTTTGTCGAAAACCCGGTGACTTCGGAACTGCAAAGGTTGCGGCCTTGGTGAAGGCTGCTATAACCTCGCTCGCACTTCGATCCAAGAACAACCGAGGCATTCGCCACCGGTCTTTTTCCCGCCGGTCCAATTCCCGAAGGTCCGCATGAATATTCATGAATACCAGGCCAAGAGCCTGCTTGCTAAATATGGCGTCGCGGTCCCCCGCGGCGGCGTGGCATTCACCCCCGATGAGGCGGTTTCGGTCGCCCGCGAGCTGGGCGGCCCGGTCTGGGTCGTGAAGGCCCAGATCCATGCCGGCGGTCGCGGCAAGGGCGGCGGCGTGAAGGTGGTGAAATCCATCGATGCGGTTCAGGAAACCGCGAAAAACATGCTGGGCATGACGCTGGTCACTCATCAGACCGGCCCCGAAGGCAAGCTGGTGAAGCGCCTCTATGTCGAGGAAGGCTGCGACATCAAGCGGGAGCTGTATCTCGGCCTGCTGATCGACCGCGCCACTTCGCGCGTCACCGTGATGGCCTCCACCGAGGGTGGGATGGACATCGAGGAAGTGGCCGCCAAGCATCCCAAGAAGATTTTCAAGCTGGCCATCGACCCGGTTACCGGCCTGCAGCCCTTCCATGCCCGCAAGATCGCCTTCGCGCTGAAGCTGAAGGACAAGCAGGTGGGTGCGGCGGTGAAGTTCCTCACCGCGATGTATCAGGCTTTCGTGGCGCTGGATGCCTCGATCGTCGAGATCAACCCGCTGGTGGTGACCGGCGCCGGCGACCTGATCGCGCTGGATGCCAAGATGAACTTCGACGACAACGCGCTGTTCCGCCACAAGGATGTGGCCGAGATGCGCGACCCTGACGAAGAAGATCCGTCCGAACTGGAAGCCGCCAAGTACGAACTCAACTACGTGAAGCTGGACGGCAAGATCGGCTGCATGGTGAATGGCGCCGGCCTGGCGATGGCCACCATGGACATCATCAAGCTGTATGGTTCCGAGCCCGCCAACTTCCTCGATGTGGGCGGCGGCGCCACCAAGGAACGCGTTACCGCAGCCTTCAAGATCATTCTCAAGGATCCCAATGTGAAGGGCATCCTGGTGAACATCTTCGGCGGCATCATGCGCTGCGACGTGATCGCCGAGGGCGTGATCGCTGCGGCCCGCGAAGTAAAGCTCGCCGTGCCGCTTGTTGTTCGCCTCGAGGGCACTAATGTTGATTTGGGCAAGAAGATCATGGCCGAGAGCGGCCTGCCGATCATCTCTGCCGACAATTTGGCTGATGCCGCCCAAAAGGTGGTGAAGGCCGTGAAGGAGGCCGCGTAATGGCTGTTCTCGTCAACAAGGACACCAAGGTCATCTGCCAGGGCATTACCGGCTCGCAGGGCACCTTCCATACCGAACAAGCCATTGCCTACGGCACCAAGATGGTTGGCGGCGTCACGCCCGGCAAGGGCGGCAGCCAGCATCTGGGCCTGCCGGTCTTCGATACCGTGGCCGATGCCGTGAAGAAGACCAAGGCCAGCGCCAGCGTCATTTATGTGCCGCCGCCGTTCGCCGCCGATTCGATCCTGGAAGCGATCGACGCCCAGCTCAAGCTGGTGGTCTGCATCACCGAAGGCATCCCGGTGCTGGACATGGTGCGCGTGAAGCGCGCTCTGGCCGGCAGCAAGACCCGCCTGATCGGCCCCAATTGCCCCGGCATCATCACGCCCGGCGAATGCAAGATCGGCATCATGCCCGGCCATATCCATCGTCGCGGCAAGGTGGGCATCGTGTCGCGTTCCGGCACGCTGACCTATGAAGCCGTGGCGCAGACCACGGCGGCCGGCCTGGGCCAGACCACCTGCATCGGCATCGGTGGCGATCCGGTGAACGGCACCAATTTCATCGACTGCCTGGACATGTTCCTCAAGGATCCCGAGACCGAGGCGATCATCATGATCGGCGAGATCGGCGGTTCGGCCGAGGAAGATGCCGCGGCCTTCCTGAAGAAGAGCAAGGTGAAGAAGCCCACGGTGGGTTTCATCGCTGGCCGCACGGCGCCTCCGGGCCGCCGCATGGGCCATGCCGGCGCGATCATTTCCGGCGGCAAGGGCGATGCTGGCACCAAGCTCGAGGCCATGCGCTCCGCCGGTATCCGGGTTTCCGAAAGCCCGGCCGCGCTTGGTACCACTCTGGTTGATCTGTTGAACGGAAAGTAACGGCAAAACTCCAAGAGGGCGGCGCCGGCCAACAAGCGGCGCCGCGAAAAGCCCCATGACGGCGCAGCTCGAACGCACCCAGTTCCTCTACGGCGGCAATTCCAGCTTCGTGGAGGAGCTCTACGCCAAGTTCGTCGCCGATCCCAACAGCGTGGATGCCTCCTGGCGCGAATTCTTCGGCGCGCTGGGCGACAGTTTCGCCAGCCCGGCCCAGGCCAAGAGCCAGCCGAGCTGGCAGCCCAATCCGCCGCTGGTGCAGCTTGAGGACGAAGGCCTGCTGGGCAGCCAGGGCAAGGCCGCCAAGGCTGCCGAAAAGGCCTTGAAGGGCGGTGCCTCCGCTGCCGATGCCCGTGCCGCCGCGCTGGATACCATCCGCGCTGCCATGCTGATCCGCAATTACCGCATCCGTGGCCATCTGATGGCCAACCTGGACCCGCTGGGCATCCAGGCGCCGGGCGCGCATCCCGAGCTGGAACCGCAATCCTATGGCTTCACCGAAGCCGACATGGACCGGCCGATCTTCATCGATTTCATGCTGGGCTTGGAAACCGCCTCGTTGCGCGAAATCCTGGAAATCCTGCGCCGCACCTATTGCTCCACCATCGGCGTGGAGTTCATGCATATCTATCACCAGGAACAGAAGGCCTGGATCCAGCAGCGCATCGAGGGCCGCGACAAGGAAGTGCACTTCACCGACGAGGGCAAGCGCGCGATCCTGAACAAGCTGGTGGAAGCCGAGATTTTCGAGCGCTTCTGCCACATGAAGTTCACCGGCACCAAGCGTTTCGGCCTGGAAGGCGGCGAAGCGCTGATCCCGGCGCTGGAAGCCATCATCAAGCGCGGCGGCCAGCTCGGCCTGAAGGATATCGAGCTGGGCATGCCGCATCGCGGCCGCCTCAACCTGCTCGGCAATGTGATGGCCAAGCCCTATCGCGCCATCTTCTCCGAATTCAAGGGCATGGCCTATCACCCGGATGATTTCCAGGGTTCGGGCGATGTGAAGTATCACTTGGGCGTGTCGTCGGATCGTGAATTCGATGGCAACAAGGTGCATCTATCGCTGGCCGCCAATCCCTCGCATCTGGAAATCATCAATCCGGTCTGCCTGGGCAAGTCGCGCGCCAAGCAGACCCAGTTGGGCGATATCGAGCGCGAGCAGGTGCTCACCGTGCTGCTGCATGGCGATGCGGCTTTTGCCGGCCAGGGCGTGGTGGCGGAATGCTTCGCGCTTTCCGAGCTGCGCGGCTATCGCACCGGCGGCACCATCCATATCATCGTGAACAACCAGATCGGTTTCACCACCAATCCCAGCTATTCGCGTTCCTCGCCCTATCCGTCGGATGGCGCCAAGGTGGTGCAGGCGCCGATCTTCCATGTGAATGGCGACGATCCGGAAGCGGTGACCCATGTGGCGAAGATCGCCATCGAGTTCCGCCAGATGTTCAAGAAGGATGTGGTGATCGACCTGTTCTGTTATCGCCGCCACGGCCATAACGAGACCGACGATCCGTCCTTCACCCAGCCGATCATGTATCGCACCATCGCCAGCCATCCCACCACGCGGCAGCTTTATGCCAAGCGCCTGGTGGAAGAGGGCACCATCAGCGAGGCCGGTGCCGAAGGCATGGTGACCGATTTCCAGAATCGGCTGGAAGAAGAACTGGAAGCCTCCAAGTCGTTCAAGCCCAACAAGGCGGATTGGCTGGAAGGCAAATGGACCGGCCTGGAAATCGCCTCGGGCGACGAACGTCGCGGCACCACGGCGGTGGAGCTGGATGCGCTGCGCAAGGTGGGCGAAGCCATCACCACCGTGCCGGACGGTTTCAATATCCACAAGACGCTGACTCGCCAGCTGGCCGCCAAGAAGGCTGCCATCGATGCCGGCGAAGGCATCGACTGGGCCACGGCGGAAGCGCTGGCTTTCGGCTCGCTGATGCTGGAAGGCTATGGCGTGCGCCTGTCGGGCCAGGATTGCGGTCGCGGCACCTTCTCGCAGCGCCACAGCGTCTGGCATGACCAGCAGACCGAAGAGCGCTATGTGCCGCTCAATCATATCAAGGAAGGCCAGGCCAATTACGAGGTGATCGACAGCCTGCTGTCGGAAGCCGCCGTGCTCGGCTACGAATACGGCTACAGCCTGGCCGAGCCGAATACCCTGGTGATGTGGGAAGGCCAGTTCGGCGATTTCGCCAATGGCGCCCAGGTGGTGTTCGACCAGTTCATCTCGTCGGGCGAAGCCAAGTGGATGCGCATGTCGGGCCTGGCCGTGCTGTTGCCGCATGGCTATGAGGGCCAGGGGCCTGAGCATAGTTCGGCCCGCCTGGAGCGGTATCTCCAGCTCTGCGCCGAAGACAACATGCAGGTGGCCAATTGCAGCACGCCGGCCAATTACTTCCACATCCTGCGCCGGCAGCTGCACCGCAAGTTCCGCAAGCCGCTGATCCTGATGACGCCGAAATCGCTGCTGCGTCACAAGCTGGCGGTGTCCAAGCTGGCCGATATGGGCCCGGGCACCACCTTCCACCGCGTGCTGTGGGACGACAAGCAGCCCAGCACGGACGACAAGATCAAGCGCATCGTGGTCTGCACCGGCAAGGTCTATTACGACCTGTTCGAGGAGCGCGAGAAGCGTGAATTGAAGGATACCGTGATCCTGCGCGTCGAGCAGCTCTATCCGTTCCCGCACAAGGCGCTGGTGGCCGAGATGGGCCGCTACAAGAATGCCAAGACCGTGGTGTGGGCCCAGGAAGAGCCGAAGAACATGGGTGCCTGGACTTTCGTCGAGCCGCATCTGGAGAAGGTCCAGATCGAACTCGGCCTCAAGGCCAAGCGTCCGATCTATGCCGGTCGGGTGGAAGCCGCTTCGCCCGCCACCGGCCTGATGAGCAAGCATAATCAGCAACAGGCTAAGCTGGTGGACGATGCCCTGACCGCCTGAGCGGTCTTGGCATCACGCCGGCGCATCACGAATTAGACAGAGGAATGCATCATGGCTGTTGAAATCCGCGTGCCGCAATTGGCCGAATCGATCTCCGAAGCCACGGTTGGCAAATGGTCGGTGAAGGCCGGCGACAGCGTCGCTCGCGACCAGTTGCTGGTGGAACTGGAGACCGACAAGGTCACGGTCGAGGTGAATGCGCCGGAAGCCGGCAGCGTTGGCGAAATCCTGGCCGCCGAGGGCGCCACCGTCACGGTGGGCGCCCTGCTGGCCACGATCACTGCCGGCGCTGGCGGTGCCAAGGCCGCTGCCGCGCCTGCCAAGCCGGCGCCCGCTGCTGCCCCGGCTCCTGCACCGGCGCCTGCTGCCGCCCCGGCTGCTGCAGCCGGCAAGGCCGCTGGCCAGCCGCTGCCGGCTGCCGCCAAACTGGCTGCCGAGAATAACGTGAATGTTTCCGGCGTGTCCGGCTCCGGCAAGGATGGCCGGGTCACCAAGGGCGATGTGGCTGCCCTGCTGGCTTCTGGCCCCGCGCCGGCTGCCGCCAAGCCGGCGGCGCCTTCGGGCCCGCGTGCCAATGCCGAGCGCGAAGAGCGCCAGCGCATGTCCAAGCTGCGCCAGGTGATCGCCCGCCGCCTGAAGGAGGCGCAGAACACCGCCGCCATGCTCACCACCTTCAACGAGGTGGACATGAGCGCGCTGATGGCTGCCCGCAAGCAATATGTCGATGGCTTCGAGAAGAAGCACGGCGTGCGTCTCGGCTTCATGTCGTTCTTCGTGAAGGCCTGCGTGCAGGCGCTGAAGGAATTCCCGGCGGTGAATGCCGAGATCGACGGCGAAGACATCGTTTTCAAGAATTACTTCAACATCGGTTGCGCGGTTTCCACGCCCACCGGCCTGGTGGTTCCGGTGATCCGCGATGCCGATCAGCAGTCTTTCGCCGGCATTGAAAAGACCATCTCCGATCTCGGCAAGCGCGCCCGCGATGGCAAGCTCGGCATCGACGAGTTGCAGGGCGGCAGCTTCAGCATCACTAATGGCGGCGTGTTCGGCTCGCTGATGAGCACCCCGATCATCAACCCGCCGCAATCGGCCATCCTGGGCATGCACAAGATCCAGGATCGTCCGATGGCCGTTGGCGGCCAGGTGGTGATCCGCCCGATGATGTATCTGGCGCTGAGCTACGATCACCGCATCATCGATGGCCGCGAGGCGGTCAGCTTCCTGGTGCGCGTGAAGGAAAGCATCGAAGATCCGCAGCGCCTGCTGTTCGAGGTGTGATCCGATGAGCGAACAAGCTTTCGATATCGTTGTTGTCGGCGCCGGCCCTGGCGGTTACACCGCTGCCATCCGGGCGGCGCAGTTGGGCTTCTCTGTTGCCTGCATCGAGAAGGATCCGGGTCTCGGCGGCACCTGCACCAATGTGGGCTGCATTCCGTCCAAGGCTTTGCTGCATTCCTCCGAGCTGTATCACGAAGCCGCTCATGGCTTCGCGCAGCATGGCATCACCGTTGGCAAGCTCGGTCTCGATCTGCCGGCCATGATGGCGCAGAAACAGAGCGTGGTTACGTCGTCCAACAAGGGCATCGAATTCCTGTTCAAGAAGAACAAGATCACGTGGTTCAAGGGCGAGGGCAGCCTGCTGGGCGGCGGAAAGGTGCAGGTCGGCGAAGATACGCTGAGCGCCAAGCATATCATTCTGGCGCCGGGCTCCGAAGTGACCCCGCTGCCGGGCATCGATATCGATGAAGACAAGGTGGTGTCGTCCACCGGCGCGCTCAAGCTGGCTGCCGTGCCGAAGACCATGGTGGTGATCGGCGGCGGCGTGATCGGCCTCGAATTGGGTTCGGTCTGGAGCCGCCTGGGCGCCGAAGTGACAGTGGTGGAATTCCTCGACCGCATCCTGCCCACCAATGATGGTGAAGTGTCCAAGCAGATGCAGCGCGTGCTGGCCAAGCAGGGCATGAAGTTCAAGCTCGGCACCAAGGTCACGGCTGCCAAGGCCTCCAAGAAGGGCGTCACGCTTACCGTGGCGCCGGCAGCGGGCGGCGATGCCGAAGAGATCGCGGCCGATGTGGTGCTGGTCTCGATCGGTCGCCGGCCCTACACCAAGGGTCTCGGCCTGGGCAAGGCCGGCGTGGAGCTGGATGAACGCGGTCGCATCAAGGTGGACGATCATTTCGCCACCACGGCGCCGGGCGTCTATGCCATCGGCGACTGCATCCGTGGCGCCATGCTGGCGCACAAGGCGGAGGAAGAGGGCGTGGTGCTGGCCGAAATGCTGGCCGGCCAGAAGCCGCATATCAACTACGATGCCATTCCCGGCGTGGTCTATACCTGGCCTGAAGTGGCCAGCGTGGGCAAAACCGAGGAAGAGCTCAAGGCTGCCGGCGTGCAATACAAGGCGGGCAAATTCCCCTTCACGGCGAATGCCCGCGCCCGCGCCATGACCATGACCGACGGTTTCGTGAAGATCCTCGAGGATGCGGCC
Source organism: Ferrovibrio sp. (assembly GCF_019636075.1). Classification (GTDB taxonomy): domain Bacteria; phylum Pseudomonadota; class Alphaproteobacteria; order Ferrovibrionales; family Ferrovibrionaceae; genus Ferrovibrio. The sequence goes on from NZ_JAHBYG010000001.1 coordinate 87,529, forward strand.
ACCCAGAAAATCGTGGGTTGCCATATCATCGGCGCCGATGCCGGCCATATCCTGCAGGAAGTGGTGCTGGCCATCGAATTCGGCGCGTCGGCGGAGGATATCTACCGCACCGTGCATTCCCATCCGGCTCTGAGCGAGGCGGTGAAGGAAGCGGCTCTCGCGGTGGATGGTCGCGCCATCAACATCTGAGTTGAAGCCTTGTTGAATTAAGGGCGCCGCCGGTGTCAGTATGGCACCGGTGAAGGGGCCCTTATGACGCAATTCATGCAGAATGCATTCGGCCGGACCGGCGAGCGGCTCGAAACCAGCGAATTGTTCCGCGAGATTCCGGCGCCGGTCGATCCGCGTTGCCAGGCGATGGCGGCGTTATGGGTTGAGTTATGCCCGGCCGACAGTCTGCCCGCGCGATCGGATTTCACCTTCGAGCGCCTGCAGGCCATCGGCGTGCTCGGCAATACTTTCGTGATCGAACCGATCGGTGCGCATGCCGTGTATGGCATCGATTGGCGCTATCGCCTGATGGGCACCAATATCGCTTGGATGTTCGGCTCCGATCCCACCGGGCTGCCCTTCTCCGAACATTTCCTGCCCGATGAAGCCCGCGTCTGCATCGATTTTTCCAACCAGGTGGCGGCGTCGCGCAAACCGGTCTTCCTGATGGGCAAACTGCGTTCCGGCGATTACAGCGGCACGCTGGAAACCATGTCGCTGCCCGTGCTGGCGCCCGATGGCGAAGCCGTCTGGCTGCTCGGCGTCAGCTTCGCCGCCATCGACAAGGGGTGAGCCTCAGAGCAACCCGGCGATCACGCGGTCCGGCGGGGCATGGCCGTCGGCGAAGGTCTTGATGTTGATGATCACCTTCTCGCCCATGTCGACGCGGCCTTCCAGGGTTGCCGAGCCCATATGCGGCAGCAGCACCACGTTTTTCAATTCCAGCAGCTTCGGATTCACCGAAGGCTCATGCTCGAATACGTCCAGGCCGGCGCCGGCAATCTCGCTCTTGCGCAGTTTGCGGATCAGGGCGTTCTCGTCGATCACCTCGCCGCGCGCGGTGTTGACCAGATAGGCATGCGGCTGCAGCAGGTCGAGCCGGCGCGCCGAGAGCAGATGGAAGGTGGCCGGCGTGTGCGGGCAGTTCACCGAGATGATGTCCATGCGCGCCAACATCTGGTCCAGGCTCTCCCAATAGGTGGCCTCCAGTTCCTGCTCCACGCTTTCATGCACGCGCTTGCGGTTATGGTAATGGATCGACAGGCCGAAAGCCTTGGCGCGGCGGGCCAGTGCCTGGCCGATGCGGCCCATGCCGATGATGCCGAGCCGTTTGCCCCAGATGCGCTGGCCGAGCATCCAGGTGGGCGACCAGCCAGACCATTCGCCGCCGCTGTTGCGCAGCGCGTTGGCGCCTTCGATCAGCCGGCGCGGCACGGCCAGGATCAAGGCCATGGTCATGTCGGCGGTATCTTCGGTCAGCACGCCGGGGGTGTTGGTCACGGTCACGCCGCGTTGGCGGGCGGCGGCCAGATCGATATGGTCCACGCCGGTGCCGAAATTGGCGATCAGGCGGAAATTCGGGCCGGCATGGGCCAGCACGGCGCCGTCGATGCGGTCGGTAAGGGTGGGCACGAGCACGTCGGCGGTTTTCACCGCCTCGATCAGTTCGGCCTGGCTGAGCGGCTTGTCGGCCAGGTTCAGCTTGGCATCGAACAGCTCCATCATCCGGGTTTCGATCGGATCCGGCAGCTTGCGGGTGACAACCACCAGCGGGCGTTTTTTCTGAGTCGGCATGCGGTTCAATCCGGCGCGATTAGGGCTGTACCCCAGGCCTGCCCCCCCGGACGTATCCTTCTGGGCCTATCCTTGTGGGCGTATCCTTCGCGTCTTGCTTAGCAGATTGGCGGGCCGGAAACAAACGGCCAGACCGCATCGTTTAAGCGGATTCGGGGCATTCCTGCCCCGAATCCCGCCAGTTCCCCTTACTGAACGTCCAGGCTTGGCTTACTGAACGTAAAGGGGCATATACGAGCGGATGGATTTTTCCAGCTCCGCGTCCAGATCATTCATGGCCAAGCGGATCAGGTCGTGGATCAGCCGGTCGCGATCATTCAGCGTGGCCTTTTCGCTCAGCGTGTTGGCGCGCTTGGCCGAGGCAGCCGCCTCGCCCACCTTGAAGCCGCGGGCATCGCGCAACTCCACCGCCATTTCCACGCTCACCTCGAAGCGGGCAACCTGGTCGGTAGTGAAATTGCCGCGCAGGCCGGGCGTCTTGGCAATGTCCTGCTCGATCACGCTGGCATCTTTGATCACGACACGCAGGCTGTTGGGCTGGCTGTTATCCAGGCGCACCCGGTCGCGCACCCAGCGTTCGGCCACCCGGGCCGGCGGCTGCGGCAACAGATGCTCGATATGAGGATCCTGGAAGCTGGGCTTGAATTCGGTGATCGTATCCACGCTGCCGGCAGCGAAAGTCAGCACCGGGCGATGCGCGAAGCTGATTTCCGGCAACACCAGGCGCTCCGGTTCCGGCGTCTGGCAGCCGGTCAGGGCCAGCGGCAAGCCCAGGGACAGGCCCAGCGCGGCGCGCATGAGGCTGCGCCGGTTGAACGCGGCTTTGGGCGAAGATTCGGGCGAAGAAATAGTCTGGAGCGGCAAAATCTCGGTCCGCATGGCGGCTACTCCCATTGGCGATTATGGACAATCAAGCTAGGCCCATAGCTAGGGGGCCGAATGGGGCGATTTCAAGGCTTTTAAGAGGAAATTTCCGCCAAATTCGCTGGATCGAACCGGTATTGCCGGTTGCAGAACTGGCAATTCGCGGCGATCACCCCGTCTTCCACGATGGCCGCGATTTCTTCCGTCGTGAAAGACCCCAGCACGCCGGCCAGCCGCTCGGCGCTGCAGGTGCAGCGCGGCGCCAGCGGCTTGGCTTCGAAAACCCGCACGCCGTCTTCATGGAACAGGCGATAGAGCAGATCGTTGGGCGACAATTCCGGGCTGGTCAATTCGTCGGCCTTGGCGGTCTGGGTCAGGGCGGTCACGCGGTCCCAGGCATCGGCGCGGTCTTCCGGGGTGAGGGCGGCATCCATGCCGGTGGTTTGTCCCGGTGCCTGTTCTGGCAATTGCTGCACCAGTATGCCGCCGGCCCGCCAGCGCCAGCGCCCCAACCGGTCCGGTCGCCGCTTGGCCGCCAGTATGACGCGGGCATTCAACTGTTCGGATTGCGCGAAATAGGCATGGGCAGCATCGGCCAGGCTGGCGCCGCTCAAATCCACGATGCCCTGATAGCGCTCCATATCCTCGCCATAGGGATCGATGGTGAAGGCCAGATAGCCCTTGCCCAGCAGCAGCGGCACCAGTTCGGCGCCCGGCCCGATGCTCAGGCCCAGCAGGCGGTCGGCATCGAAGCCGGCATAGCCGCGCAGGCCATGCGGTTGCACGCCATCCTCGCCGCTGCGGCAATCGGCCACCAGGGTGGAAACCGGCCCGTCGCCTTTGGCCTGCAGGCTGAACACACCCTCGAATTTCAGCGCCGTGGCCATGGTGGCGGCCAGCGTCATCGCCTCGGCCAGCAGACGCGCCACCGGCTCGGGATAGCCATGGCGCTCCAGCACGCCATCCACGGTCGGGCCCAGCCGCACCAGGCGGCCGCGCACGTCGCAATGCTCCACCTGAAAGGGGAGGGAAAGGTCGTCGGGCAAGCTCACGCCATTAACCGTTGAAACACCAGGCCAGGATGGCTTTCTGGGCATGCAGGCGGTTTTCCGCCTCGTCGAATACCACCGATTGCGGGCCGTCGATCACGTCGGCGGTCACTTCCTCGCCGCGATGGGCCGGCAGGCAATGCATGAAGATGGCATTCTTCGCCGCCGCCGCCATCAGCGCACTATCCACGCGATACGGCAGCAAGGCGGCATGGCGGCGTGTCGTCTCTTCATCCTGGCCCATGGAAACCCAGGTATCGGCCAGCACGCATTCGGCATCGCGCACCGCTTCATGCGGATCGCTCACCACGCGCACGGCGGCCTTTTCCTTGGCGGCCCAGGCCATCACATCGGCTGCCGGATGCAGGCCGGCCGGGCAGGCCAGATCGATGCTGAAACCGAAGCGGGCGGCGGCATGGATCCAGGAATGCGCCATGTTGTTGCCATCGCCGATCCAGGCCACCTTGCGGCCACGGATCGGGCCCAGCTTTTCCTCGAAGGTCAGCACATCGGCCATCACCTGGCAGGGATGGCTGTCGTCGGTCAGGCCGTTGATCACCGGAATGCTGCCATTTCCGGCCAGTTCCAGCATGTTGGAAGCCAGCGAGGTACGCAGCATCACGGCATCCACCATGCCCGACAGGATGCGGGCGGTATCGGCAATGGTTTCGCCGCGGCCGAGCTGCAAATCGTCGGAGCGCAGCGAGATGGTTTCGCCGCCCAATTGCCGCATCGCCACATCGAAGCTCAGCCGTGTGCGGGTTGAGGGCTTCTCGAAGATCATCGCCAGCACGCGGCCGGCGGCCGGCGCATCGGGTTCGGGCTTTGCCTTCGGCCAGCCCTTGCGGCCCTGCTTCATGCGCGCGGCATGATCCAGGATGCCGCGCAGGGTTTCCGCCGACAGCAGATGCAGGTCGAGAAAATGCCGCACGCTCATGCGGCATTTCCTGTGCTTTTGCTGGCCAGCGCTGTGCAGGCGGCATCGAGTTTGGCTGTGGCTTCCGAAAGCTCGGCTTCCGAGATCAGCAGCGAGGGCAGCAAGCGCACGGTGTTGTCGGCGGCGGATACCGAAACCATCTGCTGCTGCTGCAATGCAGTCACCAGATCGCCGTTCGGCACCTTGGTTTTCAACGCCAGCAGGAAACCCTGACCGCGCACTTCTTCCAGTACGGTAGGGTATTTGTCGATCAGCATGGCCAATTGCTGCTTGAACATGGAGGCGCGGCGCTGCAGATCCTCGAAGAAGCCAGGCGCCAGCATCACATCCAGCACGGCATTGCCCGCCGCCATGGCCAGCATGTTGCCGCCGAACGTCGTGCCATGGGTGCCGGGCGCGATGCCCGAGGCGGCGTCTTTCGTTGCCAGGATGGCGCCCATCGGGAAACCGCCGCCCAGGCCCTTGGCCAGCGCCATGATATCGGGCGTGATGCCGCTCCATTCATGGGCAAACAGCTTGCCGGTGCGGCCCATGCCGGTTTGTACTTCATCCATGATCAGCAGCAGGCCGTGATCGTCGCACAGCTTGCGGATGGCGCGCAGGGTTTCGGTGGGGATGGCGCGGATGCCGCCTTCGCCCTGGATCGGCTCCAGCATGATGGCGCAGGTTTCCGGCCCGATTGCCGCTTTCAGAGCGGCCAGATCGTTCAGCGGCGCATGATCGAAACCATCGGCCTTGGTGCCGAAGCCATCGAGATATTTCTTGTTGTTGCCGGCTGCCAGCATGGCCAGCGTGCGGCCATGGAAGGCGCCATCAAAGGTGATGACGCGCCATTTTTCCGGCTGGCCTTTCGCGGCGAAATATTTGCGCGCGATTTTCACCGAACCCTCGCAGGCCTCGGCGCCGGAATTGCAGAAGAAGGCCACATCGGCAAAGGAGTTCGCCACCAGCCGTTCGGCCAGCTTGGCTTGGCCGGGAATCTCGAACAGGTTGGAGGTGTGCCACAGCTTGCCCACCTGCTCGGTCAGCTTGGCCACCAGATGCGGATGATTGTGGCCCAGCGCGGTAACGGCGATGCCGGAGGCGAAATCCAGATAACGTCGACCATCGGCGGTCATGAGGTAGGAACCCTCGCCCCGCTCGAACGCAAGGGGGGCCCTTGCGTAGGTCGACATCAATGCGCTCACGGCAGAATCCTTTCCAAAAAATGTTTGCTACGGCCCAAAAACACCTTCGCCAGCCCCGGCATTACGCTGCCGGGCTGGCGAGAGGGCGAATTATGGGCGAAAACGGCCTTATGTCAATTCGGTGAATTGTACCGTCACAATAAGGCTTTGGCGGCCTATATCAGCTTTGCAGGCGCCAGCCGCGGCGCAGCAGTATCAGGCAGAAAATCCACAAAGCCAGGCCGGCAATGCCCAGGGCGATGGCGCCCAGCAGGATATCGCCATCGGCATGGCCGGTCATGCCATAGCGAAAGCCGTCGATCATGAAGAAGAACGGGTTGGCATGGGCCACCGCCAGCCAGACCGGCGGCAATTGCTGCACCGAATAGAATGTGCCCGACAGGAAGGCCAGCGGCGTGATCACGAAATTGGTGACGGCGGCCAGGTGGTCGAATTTCTGGCTCCACAGCCCGGCCAGAATGCCCAGCAGCGACAGCACCAGCGAGCCCATCAGCACGAAATACAGCGCCGCCCACCAATGCTGGATGCCGGTGCTGATGAAAGGGCCCATGGCCAGGCCAACGGCAACCGCCACCATCACGCCGCGCGTGACACCGGCCATGGCATAGGCCACCAGGAATTCGCCGGGCGTGATCGGCGGCATCAGCATGTCTACGATATTGCCCTGAACCTTCGAGATCAGGATCGAGGATGAGGTATTGGCGAAGGCATTCTGCGTGGTTGCCATCATGATCAGGCCGGGCGCCAGAAAATCCACGAAATGCAGATCGCCCACCATGCGTACCGCGCCGCCCAGCGCCAGGGCGAAGACCGCGAAAAACAGCAAGGTGGTGATCACCGGCGCCACAACGGCCTGGGTCGCCACGGCCAGGAAACGCCGCACTTCCTTCATATAGAGGGTCCACAGGCCCAGCCAGTTCACCACGCCATATTGGCGCGGCGGATGGAAAGCGGGCGGATGGAAGGCGGGCGGGGGATTGGAGGGGGATGCGGGGGTCATGCTGGGTAATCGCCGGGCTGCGGGCCTGAAAGCTTGTCGGGTGCCTCTCATAGCGCGTAACTTGCGCCAATGCAAAACACCGCCTCGCCGCCGGATTCAGAAGCGCCGCCCGCCTGGCTGGCCGGGCTGCTTGCCGGCGACCGCGCCGCATTGGCCCGGGCGATCACGGCGGTGGAAAACGAAACGCCGGATGCCAGGGCCGTCTTGCGTATCATACGGGGCAGGCTGGGCCATGCCCTGGTGGTGGGTTTCACCGGTGCGCCCGGCGCCGGCAAATCCACCCTGGTTTCGGCTTATGTGGAGGAATTGCGCCGCCGCGATGCCAGCGTGGGCGTGGTGGCGGTGGATCCATCCAGCCCGCTCACCGGCGGCGCCATCCTGGGCGACCGCATCCGCATGTCGCGGCATGCCACCGATCCCGGGGTTTTCGTACGCTCGCTGGCCAGCCGTGGCCATCTTGGCGGCCTGTCGCGCACGGCGGCTCGGGTGATCGACGTGTTCGATGCCGCGGGGCGCGATGTGGTGGTGGTGGAAACCGTGGGCACCGGGCAATCGGAGGTGGAGATCGCCGAAATCGCCGATGTGCGCGTGGTGGTGAACGCGCCGGGGCTGGGCGACGATGTGCAGGCCATCAAGGCCGGCATTCTCGAAATCGCCGATATCCTGGTGGTGAACAAATCCGACCTGCCATTCGCCGAGCGTTCGGCGCGCCAATTGGCGGCCATGGCGGCGCAGCGCGAAGGCCGCAGCGTGCCGGTTTTGCGCACGTCGGCCACCACGGGCCTGGGCGTGGCCGAACTGGCCGATGCAATCGCGGCGCTGGGCCGGCGCAAGCGCCCGGATCCGCGTGCCCGGCTGCGCCGGCTGCTGCTGGGGCTGGCGCAGGATTGGTTCCGCCGCCGGCTGGGCGCTTTGCCCGATGCGGCACTGGACAATCTGGCCCGCGACCTGCTGGATGGCGCCCGCGATACCGATAGCGCCATGCGCGATCTTCTCACTTTGTTGGACAAGGACCGATGAACCCGCAATTTCCCTCCGCGCCGATCCGCTCGCATATCCAGGCCATCAATGGCTCGCGCATCCGCATCGTCAATCGTGCCGCCGCCGGCATGAGCGATGTGTTGCCGCTATGGTTCGGCGAGGGCGACGATGCCACGCCGGCTTTCATCGCCGATGCCGCCGCCGAAGCGGTGAAGACCGGCAAGACCTTCTATGCCCCCAATCGCGGCATTCCCGAATTGCGCGCGGCGATCCAGCGCTATCTCAAGCGCACATACGATCAGGATGTGGCCATCGAGCGCATCACCGTCACGGCTTCCGGCATGAATGCGCTGATGATTGTCACGCAATGCCTGCTCGGGCCGGGCGATAACGGCATTGTCATCGGCCCGGTCTGGCCCAATGGCCAGCAGGCCATGCGCGTGATGGGCGCCGAACCGCGCCGGGTCGATCTCACGCCCACTGCAGAAGGCGGCTGGCGCCTCGATCTCGACCGCCTGTTCGATGCCTGCGACGAGAATACCCGGGTGATCTCCATCAACAGCCCGGGCAACCCGACCGGCTGGGTGGCCAGCGAGGCGGAATTGCGCGCGATCCTGGATTTCTGCAAATCGCGCGGCATCTGGGTGCTGTCGGATGAAGTCTATTCCCGCATCGTCTACGACCGGCCCTATGCGCCCAGCTTTCTCACCATAGCGGATCCCGATGATCCGGTGGTGATCGTCAATTCCTTCTCCAAAAGCTGGTCGATGACCGGCTGGCGGCTCGGCTGGATCATCGCGCCGCCGCGCCTGCAGACCGAGATCGAGAAGATGACCGAGTTCAACATCTCGCATCCCACCACCTTCGTGCAGCATGGCGGCATCGCCGCGATGGATCAGGGCGATGCCTATACCGCCAGCCTGGTGGCCCGCTATGGCCAGGCCCGCGATCTGGTATTCCAGCGCCTGGCCGGCCTGCCGCGCGTGCGCCTGGCGCGGCCGGAAGGCGCCTTCTATGCCTTCTTCGCCGTGGATGGCATGACCGACAGCCTGGCCTTCTGTCTCAAGTTGCTGGAAACCGCCAAAGTGGGGCTGGCGCCCGGCATTGCCTTCGGCGATAGCGGCGAGGGGCGCATCCGGCTGTGTTTCGCCGCCTCGCTGCCCAAGGTGTCGGAAGCCATGGACCGGCTGGAGCCGCAATTGCGTTAAGCCCGCGCCACAGGCTGTGGTATCAGCCCGCGCCGCAGGCTGGTCCCAACAAGGGCTGCCGCAGCGTCAAGCGCCGATTGTAACCCTGTCGGATGATTGCCAAGCCGGCAGGGGCGGGGGTAGCTTCTGCAACCAGATCAAAGAACACCATCGGAGGAAAAACGCCATGACCCAGGCTGTTATCGTATCCACTGCCCGCACCGGGCTTGCCAAGTCCTGGAAGGGCGGCTTCAACATGACCCATGGCGCCACCCTGGGCGGTGTTGCGCTGGCCGCTGCGGTTGAGCGCGCCAAGGTCGATCCGGCCGAGATCGAGGATGTGATCCTGGGCTGCGCCACTCCTGAAGGCGCCACCGGCAGCAACATCGCGCGCCAGGTCGCGCTGCGCGCCGGTCTGCCGATCACCGCCTCGGGCGTCACCGTCAACCGCTTCTGCTCCTCGGGCTTGCAATCCATCGCCATGGCGGCGCAGCGCGTGATCGTGGATGGCGTGCCGGTGATGGCCGCCGGCGGCGTGGAATCGATCTCGCTGACCCAGAACCAGATGAATGTCTCCAACCTCAAGGATCCGTGGCTGGAGGAGAAGAAGCCGGAAATCTACTGGCCGATGTTGCAGACCGCCGAGACGGTGGCCAAGCGCTACAATATCAGCCGCGAAGATCAGGATCGTTATGGCGCCCGCAGCCAGCAGCGTGCTGCCGCCGCCCGCGATGCCGGCAAGTTCAACGACGAAATCATCCCGGTGAAGACCTTGATGGCGGTGACCGACAAGGAAACCGGCCAGACCGTCACCCGCGAAGTCACCGTATCTTCCGATGAAGGCATCCGCGCCGACACCACCTACGAAGGCGTGTCGCAGATCCGTACCGCCATCCCCGGCGGCGTGATCGCGGCCGGTAATGCCAGCCAGTTCTCCGATGGCGCTTCGGCCTGCATCGTGATGAATGCCAAGCTGGCCGAGAAGCGCGGCCTGCAGCCGCTGGGCATCTTCCGCGGTTTCGCCGTGGCCGGTTGCGAACCCGACGAAATGGGCATCGGCCCGGTTTATGCCGTGCCGCGCCTGCTGGAGCGGGCCGGCCTGAAGGTTTCCGATATCGACCTGTGGGAGCTGAACGAGGCCTTTGCCTGCCAGGTGATCTACAGCCGCGACAAGCTGGGCATCCCGGACGACAAGCTCAACGTGAATGGCGGTGCCATCGCCGTGGGTCATCCCTATGGCACCTCGGGCGCCCGCCTCACCGGCCATGCGCTGATCGAAGGCAAGCGCCGTGGCGCCAAGCTGGTTGTGGTCACCATGTGCATCGGCGGCGGTATGGGCGCGGCCGGCTTGTTTGAAGTGGCGTGATCGCCGCAGACATCCGGTAAATATCGAAGGCCGGCCGAAACGCCGGCCTTTTTCTTTTTTATATCAGATGGTTAGGCGATGATATCGGGCAGCAGCAGGCTTTCGATGCGGATGATCTGGTCTTTCAGCAGCAGTTTTTTCTTTTTCATCCGCTGAATCTGGATCTGGTTGATATGGGCCTGCTCCGCCAGCGCATTGATGGCATCGTCCAGATCGCGGTGTTCGGCGCGCAGATCGGCCAATTGCTTATGCAATTCCTCGGTATCGATACTGCTCGTGAAACTCATTCTGCCCACCTTCGGAGGCTGCCGGACTGGTCGGGCCTTCCAGGCCGGTTTACCAGGCAACATCATATGGTAGCATAACACGGAATGAGCATCACCGGCACCGGCTTCTGGTCGTTTTCCACCGCCATCTACACCCGTCCGGGCGTGGCAGAGGCGGTGCTCAGCCTGCAGGATCTGCACGGCGCCGATGTCAATCTTGTGTTGTTCTGCTTTTGGCGCGCCCGGCTCGGCCTGTCCAATTGGGCGCCGGGCGAGATGCAGCGGGCCATCGACGTGCTCAAGCCGGTGAATGCCGTGCTGCTGCCCTACCGCCAGGCCCGCCGCGCGCTGAAGAACATGGTGCTGGAGGATGACAGCCTGCAGCCGCTTTACGACGACACCATCGAGCTGGAATTGCGCATCGAAGCGCAGGCGCAATTGGCGCTGGAGCCGATGGCGCAATTGAGCCACGCCCTGAGCCATTTCGGCGGCAAGGCCGACGAGATGGCGGCAGCGGTGCGCCATCTGGCGGAATATACCGCCACGCTGCCCAATGCCGGCCGCGAAGCCGATGTTTTGGCGCTGCAATTGTTGCGCGCGGTTTACACCGCCGACCCGGCCTTGCCTGGGCAGTGACCCGACAGGGATACGGGAAGCGACAGGGATACGGGGCGCTTAATCCGCCGGGGGTTTGCCGCTCCAGCGATGCACCTTGCCGGTATCGAGATTGAACAGATCGAGCGCGCGGCCGATGCTGTGGTCGATCATGTCGTCCAGGCTTTTCGGCTTGGCATAGAAACCCGGCATGGGCGGCGCGATGATGGCGCCGATTTCGGTGGCGGCCGCCATGGCGCGGATATGGCCCAGATGCAGCGGCGTTTCGCGCGGCATCACTACCAGCTTGCGGCGTTCCTTCAGCACCACATCGGCGGCGCGCGTGAGCAGGTTGCCTGAAAGGCTGTAGGCGATCTCGCTCAGCGTTTTCATCGAACAGGGGGCGATGATCATGCCGAGCGTGCGGAACGAGCCCGATGCAATCGCCGCACCCACATCGCCCAGCGGGTATGTCTTGCTGGCCAATGCCCGCACGCTTTTTGCGGTATGGCTGGTTTCGTAGGCGATGGTCATTTCAGCGGCGCGGGTCAGCACAAGATGGGTTTCAATGCCCATGGCGCGCAATGCTTCCAGCAGGCGTATACCATAGATCGCACCGGACGCGCCGGTGATGCCGACAATGATCCGCTGCGCCGAATCACGCGCGCGCTGCGGCGAATCGTTGGATTTCGCCGATTCGGAAGCCGATCTTGTGGATGGTTTTGTGCGTCGCGTCATGCTGTATCGATCCGTCAAAGATAATTTGCACGAATCCTACTGACAAAGCGAGGGGGGAGTGCTTACATGAGTCTGTGCGCGTCCCGGTGCGGCCGCGCCTAAGTGCCGCCCGGCGACGCGCTCCGAACCTGCCAAGGAGGAGACCGCGATGGCTCAACAGATGCAAAATGCAAACATGCAGTATGCCGCGCCGCAAACTCACATTGATACGCTGGTCGAAAAACATGCCCATCTGCAGACGGTGATTGATGACGAGTCGCATCGCCCGTTGCCCGACAGCACGCGCATTGCTCAGCTCAAGCGCGAGAAACTGCGGTTGAAGGAAGAGATCAACCGCCTCACCATCTAGCCCTATACGATAAACACCGCGATCATCCCATCGCCCATCGCCTATCGCCTATCGCCTTGCATGGGGCGATGGTGGCGTGGGGCGATGGTGTGAAGCGGGTGGGTGGCCCGGGGCTCGTTCAGAGCTTCCGGGCTCTCTCGCGCAATTCGAATTTCTGAATCTTGCCGGTGGATGTTTTCGGCAATTCGCTGAACACAACCGTTTTCGGCACCTTGAATTTCGCCAGTCGTTCGCGCGCGAAGGCGATGAGGTCGTCAGGCGTGGCCTTGCTGCCCTGCTTCAGGGTAACGAAGGCGCAGGGGGTTTCGCCCCAATGCGGGTCGGGCCGCGCCACAACGGCGGCTTCCATCACATCGGGATGCATGTAGAGCACGCCTTCCACTTCCAGCGTGGAGATATTCTCGCCGCCGGAGATGATGATGTCTTTCGAACGATCCTTGATCTGCAGATAGCCGTTCGGATAGACCACGCCGAGATCGCCGGAATGGAACCAGCCGCCGGCGAAGGCTTCTTGCGTCGCTTTGGGATTCTTCAGGTAGCCCTTCATCACCACGTTGCCGCGAAACATGATCTCGCCCATGGTCTGGCCATCGGCGGGCACCGGCTGCATGGTTTCGGGATTCAGTACGGTAACCCCTTCCTCAACGTGATAGCGCACGCCTTGGCGGGCCTTCAGCCCGGCGCGCTCGGAAATCGACAGCCGGTTCCATTCCTCATGCCAGTCGCAAACCACGGCCGGGCCATATACTTCGGTGAGGCCGTAAACATGGGTGATGTCGAAGCCCATTTCCTCCATGGCGGCAATCACCGCGGCCGGCGGCGCCGCGCCGGCGGTCATGCATTTCACGCCGGGCTTCAGCTTGGCCCGCACATCCTCGGGCGCGTTGATCAGCATGGTCAGCACGGTGGGGGCGCCGCAGAAATGCGTTACGCCCAGATTGGCGAAGGCGTTGAACACGGCTGCCGGTTCCACCTTGCGCAGGCAGACATGCACGCCGGCCAGCATGGTGATGGTCCAGGGGAAGCACCAGCCGTTGCAATGGAACATCGGCAGGGTCCACAGATAGACCGGATGCTTGGGCAGGTTCCAGGTCACGGAATTGCCCATGGTATTCAGATAGGCGCCGCGATGATGCGTCACCACGCCCTTGGGATTGCCGGTGGTGCCCGATGTGTAGCCCAGCGCGATGGCATCCCATTCGTCCTTCGGCCCAGACCAGGCGTAGTTGGGGTCGCCCTGCTGCAGGAAGGCTTCGTATTCGATGGAGCCGATATGCTTCGCATCCGGCACGGCGGCATCGTCGATATCGACCACGATAGGCTTGGGCGTTTTCAGCAATTCGAGCGCCTGCCGCGCCACGCCGGCGAATTCGGCATCCACCAGCAGCAGCCTGGTTTCGCTATGTTCCAGGATGAAGGCGATGGCGGCGGCATCCAGGCGGATATTGATGGCATTCAGCACGGCCCCCGTGGCCGGCACGCCGAAATGCGCTTCCAGATGCGCGGGCGTGTTGGGGGCGATGATGGCCACGGTATCGCCGGGCTTGATGCCTTGCTTTTCCAGCGCCGAGGCGAGCCGGCGGCTGCGCGTGTAAAGCGCGGCGTAATCATAACGCCAGGCATCGTGGATCACGGCCAAGCGGTGCGGAAACACTTCCGCCGTGCGGCGCAGAAAGCTCAAGGGCGACAGCGGCTCGTAATTCGCCGGGGTCTTGTCCAGATCGCGATCGTAAATCGAGGCCATTTCGGGCACCTCCAGAAATTCAGCGGCAAACGCTAACTTTTTGGCCGCTTGCGGGCAACCGCCAGCGCCGCCAATGTTTTTTGCCTGAGTTGCAAACCGGGTTAAAACCCGAAGCCGTCAGCCAGCAGTTTCAGGCCGCATAGCAGGGTCAGGCCATAGGCGATGCGGTAGAAAAGCTTGTCGTCGATATATTTGTGCAGCCAGATGCCCAGATATACGCCGGTCACCGCCACCGGCATCAGCACCAGCGCGGTGCCCAGATTCACGGCGCTAAGCTGGCCCAGCCAGGCATAGGGCACCAGCTTCACGTAATTCAGCACGGCGAAATAAACCAGGCTGGTGCCGACGAACATGGTCTTGTTGATCTGCTGGGGCAGCAGATAGACCGACAGCGGCGGCGAACCGGCATGGGCCACGAAACTGGTGAAGCCGGAAATGCAACTCCAGAACAGGCCGCGACCGAGATGGCGCGGCATCGGCTCGGTGCTGTTGCGGCCCAACCATTTGTGCAGAACGAACACCACCGCCACCACGCCGACGATGATCTGCACACCCTGGTTGCTCACCCAATCGGCAGTCAATGCGCCGATCACGATGCCAACCAATGCGCCTGGCAGAATGATTGCCATGTTGGCGCGGTCCCAATGCTTGCGATAGCTCCACAGGCCGGCCAGATCCATGGCGCACAGCAGCGGCAGGGTGATGGCGGCGGCTTGCAGCGGCGGAATTGTCAGGCTCAGCAGCGGCAGGGCCAGCAATCCGGTGCCGGGCCCGAAGCCGCCCTTGCTCATCCCCACCACCAATACTGCCGGAATTGCGAGGGTGTAGAACCAGGGGTCGTGCAGCATCGGCAGGGATTCAAACATGTCTTGCCCGGTTCGCGGTGATCGGTGATCTGGTTCAGGGGGGGAGTTCAGGGGGTAGTTCAGAAGATGGTTCGGGGGCTGGTTCGGTTGACGGTGATGGCCGCCGGAGTTTATCCTGCATGTTAACTTTGTCACTCAACCTCATAAAGCATCACGATCGCATGGAAACCGCAATGGCGGCGGCCGTTGCCGCGATGGAGCAGGCTTTGCGCCGGTTGGATGCCGCTCTGGCATCCCGCGCCGTTGCCTTCAGGGCGCTCGGCGAACAGCATGGCCAGCTCAGCCTGGAACTGCGCACCACCACCGAGGCCCTGCAGGCAGCGCGCTCAGAGGCTATCGGGCTGCGTGAGCGCGCCGATCTGGTGGATGCACTGCGTGCCGAGCTTGCCGCCATGCAGGCCGAGCGCGAAAAGCAGCCGGAGCCGGTGGACGCTCCGCCTGTCGTATCCATGCCAGCCGCAGCGGCACCCGCGGTTTCCGATGCCGCGGCGGATGAAATCGCCGCATTGAAGGCGGAATTGGCCGAATGCCGGGCTTATGAGGCGGAGCTTTTGCAGCGGCTGGATGCCATCATGGCGCGGTTGCGGCAGGCCCTGGCCGAGCCGGCAGCCTAGCGCCGGTGGAATAGAGAGGGCGCGATGGCAGAGGTGAACGTTACCGTGAACGGCCGCAGCTATCCGATTGGCTGCGATGATGGCGAGGAAGCCCAGGTGCAGCGGCTTTCCGGCCTGGTGGATGGCCGCGTGCGCGAATTGGCGGCCCTGGTGGGGCAGGTTGGCGAGGCGCGCCTGCTGCTGATGGCCGCGCTTACCATGGCCGACGACCTGGAAGGCGCGCAGCGTGAATTGGCCGCGCTGAAAGAGGCCAGCAAGGCCGACGCGCAATCCGGCAACCTGGCGCGTGTCGAGGCCGAAACCGGCAGCGAAGCTCTGCTCAGCGTCGCCCGGCGGCTGGAAGACATTGCCGCCAAGCTGGAAGCGCCCTAGATTGTAGCCGGACGATGTTCCTGCCCGGTGCGTTTGGTTTTCGCAACCCTGGGGCCAATGTCGATCTCTTAGGGAGCTGTCCCTGCCCTTGGCCGAGGCCTTGGGTATATGGCACCCACCTGGTACGCCAGGCCTTAGGAGGTTGGATACATACCGACGGCCATGGCGGGCATCGTCCACCTTAACTTCTAATGTCGATATTTATCTCTAAAATCGACATTTTGGATTAAAATCGATAATTCCCCCTCAAGCCGAAATTTCCATTGTGCAGGCAGCTATCCCCGATCCCGTCGCTGTTGAAGCCGTTCATGCCGAGAAGGCGCGGCTGAGGGCGCGGTTGCGGGCGCGGCGGGCCGAGGCAGCGGCGGCCAATGGCGCCGCGATTGCACAGGTGGCCGCCGAACGCTTTCTCGCAGCGATACCGCTAAAGCCCGATCTGGTGAAACCCGATCTGGCCATCGCCGGTTATTGGCCGATGGCCGATGAGCTGGATCCCAGGCCGCTGCTGGCGCGGTTGCGGACAGAGCATGGCGCGCGCATCCTGCTGCCGGTGACGCCGGCTCAGAAGGGCGGAGCGCTGGATTTTCGTGAATGGACCGAAAGCGCAACTTTGCTGCCCGGACGTTACGGCATTCCCGCGCCCGGGCCCCAGGCGGCGGCGTTGCGGCCGGATATAATGCTGGTGCCCTTGGTGGGTTTCGATGTAAAGGGCGAAAGGCTGGGCATGGGGGCGGGCTATTACGATGCCACCCTGGCGGCCTTGCGCAGCGATGGCGGCAAGGCGCCATTGGCCGTCGGTTATGCTTTTGCCGTGCAGCAGGCGCCTGCAATACCGGCGCGGCCGGAAGACCAGCGGCTGGATTGGGTGGTAACGGAACGCGGTGCGATCTGGTGCGCCGGAAATGTAGGGTGACGTGCGGATTTTGTATTGCGGAGATATTGTCGGCCGGTCTGGGCGCGATGCGGTGATCAAGCGCATACCGGAATTGCGCCGCGACCTGGCACTGGATTTCGTGATCGTGAATGGCGAGAACGCGGCGGCCGGCTTCGGTATCACCAGCCGCATCTGCGCCGAATTCTACGAAGCCGGCGTGGATGCCATCGTGCTGGGCAACCATGCCTGGGATCAACGCGAAACCCAGGCCTATATCCAGTCCGATCCGAAATTGCTGCGGCCGCTGAATTATCCCAAGGGCACGCCGGGGCGCGGTGCTGCGGTATTCACCACGCCGCGCGGGCGCAAGATTCTGGTAGCCCAGGTGATGGGCCGCGTGTTCATGGATCCGCTGGACGATCCCTTCGCCGGCATCGAGGCCGAACTGGCCAAGCATCGCCTCGGCCCCGGTGCCGGGCTGGATGCCATCGTGGTGGATATCCATGGCGAGGCCACCTCCGAGAAGATGGCGATGGGGCATTTCCTGGATGGCCGGGTTTCGCTGGTTTGCGGCACCCACAGCCATGTGCCCACGGCGGATGCGCAGATCCTGCCCGGCGGCACGGCCTACCAAACCGATGCCGGCATGTGCGGCGACTACAATTCGGTGATCGGCATGGACAAGGCCGAGCCGATCCATCGCTTTCTGCGCAAGGTGGCCAATGGCCGCTTCGAGCCCGCCAATGGCGAGGCCACGCTTTGCGCGGTGTTTGTCGAAACCGATGAAAAGACCGGCTTGGCCAGCCGCATCGTGCCGATCCGGCTGGGCGGCCGGCTTGCCCAGGCGACGCTCTGATATTTTCGCTTCCCTGCTGGCCGAGGTTGCGGCCTGCCGGCATTGCGAAGCAAATTTACCGCTGGGCCCGCGCCCGGTGGTGCGCGTGGCGCCCACCGCCCGGCTGCTGATCATCGGCCAGGCGCCGGGCACCCGCGTGCATGAAACCGGCATTCCCTGGAACGACCGCTCCGGCGACCGGCTGCGGCAATGGCTGGGGATCGAGCGCGAAGCCTTCTACGACAGCGGCCGCATCGCCATCATGCCCATGGGCTTCTGCTATCCCGGCGTGGATGCCCGCGGCGGAGACAAGCCGCCCCGGCCGGAATGCGCGCCGCTCTGGCATCGGCGCCTGCTGGCCCAACTGCCCGATATCCGCCTCACCCTGCTGGTCGGCGCTTATGCCCAGGCCCGGTATCTGGGCAAACGGCGCGGCGCCAGCCTGACCGAAACCGTGCAGCGTTTCGCCGAATATGGCCCGGATTTCCTGCCCCTGCCGCATCCCTCCTGGCGCACCACGGCCTGGGAGAAGCGCAATCCCTGGTTTGGGGAAGGGCTTTTGCCGGCACTCAGGCAGCGGATCGCCGCAGTTTTCTAGGACGTGGCTTGCATTTCGGGGCCGGGGGATTTATTCCCGCTTGTCCCACACTTTCGTTGCGCAGGTAGCCCATGGCCGGTCATTCACAATTCAAGAACATCATGCACCGCAAAGGTGCCCAGGATGCCAAGAAGGCCAAGGTATTCACCAAGCTGATCCGCGAATTGACCACGGCGGCCAAGATGGGCCAGCCCGATCCGGCGGCCAATCCCCGTTTGCGTGCCGCCATCCAGGCCGCCCGCGTGGCCAATATGCCCAAGGATACGGTGGATCGCGCCATCAAGCGCGGCGCCGGCGGCGATGGCCAGGATAATTACGAAGAAGTGCGTTACGAGGGCTATGGCCCCGGCGGTGTTGCGGTGATCGTGGAGGCGCTGACCGACAATCGCAACCGCACCGCCGGCGAAGTGCGCGCCGCTTTCTCCAAGAATGGCGGTGCGCTGGGCGAAACCAATTCAGTGGCCTTCATGTTTGATCGTATCGGCCAGATCGTGTTTGCCGCCGGCATCGCCTCGGCCGACAAGATGATGGATGCCGCCATCGAGGCTGGCGCCGATGATTGCCAAAGCTCCGACGAGGAGCATGAGGTGGTGTGCAGCCAGGATGATTTCGCCGCTGTGCGCGATGCGCTGGAAAAAGCCGTGGGCGAACCGAAATCCGCCCGCCTGATCTGGCGCCCCAAGAACAGCGTGCCGATTGCCGGCGACAAGGCGGAAACGCTGATCAAGATGCTCGACGTGTTGGAAGATTCCGACGACGTGCAGCAGGTCTACGCCAATTTCGAAATCTCCGAAGACGAACTGAGCAAGCTCGCCTCCTGATTTCGTCAGCGCTTCTGCTGTTGCAGCAGCGTGGCGCAGTCGCTGTCGCCCTGCAGGCCGGGTTCGATGAAGGCCAACAGCGAGGCCAGGGGTGTGAAAATCACACCCAGCAATACCGCGCCGGCGGCCCGCGCGGCCAGCGGCGCGCCCTCAACGCCGATGGATGGTTTGCTGAAATGGCCGCCGATGGTGATCGGCGCGCGCAGGCTCAGCAGGCTGGTATCCTTGGGATGCGCCAGCATCCGCAGGCCCAGGCTTTCGGATGCCAGGTCGATATTGCCTTCCATGGTGAGCGTGCTGTCGTCGGTATCCAGCAAAAACAGCTTCGGCGTGGCCACGCCCTTGGCCACGGCGATATCGCCCACCATGCAATTGATCGGCGTGGTCTTGTCGCCCGCTATCGCAAAACCCAAGGCCTGCGCCACATCCAGGCCGACCAGTTCCATCGCCAAATTCGACAATTTGCCCCGGTGCATCGTCAGCTTGATTTCGCCATCGGCGCTGGCCAGGGATTTGCGCAGGCTGTCGCCCCAGCCGACCAGCTTGATACGGCCGTGTAATTTGCCCTCGCCGCGCCCGGCCATGCCGGCGGCATCGAGAAACCGTTCCAACTGAAAGCCGATCAGCGCGATATCGTAATCCGAGCGCACGCGATCCTTTCGGGCATCTATCGTGATGCGCGCCACGGTCCGCCCGCCGGCGATGTCCAAGGCCAGCGGCGCCAGGCTGAGCACGCCGTCTTGCAAATCCAGGGTCAGCTTCACGCCATCTAGCGGTGCATTCGGCGCCACCACTTGGTCGGCCTGGAATTTCACCTTGGCATCCACCTGGCGGATTTCCTCTACCATCAGCGGCGCATCGGGCAGCACGCGTATCGGCGCGGTTCGTTGTGTGAGCTGAGATTGCTGGCCGGCGGCTGGCGCAGGGTTTTGGGCGATCGCGGGAGGCGCCACGGGCGCCTGAGGCCCCACGCCGATCAGCGCGCCCATATCGCGGTAATCCAGCCGCTTCGAACGCAGGTCGGCTTCGATGAATAGGCGCGGCCGGCCGATATCGATCTGCAGATTGCCGGCGATATCGCTGCGGCCCATGGTGCCGCTCAGGTTTCGCAGTGTCCAGATGGCGCCCTTGCGGCCCACTTGCGCTTTCAGATCATAGGCCGGGGTGAGCGGCAGCGGGATGCCGGTCAATTCGCTCAACAGCGCCAGGTTGGGGCCCTGCATCTGCAATTCCAGATCCAGCCCTTCGAAACGCAGCGGGTCGCCCACATGGCCCCGGATGCGTGCCTTGCTGTCACCGGCAGAAAAATCCACGGCAAGCGGATAGGGGGCCGTGGCCTCCCGCAGGCTGAGCAGCGAACCGCCGGTCAGTTGGATGGCAAAGGGCTGTTTTTGCCAATCGCCACGCCCCTGAAAGCGCAGATCGTCGATGGATGAGCCCGACAGGCCGGAAGCGATCTTGCCCTGGACGTTCAGTCCCAGCACGGTATCGCGGAAGCGGACTTCACCATCACGGATGCGCAGCCGGCCGATCTGCACGCTATCGCCGCCAGTTTCCGTGCTGTCGGTACTATCGTCCAGCAGCCAGTTCGCTTTGTCTGCCGCCTCGCGCAGCAGGCCCAGCTTGGGCTTCTGCACGGTCAATTCCGGCAGGATCAGCTTGCCGCGCAGCAGGGCCGGCAGGTCGATCACCACCTCGATGCGTTCGGCAACCAGCACGTCGCCCTTGCCGGCCCAGGCTGGATTGCCGACATGCACGGCATCGAAACTGAAGCGCGGTTTCAACGCCCATTCGCCGGCAATGCCGCCGATGGCGATTTCGCGGCCGGTCTTCTGATGGGCCAGGCTGGTCAACGGACCGCGCAGCCAATTCCAGTCGAAAAAGGCCAGCCCAAGGCCGATGCCAAAGGCAAGGCCGCCGGTTATGCCCAATATCCATTTGTATCGTGATCGCATTACAAGCCGTATTCGCAAAGTTTTTAAAAATCCTATGCTTTGCATATGGGTGGCGGGGCAGGGGGCTGCAAGTTGAAGGCCGGTTTGCGATTTCCGGGCTTTTCCTGCCGCATTTGCATTTCCCCGGCGCGACCGACGCGGGAAAATATGGTAAACATCCCCGATTCGCTGTGTCTGTGCCGGCCCTGCCAGGGCCTGCGGCACGGTGCCAGGCTTTTATCGGTGGAGCGGGCAGTCGCCCGGGGAATCATGGCCGGTTGCATCGGTTTTTTTGAGCAAGGCTGCCGTCTCGCCGTCATGGCGAGCCTGCCCGGTTGCTGAAGGCCATGCGCATCATCGGTCTTGATCCCGGTTTGCGCGCCACCGGCTGGGGCGTGATCGAGGCGGCGGGCAACCGGCTGAGCCATGTGGCTCATGGCACCATCCGCATCAACCCGGATGAGGAATTGGCCTATCGCTTGCGCTTCCTGCACGACGCCTTGACCGAAATGCTGGCCGAATGGCGCCCCGAGGCGGCGGCGGTGGAAGAGACTTTCGTGAACCAGAATCCGGCCTCCACGCTGAAGCTCGGTCAGGCCCGCGGTATCGTGCTGCTGGTGCCGGCCCAGGCCGGCCTGCCGGTGGCGGAATATGCGCCCAACCTGATCAAGAAGGCGGTTGTTGGCGTGGGCCATGCCGAAAAAACCCAGGTACATGCCATGGTGAAGCGCTTGCTGCCCGGCGTGGCGGTGACCGGCGCCGATGCCGCCGATGCGCTGGCGGTGGCGATTGCGCATGCCCATCTGGCCGGCACGGCGGCGCGGGTGCGCATGGCTGATGCCGCCGCCCATCTCAAGCAGCAGGCCAGGCAATCGCAGGTAGGCCGATGATCGCCAGGCTGCGCGGCTTGCTGGATTCCGCTTCCGAAACCGCCTGTATCGTGGATGTGGGCGGCGTGGGCTATCAGTTGTTCTGTTCGGCGCGCACGCTGCGCGCCTTGCCGCGTGTGGGCGAGGCCGTGAAGCTGTTCGTGGAAACCCATGTGCGCGAGGATCATATCCATCTCTATGGCTTTGCCTCGGAGAGCGAACGCGCCTGGTTCAATCTGCTGCAGACCGTGCAGGGCGTGGGCGCCAAGGTGGCCTTAGGCATTCTCGGCAGCCTGGCCACGGATGAACTCACCCGCGCGCTGGCGGCCGGCGACAAGGCGATGCTCACCCGGTGCGACGGCGTGGGGCCGAAGCTTGCCGTGCGGCTGATCACCGAATTGAAGGACAAGCTCGGCGGCCTCGAACTCGGCGCGGCCAGCATCGGCCTGCCGGAAGCCGGTGCCGTGGCCGAGGCGCCCGGCGCGGTTGCCGATGCGCTCTCCGCCCTGGTCAATCTGGGCTACAAGCGCGCCGATGCGTTTGCCGCTGTCACCGTCGCGGCCCGCAGCATGGGCGATAAGGCCGATGTTTCCGCGCTGATCCGCCTCGGGCTCAAGGAATTGGCGAAATGAGCGAAGCCAGCCGGATTGTTTCAGGCAAATCCGCCGAGGGCGACGAACTCGATCGTCATCTGCGGCCGCAGGTGTTGTCGGATTTCGTCGGCCAGGCGCGGGCGCGCGAGAATCTCCAGATATTCATCTCTGCCGCCAAGGCGCGTGGCGATGCGCTGGATCATGTGTTGCTGCATGGCCCGCCGGGCCTGGGCAAAACCACCATGGCGCAGATCGTGGCGCGCGAACTGGGCGTGAATTTCAAGGCCACGTCGGGCCCGGTGATCGCCAAGGCCGGCGACCTGGCCGCCCTGCTCACCAATCTGGAAGCCCGCGACGTGCTGTTCATCGACGAAATCCACCGCCTCAATCCGGCAGTGGAAGAGATTCTCTATCCCGCCATGGAGGATTTCCAGCTCGATCTGATCATCGGCGAGGGGCCGTCG
Organism: Ferrovibrio sp.; assembly: GCF_019636075.1. Lineage (GTDB taxonomy): Bacteria > Pseudomonadota > Alphaproteobacteria > Ferrovibrionales > Ferrovibrionaceae > Ferrovibrio. The sequence goes on from NZ_JAHBYG010000001.1 coordinate 110,416, forward strand.
GCGCGCAGCGTGCGCATCGACCTGCCGCCCTTCACCCTGGTGGGCGCTACCACGCGCTCGGGCCTGCTCACCACGCCGCTGCGCGAACGCTTCGGCATTCCGCTGCGGCTGAATTTCTATGAAGTGTCCGAACTCGAATTCATCGTGTCGCGCGGCGCCCGCATTCTCGGCTTCGAGTTGGATGCCAGCGGCGCCCATGAAATCGCCAAGCGGGCCCGTGGCACGCCGCGCGTGGCCGGCCGCCTGCTGCGCCGGGTGCGCGATTTCGCCGCCGTGGCCAAGGCGAAAGTGGTCTCCGCCGTGCAGGCCGATGCCGCGCTCACCCGGCTGGAGGTGGATGCGCGCGGGCTGGATGCCATGGATCGCCGCTATCTCAGCACCATCGCGCGGGATTTCGGTGGCGGCCCGGTGGGGGTGGAAACCATCGCCGCCGCGTTGTCCGAGCCGCGCGACGCGCTGGAAGACATCATCGAGCCGTATCTGATCCAGCAGGGCTTCTTGCAGCGTACCCCGCGCGGCCGGCTGCTCACCGCCCAGGCCTTTGCGCATCTGGGTTTGCCGGCGCCCGCCCGCCCGGCCGACAGCCAGCTCGGTTTCCTTGCCGACGAGGAAGCCGATGGTTGAAACCCGCGCCAAAGCCACGCCCAGCACTGCACTCGGCACTGCACCCGGTACTGCACCCGGCACTGCGCCCCATCGCTATCCGCTGCGGGTGCAATGGGAAGATACCGATGCTGCCGGAATCGTGTATTACGCGAATTATCTTCGCTTCATCGAGCGGGGGCGGTCGGATGTGCTGCTGCGGGCCGGTATCGATCAACAGGAATTGATGCGCGAGCAGGGATTGGCCTTTGCCGTGCGATCCTGCGCCATCGATTACCTCAAGCCGGCCCGTCTCCACGAAGAATTAACCATTCTGACCGAGTTTTCCGGGGCATCCGGTGCCACGCTCACGCTGGCCCAGGCGGTCTGGCGGGGTTTGGACGAGTTGGCGCGCGCCAAGGTGGTTCTGGCCTGCATCGACGGCAATGGGCGGCCAAAACGGGTTCCCAGGCAAGTTGTGGACCTGTTTGCCACACTTTCAACAAATTTTTCGCAAATCTCTGGCACGCTGGATAGCAAGGACGGTTAGAACATGGACAGGACAGTAAACGCGGCGCAACTAGGGGCTGATGCACCCGTCGCGGATCTTTCGATGTGGGCGTTGTTTCTGCAGGCCGACTGGGTGGTCAAGGCGGTCATGCTGATGCTTGTGCTGGCATCCTTCTGGTCCTGGGCGATCATCTTTGAAAAGCTGATCAAGATCCGCAAGACCCTGGCTGCCACCGACCAGTTCGAACATGATTTCTGGTCCGGCGGTTCGCTCGACATGCTGTTCGACCGCATCTCGCAGCATGGCCCGCAGCATCCCATGGCGGTGCTGTTCGTGGCCGCCATGCGCGAATGGCGCCGCTCCACCGAGCGCGGCCTGGTGCGCGGCAAGCAGGGGCTTGGCTCGTTGCAGGTGCGTATCGGCCAGGTGATGCGGGTTTCCATCGACCGCGAGATGGAGCGGCTGGAACGCTATCTCGGCTTTCTCGCCTCTGTCGGTTCGGTGGCGCCGTTCGTGGGCCTGTTCGGCACCGTCTGGGGCATCATGAATTCCTTCCACAGCATCGCAGCCAGCAAGAACACCTCGCTGGCGGTGGTGGCGCCGGGTATCGCCGAAGCCTTGTTCGCCACGGCTTTGGGCCTGCTGGCCGCCATTCCGGCAGTGATGGCCTACAACAAATTCTCCAACGATCTCGGCCGGCTGAATATCCGGCTGGAAGGCTTTGCCGGCGAATTCCAGGCGTTGATGAGCCGCCAGCTCGACGAAGAGGCAAACTGAGATGGCCGTTCAGCTTCAGGGCGGAGGACGCGGCAGCCGCATGCGGCGCCGGCCGATGTCGGATATCAACGTCACGCCGCTGGTCGACGTGATGCTGGTGCTGCTGATCGTGTTCATGGTCACCGCACCGCTGCTCACCGTGGGCGTGCAGGTTGATCTGCCCAAGACCCAGGCTGCCGCCATCCAGGGCCAGGACGAGCCATTGTCGATCACCATCGACAGCAAGGGCCTGGTCTATCTGCAGGAAACCCCGGTGGAGCTGGATCAACTGGTGCCGCGCCTGCAGGCGATTGCCAAGGGTGCGCTGGATCGCCGCATTTTCGTGCGCGGCGACCAGGCGGTGAATTACGGCAAGGTGCTGGAAGTGATGGGTGTGGTGAATGCCGCCGGTTACACCAAGGTGGCCTTGATCGGCAATCCGTCCCAGGGTGGTTCCGGGAGCGGGTCTGGCCAGGCGCAGCGTCGTCGCTGAGGCAACAGGAGACAGGTTCGGTGCAGCGTAACTCGTATGTATTTTCGGCAGGTCTGCATGCGGGCATCGTGCTGTTCGCAGTTTTCGGCCTGCCTTTTTACGAGCCGGAGCGCCCTGCCGAGCCGCCGGTGATCCTGGCCGAATTGGCGCCGATCGCCGAGCAGAGCAATGTGCCGAAGGTGCAGCCGCGCCCGGTGGAAGCCAAGGCCGAACCCAAGCCGGATCCGGAGCCGCCGAAGCCGGAAGTGAAGCCCGAGCCGCCCAAGCCGGCACCGGCCGCCGCCGCGCCGCCGCCCCCTCCGCCGCCGCCCGCGCCTGAGCCGCCCAAACCCGTGGAGGCCGCCAAGCCCGCGCCGGCGCCGGAACCGCTGCCTGCGCCCAAGCCGTTGCCCAAGGTGGAAAAGACCGAGGCGCCGCCCGCGCCGCCCAAGCCGGTTGAAAAACCCGCGCCGCCCAAGCCGCAGCCCCAGGTGCAGACCCAGGCTCCGCAACAGCCCAAGACGACCAATTTCACCGATGTGGCCGCGTTGGTGAACCGCCTGCAGAAAACCCCGCCAGCACCCACACCCAGCCAGCCGGCGCCGCAGGTGGCTTCGCGCGCGCCGCCCGCGCCGGCGCCGCGTGCCGAGGGCCCGAGCAATCCGAATCTGCCGCTGTCGATCAGCGAGAAGGATTTCATCGCCAGCCAGATTTACGATAAGTGGAACCTGGATTGCGGCCGCCGCGATGCCCGCGAGCATGTGGTGCGCATCCAGTTCATGCTCAATCCCGACGGCACGCTGAAAACCCAGCCGGAAGTGCTCGATGCCGTGAAGCTCTACACCCAGGAAAATTACCGCGCTTCCGCCGAAGCGGCGCGCCGCGCGGTGCACAAGGCCGTGCCGTTCAAGTTTCCGCCCAACACCGATGTTGGTAAATTCACGCAAGAAATCGTATTGAACTTCGACCCGAGGCAACAATGCAATTCATGACATTCACGGGCCGTTTCTCCGCTCGCTCGCTGGCTGCTCGCTCGCTGGTTTCCCGTTCCCTGGCTTTTGGCGCCGCGCTGATCTTCGCGGCGCTGCTTGGCTCGGCTGCCCAGGCGCGGGTGGAGATCGACATCACCAAGGGCAATATCAAGCCGGTGCCGATCGCGATTTCGGATTTCGATGCCGATAACCCGCAGGCGCTGAAACTGGGCCAGGATGTGGCCCGCGTGATCCGCGCCAATCTGGAGCGTTCGGGCCTGTTCGCGCCCGCCGATCCCAAGGCGCATATCCAGCAGCCCGCCGCCATGCGGGTGCAGCCGCGCTTTCAGGATTGGCGCGTGATCAATGTGGATGCGCTGGTGACCGGCCGCATGGAAGTGCAGGCCGATGGCCGCCTGCGCGGGGAATTCCGGCTATGGGATGTGGCGGCTGAAAATCAGATGACCGGCCTGGCGCTGTTCACCACGCCGGATAACTGGCGCCGCCTGGCGCATCTGATTTCCGATGCGATCTACAAGCGCGTGACCGGCGAAGACGGCTATTTCGATACCCGCGTGGTTTATGTGGCCGAAAGCGGCCCGCCGAATCAGCGTGTGAAGCGCCTGGCGATCATGGATCAGGATGGCGAGAATCACCGCTTCCTCACCGATGGCAAATTCCTGGTGCTGACCCCGCGTTTCAGCCCGAGCCAGCAGGAAATCACCTATCTGTCGTATTTCAACGACCGCCCGCGGGTGTATCTGTTCAACATCGATACCGGGCAACAGGAACTGGTGGGCGATTTCCCCGGCATGACCTTCGCGCCGCGATTCTCGCCTGATGGCAACCGCGTCATCATGTCGCTGGCCGTGGATGGCAATTCCGACATCTACATGATGGACCTGCGCACCCGGGCGCGCAGCCGGCTTACCTCCGATCCCGGCATCGATACCTCGCCGTCTTTCTCGCCCGACGGGCGCCAGGTCACCTTCAATTCCGACCGTGGCGGCACCAAGCAGGTCTATGTGATGAATGCCGATGGGTCGGACCAGAAGCGGATCTCCTTCGGGCAGGGCCGCTATTCCACCCCGGTCTGGTCGCCGCGCGGCGATTTGATCGCATTTACCAAGGAATTCCAGGGGAATTTCGCCATTGGCGTGATGCGTCCGGATGGCTCCGGCGAGCGTATCCTGAGCACGTCGCCGTCGGTGCAGGAAGCCCCCACCTGGGCGCCGAATGGCCGTGTGCTGATGTTCTATCGTGAGCGGGCCTGGGATGGTCGCGGTCGCGGCCAGCGGGTGCGGCTGTTCTCCATCGATCTCACCGGCTACAATGAGCGCGAGTTGCCGACTCCGATCGATGCATCCGATCCGGCCTGGTCGCCGCTTTCGCCGCTGATCCGCTAATCGTCCCCGACACATTATTCGAAAGGCGGAGACTGCCGGTAATTGGCCAAAACTGTTGCAGAAATGCCGCAGTAAAAGGCAATCACAGTGCAGTTATACGAACGGCCCCTTGATAGTGAATTATCGCGTGGATATGATTGTAAACGACGCAGTGGCTTGAACCAAAGGGTTCCGGCATGCTTGTTCGCTGGCAAATCGGGTGCCTGGTTTTTCGGCACATAGCCCGAGGCGCGCTGAACGGGATGTCGGGTATACGCGGCGAGAGCCCAACGCGGCGGTGTGTAGCGGAAACAGCAACAAAGCTTAAGCAGATTTGAGTAAGTTCGGTTGCGCGGCTCGCTACAGGCCGCAAGTGGATTGGGTAGTCACAATGGTCCGCCATCACGGGTGATGTGATGGGCAGCCGGAGTGGCGAGCCGTCAATTAGTGAAATGCACAGGTAACTGATCACCAAACCAAACCCTATGGAGGGGTAAAACATTATGCGCCTCAACACCTTCGGCACCAAGTTCGTGGCCGTTGCTGCGGTTGGCCTGTTCCTCGCGGCTTGCGAAAAGGCTCCGGAACCCACTGCGGCCACCGGTACCGGTGGCGCCACCACCGCTCGCCCGGCCGCTCCGCAGACTGCCACTGGCCCGACCACCTCTGCCATTCAGCCCGGCTCGGTGCAGGACTTCCAGGTCAATGTCGGCGATCGCGTTTTCTTCGACTATGACAAGTTCGAAGTGAAGCCGGCCGGCAAGGCCACGCTGGACAAGCAGGCCGCCTGGCTGAAGCGCTATGGCCAGTACAAGGTCGTGATCGAGGGCCATGCCGACGAACGCGGCACCCGCGAGTACAACCTTGCGCTCGGTGAGCGCCGCGCCAATGCCGTGAAGAGCTACCTGGTCAACCAGGGCATCCCGGCTGCTCGCGTCACCACCATCTCCTACGGCAAGGAGCGTCCGGTTGCTCTCGGTTCGAACGAGGCTGCCTGGGCTCAGAACCGCCGTGGCGTGACCGTCCTGTCGAACTAAGTTCGGCTGCCGGAAGGTTTTCAACCAACCTTCCGGCTCTCTTTCAAACACCCGCTCGCCCCGCCGATTGGCTGGTGGCGGCGGGTGTTTTCTTTTTTCCTGCTCTGCTTTTCTTTTTTGGGCTTTCTTTTTGCGGCCGGTTCAGCCTTCTGGGCTGGGCGGATCGGCAGCCCACGGGAAGTATGCGCCCAGGCCATGCTTTTGCCGCAAAAACCGGGTATTCATTGCAGCAGATACCCCATTGCGAATCGGCCCGCATCATCGGGCCCGTCGCGAAGTGGAAGGGTGGCGTCGCTGACAGGCCGTTATGGCTTGGGCAGGTCCGGCGCCGGCCTTCCTGCGATGCTCCGCCAGCGTTTCGAGGTCCGCCCATGACCATAGTGATGCCGATGCTTTTGTCCCGCTCGACCCAGGCCAGTCTGGCGCTTTGCGCCGGCCTGCTGGCAATGCTTGCCATGGCTCCGCTGGGTCCCGCCCAGGCCCAGGTTCTGGCCCAGGCCCAGGTTCTAGCCCAGGCCGACACGCAGTATCTTGTCGAGCGCATCAACCGCCTGGAAAACGATCTCCGCTTTCTACAGCGTCAGGTTTCTCGCGGCGGCAGCGTGCCACAGCAAAACGCGCCCGGTGTGAACCAGGGCGGCGGCAGCCTCACCCAGGGCGGCGATGAGGCCGACACCAGCATCGCCAACCGCTTGTCCAGCCGCATCGACCAGTTGGAAGGCCAGATCCGCGAATTGGTTGGCCGTTTCGAGGAAGTTGAATTCCGCAACGGCCAGACCCAGCGCCGCATGGACAAGCTGGTGGAGGATGTCGATTTCCGCCTGAACGAATTGGAAAAGGCGCGGCCTGTGCCAGGCCAAGCTGCTGGCCAAGCTGCGGCCACGGCTGCCGGCACTGCGACAGGCCAGGCGACAGGCCCGGCAGCAGGGACGACCCAGGCCGCGGCAGGCGGCGAACCGCAGCAACTGGTGCGCGGTTCCACCTCGTCGCAGCCCGGCACTGCCCCCACCCGCGAAGGCGTGCTGGGCACCTTGCCCACCGATTCGACTGGCCGCCCGCTGGCGGGTCAGGCCGGGGGCGCCGCGCCGGCAGGCGGCAATGTGGCGCGTGCCACGCCGCCCGCTGCGGCAGCGCCGGCCACCCGTTTGCCCGCCGGCACACCGAAGGAACGGTATGATTTTGCCTTCCGGCTGCTGGCCCAGGCCGATTATCCCGCCGCCGAAACCGCGTTCAAGGAATTTCTGGCCGCCCATGGCAGCGATCCGCTGGCCGGCAATGCGCAATACTGGCTGGGCGAAACCTATTATGTGCGCCAGCAATTCGAACCGGCTGCCGCTGCCTTCCTGCAAGGCTATCAGGGTTATCCGAAAGGCCCCAAGGCATCAGACAGCCTGTTGAAACTGGGCATGACCCTCACGGCGATGAAAAAGACCGCCGAGGCCTGCGCCGCCTATGGCCAGTTGGCGAAGGAATTCCCCAGCGCGCCGGCCAATGTGAAGGAAGCCCTGGTGCGCGAACGTGCCAAGGCCAATTGCCGTTAAGCAGAGCCCAACCCTGAGTCCAGGCCAGAGCGCGCCCCTGCCTGCGCCCCTGCCTGCGCCCCGGCATGCGCCCTTGGGCGCAGCCGAGTTGGGCCGTGCGCTGGCGCCCTTGCTGGGCAAGCCGGTGCCGAAACACATCGCCGTGGCTTGTTCGGGTGGCGCGGATTCGCTGGCCCTGACGCTGCTGGCCGATCAATGGGCCAGGCCGCGCGGCATCAAGCTGTCTGCGTTGATCGTGGATCACCGCCTGCGCCAGCAATCGGCGGCCGAGGCGCGCCAGGTGGCGGATTGGCTGAAGGCCGCCGGCATCGCCGCGCATATCCTCACCCGGCGCGGCGCCAGACCGAAAGCCGATATCCAGGCGGCTGCCCGCGCCGCGCGCTATGGCCTGCTGGCAGAATGGTGCGCCGGCCATGGCGTGCGCCATCTGCTGCTGGCTCATCACCGCGAGGATCAGGCCGAAACCCTGCTGCTGCGCGCCCTGCGCGGTTCGGGCATCGACGGCCTGGCCGCCATGGCGCCCAGCCGGCCGCTGACCGCCGATCTGCAATTGCTGCGGCCGCTGCTGGATCAGCCCAAGGCGCGGCTGGTTGCCGCTTTGCAGGCGCGCGGCCAGGCATGGATCGAGGATCCCAGCAACCGCAACACCGCCTTTGCCCGCGTGCAGGTGCGCGCAGCACTCGGTCAGTTGGATCAGGATGGCAGCCTGACCCGCCATCTGGCCACCACGGCGGCCAATATGGCCCGCGCCAGGCAGGCGCTGGAGCAACTGGCAAGCGAGGCCCTGCACCGCAGCGTCGCCTGGCATGAAGCCGGTTTCGCCTGGCTGGATGCCGCTGCCTTGCGCGCCGCGCCGGAAGAGATCGGGCTGCGCGCATTGGCACGCCTGCTGCGGCTGGTGGGCGGATTGCCCGAACCGCCCAGACTGGAAAGCCTGCAGCGGCTGCTGAACCATTTGGACGAGCCGGCCACATTGCATCGCTGTCGCTTATTGCCGGTGGCACAGGGGCGGCTGTTGCCGGTGGGGCAGGGGCGCTTGCTGGTGCATCGCGAGGCGCGCTTTCCGCCAGAGCCATTGCCGCTGGGGTCTTTGCAGCCAGGGCGCGGCCTGCCGAATCCGGCATGGCCGAGCTTAGTATGGCCGCGCTTAGTATGGGATGGCCGGTTCGACCTGGCCTTATCCAGGCCGATGCCGGGCTATCGCCTGGCGATGCTGGGCAAGGCCCTGCCGCCTGCATTGCTGGCGCGGGAGGCGGAGATTCCCCGCGCGGTCTGGCCCAGCCTGCCGGCTTTGTGGCGCGGCAAAACCCTGGTCGGCCTGCCGGTTTTAGGCCCTGTTGGTAAGGCCGACGCTGTGATTATGCGTTTTCGAAACAGTTTGTGACGGTTTCCCGCCCCCGGGCGGCCAGAATCTTCTGGCGCTTGCCTTGTTTCGCGCCCGCCCGCCCATATTTATAATCGACAAGTGATTATGGCCGTCCGCCAGGGATCGGCTAAACTGCTGCTGTGGCCGGTCGGTTCCCGGCTTTGTTTGGAAAGGTGTGGGCTCCGTGAACATATTCGGCCGCAATCTTGCGCTTTGGGTCATCATCGGTCTGCTGGTGGTTGCCTTGTTCAACCTGTTCCAGGGCCCATCCATGCGCGAAGGCGGCACGTCGGTCGCCTATTCCGATTTCCTCAACGAAGTGACCAACGGCCAGGTGACCGATGTTGCCATCCAGGGCCACACCATCAAGGGCCATTTCCGCGATGGCCGCAGCTTCTCCACCTATGCGCCCAGCGATCCTGGCTTGGTCGGCCGCCTCACCGAGCGCGGCGTGCGCGTGCAGGCGCTGCCGCCGGAAGAGGGCAACACGCTGGTGAATATCCTGATCAGCTGGTTCCCCATGCTGCTGCTGATCGGCGTGTGGATTTTCTTCATGCGCCAGATGCAATCGGGCGGCGGCAAGGCGATGGGCTTCGGCAAATCCAAGGCCCGCCTGCTCACCGAACGCCATGGCCGCGTCACGTTCGAGGATGTGGCCGGCATCGAGGAAGCCAAGGTCGAACTGGAAGAAATCGTGGAATTCCTGCGCGACCCGCAGAAATTCCAGCGCCTCGGCGGCAAGATTCCGAAGGGCTGCTTGCTGGTCGGCCCGCCGGGCACGGGTAAGACCCTGCTGGCGCGCGCCATTGCCGGCGAGGCCAATGTGCCGTTCTTCACCATCTCGGGTTCCGACTTCGTGGAAATGTTCGTCGGCGTCGGCGCCAGCCGCGTGCGCGACATGTTCGAGCAGGCCAAGAAGAACGCGCCTTGCATCATCTTCATCGACGAAATCGACGCGGTCGGTCGCCATCGCGGCGCCGGCCTGGGCGGCGGCAACGACGAGCGCGAGCAGACCCTCAACCAGTTGCTGGTGGAGATGGATGGCTTCGAGGCCAATGAGGGCGTGATCCTGATCGCCGCCACCAACCGCCCCGATGTGCTCGATCCCGCGCTGCTGCGTCCGGGCCGCTTCGATCGCCAGATCGTGGTGCCCAACCCGGATATTCTGGGCCGCGAGAAAATCCTGCGCGTGCATATGCGCAAGGTGCCGCTGGCGCCCGATGTGGATGCCAAGATCATCGCGCGCGGCACGCCCGGTTTCTCGGGCGCCGATCTCGCCAACCTGGTCAACGAAGCCGCCCTGCTGGCCGCGCGCAAGAATCGCCGCGTGGTCACCATGTCGGATTTCGAGAATGCCAAGGACAAGGTGATGATGGGCGCCGAGCGGCGCTCGATGGTGATGGGCGAGGAAGAAAAGAAGCTCACCGCCTATCACGAGGCCGGTCATGCCCTGGTTTCGCTGTTCATGCCGAAATGCGATCCGCTGCATAAGGTGACCATCATTCCGCGCGGCCGTGCGCTGGGCGTTACGATGTCGCTGCCGGAAAAGGATCGTTTGAGTGTATCCAAGCTGGAACTGGAATCGCGCCTGGCGATGATGTTCGGTGGCCGCATCGCCGAGGAAATCGTGTTCGGCCGCGAGAACGTTACCACCGGCGCCTCCAACGACATCCAGCAGGCCACCGGCCTGGCGCGCCGCATGGTCACCGAATGGGGCATGTCCGACAAACTCGGCCGCCTGCGCTATTCGGATAACGAGGAAGAGGTGTTCCTCGGCCATAGCGTCACCCAGCGCAAGAATGTGTCGGATGCCACCGCCAAGCTGATCGACGAGGAAGTGCGCCGCATCATCGACGAGGCCGAGGGCAATGCCCAGCGCATCCTCACCGAACACCGCGACGATCTGGAGCGCGTGTCGCAGGCTTTGCTGGAATACGAAACCCTCTCGGGCGACGAGGTGAAGGCCCTGCTGCGCGGCGAGGATATCGTGCGGCCGGACGACACCCACCCCACGCCCGGCGATAGCGGCCCACGCTCCGCCGTGCCCAGCACCAACCGCGGCAAGAAATCCGGCCCCTCCGGCCTGGAACCGGAGCCGATGCCGGGCGCTTAAGGCGCGAGGCAAACACGATCGCGACCTTCGGATTCAATCCGAGGGCCCAGCAAAAAGCCCGGTGGAAACACCGGGTTTTTTTAATCTTTTGATACTAATCGCTTCGGTTCTCGAGCTTTAAAAACTGAGCCTTATTTTTTTAGTTTGGGTCGCCATACAATTGCGCCATGTCTGAAGTGGTGAAATGCCATTTCTCATGGATGGCTTTTGCAATTGGATTCTTTTCAATTTCATTTGCTGCTTCTATAAACACTTTTGGAAAAGTCGCGATGAAGTGGGCCATGATTACGCAGCCAATCCCGATGATCGATTTTGTAAGTAATACTTGATCTTCAAATGACGAGGATTGCGCAATCTGTAGTGCGCTACCGTACCCAGAGTGGGAGTATTCGGATAGATATCTGTAGATATGTTTGAAATATTTCTTATGAACTCCTGCGTCTTCAGCTAAGTCAGCCCATGTTTTTCCAGTTCGCCAACTTCCCTGTAAAATCTTTTTTTGAATATCCGGTTTGAGGCTAACGAAATTCGTATCCTTGGATATATCATTTCGAAGTTTTTGAACAATTTCTTTCTCTTGTTCTACTATTTTTATATGTGTGGGGTTGGTGGCCGGGAATTTTTGGCGATCAATTAATCCCCCTAATTCCCATGTCTTATGGCGAAAGCGAGAGACTGAGGGATGTGAGTTTCCGTATATGTAGCTAAAAATCAAATATGTTTCAAAGGCGGCTCGTGCCAATACTTTGATTGATGAATGATCGATAAAAAGAATGGAAAATTTCTTAAAAGAATAAGTCTGGCCATTCGCTAGAGCGGCTATGGCGTAAAGATGCTGAAAAAGCTTTATCGATAACGCTTGAGCATCGTTTAGCCATTCTGATCCAGTAGGTATTGTTTGCCCTGCCGGCACCTCAATCAAATTAGAGACTAGTTCAAGAAGGGTTGAGTAATCTCTATCAAACGGCTCTTCAAGCTTAATGGGGGGTGACCATTTCATCTCTCCGCCACCGCCAGCTTAACGCCCATCGCCACGAAGGCGGCGGCGAAGCTGCGGCGCAGCCAGAGCAGGATGGCGGGGCGGCTGAGCACATGGCTGCGCAGCCTTGCCGCGAATAAACCATACAGCACGAAAATGCCGAAAGTGAGCGCCATGAATGTCGCGCTGAGCAGCAGCATCTGCGCGAGCGCGCTGCCATGCATATCCGGCCTGTCGTGCCGTATGAATTGCGGCAGGAAGGCGAAGAAGAAGATCGTCAGTTTGGGATTGAGCAGGTTGATCAGAACGGCCTCGATGATGATGCGCAGCGCGGGCGCGGCATCGGCCTGCTGGTTTATCGCGTCCAGCGAAAGTCTGCTGCGGTCCCGCCACATCGCCCAGGCCATCCAGAGCAGATAGGCCGCGCCGGCATATTTCACCATCTCGAAGGCCAGGGCGCTGGCATGCAGCAGGGCGGCCAGGCCGGTGATGGCGGCCAGCACATGCGGCACGATCCCCAGCGTGCAGCCGAAAGCGGCCACGATGCCGGCCTTGCCGCCGCGCGAAAGGCCGGCGGCCAGCGTGAAGATCACGCCGGGGCCGGGCGTGACGGTGAGGATGATGGCGAGAAGGAGGAAGTCGAGGCTCATGCGGTGCAGCCTTCGCGCCCCTTACTGCACCAGGCGCGCATCCTGGCGCACGCTGGGCACCATGGGCGGGACGCCGGCGCCGATATCGATGAAGCGCATGCCTTCGCCTTCTTCATACGAATCCGGGTTCACGGCTTTGCCCTGGCCTTCATGCAGGCCGGTGAGGCCAGACGCGCAGCACAGGATCAGGCTGGCATTGCTGGCGCCATCCTCGCGCATCGGGCCGGAGACGAATTCCACCGGCATCACGCCGCCCTGGGCGAGTTGCAGCATGTAGTAGATCACCACGCTGCAAGGCTGGGCCATCTGCGCCATGGTGAGATGGGCGCGCCAGGCGCGGTTCTCCGGCGAGGTGAGGTCGAGATAATTCATGCCGGTGAGATCGTAGCCGAGCAGGGCGGTGATGGTGTCGCCCACCCAGTCGGCGCGGATATCGTCATGCCCGCGCACATTCAGCAGCAGGCTGGTGCCGGCCAGATCGCCAAGCTGGCCTAAGTCGATATCTCGCCGCTCCGGCAGCATGCGGCCGTGCCGCCAGCCATGCCAGATGCTCAAAAAGTTTTTGCTGCGCGAAGTGAGGGGCGCAGGAAGCGACGTGGTGAAATCCATGGCCCGACTATAACGCCGGTTTTGCCGGCGTGTAGCGGATTCTGACCAATCCAGCGCGATAATTTCTATGGTCCAGAGGATTCTATGGCCCAGGGGAATTGTCACACTGTGCACAATCAGCGATGGATCATCGCTGATGCATCCGCTGCGGTTAATGCTTCCGTCGGGCGGGTTCGTAAACCGAGGGCGGCAGCGGCCGGTCGATCACCTGGCGCAAGGCAAAGCTGGATTGCAGCCGGGCCACCTTGGGCAGGCGCGATAGCTGGGTTTTGTGGATATGCTCGAAATCCTCGATGTCGCGCGCGATCACCGTTACCAGGTAATCGTCGCTGCCCGACATCAGCAGGCAGCGCACCACCGAGGGACAGGCCGTCACGGCGGTTTCAAAGGCCTGCAAGGCCTCCTCGCTCTGGCTTTCCAGGGTGATGCGCACCAGCACCAGGGTGGACAGGCCCAGCAGCTTCAGACCCAGTTCGGCCCGGTAGCCGGCAATGATCCCGGCTTCCTCCAGCGCCTTCATGCGCCGGGCGCAGGCGGTGGTGGACAGGCCGATTGCGTTGGATAGCTCCACATGGCTCAACCGGGCATTGCGCGCCAGGGCGGCGAGAAGGGCGTAATCTATGCGATCGAGTTCCATGGCATTGTAATCCTGCGTTTAATCGGCCTTATACGCAGGAAATCACATAAATGAAACAAAAAAACTTTGCCTTCGCCCGGAACGCAACATCCGGCCTGCTTATGCTTGGTCTGCCTGATTCCGGGCGTTTCACCTTCAAAAAACAGGAGCGGACCATGCTTGTTGGCGTGCCGAAAGAAATCAAACCCCAGGAATACCGTGTCGGGCTTACGCCCGGTGCGGTGCGCGAATATGTCCATCATGGCCATACCGTGCTGATCCAAAGCGGTGCCGGCGCGGGCATTGGCGCCGCCGACGAGGCCTACCGCACAGCCGGGGCCCAAATCGCTGCCACGGCGGAAGAGATTTTCGCCAAGGCAGACATGGTTGTTAAGGTGAAGGAACCGCAGCCCAGCGAATGGCCGCAATTGCGCCCCGGGCAGATCCTGTTCACCTATCTGCATCTGGCTCCCGATCCGGAGCAAACCCAGGGATTGTTGAAAAGCGGCTGCACGGCGGTGGCGTATGAAACCGTTACCGATCCGCGCGGCGGCCTGCCGCTGCTGGCGCCGATGAGCGAAGTGGCCGGCCGCTTGGCGCTGGAAGCCGCCGGTGCCGCGCTGCGCAAGCCTGCTGGTGGCCCCGGCCTGCTGCTGGGCGGCGTGCCCGGTGTGCCGCCGGCCAAGGTGGCGGTGCTGGGCGGCGGCGTGGTGGGCATTCATGCCGCGCGCATGGCCGTGGGCCTGGGTGCCGAGGTGAGCATCCTCGATCGCTCGTTGCCGCGCCTGCGCCAGTTGGACGATCTGTTCGGCGGCCGCGTGCGCACCGCGTATTCCAGCCTCGAAGGACTGGAGCGCGAGGTGTTTTCCGCCGATGTGGTGGTGGGCGCCGTGCTGGTGCCGGGTGCCAATGCGCCCAAGCTGATCACCCGGCCGATGCTGAAGCGGATGAAGCCCGGCGCCGTGCTGGTGGATGTGGCCATCGATCAAGGCGGCTGTGCCGAAACCTCGCATGCCACCACCCATGCCGAACCCACCTATGTGGTGGATGGCGTGATTCATTATTGCGTGGCCAACATGCCCGGCGCGGTGCCGCTCACTTCCAGCCATGCGCTCAACAACGCCACGTTGCCTTTCGGTCTGGCCTTGGCCGATCGCGGCGTGGAAGCCATCCTCGCCGACAGGCATCTGGCCGATGGCCTGAATGTGCATGCCGGCCAGATCACCCATCCGGCCCTGGCCGAAAGCACCGGTCTGGCTTATGTGGCGCCGCACAAAGCGCTGGAGCGTAAGTTGGCGGCATAAAAACCGCCCGCTGCATCGACACCCGCAGCCAAGTCGCGTAGGGTCCGTAGCGAAGGATTCTACGCGACACTGCGGTTGATCGATGCATAGTGCCAACAAATTCGCACCGGTTTCCGCCCTTTCGCTGGCAGCGCTGGTGTGCGGCGGTATTCTGTTGCAATTGGCCGGCAGCGCGCTGAACGTGCTGGTGCCGCTGCAGATGGCCTTGCAGGGCCAGGCGCCCGCGATGATCGGCGCGGTTGCCTCTTCCTATGCGGCGGGTTTTCTCACCGGCTGTTTCGTCGGCGGCACGCTCACCCGCCGCGTGGGCCATATCCGCGCCTTTGCCATCCTCGCTGCCACGCAATCCTGCACCGTGCTGGCGCTGGCGCTGTTCACCGATGCCACCGCCTGGCTGATGCTGCGTTTTGCCGGCGGCTTTGCCGGCGCGGGCCTGTCCATCGTGATCGAAAGCTGGATCAATGGCCGCACCCCGCGCAGTTATCGCGGTCGCGTGCTGGCGGTTTATAATATCGTCAACCGCCTGGCGATGATCACCGGCCAGCTCTGGCCGGCCTTCACTGCCGCTAGCAGCACCGTGGCCTTCATCGTGATGGGCGGGCTGTATTCGGCGGCGCTGATCCCGGTGGGTTTCACGCGCACGCGGCCGCCCAAACGCCCCGATGCAGTGAAGGTGCGGCTTGCCGAAATCTGGGCCACCAGCCCGATCAGCCTCATCGGCTGCTTGTATGTGGGCCTGGTGGGCGGTGCGTTGATCGGCATGCTGCCGGCTTATGGCGTGCTGCGCGAAATGTCCCCCAGCGAAATCAGCATTCTCACCGCCATGGTGCAGATCGGCGCCATGAGCATGCAATGGCCGCTGGGCTTTGTGTCTGACCGCGTGGATCGCCGCAAGGTGATGCTGGGCACCGCGGCGGTGGGCATGGTGGCGGCGATTATGCTGCTGGCATTCTCGCCGTTGCCGCTTTATCTGGCATATGCCGCCTTTGCGGTGATCGGCGCGGCCTGCCTGCCGATCTATGCCCTGGCCGTGGCGCATGCCTACGATAAATCCGCCCGCGACAGTGCCATCACGCTATCGGCCAGTTTGCTGTTCGTGTGGGCTTCGGGTTCGGCGATCGGCCCGATGCTGATGTCTTTCGTGATGCAATTCGCCGGTCCGCGCGGCTTGCATGCCTATCTGGTGCTGCTATCGCTGATATTCATCGCGCTGGTGATGTGGCGTCTGGCCAAGCAGCCCGCGCCTCAGCATCGCACGCCGTTTGCAGCCGTGTCGCAAACGTCGCCGGTGATCGGCCGCACCGACGATGCGGCGCCGCATTAAACTTCGATCCGCGGCAGGGCTTGCAGCAATTCCCGGCTATGGGGATGTTGCGGCTGGCTGAATAGCTGTGCGGTGGGCGCGGTTTCCACGATCCGGCCATGCTGCATAACGGCCACGCGACCGCAGCTTTGCCGCACCACATTCAGATCATGCGAGATCAGCATCAGCGCCATGCCAAGCTGCAGGCGCAGATTTTCCAGCAGGGCCAGGATTTCCGCCTGCACCGGCGCATCCAGGCCGGCGGTGGGCTCGTCCAGCACGATCAGCGCCGGCTCGGTGGCGATGGCGCGAGCGATGCCGATACGGGTTTTCTGTCCGCCCGATAATTGATGCGGCAGGCGATTGAGCAGATTTTCCGGCAAGCCGGCCAGGCGCGCGCATTCCCGCACGCGGCTATCCAGCGCCTTGCCCTGCAGGCCCAGCAGATGCCGCAGCGGATCGGCAATCGCGGCAAAAGCCGTGTGGCGCGGATTGAGACTGCCGGCTGCATCCTGAAACACCATCTGGATGCGGCGGCGCTGGGCCGTGCCGGCAAAGCCATCTGCGGGCATGGCGGCGATATCCTGGCCTTCGAATTTCATGCTGCCGGCACTGGCATCCAGCAAACGCGCGATCAGCAGCGCCAGGGTGGATTTTCCGCAGCCGGATTCACCCACCAGGCCCAAGGCTTCGCCTTGCGCGATCTGCAAATCCACGCCATCCACCGCCGCCAGCATTTCGGCTTTGCCGCGCATCGGATAAAGCTTGCGCAGCGCCCGCACATCCAGCAACGGCACGGCTTCGCCTGCGGGCTGTGCTGCCATCCGATGCGGCAAGGCGGCGATCAGTTTTTGCGTATAGGCATGCTGCGGATCGGCAAACAGCGTTTGGCTTGCCGCGCATTCCACCACGCGGCCGGCCTGCATCACGGCCACGCGCCGGCAATGCGCGGCGGCCAGGGCCAGGTCGTGGGTGATGAACAGCACCGCCATGCCATGGCGCTGTATCAAGCCGTGCAGCAATTGCATGATCGCTGCCTGCGTGGTGGTGTCCAGCGCGGTGGTGGGTTCGTCGGCAATCAGCAGATCGGGTTTGCAGGCGAGCGCAAGCGCGATGCCCACACGCTGGCACATGCCGCCGGAAAGTTCATACGGATAGGCTCGCAGCAGACGGGCGGTATCCGTCAGCTGCACCTCGGCCAGCAGGCGTATGATCTCGGCCTGCAAAGCGGCGCCGCGCAAGCCCTGATGGGCATGCAGCACATCGGCAATCTGCCGCCCGATGCACCGCACCGGGTTCAGCGCCGCGCGCGCATCCTGGAAGATCATGGCTATGCCGCGCCCACGCAGGTGCTCTGGCCGCGCCTGCTTGCCGTGAAAACGGATATCGCCGGTAAGCTGCCCGCCTTGCGGCAGCAGGCCCAACACAGCCAAGGCGGCGGCGGATTTTCCGCTGCCGGATTCACCCACCAGCCCCAGCATCTCGCCGGGCTGGATGGCAAGCGTCAGGCCATTCAGCGCGGCGCTTGCGCCAAAGCTCAGGGTAAGGTTTTCGATTGCCAGCAGCGGTGCATTCATCGGCGCTGCCTCGGATCGAGCAGGTCGCGCAGGCCATCGCCCAGCAGGTTGAAGCACAAAACCGCCAGCGCCAGTGCCAGGCCGGGAAACAGCGCCGGCCACCAGCGGCCGCCGGCGATCTGCGCCGCCCCTTCGGCCACCATGATGCCCCATTCCGCCATCGGCGGCCGCACCCCCAGGCCGATGAAGGAAAGCCCGGCAGCATTCAAAATCGCCCACCCCATGTTGAGCGACATCTGCACCAGCAATATCGGCAGGATATTCGGCAGCAGCACGGCCAGCACGATGCGCCCATGGTTGTTGCCCGATAGCCGCGCCGCCAGCACATAACCGCTATGGCGTTGTCGGCCGGCTTCGGCGCGGGCGATGCGGATATAGAAAGGCAGATTGATCAGCGCGGTGGCATACACGATATTCGCCACCGAATTGCCGAATGCCGCCACCAAAGCCATGGCCATCACAAACATCGGGAAGGCCATCAGCATGTCCACCACCCGGCTGACCGCATTATCCAGCATGCCGCCGCGATAGCCGAGCAGCACGCCCAGCGGGCCGCCCAGCAGAAAGGCGATGCCAACGGCGGAAGCGGCGATCAGCAGATCTATCCGCGTGGCCACCATCACGCGGGACAGAATATCCCGCCCCAGATGATCGGTGCCGAACCAATGCAACGCCGATGGCGGCTGCAAGGCCCGCGCCACATTGCTGGCTTGCGGATCGAATGGCGCCAAGGCCGCGCCGAAAAGCGCCAGCAGGATCAGCCCGGCCAGCAGTATGCAAGCGAAAACCAGCAGCGGATTGCCGCGCATCATGGCGCACCCGTGCCGCTATCGATCATGCGCGGATCGATCAGGCCGTAAAGCAGGTCGATTGCCAGATTCAACAGCACATATAACAACGCCACGATAAGGATGAAGCCTTGCACCGGGGCATAATCATTGGTGATGGCGGCATCCAGCGCATAAGATCCGATGCCCGGCCAGGCGAATACCTTTTCCACCAGCACATTGGCACCCAGCATATACGAGATCACCACGCCCAGGGTGGTAACCACCGGGATCAATGCATTGCGCAGGGCATAGCCGTAAACTACGCGGCTTTGCGGCAGGCCCAATGCGCGGGCGGCGCGGATATAATCGCTGCCCAGGCTTGCCAGCATACCGGCGCGGGTGATGCGCGTGATCGGGCCGAGCGCGAACAAGGCCATGGTGGCGGCGGGCAATATCATCTGCGCCAGCGCGGCGGAAAACCGCTCGGCATTGCGCTCCAGCAGGCTGTCGAGCAGCAGAAAGCCGGTGATGCGCGGCGGTTCGCCGATGAAAAGATCGATCCGTCCGGCCGGCGCGGGCACCCAGCCGGCCTTGCTGTAGAACAGGTAGATCAGCAGGATGCCGCTCACGAAAGCCGGCATGGCGATGCTGAGCGTGGAAAGCAGCCGTGCCGCATGATCGATCCATGAATGCGGGCGCAGGGCGGCAGCCACGCCAAGCGGCAGCGATATCAGCAGGGCCAGCAGCAGGGCAACGGTCGTGAGTTCCAGCGAGGCCGGCAATCGTATCCACAGATCGCGCGCCACCGGCTGGCCGCTGCCCAGCGAATAGCCAAGTTCACCACGCAGCAATTCGCGGCCGTAGATCAACATTTGTTCAGGCAGGCTGCGATCCAGCCCCAGATGTTCGCGCAGCGCCTGGATTTCCGCCGGCCCGGCATTCGGCCCGGAAATGAAATAACTGCCCGGGTCGCCAGGCAGCATCCGCATCAGCACGAAGCTGAAGATCGTCACGCCCAGCAGGATCGGCAGCGCGGCCAGCAGGCGGCGGGCGGCATAAAGCCACCAGGCCCCGGCGGAACGAGAACGGAAAAGGCGCATGCTTCGATCCATCTGCGACAGCGCCATGGGTTTAACGCAAGGTGCGGTTTTGGCAAGGCTTTTCGCCTTGTCGGCAGGCATATGATTCCGCCGCATGCAGGCGCTTGCAATCCCTGGCCGCATAAACCACCATGCAGGCGCTTCGGTAAACGCAGTTGGGTGGATTGGTCATGCATATCGGTAAAGTACAATCGCTTTTGTTCGTTGGGTTGTTCATGCTTGCGGCCATGCCGGCGCAGGCGCAAACCGATATTCCGCGCGCGCAAACCTTGCGTGTGGTGCAGGAGACATTGCCCAACACGCTGGACCCGGCGGGATTGGGCGGCAATCCGCGCGTCAACGGCTATAGCTGGAATACCTACGATCGCCTGATCACCTTCGGCACCATGGCACTGCCCAATGGCAATCTGGTGTATGATTACAACACGCTGATCCCCGCCCTGGCCGAAAGCTGGGAGCAATCGGCTGATGGGAAAACCCTCACCTTCAAGATACGCAAAGGCGCGACGTTTCATGACGGCGCGCCGGTCACCGCCGAAGATGTGAAATGGTCGCTGGATCGTGCGGTCAGCGTTACCGTGGCGAAGAGCCAACTGGCCACCGGGTCGCTCACCGATCCGGCGCAATTCAGCGTGCTGGATGCCCATACCATCCGCATCAGCCTGCCGCGTGCCGATCGCTATACATTGCCTAATCTTGCGCTGTCGTTTCCGGTGATCATCAATGCCAAGCGGGTGCGCGCGCATGCGGCAGCCGATGATCCTTGGGGCGTGGAATGGCTGAAAAGCAACGATGCCGGCGGCGGCGCTTACAAGCTTGCCGGTTTCGAACCCGGCCAGCGGCTGGAATTGCTGCGCCATGATGGCTGGACCGTCGGGCCGCTGCCTGCCATGCGCCGGGTGATCATGCAGCAGGTGCCGGCTGCTGCCACGCGGCGCGCGCTTGTGGAACGCAACGATGCGGATATCGCCATGGATATTCTGCCGCGCGATATCGTGGATATGGAACAGAGCGGCAAGTTCAACGTTGTATCGACACCGCAGGTGAATGCCTTCCAGTTCATAGCCATGAATGCCGGCATCAAGCCGTTCGACGATGTGCGGGTGCGCCAGGCGATAGCCTACGCCTTGCCTTATCGGCAGATGTTCGAGGCCGCTTTGCTGGGGCGGGGTTTTCCCCTGTTCGGCGGTAGCGGCGAGGATAAAAGCGGGCGTTTTCCGGCGCCGCATCCTTATGCAGCCGATCTCGACAAGGCGAAAAAATTGCTTGCCGAAGCTGGTCTGGCCGGCGGCTTTGAAACCAGCCTTTCCTTCGATGCCGGCATTGCCAGCGTGGCTGAACCGGCCGCCTTGCTGGTGCAGGAAAGCCTGGCGCGGATCGGCATCAGGCTGCGGATCGAGAAGATTCCGGCCGGCCAGATCGGCAATGCGCTGATCAAAAAGGAAGTGCCGTTCTATTTCGAAGGATCGGCGGCCTGGCTGCGCGATACGGATTATTTTTTTCGCATCTTCTACCAGGGCGATACGCGCTGGAATTACGGCAATTACCATAATCCTGAAATCACCCGGCTGGCGCAGGATGCGCGCTGGGAAACCGATCCGGCGCAATACACGGCGATGACCCGCCGCATGGTGGAGATTGCCAACCGCGATGTGCCGATCATCCTGCTTTGGCAGGCGGCACAGGAATTGGTGGCGCAAAAGACTCTGCAGGGCTTCGTGTATTATCACCACCGCCAGGTGGATTTCCGCACTCTGTCGCGCAGGTGATGCCGTATGGCGATGCTTTGGCATGAGGGGAGGCGGTTCGAGGGCGACAGCTTCACCTTGCCGTTCAATGATCGCGGCCTGCTGCTTGGCGATGGCCTGTTCGAAACCATGCTGGTGCATGATGCCAACATCTGGCGCAAGGCGGAGCATCTGCAGCGCCTGAAAGACTCCGCGCTTGCGTTGAATATGCCGTTGGACGACCGGCCGGAACAGGCGCTGGCCGACCTGGCGCGCGTGGCCGGCGTCGGCTGCTGGGCGCTCCGGCTTACGGTAACCCGCGGGCCGGGCGAACGGGGCCTGCGCATGCCTGCCGCGCCGCGGCCCGAGGTGTTTGCCAGCATGGTGCCCTGGCGGCTGGATGCCGGCGGTCCGCTGCGGCTGGTCGTGTCGGATATCCGGCGCAACCAGACTTCGCCGCAATCTCGGCACAAAACGCTGGGCTATCTCGATAATATTCTGGCGCTGGAAGCGGCGTTAAAACAGGGCAGCGATGATGCCCTGTTGCTGAATAGTCAGGGCCGCCTGGCCTGCACATCTGCCGGCAATATCTTTGCCCTGGCCAATGATGCGCTGCTTACCCCGCCGCTGAGCGATGGCGTGCTGTCGGGCATCACGCGCCGCGCGATCATGGAAACGGCGCCCGCGCTGGGCCTGGCGGTGCGCGAGCAAAGCCTGGTGATAGCAGCGCTGCATAAGGCCCGGTCGGTATTCGTGGTGAACAGCCTGCGGCTGGTGCAGCCGGTGCTCAGCCTGGATGGGCAGATGCTGCGGCAGAACGATCTGGCGGCAAAGCTGAACGACCGGCTGCTGGCGGAAATTCAATCCAGCCCGAGATAGGCCTTCTGCACTTCCGGGCTTTGCAGCAGATCCTTGGCATCGCCTTCCATCACGATGCGGCCTTCTTCCAGCACATAGGCGCGGCTGGCCAGATTCATCGCCATGCTGACATTCTGCTCCACCAGCAGCACCGAAAGTCCATCGGCATTGATGCGGCGGATGGCGTCGAACATGTCCATCACGATGGAGGGCGCCAGGCCCAGCGACGGCTCGTCCAGCAATAGCAGCTTGGGCTGCGCCATCAGCGCGCGGCCGATCGCCACCATCTGTTGCTGGCCGCCGGACAGCGAGCCGGCCGGCATGTTCAGCTTTTCGCGCACGGGCGGAAACAGCGTGCAAACCTGCTCCAGCGTGCGGGCGCGATGGCTGCGCGGACCGGGCAGGAAACTGCCAAGCTCCAGATTCTCCATCACCGTCATGCTGGTGAACAGCCGGCGGCTTTCCGGCACGATGGCGATGCCGGCCTGGCAGAAAAGATGCGACGCCAGGCGGGTGATATCCTGTCCGCCCAATCGAATGCTGCCGCTGGTGGCGCGGTTCAGGCCGGCCAGGGCATTGATCAAGGTGGTTTTACCGGCGCCATTGGGGCCGACAACGCAGACCAGCTCGCCGCCGGCCACGTTGATATTCACATCCCACAAGGCAGGCGCGGCGCCATAGCCCACCCGCAGATCGCGCACCTCAAGCATGGGCTTTCCCCAGATAAGCGGTTTTCACTTCCGGCGCGCTCATCACTTCGGCCGGCAGGCCTTCGGCGATCAGCACGCCGTGATTGAGCACCACGATACGGTCGGTCAGCGCCATCACCGCGCGCATCACATGCTCCACGAAAATGATGGTGGTGCCTTGTGCGCGGATGCGGCGCACCATGTCGATGGCGCCGTTGATTTCGGAGGGCGTGAGGCCGGACAGCACTTCGTCCAGCATCAGCAGTTTGGGCCGTGCGGCCAGCGCGCGGGCGAGTTCCAGGAATTTGCGCTGATGCAGATTCAGGTCGTCGGGCAGGGCATCCTTGCGGTCGCCCAGGCCGGCGAAATCGGCGAATTCGTGCGCCTCATGCATGGCGGCTTCGCGCGATAGGGCGGCCGCGCCGAACATGCCGGCCATGGCGATGTTTTCCAGCACGGTCTTGTTCACGAAGGGGCGTGGAATTTGATAGGTGCGGGCGATGCCGGCCTGGGCGAAGAAATGCGCTTCCTGGCCGGAAAGCTCGCGGCCCATGAATTCGATGCTGCCGCCATCGTTGCGATAATGGCCGCTCACCACATTGATGAAGGTGGATTTGCCCGAGCCGTTAGGGCCGATCAGGCCGAGGATTTCGCCCTCGCGCACTTCCAGCGTCACGTCGTTGAGCGCCTTCAGGCCCTTGAAGGATTTCGACAGGCCGCGCACGCGCAGGATCGGTGCGCCGATCTTGGCGGCCTTTTCCGGCGCGGGGGCGGCATGCGGCACAACATGCTCGGTCGCGGGCTTCCGCTTCATACGCTTCAGCAGCGAAAACAGGCCCAGGATGCCGTTGGGCATGAACAGGATCACCACCACCAGGATGCCGCCGAAAATCGCGCGGCCCAGCACGGCGCCATCGCCGGAGGTGAAGAAATACAGCAGGCAGGTGATCGCCACGGCGCCAACGGCGGGGCCGAACCAATGCCGGCTGCCGCCCAGGATGCTCATCAGCACCACGCTCAGCGGCACGGTGATGGAAAACACTTCCGACACCGTGATGTAGGAGACGAACACCGAATGCACGCCGCCGGCCAGGCCGGCCAGGGCGCAGGAAACGGCGAGTGCGTAGAGCTTGAAGCGATAGGTGGGCACGCCCATCACCTCGGCCACGTCTTCATCGTCATGGATGGCGAACAGGCCGGCGCCGAAGCGCGAGACGTAGATCATGTAGGCCACCAGCAGCGAGATCACCGCCAGGATCAAGCCCATCATGTAGATCGAGGAAGCCTGGTTGGGGCCCAGTTTGGGGATGTCCACGCCCATCATGTAGATGCCGGGGCCGCCATCGATGCGGGTGTTGAGGATGATGGTGGCGATCACGAAGGTGATGGCCAGGGTAAGCAGCGCAAACAATTCGCCGCGCACGCTGGCCACGCGAAACACCACGGCGCCCAAGGCAAGGCCCAGCGCCACCGCTACCAGCGCGGCAACCGGCAGGCTGGCCAGAAAAGGCCAGCCCAATGTGCCGGCCATATAGGCCGCGCCATAGATGCCGGCGCCGAAGAAAGCGCCATGGCCGAAGGAGAAATAGCCGGTGTAGCCCGAGAGGATGTTCCACGACACCGCAAGGATGATCCAGTGGAATAGCAGATAGAGGAAGGATTCATAGAAGGCCGGCAGCCCGATCCAGGGCAAAACGGCCAAAGCGATGCCGCCGGCGACAATGGCCGTGAGAATACGACGGTCCATGATTTCAGGCCCTCCCGGGGCGGAACAGCAACATCATGATGAGCAGCGAGAAGGACACGATGGGTGCCCAGCTCGGCGCAAACAGCACCATGGCAATGGCCTCGCTCACGCCGATGATGATGCCGGCCACCAGCGGGCCGAGTGCGCTGCCCAGGCCGCCGAGCATCACGGCGGCAAACACCACCCCAACCCAGGAGAAAATCTGCGTGGGCGTGAGGGTGAAGATGACGGCGAAGCAGATGCCGGCCACGGCGGCCAGTGCCACGCAGAGGCCGGACAGCAGCAGCGACAGGCCGCGCTCGTTGATGCCGAAGGCGGCCGCGATCGGCGCATCCTCGGCCATGGCGCGCATCGCCTTGCCCAGATCGGTGAAACGCATGGCGGCCCAGATGGCAAAGGCCAATCCCACGGCCAGCAGCAGCGTGAACAATTCGGGGATCGGCACGAAAATGCCGCCGACGGAGAATTTCAATTCGTTGTAATGGGTCTGCATCTTGCGGAAATCGGCAGTCCAGATCCACTGGATCAGGCTTTCGATCATCACCGTGAGGCCGAAGGTGACCAGCAGGGAATTGAATGGGGTGATGCGAAAGCGCGCCAGCGCCCATTGTTGCACCACGCCGATGCCGAAGAAGATCGGCGGCAGGATCAGCAGCGCAAGCAGCGGATCCATGCCCCAATACTGGGTCATCTGATAGCAGAGATAGCCGGACAGGAAGACATAGCCGAAATGCGCCAGATTGATCTGCCGCAGCAGGCCCCAGGAAAGCCCCAAGCCTAAACCGATCAGCCCATACATGCCGCCGAGGAAAATGCCCGACAGAATCGACTGGGCAAGAAGGTTCAGGCTTGGGAGCGTCATCGTACCTACTCGCGTTTCAACTTAACGGGTTTTGATGGTAGCGCCCGGGGCGGCCCATTCCTTCGGCCACACGGTCACCCAGTTCTTGTCCTGAACCTGCTTCACGCGCATCAGGTCGTCGCCGTAATTGTTGCCGCGATCGAAGCGCAGCTTGCCCTGGATGGTGTCGACCTGGTTGGCCTTCAGCCAGTCGGCCATCTTGCGGTCGTCCAGGCTGTTGGTCGCGCGCACGGCGGCTTCCAGAATCTGCCAGGCCGAGAAAGAGGCGGCGGCCTGGGTTTCCACGGCGGTGTAGGGCAGACCGGCTGCCTTGGCGCGCTCGTTGAAGGTCTTCACGAACTTGGCCGCCACCGGATTGTCGGTGAAGGGCTTATGTTCTTCGAAGATGGTGAGCGCCATTGCACCCTGGCTTTCAGGAGAATTGGCCATCGGGCCGGGCGCGGGATAGAGATGGATGTTGAGCGGCGGCACATAGTCGATCTTCTTCATCGCCTCGAGCAGCATGTTGCCCTCCAGGCCGATATCGCCCACCCAGACCAGATCCGGCTTGGCATCCTTCACGCGCGCGGCGATCGGGCCGAAATCGCGGTTGCCGAATTCCCATTCCAGGAACAGCACTTCCTGCAGGCCGCGTTTCTTGGCCACTTCGCGCGCACCCACCGAGAGGAAATGCACGGAGGGGAATTTGCTGGTCACGATGGCGATGGTCTTGGGCGGCTTGGGCAACTGCGCCAGGCCCTCGAACACCGTTACCGGCACGGTATCTTCCGGCTTGGGGCCGACCGACCAGCCGGGGAAATGCATGTCGTATTTCGCCAGGGCGGGAATGCCCATGGTGTGCGAAATGATCATCTTGTTGTAGCGCTGGGCCACGCCGATGGAGGAGAGGATCGCGCCGGTAGCGTAGGGGCCCATCAGCAGGTCCACCTTGTCGGAGGTGACCAGCTGTTCATACAGCGTGCGGGCCACTTCCGGCTTGGACTGGTCGTCCTTGACGATCCATTCCACCTTGCGGCCGAGCAGGCCGCCGCGGCTGTTGAGGTCTTCGATATAGATTTCGCCGGTCAGCTTATGCACCAGCGCGGTGGCCGAGAGCGGGCCGGTCAGGGCCAGCGTGCCGCCGATGCGGATCGGGCCGGAGCCCTGGGCCACGGCCTGCGCCGAGAACAACCCGGCGCAGCCCAGTGCTACCGCCGCTGCGGCGGCGAGGCGTTTGATATTCAGCATCGTTTCCTCCTTGATGTTTTTGTTTTTGCCGATTTTATCGCGGGTAAGCGATTATTCGTTGCGGATGCCGTTGCGCAGCACGCCGATCTTGTCCACTTCCACTTCGATGATGTCGCCCTGCTTCATGAAAACCTTCGGGTTGCGGGCAAAGCCAACGCCGGCAGGCGTGCCGGAGATGATCACATCGCCCGGCTGCAAGGCGAAAATCTCCGAGCAGGTATTCACCAGCGTGACAACGTCGAAGATCATGTCCTTGGTATTGGCATCCTGCATCACCTTGCCGTTCAGGCGTGCCTGGATGCGCAGGCCGGTGGCGCCCGGCGGCAATTCGTCGGCGGTCACCAATTCGGGGCCGAAGCTGGCGCTGGCATCGAAATTCTTGCCGATCATCCATTGATGCGACTTGAACTGGTAGTCGCGGATCGAGCCGTCGTTGAACAGCGAATAGCCGGCCACGTAATCCAGCGCCTTATCCTTCGGGATATGGCGACCGGTCTTGCCGATGATCACGGCCAGTTCGGCTTCGTAATCGAATTCATCCGACACTTTCGGCTTCACCAGCGGCTCGTCATGCGCCACCCAGGAAGATGGAAAGCGGTGGAACAGCACCGGGTATTTCGGCGCGTCGTAGGGGCTCTCGGCTGCGTGGTCGACATAATTCAGGCCGACTGCGATGGCCTTGGAGGGGTTGAGCACCGGGGCCAGCAGCTTGGCCTTGGCAAAAGGCAGCGTCACCGCGGCCTTGGCGGCGGCCTCGCGGGCCTTGGCCATGCCGGCATCGCCCTGTTTCAGCAGCGCATCCACACTGTCCGGCAGGCCGGCGGCGGTGAGGTTGACCAGCGTATCGCCATTGCGTGCACCCAATTGGGTTTTGCCGGCATCGATGAAATTGACGAGTCGCATACTTGCTTTCCTGACTGTGTGGTGAATGTGACCGGGGTTGCGAAAAACCGGCTTCGTTATGAAGCGTGCTTTTCGTGATTGATGATGAAATCCGGCGGCGGCGTGGGGCCCCAGAGCGACAGGGCATCTTCCGGCGGATAATCCAGCGCCGGCCATTCGGTTTCGGCGCCGATGAAGTCGATATCGTAGGAATATTCGGTGAAGCTGCCCCAGGGGTCGCGGATGTAGCAGAAGTAGTTCGAGCCCACGACATGGCGGCCGACGCCCCAGCCCACATCATAGCCGGCTGCCTTCATCTGTTCGGCACCCAGGCCGATCTCGTCGATGCCGCGCACCACCCAGCTGGTATGGTGCAGGCCGCGGCTATCGGCCTTGGCGAAAGCCAGCAGGTGATGGTCGCTGGAATGCGGGCCGTGCATGAAGGCGATCACTTCGCCGGAATGGTCCGACAGCCTGAGGCCCAGAGCATCCTGGTAGAATTTCATCGAGCGCGGCACGTCGGTGCAGAAGAACAGCGCATGGGTCAAGCGCACCGGGCGCACCTTGGGCACGGTGCTGTGCTTGGGGCCGATCGGGATGCCGATCGGATTGTCCACGTAGAGCGGCCCATAGGCGGCGCCTTTCTGGTCGGGCGCGCATTTTTCGGCGACCGCGATCTGCAGCAGGATGCCGTCGGGGTCGCGCAGCCAGAAACCCTGGCTATCCACCAGCGGATGCGGATCGGCGCTGGGGATGCCGAGTTTGCGCAAGCGATGCTGCAGCGGCTCGTAATCTTCCTGGAATACGCCCAGCGTAAGGTATTCCAGCCGCTTCGGCTGGCCGCTCTGGTAAACGCTGCCCCAGCGGTGCGGGTGGTCGAATGTGTAGAGGTCGATATGGTTGCCCATATCGCGCACATCCAGGCCGAAAGCGGTGAAGTAATCCCTGGCGATGCCAAGATCGGGCACGCTGAATACGAAGCGGTCCAGGGAATGAATTCCGGTCACGCCGGGGCGCTTGGTGTTTTTCATTGCCGTTTCCTCCAACACGATCTTGTCTGATCGGGCTTTTTTGTATATTTTAAGGCTAACACATAGATTTCTGGCCAAGCAATATATTTTTCGGGTGGAAATGGTCGGGATAGTTACCGAATTGAAACCGCAAACCGAGTCGATCCCGGGAGGGAATGGCGCGGGCGGCAATGGCGCGACCAAGTCGCATCGCGCCTATCTGCAGATCCGGTCCGATATCCTGGCCTGCCGGCTATTGCCGGGCACCAAGCTGAATATCGCAGCGCTGGCGGCAGAGCTGGATGTGAGCCTGGGCGCGGTGCGCGAGGCGCTGTCGATGTTGCAATCGGAATCGCTGGTGCGGTCCGAGCCGCAGCGCGGCTACACGGTCAATCCGGTTTCGCCGAAGGAACTGGACGACATCACCGAAGCGCGTATCGCGCTGGAAACGCTGTGCCTGCGTATGTCGATCCAGCGCGGTGATTTGAGCTGGGAAACCAATCTGGTGGCGGCATGGCACCGCCTGTCGCGCCTCAGCGAGACGGAAGAGGGCAAGAGCCAGCATCTCAGCGAAACCTGGTCGCAGGCCCATGGCGAATATCATGCAAGTCTGGTGGCGGCTTGCGACAATAGCTGGCTGCAGCGCATGCGTGCGACTTTGTATGAACAGAGCGAGCGCTATCGCCGGCTGTCGTTGCCCCTGGGCACCGAACCCCGCGATGTGCCGGCCGAACACAAGGCGATTTTCGATGCCGCCATCGCCCGCGATGCCGATCGTGCGGTGGCCGCGTTGGAAGAGCATCTGCGCCGCACCACGATGATCCTCAAGGCTTCGCCGAGCCTTTAGCCAACAGGCCCGCCAGGGCAGGCGACAGGCCATGGGTGGCGGTTGGCTCAAGGGCGATGAGCCCGGCTGCGGCTGTTTGCGCGGCATAGCTGGCTGCCAGCATGGCTGCGGATAAGCCATCAATCACCGGGATTGCGATCTGCGTGGCCAATCCATTCACCATGCCGGCCATGGCCGCGCCGCCCAGCACGATGGCCTCGGCGCCATCTTCGATGCCAGCGGCCTTGGCTGCGTGCAGAATGGCCGCCTGCGCTGCCGCTGGGTCGGCCATGATGCCGGCGCCATCGGCGGCCAATGCGCGCACGCTGGCAAGCTGACTGCCCAGGCCCAGAGTCTGTACATATTCGCGCAGCATGGCGGGCCAGCGCGCACCGCCGGTGATGATGGAAAAGCGCCGCTTGCCATGGGCGGCCTGAAAACAGGCGGCTTCGGCCATGCCCACCACCGGGCAATGGGCAATCTCGCGCAAGGCGGCAAGACCGGGGTCGCCGAAACAGGCCAGCAGAATCGCATCGCAATCCTTGCCGCTGGCCGCATAGGCATCCAACGCGGCGTGGCCGGCGATTGCATAGCCGGCGCGGCTGGCGATCACTTCGGCGCCGAACCGCGCCGTGGTTGCCTGCAATTCCATGCCGGGCGGCGCCAGCCGCCAGGCGGCGCTGAGCACGCGCTCGGTCATCGCCGCGTTGGTATTCGGATTCAGCAGCAGCAGACGCATCAGGAAGCCGGTTGGTTATCCAGCCAATGCTGGGCGATCTGCGCCCGGGTGGCGATCCAGGCGCTGCCGGATTCCGTGATATGGCGCAGGATCTGCTCCAGCGCGGCGATGCGTCCGGGCCGTCCGATCATGCGCAGATGCAGGCCGATAGACATCATGCGCGGCGCGGTTTGGCCTTCGCGGGCCAGCCAATCATAGGCATCGGTTACATAGCCGGAGAAATCGCCGGCGCGGGCGAAACGCTGGGTGTTTTGAAACTGCATGTCGTTGGTATCGAACGCATAGGGCAGCACCAGATGGCGCTTGCCGCTCACGTTCACGAAATACGGCATGTCGTCGTTATAGGCGTCGCTGTCGTAGAGAAAGCCGCCATCCTCCACCAGCAGGCGGCGGGTGTTGGCCGAACTGGCCGAGCGCGTATGCCAACCGCGCGGCCGCTGGCCGGTGGCCGCCTCGATGGCCTGGATGGTGCGGCTGATGCAATCGCGTTCGTCTGCCTCGCTCATGTCGGCATGGCTTTGCCAACGCCAACCATGGGCCGATACTTCGTGGCCGCGTGCCACCGCGTCGCGTGCCAGCAGCGGCGAACGCTGCACGGCCAGGCCGCAGGCGCTCACCGTAGCCTTGGCGTTAAAGCGGTCGAGCAGATCCATGACACGCCACCAGGCGGCGCGGCTGCCGTATTCGAAATGGCTTTCGATGCAGGGATCGGCGCCATCCAGGCGATGCACCACTTCGTAGATTGCCTCGTTATGGTCGTCGCCGCCCGAGACGGTGAATTCGGCGCCTTCTTCGAAATTCACCACGAAAGACACCGCCACCGATGCATTGCCGGGCCAGCGTATGGCCGGCGGCTTGCCGCCATAGCCGATCAGGTCGCGCTGCATGGGGGAAGCATTATTGTCGTTCGAACGCGGCTGCATACGCACACTCAGTCTCCGGTTCCGGCCATGCGGTTGAGGCCCACCAGGCGGTCGCCGATCAGCAGCAGGGCCAGGGTGGCCGCCAGGATCAGGCTGGACAAGGCCGCCAGGGTGGGATCGGGCGCTTCCTCGATATATTGCAGCATCTTGATCGGCAGCGTCTTGGTGCGTGCATCGGTGAGGAAGATCGAGATCGGGTAATTGTCGAAAGACGCCAGGAAGGCGAAGAACGAGGCGGTGAAGAAAGACGGCGCCAAGGCCGGCACCATCACCTTCATGATCGCGGCGGGAAAGCTGCAACCCAGCATGCGCGCGGCCTCGATCAGCGTGAAGTCGAACCGCGTGAGGCCGGCCAGCATGGTGCGCGCCACATAGGGCAGGGTGATGATCAGATGCGCCAGCAGCAGCGCCGGATAGGCGGCGGTAAGGCCAGCCATGCGGAAGAATTGCAGCAGCGCGATGCCGATCACCAGGCCGGGCAGCATCAACGGCGAAACCAGCAGAGCGCCGAAAATCTCGCCGCCCGGCAGCTTGCCGCGGATGATGCCGATCGCCGCCATGGTGCCCAGTATCAGCGAGATCGCGGTGGAAAGCGCCGCTACCTGCAAGGTAAGCAGCAAGGCCGGCCAGAAACCATCCAGATTGCCGATGCGGCCATACCAGCGCAGCGACAAGGCGCCACCGGGATCGAAGAGCGGAGGCAAATCGAAAACCGGCGTGGGCGAAAAGCTGGTGGCTACGATCACCGCCAGCGGCGCCAGCAGAAAGGCCGATGCCAGCAGGATGCAGAGGATGCAGAAGCCGATGGCGATGCGTTCGGTCATGGCATCCTCACGATTTGGGCCGGCCCAGCCGGGCGCTGAGCATCACCACGGTGAGTGCAATCGCCAGCAGCACGGCACCGGCCGCCGCGCCGAAAGCCGGTTCGCGGGTGAGCAGGAAGGCCTTGGCGATCAGTGTCGGCAGGGTTTGATAGCGTTCGCCCATCAGCAGGGTGGGGATCACATAGGCCGATACCGCCAGGGCAAAAACCAGTGCCGTGCCGGCCACGATGCCAGGCAGGCTGAGCGGCAAGGTCACACGCAGGAAACGCAGCAATGGCGGGGCGCCGAGCGTGGCGGCGGCTTCGTTCAGCCGGCGGTCGATCTGCGCCACCACGGCAAAAACCGGCAGGATCATGAATGGCAGGAAGATGTTGACCGCGCCTACGATCAGCGCGGTTTCGGTGAAGATCAGCCGGATCGGCTCGTCGATGATGTGCAGTGCCATCAGTGTCTTGTTCACCACGCCGGTGGAGCGCAGCAGTACGGTCCAGGCAAAGGCCTTCACGATCACGCCGATGGATAGCGGCAGGAATAATGTCAGCAGCAGCAGGCTGCGCAGGCGGCCGCGCAGATAGATCAGGCCGAAGGCCGCCGGATAGCCCAGCAGCAAAGCGAAGACGGTGGTCAGGCTGGCGAATTTCAGCGAGTTCCAGATGATGCCTAGGTAATAGCCATCGCCCAGCAGCTTGCCATAGGCCGTGAGGCCGAAGCCGCCCTGCGGACCGGTGAGGCTGACCGGCAGCAGAAACATCAACGGCAGCATGAACAGGCCCAATAGCGGCAGCATGGCCGGCACCAGCAGGCCATAGCCCAGCATGCGTTCGCGCCCGATCAGTCTGCCGCTCATGAGGCTGCGTCCGGATCGGGATAGACGAAGGTTTTGTCCACCGGCCAATGCAGGGTTACGGCGGCGCCGGCTTCGGGCTGCGGCGAACCGCCGGCAAGCTGCGCCAGCAACTGCGCGCCGTTGGCGGCATCCACATGCAACATGCTATGCGCGCCATGGAAAACCGCCATGCGCAGGCGGCCACTGACGCTGTTGGCATTGCCAAGCGGCGCGATGCCAATATGCTCGGGCCGCACCGCCACCACCACTTTGGCGCCGATGGCGAAATTCGCCCGTGCGCGTACCGGGCCAGCCTGGGTGTCGATTTCGATCAGGCCTTGGGCATCCTGACCGGTCACGCGGCCCTTGAGCTGGGTCGACAATCCGATGAACGACATCGCAAACAGCGTAGCCGGTTCGGCATAGATGGTTTTCGGATCGGCATATTGTTCGATCCGTCCGCCCTGCATCACCGCGATGCGATCAGACATGGTGAGCGCTTCGTCTTGATCGTGGGTTACGAAAATCGCCGTGCCGCCGATCTCGCGCAGCAACTGGCGCAACTCCACCTGCATTTCCTCGCGCAGCTTGCGATCCAGCGCGCTCAAGGCTTCGTCGAACAGCACCACGGTGGGCTGCACGGCCAATGCGCGGGCCAGCGCCACGCGTTGCTGCTGGCCGCCCGAAAGCGCCGAGATCGGCCTATCGGCCAGATGCGCCAGATGCACCAGGCCGAGATAGCGTTCGATGGTTTCCGCCATGCCGGCCTTGGCCATGCCCTGGATGTGCAGGCCGAAGCCGATATTGTCGCGCACATTGAGATGCGGAAACAGTGCGTAATTCTGGAACACCACGCCGATATTGCGCTTATGCGGCGGCATGCGGGTGACATCGCGGCCGGCAATCGTCACCTGGCCCTGATCGGGCAGGGTCAGGCCGGCAATCGCCCGCAGCAAGGTGGTCTTGCCGCAGCCGGAAGGGCCGAGCAGGGTCACCAATTCGCCGGGCGCCACCGCAAGGTCCACACGGTCCAGCACGGTGGCGGCACCGAAGCGTTTGGAAACCGCGCGCACACGCAGCCTTGCGGTTTCCGGGCGTGCGGTTTCCTCTTGCATGGCGGGTTTCGCGCTCACAGCAACTCGCGGTTCCAGCGTTCGATCCAGGCCGGCCGGCCCTTGGCGAAATGCTCCCAATCCGGCGCAAACAATTTGGCGGCATCGGGGAAGCCGGCCGGCTTGGTGGCATCGGGATTGACCGGCGCCACGAAGGCCTTGGCTGCCAGCACGCTCTGCACCTCGGGGCTCAGGAAAGCGTCGATCACCGCATTGGCCAAATCGCCGCCGGGGCCATTGGACACCTTGGCGAGGCCAGACGGCATGGCGAAACCGCCTTCCTGCGGAATCGCCAAATCCACCGGCGAACCATCGGCCTTGCGGATCAGCGTATAGGCCGAGAACTGGCCGCCGATCATCGCGGCTTCGCCTTGCTCCAGCAGGTTAATCGCCTGCGGGGCGTTGGTGTAGATGTTCAGTAGGTTGGGCTTCAGGCTTTTCAGTTTCTTGAACGCCGCCTCGATATCGTATTGCGCATCCTTGAACGGCTTGCCGGTTTCCAGATGCGCGGCCACCAGCAGGGTCCAATAGCCTTCGGTGTTGTTCAGCGAGGGCACGATCACACGGCCCTTGTTGGCGCCATCCCACAGCGCGGTCCAGCTTGCCGGCGGGGTTTTCATGCGGCTGCTGTTGAAAGCGATGCCGGCCCAGGGCTGTTGGTAATTCACCCACAAGCCATCGCGATGAATGGTGGTGGCCGCAAGCTTGCCCATGGTGGGCACGGCGGCCGGTGCGATCTTGGCGATCAGGCCTTGATCGGCGGCGGCCAGCATCACCGGATCGTCCATCACCACCACCGACATTTTCGGCGCCGCTTTGTCGGCCTGCAGCTTTTGCAGATTGGTGAGCGAATTGGAGCCTTCATAGAGAATCTTCACGCCCAGCTTCTTCTCGATGATCGGGAAGATATCGGCGTTGAAATATTTGGCGGCGCCGGCGGGGCCGCCTACAACGATTTCCTTGGGCTGAGCGCGAACCAGACCCGGCATGCCGACCAGGCCGATGGCGGCGCCGGCGGTCAGACCGCTTTTGAGAAAGCTGCGGCGAGAATGCTTGGCTTGCGAATAGGATGCGATGTTCATTATGTCCCCCTGGTCAGAATGGCGCCTTTCGCAGGGCGGGGCGAGCCCGTCTGCCGCCGGCTTGCGATCCAGGAGGGCTACGCAAGGCTTGTGCCAAATGTGCACAATTTGTATAACCATATAGGAATAAAGGATTTTGAATTATATGCCCCATCATATCGGCCATCCCTGGAAATTTTTGTGCACATTTTATATTAAAAGTGTGCACAAAAATTGCGCGCTTGTCACGGTCTTCTGACATGGCGAGCGCAGATGAGGCGATTTATCGCGAGATAGCCGACGCCATCCTGCAGGGGCGGTTGAAGGCCGGCACCAAATTGCCGGAACACAAACTGGCGGCGATTTTCGGCGTCTCGCGCGAGCGTATCCGTAAATTGCTGCATCGCCTGGCTGCTGAACGGCGGTTGGAAATCATCCCCAATCGCGGGTGTTTCGTACCCCGGCCCAGCGTTGCCGATGTACGGATGATTTACGAGGCGCATCGGGTCTTCGAGGCCGGCGTGATCGAGCAACTGCTGCGCAGGCTGGACGACCGTATTTTACAGGCCCTCGATGCCCATCTGGCGCAAGAGCGCGAGGCTGCCGGGCGCGGCGACCGCGCGGCGTCGGTCCGGCTTTCAGGGGCATTCCACCTGCTGCTCACCGACTCCCTGGGCAATGCGGAATTATCCAGGTTCTTGAGGGAGTTGCTGAGCCGCTCGTCGCTCATGGTGTCGGTTTACGAACCGGCGCAATCCTCGGTCTGTGCGGTGGATGAACATGCCGGCATCGTGCAGGCGCTGCGACAGCGCGACCTGGCTACGGCCTTGCGGCTTTCGCGCGAGCATTTCACCCATATCGAGAACCGGCTAAACCTTGAGCATGCAGGTGGGCCGGATGCCGATCTAGCAGCGCTATTCGCCTCCCGGGAACCATAAGCCGGGCAACCAGCATATGGATTGTCAGGCGGCTTTCATACAGCGGGAACGGGAAACCACACTGTAGAATAGTTTTTCAGAATGAACCCCTTGGCAATTGCGCCATGCCACTACAAGTATATATATAGTTACTGCTTTTCTTGGCCCTTAAGCCCCTTGCTTCGCCATGATGGATTACCAGGATCCACCTTTCATGCTGTCGGTCATGCTCGACCGGCATGCCGCGTATGTGCAGCGCAAAAAAGACGGCAAGCGCATGCAGCGCTCGGGCGAGGATTTTTGCGGCCTGATGCTGAACGAAGCGATTCTGGACGATGCCATTCTGCCCGGCGCGCGCTTCATCCGCGCTTCGCTGGCCCGGGCCAGGATGAAGGGCACCGATCTTTACAACGCGGATTTCACGCGCGCCGAGATTTCTGCGGCCACGCTTGAAAACGCCGATCTGCGCGGCGCCAATCTCCAATCCGTCCGTGCGGTGAAGACCGTGTTCAAGGGCGCAGATATGCGCCCCGGCCGCCTTGTGCAGGTGAACAAGGAAACCGGCGAGACCCGCGAGGCGACCCGCAATATCAATCTGGGCGAGGCGCAGATCGACGGCGCGGATTTTTCCAACGCACAGCTTGAAAGCGCCAACTTGTCGGTATCCTCCGCGCGGGAGGCCAGTTTTTCCGGGGCCTCGATGTCGTCGGTCAATCTCAGCGGTGCCGATCTCAGCGGTGCCGATTTCAGCAATGCCGAATTGCCCGGCGCCAACCTGACCGGTGCCCGGGTGGAGCATTGCAACTTCAATGGCGCCAACCTGAAAGGCGCCAATCTGCGCAATGTGGATCTCAGCAAGGCACGCATGGGCAATGCCAAGCTGGAAGGCGCCATCATTCGCAACGGCGTGGAATTGTCGCCGCAGCTTGAGCAGGTGCTGCAGCAGCATAGCCTGTGGATCGCCAGCGAAGGCGAGCAGGGCACACGCGCCGACTTCACCAAACAGCAGATGACCGGCGCGGATTTTTCAGGCTGCGACCTGCGTGGCGCGGATTTCGCCTATGCCGATCTGGCCGGCGCCGATTTCACCCGCGCGCAACTGGGCTTCACCAATTTTCTCGGCGCCATCCTGCGCGCGGCGCGGTTCGATCTCAGCCTTTGCGCCGGCACCATGTTTCAGAGCGCCGATCTGTCGCGCGCCAGCTTTCGCGGTGCCGAAGTGGTGGGCACCGAAGTTTACAACGCGCAGGGCGAAAGCACCGGTCGCATGGTGTATCCGCGTTTCGATGGCGCGATCATGGCCGATGTGGATTTTTCCGGGGCCCGCATGTTCGGCCTCAATTTCACCAAGGCAGTCGATCGCCGGCTGATCCTGAACGGCGCGTTGATCGATGCCTGCCTGGGCCTGCCGGCACGCCAGGAATAAGTTTCCGCCCTAGCCTTTCTGGTTTTTCTTGCGCAGCCGGCTCAGCAGGGCGGTAAGGCCGGCACGTGCCTTGTCGCTCAAGGCTTCGCTGCTTTCGTCAATGCCGCCATCAGCCGCAGAATCGCCGGCATGACCGGGGGTGCTGGATGCCGCATCGCTGGAGTGGCCGGCCAATGCCCGCCCGATCGCACGCACCAGCGCGGTGATGTCGATGGGCTTGGCCACGTAATCGTTCATGCCGGCATTGATGTAGATGTCGCGGTCGCCTTCCATGGCGTTGGCGGTCAGAGCGATGATGGGCAACCGGCTCAGCCTGCCGCCCAGGCGCCGGATCGCCTTGGTGGCCGCCACGCCATCCATTTCCGGCATCTGCATGTCCATCAGCACCACATCGTAGGGCGCATTCTGCACGGCGGCGCAGGCCTCCACGCCGTTGGTGACGAGATCCACATGATGGCCCAGGCGGCGCAGCATGGTAGCCACCACCAGCTGGTTCACCTGATTGTCTTCGGCCACCAGCACCCGCAGCGCGCGGCCGCCCGTGGTGCGTTGCAGATCGGCGGTGGAAACGCTTTCGGTTTCGGCGGGCGCGGTGCCCTCCGCCAGCGGCAGGGCGAACCAGAAACGGCTGCCGTGCCATTCCTGGCTTTCGACGCCGATCCGCCCGCCCATCATTTCCACAAGCTGCTTGCTGATCGCCAGGCCAAGCCCGGTGCCGCCGAACCGCCGGCTGATCGAGCGGTCGGCCTGAGTGAAATGGGTGAAGAGTTCGGCCAGCTTGTCGGCGGCGATGCCGATGCCGGTATCCTCCACGCCAATGGTAATCGACCGGATACCATGCGTATCGGCGGCATCTGCCGTCACCCGGATCAACACGCTGCCGCGATCGGTGAATTTCACGGCGTTGCCGGCCAGGTTGAACAATATCTGCCGGATGCGGCTGGGGTCGCCACGCAGATAGCGCGGTACATCGGGCGAGATCGCTACATCGAAACCGATGCCGCGGGTCAGCGCACGCGGCCGCATCATGAAGGCAACGCTTTCCACCAGGCGCGGCAGGTCGAAGTCGATTTCATCCAGCCGCACCTTGCCGGCCTCCAGTTTGGAGAAATCGAGAATGTCGTTCAGCAGAGTGAGCAGATGCTCGGCGGATTCGCGCGCGGCAGCCATCAGGCGGCGCTGTTCGGCATCCAGCCCGGTATCGCCCAGCAGGCCGATGCTGCCCAGCACGCCATTCAGCGGCGTGCGGATTTCGTGGCTCATCATGGCCAGAAAGTCGGACTTCGCGCGATTTGCGGCCTCGGCACGCTCTTTCTCCAAGGCATAGCGGTCGGCCAGGTCGCCCAGCCGCGAGGCCTGCTCCTCCAATTGCTGCTTGGCGACTTCCAGATCGGAGAGATTGCGCTCCAGGATGGTCTGCTGCTGCTTCAGCGCGGTGATATCGGTGCTGACGCCAACCAGACCGCCATCGGAGGTGCGGCGTTCGGTGGTGCGCAGCCAGCGGCCATCGTTCAGGTGCAATTCGCTGTTGCCCATGCCGATCATCGCGGCTTCGGCGTTTGCACGCCCATTGTTATTCAGCCTGGCGGGGCCGTCGCTGCTGCGGTTGCCGGGCTGCAGGATATCGGCGAACGACATGCCCGGGCGCAGCAGGGGCACCAGCTCCGGGTGGTATTCGCGGAACCGGCTGTTGCACAGCACCAGGCGGTTTTGGCGATCGTACAGCACAAAGCCTTCGGAAATGCTTTCGATGGCATCGACCAACTGCTGCTCGGCGCGTTTGATCGCGGAAATATCGCTGAACAGCGAGATCACACCGCCATCGGCCAATTTATGGCGGGAAATCTGTATCCAGAAACCAGGGCGCAATTCGGCGATCAACGGCGTGGATACGGGGTTGATCACACCTTCGCGCAATTGCCGGATCATGGCATCCACATCCACCACCGGATTCTTACCATGGTTGAGCCGGTGGAACTCGGCAAGCAATTGCTCGAAATGCATGCCCACCTTCACGAGGGCGGGATCGTAGCCGGATATTTCGTAGAAGCGGCGATTGGCAAGTTGCAATACGCCATCGGCATCATACAGCACGAAGCCATCGGGCATGCTGTCGATGGCGGCCAGCAGGCGCTGTTCGGTGCGCTTGATATCGGAGATATCGGCATAGGTTGCCATTGTGCCGCCTTCGGCGGTGCGTTGGTGGGTGATGCGCAGCCAGAAATCCGGCCGATATTGCAAATCCATCGGCACGCCGCTGGGATGCAGAAAATCCTCGCGTGCCGCATCAAGCGCGGCTTTGGCTTCTTCTGCCGATAGATGGGCGAATTCGCGTTCGGCCATCATGGCAAGCAGCTCCATGCCATGGGTGCCGGGTTTCACGATTGCCGGATCGTGTCCGGTGAAATCGTAGAAAAGCTTGTTGGCCAGTACCAGGCGGCCCTGCGGATCATAGAGCGCGAAGCCTTCATCCACGGCTGAAAGCGCATCGCGCAGGCGGGCTTCGGCCTGCTTCAACGCGGTGATATCGCCGGCCACGCCGACAAAACCGCCATCCGCGGTGGGCATTTCCGAGATGCGCAGCCAGCGACCGTTTTTCAGTACGGTTTCCACCGTGAAGCCACTGCGCTGTTTGCGCAATTTATCGTCGCGCAACGACATCCAATCGGCAAAAGCCTTCTCATCCATCGCCACATGGCCGCCGGCGATATCCTGTTGCAGCAGATCTTGATAGCTGCGGCCGTGAGGGATCGGACCTTTCAGCGCCGGATAGAAATCGGCGGCACGCTGGTTGAACAGCATAAGCCGGTCGTTCTTGTCGTAGAGCACGAAGGCATCGGGTGCGCGCTCGATGGCATCGAACAATCGTTGTTCCGCCCGCCGTGTGGCGCGCATCTGGCGGTTCAGCAGCAATCCCAGCGCCAGGCTGAGCAGGGCGGCCACCAGCAGCACAACCAGATCGGTGCGTAGATTCTGTTGCCAGCGGGCCAGCGCGCTGGCTTCGGAAACCCCGGCAACCACCACCAGCGGATAGCCGGCCACGCTGCGATAGGCAATATGCCGCTTGATGCCATCGGAAATGCCGCTGCTATAATAGCGGCCGTTGCCGGCTTGCTGCAAAAACGTGCGGAACAGCGAAAGATTGGCATCCGATGTGCCGATATCCTGCTGGCGCAGGGTGTGGCGCATCAGCCTGGTGCCGTTGGTGTTGTACAGCCCCAGCATGGAATCCTCATGCGGCTGCAGGCGACGATAGAGATTGGCGAAATATTCCGGATCGACACCCACGGCCACCACGCCGGCGAAACTGCCATCGGCTCTTTCGATCCGTCGGCTGAGCGAAATGATCCAGGCGCCGCTGAAACGGCTCTGGGTCGGTTCGTCGATGAACATGCCGGCATCCGGCCGCTCAGCGTGAATTTTGAAATAGCGGCGATCAGACAGGTTCAGCCGATGCGGCGGATCGGCAGTGCTTTCAGCCATCACATCGCCGTTTTCATCGGTGATCACAAAGCCGCGCAATTGCGGCAGGTCGTCGATCAGTCGCCCCATATGCTGGCTGGTGCTGCGCAATTCGCTGGACGAATGCAAATCGTCGTCGGAGAGCGTGTCGGCGAAATATTGCAAAAACAGATCGGCGCTTGAAAAGGTGCGCGCGGCATGTTCGTCCAGCACGCGCGCAAGGCTTTCGGCGCTGCGTTTGGCCTGTTCGAGATCGTCGGTGCGCTGGCGGGTCAGCTGCACGCCGACGGCAATCGCCAGCGACAGCAAAATCAACGCCATGAAGGCGGACAACGGTAGCGCGATATTGCTAGGCTTGCGATGTTGCATTCTTATTCGGCCGGAGATCGGATGGCGGCTTTCCCTCGGTATCCCCGCAGTTTAACAGCAATGATGCGGTTTTGGGCAATTTGCCTTTTCGCATCGGCCGGGCTTTGCCATGGTCCGGCGGCTTTTTCGCAGCCTGCGAATGAAAACAACACTCTATCGGTTAATTCGGCGGCGCTGGAACTCAATCCTGGGCTGCCCGAGGATACACGGCTTGGGGCCTTGCGGTATCTGGGTGGGTTGATCCTGGCCTCGGATGATTCACGCTTCGGCGGTTATTCCGGGCTGAGCGTGGATGCCGATGGCGGCGGCGCCTGGGCGGTATCGGATCGCGGCCATTGGCTGCGGATGGAATTCGCGCTGCGGCCCGATGGTGTGCCCGGCATGGTGCGCATAGCGGCGCTGCGGCCGCTGCTGGGGCCGGATGGCCGGGTGCTGGAGGGGCGGCAAAGCACCGATGCGGAAGGTCTGCGGCGCGACGAATCCGGCGCTGCCTGGGTCAGTTTCGAGCGCCGCCACCGGCTGCTGTATTACCCCGGCGGCCCGGAAGGCAGGGCGCCACCGTTGGAAATCCCGTTGCCCGGCGATATCGCCCGGCTGCCTGGCAATGGCGGGCTGGAATCGGTGGTCTTGCTGGGCGCGAATAATGGCCAGGCGGCGGATTTGCTGCTGCTGGCCGAGCAGCCATTGCCCGGTGAAGCCGGCTTTGCGCCGCTCTGGCTGCGCCGCGCGGGGGAATGGACTCGGCTGTCCTGGCCGCTGACAGGGGATTTCCGGCCCACCGATGCCGTGAAACTGCCAGGGAATCGCAGGGATATCCTGGTGCTGGAGCGGGATTTTCGCTGGCTGGCGGGGTGGGCGGTGCGGTTGAGCCGGGTGTCGGGGCAGGCCATCGAGGCCGGCGGCGTATTGCAGCCCGAGCGGCTGGCCGAATGGATGCGGCCCTATGCCAACGACAATCTCGAAGCGATGGATGTCCGGATCGGCCCCGATGGAGCGCCGTGGCTGTATTTGATGTCGGACGACAATCACAGCCGCTCGCAGCGCACATTGCTGCTGATTTTCCGGCTGGAGCCTTGAAAACACAAAGCCCGCCCCTGTTCAAGGGGGGCGGGCTTAGGGTGGTTTATTTACCGGAAAGTCAGGCTTTAGGCGGCCTGCTTGGCAATCAGCTTCTTGATCTGGCGCTTCAGCTTGCGGGCATCGTCAGACAGCTTGGTATCGGCGGTCTTCACCAGCCAATTGTCCAGGCCACCGTTATGCTCCACCGAGCGCAGGCCCTGGGCCGACAGACGCAGCTTCACGCCGCGGCCAAGCGCCTCGGAGATCAGGGTCACCGCATGCAGGTTCGGCATGAAGCGACGCAGGGTCTTGTTGTTTGCGTGGCTCACATTATGACCGAACTGAACGCCCTTGCCGGTCACTTCACAACGACGAGCCATGACGCACCTCTTTCTCTCAATAATACTGGGGAATCCGAAATCGGGGCGGGTTATAGGGGCTGTGGCCCGCCCCGTCAATGGCATTCGCGCCATTTTGCCTCGGTTTGCGCTTGGGTGTGGCCTCTTATATACGGTCTGCCCATGAGGCGACCTATGCGGTTGACTCCTGGCCCGCAAACCCCTATACACCGGGCCGAAATTCGGCGGGGCCTGCCATCAGGCCCTTTTTTGCGCTTTTGCGCGGTTTTGCTCGATTTCCCGGAATGCCGGGGGCGGAAAACCTGCGCTTTGCACGGTTTAGACTGACTTTGGACGGAGTGGTGTCGTGAAACGGACCTATCAACCCAGCAAGCTGGTGCGCAAGCGCCGTCATGGCTTCCGCGCCCGCATGGCCACCAAGGGTGGTCAGAAGGTGATTTCGGCTCGTCGTTCTGCCGGCCGCAAGAAGCTTTCGGCCTGATTCTTCAGCCATGCTTGCCGCCGGCCGCCGGGAAAACCGGGGCCCGAAACAGGGCCCGAACCAGGGGTCTGGCGGTGACCAGGCTGCAAAGCCTGGCAAGCCGGGTAAACCACCCAAGATCGTGAACGGTCTGGCGCGTATTCTGCGCCGCGCCGATTACCTGCGCGTTCAATCCGCCGAACGCCGCGCCGTGCAGCCTGGCTTGCTGCTGCAGGCTGCCCCTGAATCCGATCAAGCTGAATCCGATCAAGCCGAATCCGATCAAAAAACCATGCCTGTCGGCTTCACGGCCTCCCGCAAGGTTGGCAATGCGGTGCTGCGTAATCGCGCCCGCCGCCGCCTGAAGGCGCTGGCGGCCGAATATCTGCCCCGCCATGCCATGCCCGGCCATGCCTATGTGCTGGTGGCGCGCCAGGCCACGCCGGCTCGGCCCTATGCCGAGTTGCGGGGCGATCTGGAGCGCGCCCTGCGCAAACTGCGCCTGTGGCGGGATGGGGCAGCATCATGACCGGCTTCATCATGACCGGCTTCATCATGATCGGCCTCATCATGACGGG
This sequence comes from Ferrovibrio sp., assembly GCF_019636075.1. Classification (GTDB taxonomy): domain Bacteria; phylum Pseudomonadota; class Alphaproteobacteria; order Ferrovibrionales; family Ferrovibrionaceae; genus Ferrovibrio. The sequence goes on from NZ_JAHBYG010000001.1 coordinate 154,001, forward strand.
CTGTATCGTAACCGGGGTGGCATTATGACACCGGGCGCACGCATTCTTGCGCTGCCGGTGCAGGCCTACCGGTTGTTTCTATCCCCCTGGGTGGGGCATAACTGCCGCTTCCAGCCGACCTGCTCGTGCTATGCGCTCGAGGCGCTGGAACGGCATGGTGCGCTGCGTGGCGGTGCGCTCGCTGCCTGGCGGCTGGCCCGCTGCAATCCCTTCGGGGGCAGTGGCTTCGATCCTGTTCCCGCTTTGCCGGAAGATGTGCCGGCATTGCCCAACAAGGCGGATTAATCCTGATGTCGGATCAGAAGAATCTCATTATCGCCATCGCGCTTTCGGTGGCCATCATGCTGGGCTTCCAGTTTTTCGTGGAAGCACCCAAGCAGGAACGCCAGCGCCAGCAGCAGGCCCAACAGCAGACGGTGAGCCAGACCAACGGCCAGGCCGGCAGCACGGCACCGACTCCGGGTCAGGCGGCCCAGCCGGGCCTCAGCCAGTTGCCGGCTTTGCCGGGCCAGGCCGGCGCGGCCCTGCCGCAGAGCCGCGATGCGGCCCTTGCGCAGACCGCGCGCATCACCGTGGATGGCCAGCGCCTGCGCGGTTCGATCAACCTGGTGGGCGGCCGCATCGATGATGTGATTCTGCCCGATTATCGTGAGACCATCGATCCCAAGAGCCCGGCGATCACGCTGTTCTCTCCGGCCGGCACACCGCATGCCTATTACGCCGAGTTCGGCTGGACCGCCGCGCCCGATGCCAGCGTGAAACTGCCTGGCCCGCAAACCCAGTGGAGCGCCGACAAGACCACGCTGAAGCCCGATGATAGCGTGACGCTGAGTTGGGATAACGGCGAAGGCCTGATCTTCACCCGCGTGATTGCGCTGGATCGGGATTTCCTGTTCACCGTCACCCAGGGCGTGGAGAACAAGACCGACAAGCCGGTGACGTTGTTCCCCTATGGCCTGCTGTCGCGCCACGGCACGCCCAAGACCGATGGCCTCTATATCCTGCATGAAGGTCCGCTCGGCGTGTTCCGCCCCAAGGCCGACGAGAAGGCCACGCTGAAGGAACTCAGCTATTCCGACATGGTGAAGGAGAAGTCGATCGAGGTCGATTCCGTGGGCGGCTGGCTCGGCCTTACCGACAAATACTGGCTTGCCGCGCTGGTGCCCGGCGTGCAGCAGAATGTGAAGGCACGCTTCAGCCACAGCAATGTGAATGGCGTGGATCGGTATCAGACCGACTGGCTGGGCGGCGGCGTTACGGTTGCCGCCGGCGCCAAGGCGCAATCGGCCGGCCTGCTTTATGCCGGCGCCAAGCAGACCAAGCTGATCGACCGCTACGAAGAGCAGCAGAATATCCCGCGCTTCGAATTGGCCATCGACTGGGGCTGGTTCCATTTCCTCACCAAGCCGATCTTCTTCGCCATCGACTGGATCCATGGCGTGGTCGGCTCGATCGGCATCGCCATGCTGCTCTTCACCGTGGCGGTGAAGCTGCTGTTCTTCCCGCTGGCCTACAAATCCTATGTGGCGATGAGCGCGATGAAGAAGCTGCAGCCCGAGATGCAGAAGCTGCGCGAACGCCATGGCGAGAATCGCGAGCAGATGCAGCGCGAGCTGATGGATCTCTACAAGCGCGAAAAGGTGAATCCGGCGGCCGGCTGCTTGCCGATCCTGCTGCAGATTCCGGTCTTCTTCGCGCTCTACAAGGTGCTCTACATCACCATCGAAATGCGCCATGCGCCGTTCTTCGGCTGGATCAAGGATCTTTCGGCGCCCGATCCCACTTCGTGGATCAACCTGTTCGGCCTGTTGCCGTATGACGTGCCGGCGGTGTTTGCCGTGGGCGGCATGCTGCATATCGTTTCGCTGGGCATCTGGCCGATCATCATGGGTGTCACCATGTGGCTGCAGATGCGTCTGAACCCGCAGCCGCCGGATCCGGTGCAGGCCAAGATTTTCGGCCTGATGCCGATCATCTTCACCTTCATGCTTGGCTCCTTCGCCTCCGGCCTGGTGATCTACTGGTCGTGGAACAACACGCTCAGCATCATCCAGCAGATCATCATCATGCGCCGCATGGGCGTGAAGATCGGCGGCGGTGCGGATACGGACGCGGCCAAGCCCGACGCCGCCAAGCCCTCCGGCAAGAAGTAGATGGCAAACGCCGGCACGTATTCGCCGGAGCAGATGGAGCGGGGCCGGCTGCTATTCGCCGGTCCCTGCGAATTCAAGGCCGGCGCCGCCACGGTTGAGATGCTGCCGCCGCCGGGTTTGCCGGAAGTGGCTTTTGCCGGCCGGTCCAACGTGGGCAAGTCCAGCCTGGTCAATGCGCTGACCGGCCGCAAAACCCTGGCGCGCGTGTCCAATACGCCGGGCCGCACCCAGCAGCTCAATTTCTTTGAACTCGGGGCTAAGCTCTGGCTGGTCGATCTGCCGGGCTATGGTTATTCCAAGGTGGGCAAGCAGGCTGCCGCCGACTGGACGCGCCTGACGCTGGATTTCCTCAAGGGCCGGCCCAATCTGCGCCGCGTGCTGCTGATGGTGGATAGCAGGCATGGCATCAAGGATTCCGATGAGGATGTGATGGGCGTGTTCGACGAGGCGGCGGTGGTCTACCAGATCGTGCTGACCAAGGCCGACAAGACCAAGCCGGCCGAACTGGCCGCCACGCTGGCCGCCACGCAGGCGCGGGTGAAGCGCCGGGTGGCTGCCCATCCCGATGTGCTGGTCACCTCCAGCTATGCCGGCCTGGGCATCCCTGAATTGCGGGCGGAAATCGCAGAGCTCGCCTGACAGGGGTGGCCTAGAAAGGCCCCATCGGCTATAACCGCCCGCGCCATAAGACGAAAATCCGGGACGTTTACCCATGATGAAGACCTCTGGCCCCAAGCCGCTCGAAGCGCATTTGCAGGATACCGCCAAGGTATTGTCGGAGGCGCTGCCCTATATGCGCCGCTTCGCCGGCCAGACCATGGTGATCAAATACGGCGGCCATGCCATGGGCGACGAGCATCTGGCCAATGAATTCGCCCGCGATGTGGTGCTGATCAAGCAGGTCGGCATCAACCCCATCGTGGTGCATGGCGGCGGCCCGCAGATCGGCGCGATGCTGGAGCGCCTGAAGATCAAGAGCGAGTTCATCGATGGTTTGCGCGTCACCGATCAGGCCACCGTAGAGGTGGTGGAGATGGTGCTGGCCGGGTCCATCAACAAGCAGGTTGTCACCGCCATCAACGGCGCCGGCGGCACCGGCATCGGCCTGTCGGGCAAGGATGGCCGGTTGATCGAGGCCCGCAAGCTGCGGCGCTCGGTGCGCGATCCCGGTTCCAATATCGAGAAGCTGCTGGATCTCGGTTTTGTCGGCGAGCCCACCCGGGTCAACCCGGAAATCCTGCGCACGCTGCAGAATTCCAACATCATTCCGGTGGTGGCGCCGGTGGGCGTTGGCGACCATGGCGAGACCTATAACATCAACGCCGATACGGCTGCCGGCGCGATTGCTGCTGCCATGGGGGCCAGCAAGCTGCTGATGCTCACCGATGTGGCCGGCGTGCTGAACAAGGAAAAACACCTGATCCCCACGCTTACCACCAAGGAAGCGCTGGTGCTGATGGGCGATGGCACCATCTCGGGCGGCATGATCCCCAAGCTGGAAACATGCCTGGATGCCGTGCGCGGCGGCGTGCAGGCGGCGCATATCCTGGATGGCCGCATCCCGCATGTGCTGCTGCTGGAATTGTTCACCGCCCATGGCGTGGGCACGATGATAGAGCGGACGCCCTGACGGGCTGGGTGATTGAACGCACGCCCTGACGGGCTGGGGGAATTGAACGCACGCCCTGGCGGAGCGGTCCCCCTTCCTTCGTCACCCTCGCACTCGTTGCGAGGGTCCATGCCGGACCCAGCATGGGTGCCGAAAGATGGCCCCCCGGGACAAGCCCGAGGGTGACGGTTTTTTTGAAATCCAGCAGGCGCTCTTTGGCGTGCCGTGTGATTGCCGAAACAAAAACGGCCGGGCAATGCCCGGCCGTTTCGTTTCATCGGCGTCGGCTGCGACGCTCAGCCGAGATTCTTTTCCGCGAAGTCCCAGTTCAGCAGCTTGTCGATCACGGCATTGGCGTAATCGGGGCGGCGGTTCTGCCAATCCAGGTAATAGGCATGCTCCCACACGTCGATGGTGAGCAGCGGGGTGACGCCGGCCACGGTGATCGGGGTTTCGGCATTCGGGGTCTTGCGGATGGTCAGCTTGCCGCCTTCCTTGCACAGCCAGGCCCAGCCCGAGCCGAACTGGCCCACGGCGGCGGCGGCGAAATCGGCCTTGAACTTGTCGTAGTCGCCGAAGCTGTCCTTGATCAGATCGGCGATCTTGCCGCTGGGCTTGCCGCCGCCATTGGCCTTCAGCGACAGCCAGTAGAAATCATGGTTCCAGACCTGGGCTGCGTTGTTGAACACGCCCACCTTGTCGGCCTTGCCGGCGGCATCCTTGATAATCTGCTCCAGGCTCTTGCCCTGCAGCGAGGCGTCATCGGCGGCGAATTTGTTCAGGTTCACCACATAGGTGTTGTGATGCTTGCCGTAATGGAAGCCGATCGTGCCGGCGTTGATCACCGGGCTGAGCGCATCATCGGCATAGGGGAGTTTCATCAGCGAGAAAGGGGCGGTCATGACCAAAATCCTTCGAAGATTGTTCGTTTATCCGGGCGGAATGGAAATGCCCGGGCGGGGAGGGCCAGAATACCCAAACCGCGCCGGGGGGCCTACATGGCCAGGGGAAAAATTGTTTGCCCTGCCGCATGCTTCCCGTATCGGCTACAAGGCCCAGCCAAGCTCAAAATCTTGCTAGTCCAGGGCCCTTGGTGGTCCAGGGCCGATCCTGTAACAGTATGGCGGTAGAGACAAAAATCCAGTCCGGCGGCCTATTTGCGGCAATGAAAGGCATTGAGATGCGGGTTTTGGGCATCACGGGTTTTAGCGGCGCCGGCAAGACAACCTTGCTGGAAAAGCTGATTCCATTGCTGGTGTCGCGCGGAATGCGGGTTTCCACGCTGAAACATGCGCATCATGGTTTCGATGTGGATGTGCCGGGCAAGGATAGCTACCGCCATCGCGCCGCCGGCGCCAGCGAGGTGCTGATCGCCTCGGCCCGGCGCTATGCCATCCTGCATGAATTGCGCGATCAACCAGAGCCCGGGCTGGAGGCGCTGCTTGCCCGCATGAGCCCGGTGGATCTGGTGCTGGTGGAGGGCTACAAGCGCGAGGGCCATGCCAAGATCGAGATCTGGCGCCAGGCCAACGGCCAGCCGCTGCTGCAGCCCGACGATCCGGCAATCATAGCCGTGGCGTGCGATACCGATCCGCCGCACCGCACGGCGCCGCGCCTGGATATCGACGATGCCGCCGGCATCGCGGATTTCATCCAGACCTGGATGCGCAGCGCGCCGCTTTGGCCGGGGTCGCATTTGCATGGGCAGGGAAGCCGCCATGGCGCGGCTTAGCGACGATTGCTTCGCCCATGACGGCGGCGGGCTGCAAAGCCTGGATGCCGCCCTGGCCGATCTGTTGTCGCGCCTGGAGCCGGTTGTCGATAGCGAAAGCCTGCCGCTCGGCGCTTGCCTGGGCCGCGCGCTCGCCGAGCCGGTGCTGGCACGGCTGGATGTGCCGCCGGCCAACAATGCCGCCATGGATGGCTATGCCGTGCGCTATGCCGATCTGTCGCAAGGGGCGCCCACGCGATTGACCCTGCTGGGCCGTGCGGCTGCCGGCCGGCCCTATACCGGCCCGGTGCCGGCCGGCCATGCCGTGCGCATTTTCACCGGGGCGCCGATGCCGGCTGGCCTCGACACCGTGCTGATGCAGGAGGATTGCCGCCTGGAGGGCGGGCAGGTATGGCTGCCCGCCGGCATCGCCAAGGGGGCCAATTGCCGCCTGGCGGGCGAGGATATCGCCGCCGGCAGGCAGGCCCTGGCCATAGGCCGCCGGCTCGGCCCGGCCGAACTGGCCCTGGTGGCGGCTTGCGGCCATGGCAGCCTGCGGGTTTACAAGCCGTTGCGGGTGGCGCTGCTGTCTACCGGCGATGAGGTGCACGAGGCCGGCGCCAGCCTGCCGCTCGGCGGGATATACGATGCCAACCGCCCCATGCTGGCCGGCCTGCTGAGGCGGCTGGGCTGCGCCGTTACCGATCTTGGCATCCAGCCAGACCGGCCCGAGGCTTTGCGCAGCACGCTTGCCGAAGCGGCCAGCGGGCATGATGCGGTGATCAGCTCCGGCGGCGTGTCGGCGGGCGAGGAGGATCACGTGAAGGCGGCCATCACCGCCCTGGGTTCGCTGCATCTGTGGCGTCTGGCGATCAAGCCCGGGCGGCCAGTGGCGCTGGGGCGGATCGCTTCCGCGGCCTATTTCGGGCTGCCTGGCAATCCGGCGGCGGCGGCGCTCACCTTCGCGTTTTTCGCACGGCCCCTGCTGGCCAGGCTGGCCGGCTATGCATTGCCCCTGCTGCAGGGCTTTGCGGTGCAGGCGGATTTCCATTTCGAGAAAAAGCCGGGCCGGCGCGAATGGCTGCGCGCCAGCCTTTATCCGGGGCCGGATGGCGGCTGGCTGGCCCGTAAATATCCGCTGGATGGTGCGGCCGTGATCGGTTCGCTTACCGGCAGCGATGGCGTGCTCGATCTGGCGCAGGACCAGACCGGCATCCGGCCCGGCGACCGGCTGCTATTCTATCCCCGCGAGATGCTGGGATTTTGAAGATCGGAAAACCGGGCTGGCGGTTTCAGAGAATGGTCGGGTTGGGCGCGTCGCCATAAACCGCCTTCGGATCGAAGGTCTTTTCCTGCTCTTCGTAATTCAGCGCCACCGGGCTTTCGGTTTCGCCCTGGCCGGTGGGCACCGAACGGTAGAAGCAGGAACGGTAGCCGACATGGCAGGAAGCGTCGCCCGGAATGCGCACGCGCAGCCAGACTGCATCCTGGTCGTCGTCGATGCGCATCTCCACCACCTGCTGCACCAGGCCCGAGGTGGCGCCCTTGTGCCACAGCGTCTTGCGGCTGCGGCTGTAATAATGCGCTTCGCCGGTGGCGATGGTGCGCTTCAGCGCCTCGGCATTCATGTAGCCCAGCATCAGCACCTCGCCGGTATCGGCCTGGGTGGTCACGCAGGGCAGCAGGCCATCCGTATCGAATTTCGGGGCCAATTCATGGCCTTCCTCTACCTGCTCGATACTCACGCGCTTGGCGAACATGGGGCTTTCTCCCGGCAACCGGGCCAGACCGGAAAATCCGGAACCGGCAGGCGCCTGTTGTCCTATGAATTCGGGCCGTTATATATCGTTGGTATCCCCGCCCGGCAACCCACCTGCCCGGCAACCTGTCGCAGCGGGGCGGAGCGCCCCCATGCTGAATGCCCTCTATAACGAAAAAATCCTTGATTTTGCGGCACATATTGGCCAGACCGAGCGCCTGCCGGCGCCCGATGCCACGGTGACGCATCACAGTCCGCTCTGCGGCAGCCGGATCACCGTGGATATCAAGATGGAAGGCGGCCGGGTGGTGGGCTATGGCCAATTGGTGAAAGCCTGTGCGCTGGGCCAGGCTGCGGCCTCGATTTTCGGTCGCCATGTGGTGGGCCAGGATGCCGCCACCCTGCGCGATCTGCTGGCCCGCATGCGCGCCATGCTGAAGGAGGGCGCCCCGCCGCCCGGGCCGGATTTCGCCGGCGGCGCCTTCACCGACCTGGAAGTGCTGAGCCCGGTGCGCGACCACAAGGCGCGCCACAATGCCGTGCTGCTGCCGTTTGAAGCCACCGTGAAGGCAATCGACCAGATCGAGGCGAAACAATCCTGATTGCCGCGCTTTAAAGCGCCGCCTTGGCCACGCCCTGGATCAGGCCGATCATGCCCTTCAGGCCATTGATGCGGTTGGAGGTGATATTCTCCCACACGCCGATCTTTTCCAGGAAGTCGGGCGGGTTGTTCACGATCTCGGCCGGGCTGCGGCCGGAATAGACCTTCAGCAGCAGGGCGATCAGTCCGGCCACGATCTCGCTTTCGCTGCTGGCCTGGTAATACACTTTGCCATCGCGGGCCTCGCCATGCAGCCAGGCCTTGTTGATACAGCCTTTCACCCGCCATTCATCGGTACGCAGCGCGTCCGGATAAGGCGGCAGCGCGCGGCCCAGATCGATCAGGAAGCGATAGCGATCCATCCAATCGTCGAACAGGCCGAAATCCTCGATGATTTCGGCCTGGGCCTCGGCAACGCTCTGGCTCGTGGCCGTCATGGCGCTCGCCGCCATGTGGTGATGCCGGCTTTGTCTTCCAGCAGGATGCCGCGGGCCGCGAGTTCATCGCGGATGCGGTCGCTTTCGGCCCAGTTCTTCGCCGCGCGGGCTGCCTTACGGCGTTCGATGGCGGCTTCGATCTCGACGGCTTCGCCGCTATCCTCATCGCCCTTGAACCAACTGACCGGATTTTGCTCCAGCAGGCCCAGCAGCTTGCCTGCGGCCAGCATCTGGCCTTTCAGGCGGCCGCGCTCATCCGGGTCTATCGCCTTGTTCACGGCATTGGCCAGCGCATGCAGTTCGGCCAGCGCCTTGGGCGTGTTCAGATCGTCGGCCAGCGCGGCGCGGAATGAATCCGGTGCCGGCAGGTCTGCGGCCTGCACATCCTGCAATGTCTCCAATGCGCGATACAGCCGGTCGAGCTGCGCTTTGGCATCGCGCAGGCCGACATCGCTCCAATCCAGCGGCTGACGATAATGCGCCGAGAGCAGGGCAAGCCGGATCGCCTCGCCGGGCGCCTGGTCGCGCAGGTCGCGCACCAGCAGCACATTGCCCAGCGATTTCGACATCTTCTCGGCATCCACGTTGACGAAGCCGTTATGCATCCAATAGCGGCAGAAGGGCTGGCCGCCCAGCCGGCCGCTATTGGCGCAGGTGCTTTGTGCAATCTCGTTTTCATGATGCGGGAAGATCAGGTCATGGCCGCCGCCATGGATGTCGACCGGGCCGGAACCCAGATTGGCATCGATCATCGCCGAGCATTCGATATGCCAGCCCGGCCGGCCGAAACCCCAGGGGCTGTCCCAGCCCGGCACACCCTCGGGCGAGGGTTTCCACAGCACGAAATCCGCTGCGTCGCGCTTGTAGGGCGCCACGTCCACCCGGGCGCCGGCAATCATCTCGTCGCGGTTGCGGCCGGAAAGCCGGCCATAGTCCGGATAGGACGGCACGTTGAACAGCACATGGCTTTCCGCCTCGTAGGCATGGCCATTGGCGATCAGCCGCTGGATCATCTCGATGATCTGCGGGATGTGGCCGGTCACCTTCGGCTCGATGCCCGGCGGCGGCACGCCCAGCGCCTGCATGTCGGCATGATAGGCGGCGAGATAGCGCTCGGTGATCACGCCGATCGGCACGCCCTCGGCCTTGGCGGCGGCGTTGATCTTGTCGTCCACGTCGGTGACGTTGCGCACATAGACCACTTCGGCGTATTCGCTGGCCAGAAACCGGCGCAGCACGTCGAACACCACGGCCGGGCGGGCATTGCCGATATGGGCGAAATTATACACGGTGGGGCCGCAGACATACATCGTCACCCGGCCGGCTTGCACCGGCACGAATTTCTCTTTGGTGCGCGACAATGTGTTGTGCAGATAGATATCCATGACCCCGGACCCTTCGATTGGCCCGGGACTATAGGATAACCGCCTTATTTATCAACCCCGCCAGAGCCAGAGCCAGAGCCGGCGCCAAAGCCAGAGCCAAAGCCAGAGCCTGGGTTATCCGGGCAACGGTTTAGCGCAGGTAGTTCACCAGCGAGAGCTGCAGGCTGTCGCGGGTAATGGTGTAGCTGGCTTCCAGCGAGGTCTGCAGCGACTTGATCAGGGTGGCGGTTTCGGCCACGTCCACATTCTCGATGCCGCCGATGCGGGTTTTCAGCACATCCTTGCTGCGGTCGTGGCGCAACTGCACTTCCTTCAGGCGCTGTTCCACATGGCCGTTGGCCGAGGCGACGTTCTTCAACTGGCCGATGGCGGTTTCCAGATGGGCGATGGCATCGTCCACGCGCTGGGTGTAGAGCTGATTATCGCCGATATCCTGGATTGCCGAGCGGAAGCGCACGATGGCATCCACCACGCGCTGGAAGGCCGGATCGGCGGCGGTCTGGCCGTATTCCACCCGTTCGTTGTCGTCCACGAACAGGCCGACGAATTCCGTTTCGGCGGCGCCCGTGGTGCTTTCATCCACGTCCGGGGTGGCCGGATCGTCTACCGGGGCATAGCCGGTGCGGTCGAAATAGTAATTGTCCTTGATCTGGAAATTCTCGCCATCGTCGGTGGAGGGGAAGTTCAGATATTCCACCTGGTTGGCCACCGGGTCGGCTTCGGTGATGTTGGTATAGGCGCCGGGCACCGCGCCGGCGGTATAGTTCTGGCCCAGCAGCGCATTGGCCGAAAGCTGGCCGTTGATCGGATTGATCTGGAAATTGCGGCCGCCATAGATGAAGCGGTCGTTGTCCTTGGTCTGCAGCAGGGTGCCGATCCGATCGAGCAGCACATTGGCCTGCGCCGCTGGCGCCGAGGTGGAGGCGAAGAAGCTGTCGCGATTCTTGATCATCAGATCCTTGGCGTCGGTCGCCGTGTTGATGATCTGCTCCAGCGACAAGCCATAGAGGCGCACACGGTTCTGTGCCGAAAGCACGCCGCTCTGGTAGGTTTCCACGGTCTTCAACTCGGCCTTCAGGTCGCCCAGTTCCTGGGCGCGCGGGGCCACGCCGATCAGGCCGTTGGCAAAACGGCCCGAGGAAAGCTGGCCCTGCTGCATGGTCAGTTGCAGGTTCAATTGGCGAATCTGGCGCGTCTGGTCGAAGATGCGCGCGAGCTGGGTGGAACCGATTGCGGCAACCATGGTTTACCTCCCGATCGTGATGACTTCGTCGAACATGCGGGTGATGGCGTTCAGAACATTCGCCATGGCGGCATAATTGTTCTGCAGCACCTGCAGGGTCGCGAGTTCGGTATCGATATCGACACCGGTGAGGTTGCGGTATTTCTGATCCAGCGTGTGTTCCACGCGTTCGGCGGAATCGCGGTTCACCTGGTTCACATCGGTGGCGCGGGCCGTGTAGGCCATGATGCCGTCCACCAGGCCGAACAGGTTCACGTTGTTGATCGCCAGGCCGTTGGATTGCGCGCCGCCGGTATTGTCGGTCACGCCGGAACGGTTGATGTCGGCGGCGGTGATCAAGGTGGTGCGCATCGCCTGCTGAATCGGGCCGGCGGCCAGAACCTTCAGGCTGGCGGCACCGGTCAGCAGATCGGCGTTGATGGTGAGCGATTGCGCCTCGAAGCCGGTTTCGGCGGCGGTGAAGGCGGTGAAGAACTCGGTGCCTTCCGCCGGTGTGGGCGCGGGCACGCGGTTTTCCGCGCCGGCATAGGCGTTGTTCACCAGGGTGACGAGATTATAGGCGAAGGCATCCAGCTGGTTGGCGTATTTCGCCAGCGTGCCCACATTGGGATCGGTGCTGTTCAGCGCCGCATCGGTGGGGTCCAGATAATCCAGCGCGGCCCGCAAGCTGCCATTCAGGATGCCGGAGTTCAGCGAATTGGTGGAACCCTGATAGGTGATGGTGCCGGCCGTGGTGGTGGACGAACGGTTATAGGTGAATTGCTGCGCCACCGTGCCGGAGATCTGGATGCCGCCGGTGGTGTAGACGCTCAATTCGCCGCGATCGTTGGTGAGTACGCGCACATCCACCAGGTCGGCGATACGGCGCACCTGCTGGTCGCGCAAATCCTCCAGGTCGCCGGTCGGCTGGCCGGCGCCCAATGCTGCGGTGATCTGCACGTTCAGCTTCTGGATTTCCACCGAAGCGGTGTTGATGGTCTGCACGGCAGCTTCGGCCTGCTCGTCGGCGCGGGTGCGCAGCTCGGTCTGGCGGGCATTCAGCTGATTGATCTTCAGCACCAGATCCTGGCCGCGACGGATCGCGTTTTCCGCCGCAGCGGCGCTTTCCGGGTTGGCTTCCAGGGTCTTCCAAGAATCCTCGAAGCGCGACAGCAGGGCGGCCAGTTCAGGCTGGCTGCCATCGGTGTTGGTGGCGTCGATGATATCGGCCAGGCCCTGGGTCAGATCGGTGGCGGTCTTCAGCCGGCCGTAATCGGACAGGGCATTATAATGATCCTGTTGTACATCCTTGGCCGCCACGCGGGTGATGGTGGAGATCAGCGGCGCGCCCGGCAGGCCGTCGATGCCAGGCGTGGTGAGCGTGGCAACCTTGCGGGTATAATTCTCGTTCTGCGCATTGCCCACGTTGGCCGAGAGCAGCCGGGTCTGGGTCTGGAACGCAGCGAGCGCGGAGACCGAGGTGGAAAGGGCGGCGGAGAGCGACATGGCGGCTTTTCCTTTCGCGGCGGCGCCTCAGGCGCCGCCGGTGTTCCGGCTTACCGGCGGATGTTGATGGTTTCCTGCAGCAGTTCGTCGGCCACGGTGATCAGGCGGGCATTGGCCGAATAGGCACGCTGCGCCACGATCATCTTGGAGAACTCCTCGGCGATATCCACGTTGGACTGTTCGATGGCGGCGGAAACCAGGTTGCCCACGCCGCTGCCGCCCACATCGGTCATCACGGCGGAGCCGGAGCCGGGGGTTTCCAGGAAGGCGTTGCCGTCCACGCGGTCCAGTTCGGTCGGATCGCGGAACTTGGCGAGCTGCAGCTGGTAGAAGGGCCGCACGTTGCCGTTATCGAAGGTCACCGAGACCTGGCCATTGGTATCGATCGCCAGGCTCTTGAAATTGCCGCGCGGCACGCCGTTCTGGCTGAAATCGTTCAGCGCCAGGCTGGTGCCGGCAAATTGCGTGGTGCCGATGGTGGTATTGAACGCGCCCAGATCCAGGGTCAGGTTCTGGGTGGTGCCGTCGGCGAAGAAATCCACCGCGAAGGTCATGGCGGCATTTTCGCCATCGGCCTGGGTGGCCGGCGCGGTGAGGCCGCCGCCGCTGGTGATGGTGCCGATGGTGCCGGGCACGCCCGCGCCCACCACACCGCCCAGATCGCCGAAGGTGACGGCGGCGGGGCCGAAGGTGAGGGTGGCGCCGGTATCATCCAGCGTGTTGATGGTCAATTCCCAGTTATTGGCGGCGGTGCGGCTCCACACCAGGTCCAGCGTGCGGGCATTGCCCAGGCTGTCAAATACCTGGATTGAGTTGGCCGCCAGCGTTGCCGGCAGGGCGCCGGCATTGTCCAGCACGTTGGCCGGCAGGTTGGCGGAATATTCGATCTGGCTGGTGGCCACCGGGCTATCCAGCAGATTGGAGACGCGCACTTCGGTGGCGGTGCCAGACATGGTCAGCGCGCCGGTGGCGGTGTCTTCGGTCAATGCATAGCCGCGCAGGAAGTAGCCCGACGAGTTGACCAGATAGCCATCCTCGTTCTGGATGAAATCGCCCACGCGGGTGTAGTAGGAGGTGGTTTCGAATTCCGGCAGGCCGGTGGTGTCGTCGATGCCGATCTTCTTCGACACCGGGATGAAACCGCCGCCGCTGACCGCGATCGAGGTGGTGGAGCTGACCTGCTGGATGGCGCCCTGGGCGTTGTTGGCGAAGAACGGCTGGTTCAGCGCGCCGCCCGGCGAGTGCGTGTTGGCCTGAGCGCTGGATTGCGTGACCAGCGTGGAAAAGCGCGATTCCACCTTCTTGTAGCCGTTGGTGGTCGCATTCGCCACGTTATCGGAAATGAACCCGATGGCGGTCGACTGCCCGTTGAGGCCGGTGATCGCGGTTTGCAGGGCACCACTGATGGACATTGCTCGTCTCCTGGCTAGAACCAAATCCTTTGGCCAGTGATTAGCAAGCGGTGTGCCAAGTCGAAAATCCGACTTAGTGCATTGTTTCAGTTGAAATATTTCCGGCGGGTCATGTCGGCAGAAATTGCCGGGCGGAGGCCTGAAACACTGTTTCGGCAGAAATTGCCGAGACGGTTAACGGTTCTTGCCGGGCACCCAGAGCACGTCGTCGGCGCCATTGCCGTTGGCATGGCGGGCGGCCACGAACAGGTGATCCGACAGCCGGTTGAGGTAGCGCACCACAACGGGATTGATGGTTTCGCGCTCGGCCAGCTGCACGGCCAGGCGTTCGGCGCGGCGCGCCTGGGTGCGGGCCAGATGCAGATAGGCGGCGGCCGGGCTGCCGCCGGGCAGGATGAAAGACGTGAGAGGCGGAATGGCGGCATTCATCGCGTCGATCTCGGTTTCCAGGCGGTCCACCTGGGCCTGCACCACGCGCAGGGGCGGATATTTCGGGTTTTCCTGCTCCGGTGTGGCCAGGTCGGCGCCCAGGTCGAACAGGTCGTTCTGGATCCGCAGCAGCATGGCGTCCAGTTCGGCAAGCGCTGGCGTATTGGTATGCAGGCGGGCCAGGCCCAGGGCGGCATTGGCTTCGTCGGCGGTGCCATAGGCTTCCACGCGGATATCGTATTTCGCCACCCGTTCGCCATCGCCCAGCGAGGTCTGGCCCTTGTCGCCGCCGCGCGTATAGATGCGGTCAAGCTTAACCATGGCAATGCTCTCCGGTCAGCGGCCCAGCAGCAGGCCGGCAATCGCGATCAGAATGATGGCGATGAATTGCAGCAGGATGCGCCAGCGCATCAGCAGGTTGGAATAGGAGCGATTGAACCGCCCGCCGCGAAACAGCGCGAAGATTCCCACGCAGAGCACCAGGAAGGTGGCCACCATGAAAAACGGGATCAGGATATGAACGAAATCGCGCATGGCGCCAGGATATAGCCTTCGGGCGCTGGGGTCCAATACCCGGGCGGGCAGAAATGCCGCAGGCGCCGCCCTTGATCGGCGTCTTGGCTTCCGTTCAAGTGGGGACATGACACAGATAGATTCTGCCGCCATTGCCGAAACCGCCGCCCGCAGCCGCGCCCATCTGCGCCGCACCCCGGTGATCCGGGTCGATCCGGCGGATTTCGGCCTGCCATCATCCTGCCGCCTCGATCTGAAGCTGGAGGCCCTGCAGCATTCCGGCTCATTCAAGGCGCGCGGCGCCTTCGCCAATCTGTTGGCCAATCAACCGGGACGCCCGATAGGCCCGGCCGGCGTGGTGGCTGCCTCGGGCGGCAATCACGGCGCCGCCGTGGCCTATGCGGCAAAGCGGCTGGGCATCAAGGCCACGATTTTCGTGCCCACGGTGTCCTCGCCGATCAAGATGCGCCGGATCAAAGAATACGGCGCCGATTTGCGGGTGGTGGGCGAGCGTTATGCCGATGCGCTGGCGGCTTCCGAAGCCTGGATGGCGCAAAGCGGCGCGCTGCCGGTGCATGCCTATGATCAGCCGGAAACCCTGCTGGGCCAGGGCGGCGTGGCGTTGGAATTCGAACAGCAGGTGCCGGATCTCGATACTCTGCTGGTGGCGGTGGGCGGCGGCGGGCTGATCGGCGGCATTGCTGCCTGGTATGCCGGGCGGGTGAAGCTGATCGCCGTGGAACCGGAAAACGCCCCCAGCCTGCATGCGGCCCTGGCTGCCGGCCGGCCGGTGGATGTGGCGGTGAGCGGGCTGGCCGCTGATTCGCTGGGCGCCAAGCAGGTGGGGGCGCTGATGTTTCCGCTGGCCCAGCGTTATGTGGCGCAAAGCCTGGTGCTGCCCGATAGCGCCATTGCCGCCGCCCAGCGCGCGCTGTGGGATGCGTTGCGGCTGGTGATCGAACCAGGCGGCGCCACCGCCCTGGCTGCGCTGCTGAACGGTGCCTATCGGCCGGCGGCGGGCGAAAAAGTCGGGGTTCTTGTGTGCGGCGCCAATGCCGCCGATCTGGATTTCACCCGCGCGGCGGAATAGATTTCCAGCATGACGCGGATAGGCGAAAAGACATACAGCAAGGCCGAGATCGAGGCCCTGTTGCAGGCCATGGACCGGCAGACCAAACGCGCGGCCAAGAAGGCCGAGGGCGCCATCGAGCGCATCACCAAATCCTCTTTCGAACCCTATTACGAATACCGGGAATCGCTCACCGAGATCGAAGGCGTGTTGGTGCTGATCGAAAACCGCATGGCCCATGCCGATCCCAAGGCCCATGCCCAACTGGCCGAGTACCATACGAACCTGGTGGCCGGCCTGCTGAAGATGAAGATCGATGTGATCCTGCGGGTGTTTCCGGCCCTGGAAATCGCCGCCACCCTGCCGATGGGGGCGCAGCGGGTGTTTCTCGCCACGCTGTGGGAATTGAAGGAAACCGTTGCTCGCATCGACCGGCTGGATATGAGCCATCTGCTGGATGAGGAGGCGCGCAAACGCCTGCTGGTGGCCGAAACCATTATCGGCGATGTGGCGCAACGCGCTCCGGCCCTGCTGGAACTGGCCGAGCAACACGCCAAGCAGATTTAACCGGCTGGTTTATTTTTCGTGATATTGGTGGGCGTAGAACATGCGATGCGCGGTCTGCGTCATCGCCACGGCCTGTTTGCGGATCAGCTCCGGCACATCCTTGGCCGGCTCCAGCTGATGGGCGCCCACCTGCATGCTGTAGCCGCGCAGATCGCCCTTGGGCGTAAGCACCACGGCATGTTTGCCATCGCCCACCGCCACGTCGAAATTATGCGCCATGGCGATGCGGCCGCCGCCTTCGGGCACATGACGCAGATCCACGCCGAAGAACGGGCTGTCGAAGCTCAGGCCCAGCAGCCCCATGATGGTGGGCGTGACATCCAGGCTGGACCCCAGCATCGGATTGCGCGCCGCCGGCAGATGCTTGGGCGCCAGGAACAGCAGCGGCACGCGGAAGGCCTGCACCGGAATCTGCGCCGCGCCCCATACTTTCGGGCCATGGTCGCCGATCATCACGAACAGCGTATCGTCGAACCAGGGTTTGCTGCGCGCCGCGTCGATGAATTGCCCCAGCGCCCAATCGGCATAGGCGGCGGAATTATCGCGTTCGTTGGGCGATGGCTTCTGCGCGATGCGGCCCTCGGGATAAAGGAAAGGCCGGTGGTTGGTCACGGTCAGCATGGAAAACAGGAACGGCCCCGGCTGTCCGGCCATGGCGTCGATCCGGTCCAGCGCTTCCTTGAACAGATATTCGTCGGCCACACCCCAGATCGTCTTGAAGCCGCGATCCTTGATGTCGTTCTGGCCCAGCACGCTGTCGAAGCCGATGCTCTGCCAGAAATGCCCCATATTGTCGAAGTTGGTGGGGCCGCCATACAGGAATTGCGAGCGATAGCCTTGCGCCTTCAACTGAAAGGGCAGCGAATGCATGTCTTCCGATCCTGCGCGGCGCGCCGTGGAAATGCCGGGGATCGGTGCAAACGAGGTGAACACGGCTTCCAGCGCACGCACTGTGCGGTCGCCGGTGGCATAGATATTGGTGAACAGAAGACCCTGTTCGGCCAGCCGGTGCCAGTTGGGTGAAACCGTGCGGGCGTAATCGCGCTGCTTGTCCTGGAACACATCCTCGAAATAGACCGAGCCGAAGCTCTCTTCCAGGATCAGCACCACGTTCAGCTTTTTGGCCGCCGCCAGATCGCGCCCTTGGCTGTTATCCACGCGGCGCAGCAGGCTGCGTGCATCGGCCGGCACCAGCGGCGTGGTGTTGTCTTGCCGCACCATGGCCTTCACCAGCGGCAGGGCTTCGGCTTCCGGCATGCCGGCATAAACGCCATCGTATTTGCTGTCGTTGGTCAGCGCGGCACGCAGCAGGCTGTGTATGCCGTTCACGGCCAGCTCGTTCACATTACGCTCCACCGCCGGTTCGAATGGCCCCAGTGCCATGGCGGGCAGGGCCAGCAGGCTTGCCAGCGCGCCGGCCCGTAAGGCGGCTTTCCATTCTCCGCGCACCGGCGGCATGGCCAGGGCTGCGCGCAGGCGTGGGCGCATCAGCAGATAGATCAACGCCGCTACCAGGATGATCGGCGGCAGATAGATCCGCAGGTCGAAGCTTTCGCGGATATTGCCGATCACTTCCTTGGGGAAGATCAGGTAGTAAACCGCAATGCCGTTGAAGCGGCTGTTGAACTCGTTCCAGAAAAAGATTTCCGCCACCGCGCTGAACACCGCAACCCCGGTCAGCACCAGCAGCAGCAGATGCGCCAGCGGGCGGCCGATACGCCAGTTGAGCGGGCGGGCTAGCAGGTAAAGCCCGGCCAGGAAAGGCAGGCCCAGCACCAGGGCGGTGGCCAGATCATCCAGCAAGCCGGCCGGCCAGGCGCTCAATATGGACAGCATGCTGCCCGGCGTATCCAGCCCGATCCAGATCGAAAGCGCCAACCTGGTAAGGGCGGCGATGCCGATGAAAACCAGGATGCAGGTCAGCCAGAGCCGGATACGCGGCGCTGAAAAACCAGTCGAACCGGCAAGGGGGCCAGTCGAACCGGCAAGGGGGCCAGTCGAACCGGCAAGGGGGGATGAGTGGGACATTACAGGCGCGTCTCCCGAAACAATGTTGCCCGGGTACGACAGGGCGCATGAATGGCACCTGAACGGCCCTGTCTTGCAGCTTATTTTACGGTAATGACCGCCGGTCGCGGGCGGGCCCTGCGGCAAAATATTCCAAATCGGCCATTGCGGCGGAGCAGACAGCGCGTTAAAAGGGCGGCGGGCCACGCCCCCCCAACGGGGCGCTTACTATCTGGAAGGATAGCAACATGACTAAGCCTGCCGCGCGTCCTGCTGTCGCGCATTTCTCCTCCGGCCCCTGCGCCAAGCGCCCCGGCTGGACCCCCGAAATCCTGAAAAACGCCCTGCTTGGCCGGTCGCACCGCTCCAAGGAAGGCAAGGCGCGCCTTGTCGAAGCCATCGAGCTGCATCGCCAGGTGCTGGGTATTCCCGCCGATTACCGCATCGGCATCGTGCCGGCTTCCGATACCGGCGCCGTGGAAATGGCGCTGTGGTCGCTGCTCGGCCCGCGCGGCATCGATGTGCTGGCCTGGGAAAGCTTCGGCTCCGGCTGGGCCGGCGATATCACCAAGGAACTCAAGCTCAAGGATGTGCGCAGCCTGAAGGCCGGCTACGGCGCGCTGCCCGATCTCACCCAGGTGGATTGGACCCGCGACGTGGTGTTCACCTGGAACGGCACCACCTCGGGTGTGAAAGTGCCCAACGGCGACTGGATCAAGGATGACCGCGAAGGTTTGGCGATCTGCGATGCCACCTCGGCGGTGTTCGCCATGGATTTGCCGTGGAACAAGCTGGATGTGGTCACCTGGTCCTGGCAGAAGGCCACCGGCGGCGAAGCGGCGCATGGCATGATCGTGCTTAGCCCGCGCGCCGTGCAGCGGCTGGAAACCTATAGCCCGGCCTGGCCGTTGCCGAAGATTTTCCGCATGGCCAAGGATGGCAAGCTGATCGAAGGCATCTTCAAGGGCGAGACCATCAACACTCCCTCCATGCTCTGCGTGGAAGACATCATCGACGCCCTGAAATGGGGCCAGTCGATCGGTGGCCTGGCCGGCATGAAGGCGCGCTCGGAAGCCAATCTCAAGGCGATTGCCGATTGGGTGGCGAAAAGCGATTGGGCCGGCTTCCTCTGCGCCGATGCTGCTGCGCGTTCCAACACCTCGATCTGCCTCAAGATCGTCGATCCCTGGTTCACCGCCCTGGGCGAGAAGGATCAGGAGGCCGTTGCTAAGCAGGTGGCGGCCGTGCTGGAGAAGGAAGGCGTGGCGCTGGATATCGGCGCTTATCGCGATGCCCCTCCGGGTCTGCGCATCTGGGGCGGCGCCACGGTTGAAACGTCTGACATCCAGGCGCTCACGCCCTGGCTGGATTGGGCCTTCGCTCAGGTGAAGGCCGGCTTCAAGCCGGCGGCCTAAGCGGTTCGATTTTCCGGCGGGCGTGCCGATACGCCCGCCATTTCCCCCGATATACACGCTACATCCAGAAGGAACACCGCCATGGTGAAGGTTCTGATTTCCGATGAATTGAGCCCCGCTGCCGTCGATATCTTCAAGGCGCGCGGCATCGAGGTGGACCAGAAGGTCGGCCTGAAGCCCGAGGAATTGATCGCCATTATCGGCGAGTATGATGGCCTGGCGATCCGCTCGGCCACCAAGGTGACGCCCAAGGTGCTGGAAGCCGCCGCCAAGCTGAAGGTTGTCGGCCGCGCCGGCATCGGCGTGGATAACGTCGATATCCCGGCCGCCACCGCGCGCGGCGTTTGCGTGATGAACACGCCATTCGGCAATTCCATCACCACCGCCGAACATGCCATCGCCATGATGATGGCGCTGGCCCGCGAGATTCCCCAGGCCGACCGCTCCACCCAGGCCGGTAAGTGGGAAAAGAACCGCTTCATGGGCGTGGAGCTGTATGGCAAGACGCTGGGCCTGATCGGCTGCGGCAATATCGGCTCCATCGTGGCCGACCGCGCCCAGGGCCTGAAAATGAAGGTGATCGGCTACGATCCCTTCCTCACGCCGGAACGCGCCACCACTCTGGGCATCGAGAAGGTGGAACTGGATGAATTGCTGGCACGCGCCGATTTCATCACGCTGCACACGCCGCTGACCGAGCAGACCAAGAATATCCTGGATGCCAAGACGCTGGCCAAGGCCAAGAAGGGCGTGCGTATCGTCAATTGCGCGCGCGGCGGCCTGGTGGATGAAGCTGCCCTGAAAGACGCGCTGGATGCCGGCCAGGTGGCCGGTGCAGCCTTCGACGTGTTCGTCACCGAACCGGCGAAGGAAAACGTGCTGTTCAACCATCCGCGTTTCATCGCCACGCCGCATCTGGGCGCCTCCACCAACGAGGCGCAGGAGAATGTGGCCTTGCAGGTGGCCGAGCAGATTTCCGATTATCTGCTCACCGGCGCGGTTACCAATGCGCTGAACATGCCCAGCGTTTCCGCCGAGGATGCGCCGAAGCTGCGCCCCTATATGAAACTGGCCGGCCAGTTGGGCAGCTTCGTGGGTCAGTTGGCGGAAGCCAATCTCACCAAGGTGACGATTGAATACGAGGGCCATGCCGCCACGCTGAACACCCGGCCGCTCACTGCCATCGTGCTGGAAGGCCTGCTGCGCCGCCAGCTCAGCAGCGTCAACATGGTCAATGCGCCGCTGGTGGCCAAGGAGCGCAATATCGAGGTGTCAGAAGTGAAGCATGATCGCGAGGGCGATTACGCCACGCTGATCCGCGTCACCATCCATGCCGACAAGGTGCGCCATCTCTCGGGCACCTTGTTCGCCAACAAGAATCCGCGTGTGGTGGAGATCAAGGGCATCGATATCGACGCCGAACTCGGCCCCAACATGCTCTACGTCACCAACGAGGACAAGCCGGGCTTCATCGGCCGGCTGGGCAGCCTGCTGGGCGATGCCGGCATCAATATCGCCACCTTCCATCTCGGCCGCGCCGCCAAGGGCCAGGAAGCCATCTGTCTGGTAGAGGTGGATGGTCCGATCCCGGCGGAAGTGGCCGCCAAGGTGAAGGCGATCCCCGGCGTGCGGCAGGCAACCCCGCTGCAATTCTGACGCTTTACGAACCCGGCGAGGCGGGCCAGACTGGCGGCCATTCCACCAAGGAGTCGCCGCCATGGCCCGCCTCGCTCGTTTTCTACCCGTCCTGCTGCTGCCTCTGCTGTTGGCCGCCTGCGGTCCCGATAGCAGCGAACAGGTGATCAAGAAAGCCGAAAAGGCCGGCACCAAGGCCGAACTGGAAAAGGCCGTCGGCCGGCCCAGCGAGATTTCCAAGCTCGGCCCGATCGAGCAATGGACCTACAAGACCAAGGATGGTCAGGTCACCTTCACCATCACGGGTGACAAAGTGGCTCTCACCACCGGCGGCACGAAGAAGTAAGTTTATCCGGGAATGACCGGATAGCTCCGCCCGCCGAAAATCGCGCTGCCGACACGGATATCGGTGGCGCCGAATTCAACGGCCGTTTCATAATCGCCGCTCATGCCCATGCTCAGGCGCTCCAGCCCATTGCGTTTGGCGATCTTGGCCAGCAGGGCGAAATGCGGCGCGGGCTCCTCATCGGCGGGCGGGATGCACATCAGGCCCACGACGGGCAGGCCCAGGCGGTCGCGGCACTCAGCGATGAAGCCATCGGCGTCCTGCGGGGCGCAGCCGGCCTTTTGCGGCTCCTCGCCGGTATTCACCTGGATGTAGCAGGGCAGGCGGCGGCCGGTTTTGGCGAATTCCTTCGCCAGTTCCTCGGCCAGGCTGGCACGATCCAGGGTGTGGATCACATCGAAATGCGCCACGGCTTGGCGAACCTTATTGGTTTGCAGCGGACCGATCAGATGCAGCACCAGATCGGGATGGGCAGCGCGCAGGGCGGGGTATTTGGCCATGCCTTCCTGCACCCGGTTTTCGCCGAAATGGCGCTGGCCGGCGGCAATGGCTTCCGCCACGGCTTCGGCCGGGAAGGTCTTGGCCACGGCGATCAGGTTGGCCTGGCCGATGCGGCTGCGGATTTCGGCCAGGGCGTCGGCGATGCTTTTCTGATGCGTGTCGGTCATGGCACTCTGCGGCAATGCGAAAACGCGCGACCCTAACAAGCCATGGCCGGGGGCGGAAGCCTTCGGCCGCAGCCTTGCCGGCTTGCTGGCTATTCACCGATACCGCCCGGATGCCGGATCCGCTGTCCGCCATGGCAGTTTTGCCGCGCGGTTCTGGCGTGGTGTTGCGTCATTACGATGCGCCGGATCGCGCCGCGCTGATTGCGGCTGCCGAAAGCCTGTGCCGGGCGCGCGGCTTGCTGCTGCTGGTGGCGGGCAACACGCATCTGCCCCAGGGCCTGGTCCGGCCCGGCGCCAAACAGGGTACCAGGCCGTTGACGGCAGCCGCCCATGATGCTGCCGCCATCGTCAAAGCCTGGCGGGCCGGCATCCAGGCGGTGTTCATCTCGCCGGTTTTTGCCACCCGCAGCCATCCGGGGGCAGAGCCGCTGGGCGTGCTGCGTTTTGCGCTGCTGCTGCGGTTGGCCCGGCGCCATGGCTTGCGGGTTTATGCGCTGGGCGGAATCGATGCGCGGTCCTGGCGCCGGCTGATGCCGCTGAAGCCTGATGGCTATGGCGCGATCGGCGCTTTTTTACAGAAGCGGTAGCGCCAAAAGAAAATCGCCGCTGGATTGCTGCGGCGGCGATCCCAAGTTCACAAAAGAAAATCGCCGCTGCATTGCTGCAGCGGCGATCTTTGTGGGAAACCCTCGGGTGAGGGGCAATCTTAGAAAGCGTAGGTGTAGCCAACCGACAGGATCGCGCGGCCCTTGCAGAGATCCTTGGAGACGCCGCCGCCGAAGCATTCGTTGGTCTTCAGGTCGGTGTCGACATACTGCACGCCCACATCCACGCCGAAGAAGGTGGCGAAGATGCCGACATTCCAATCCTTGTAATCGGGGGTGCCGAACGCCGCATTCTTGTCGATGTTCTGCTTGCCGATATTGGCCAGGATGCGGGTGTCGTAGGGGATGAACGACAGGGGCACCTTCACGCCAGCATAATAGTAGGTGGCGTTGCCGGAATTGCCGAAGTAGTTGGTGCTGTAGTTGATACCAGCGGTCGGGATCACGAAGCCGAAGTCATAATTCACCGAACCGGCGATTTCGCGGAAATCGTAGTTCAGGTTCTTCGAGGCGCCCGGATAGTTATAGGTGATGTACTTGGCTTCGTAGCCGAGGCCAGACACGGCACCGCGGAAACCGACGGTGAAGTCGATTTCGGCATGGGCGCCATCATCCACGTTCGGGATGAAATCGACGTTGCTGCCCCACAGATTGACAAAGCCGGTGAAGTAGTCGTTCACCTTCATCGCGCCTTCAACACCCAGCTGCAGAGCGGGGTTGTTGTCGGTCTGGCTGATGCCGCGGAAGCTGTAATCCGAGACAATGGCGGCAGTGGCGGTAACGTCGATGGACTTCTTGTCCTGGGCCAACGCCGGGCCGGCAAACAGGGCGGCGGCAAGCGCGAAGCCCAAAATCTTCTTATTCATGAGGGAGACCTCCAATGACTTTTCCCGAGCCGGACTAAACCAAATTCTTGCACCCGTAACAAATACTTGCGTAATCATTGGTGTTGGTTGTGTTTGTGCTGTTGCGGGAATGTCACGTTTGCGTAAAGAAGCAGCCACTCTGACCACTTTATAGGCAAATTTGGGCGATTCCGGTTTCGTGCGGGCGCCTGATTTCTGGGCGGAAACCGCCACAAAGGAGAGTTTTGTATGCAAGCGGTTCTGGTGCAGGTTGAGACTCGGGCGAATATCCGGCTGTTACGGCTGAATCAGCCTGAGCGGCGCAACGCCCTGTCGTTGGATTTGCGCGCCGAATTGATAGCCGCGGTGGAAGCGGCGCTCGCGGATGACGATATCCGCGCACTGGTACTGACCGGCAATGGCGGCGTTTTCTGCGCTGGCGGCGACTTATCCTCGATGCGCGGGGCAACATCTTCCGGCGGCCGCGAAAGGCTGCGGCGTTTGCACAAGCTGGCAAAACTGCTGGTGGATGGCGGCAAGCCGGTGGTGGCGGCGGTGGAAGGCTATGCCTATGGCGCCGGCCTGTCGCTGGCGCTGCTTTGCGATCAGGTGGTGGCATCGGAGACCGCCAAGTTCTGCGCCTCCTTCACCCGAGTGGGCCTGATGGCCGACCTGGCCGCCTTATGGAGCGTGCCGCAGCGGGTGAATGCTGGGTGGGCGCGACGGCTGCTGATGCTGGCCGAGGAGGTGGATGCCGCCACCGCCGGCCAAATCGGCCTGGTCGATGCGGTGGTGCCGGGCGGTGCGGCGCTGGATCATGCCCTGGGCCTGGCGGGGCGTTTGGCCGAAGGCCCCCCGGTGGCGCTGGCCCTGACCAAGCAGGCCCTGGCACGCGGACCGCAGCCGCTGGATGCGCTGCTGGCCATGGAGGCGGATATGCAGGGGGTGCTGTTTGGCACCGAAGACCTGGCCGAGGGCCGGGATGCCTTCCTGGCCAAGCGCAAGCCGGTATTCAAGGGGCGCTGAAATCACCGCACGCTGAAATCATGATGCAGGGCCGCGCCGAAAAAGTGATGGGGTTTCCCCAGCGTCGTGGCCCACCATTCCCGGCCTGCATCTTGCGGGGTGCGAGACGGGTTCATACACTGGGACACTATAAAATCTTAAAGGTTCCGGGAGGGAACAGATGCTTGGCTTGATGCAGGATCGTCCTCTGCTGATTTCGTCGCTGATCGATTTCGCGGCGCTGTATCACGGGAATACCGAAATCGTCTCCCGCACGGTTGAGGGGCCGATCCACCGCTATACCTACAAGGATCTGGCCCACCGCTCCAAGCAACTGGCCAATGCCCTCACCAAGCTGGGCGTCAAGCTCGGCGACCGCGTAGGCACCCTGGCCTGGAATACCTACCGGCATTTCGAATTGTATTACGGCGTCTCGGGCATGGGTGCGGTGCTGCATACCGTCAATCCCCGGCTGTTCCCCGAACAGATCGACTATATCGTCAACCATGCCGAGGACAGCTATCTGTTCTTCGACATCACCTTCGCGCCGCTGGTGGAAAAGCTGGCGCCGCAGCTCAAGACCGTGAAGGGCTTCGTGGCGCTTACCGACCGCGCCCATATGCCCAAGGACAGCAAGATTCCCAATCTGCTCTGCTACGAGGATCTGATCGGCGCCGAGAGCGGCGAGTATGAATGGCCGGTTTTCGACGAGCGTACGGCTTCCTCGCTCTGCTACACCTCGGGCACCACCGGCAATCCCAAGGGCGTGCTGTATTCGCATCGCTCCACCGTGCTGCATTCCTATGCGGTCTGCCAGCGCGACGGCCTCAATCTCGGTTCGGCCGATAGTGCGCTGGTGATCGTGCCGCTATTCCATGCCAATGCCTGGGGCGTGCCTTACGGCGCGTGCATGAGCGGCGCCAAGCTGGTCTTCCCCGGCCCGGCGCTGGACGGCAAAAGCGTGTATGAATTGCTGCGCGACGAGAAGTGCAATTTCTCGCTGGGCGTTCCCACCGTCTGGTTGGCTTTCTTCCAGCATGTCGATGCCAACAAGGATCTCGATGTGAAGAAGGATATCCTGCTGGAGCGCGTGGTGATCGGCGGCTCGGCGGCGCCGCGCGCCATGATCGAGCGTTTCGCCAAGCAGATGGATTGCTTCGTGATCCATGCCTGGGGGATGACCGAGATGTCGCCGCTGGGCACCACCGGCAACCTGCTGAAGAAGCATGCCGGACTGCCGCTGCAACAGCGCCTGGATGTGCAGGCCAAGCAGGGCCGCACGGTGTATGGCGTCGAGATCAAGATCACCGACGATACCGGCAAGGAATTGCCGCGCGATGGCGTTGCCTTCGGCGATGTGAAGGTGCGCGGCCCCTGGATCACCAAGGGCTATTTCAAGGGCGAGGGCGGCGGCGTGCTGGATGCCGATGGCTTCTTCACCACCGGCGACGTGGCCACCCTGGATGCCGATGGCTATATGCAGATCACCGATCGCTCGAAGGATGTGATCAAGTCGGGCGGCGAATGGATTTCCTCCATCGACCTGGAAAATGCCGCCGTGGGCCATCCGGCCGTGCAGGAAGCAGCGGTGATCGGCGTGTTCCACGCCAAATGGCAGGAACGCCCGCTGCTGCTGGCGATCAGGAAACCCGGGCAGGAGGTCAGCAAGGAAGACTTGCTCGCCTTCCTGGAAGACAAGGTGGCCAAGTGGTGGATGCCCGATGACGTGGTGTTCGTCAGCGAATTGCCGCACACCGCCACCGGAAAATTGCTCAAGACCAAACTGCGCGAGCAATTCAAGGATCACAAGCTGCCCACGCCGGGCGCCTGATCGCCGATG
Organism: Ferrovibrio sp.; assembly: GCF_019636075.1. GTDB lineage: Bacteria > Pseudomonadota > Alphaproteobacteria > Ferrovibrionales > Ferrovibrionaceae > Ferrovibrio. The sequence goes on from NZ_JAHBYG010000001.1 coordinate 180,740, forward strand.
ATGATGCGCCGCCCGCTGCTGTTGGTTGCGCTGCTGCTGGCGCTGGCGGCTTGCCAGCGCCCATCGGCTGTCGGCAAAACCGAAACCAAGCCGGCGGAATCCCCTGCCTCCGCGCAGGCGGAACAGCCCCGCTCCGGCGGTTTCTTCTCGCGGCTGACCACGCGGCGCAGCGACCCGCCGCCGGTTGCGTTGGCCGAGCCGGTCAAAGCGCCGGCCCGCTATCGCCATTGCGCGGAATGCCTGTTGGATGCCGAAGGCCGCGAAGTGCCGGCCTCGCTGGCCATTCGCGGTTTCGTGGAGAATGTCGAGCAGCGCGGCAATGTTCTGGCGGTGAGCGGCTGGGCTGCGGATGCCGATCGCAAGGGCCCGCCGGCTGAGCTGCTGTTCATCGCGCGTGGGGTGGTGATCTGGCGCGGCGTGCCCAGTGTCACGCGCGGCGATGTGGCCCAGCATCTCGGCGTCACCAATACGGCCGTGTTCGGCTACAGCTTCGAGATTCCGCTATCCGAGATGGGGCCGCCCTCGGTGCTCTGGGCGATCGACCAAGCCGGCCGTGCCAAGACGCTGGAAGTGATCAAGCGCTGATCGCTCTCTATAAGAGAGTCAGGTAGGGGTGGCTTGGCGCCGCCTGCCATGCTATCTGCCGGGCATGCCTGATCTGCCGAAATCCGCAACCCTGCCGGGGCTGGATTGGCCGCGTTTGCCAGCCAGCCGCCCGCTGGTAATGGGAATCGTGAATGTTACCGCCGACAGCTTCTCCGGGGATGGCCTGGCGGGAAAGCCCGATGCCGCCATAGCCCAGGCCCGCGCCATGGTGGCGGCCGGTGCCGACATGCTCGATCTTGGCGCCGAATCGACCCGGCCTGGGGCCGAACCGGTGGATAGCGCCACCGAACAGGCCCGCCTGCTGCCCGTGCTGCAAGGCTTGCACGATATCGGCGTGCCGATCTCGGTGGATACGCGCTATGCCGCCACGATGCGCGCCGTGCTGGCTGCGGGTGCCCATATCATCAACGATATCAGCGCGCTGGAAGACGATCCCGACAGCCTGGCGGCAGTGGCGGAGGCCGGCTGCCCGGTGGTGCTGATGCACAAGCAGGGCCAGCCCGCCACCATGCAGCAGGATCCGCAGTATGAAGATGTGGTGGCCGAGGTGCTGGCCTATCTGCTACGGCGCGTGGATATCTGCGTCGCGGCAGGTATCCGGCGCGACAACATCATCCTCGATCCCGGTATCGGCTTCGGCAAGACGGTGGCGCATAATGTGGCCCTGCTGCGTGCGATCCCGCGTTTCACGGCGCTTGGCCTGCCGCTGCTGATCGGCCTGTCGCGCAAGAGCCTGTTGGGTACGCTGGCCGAAGCACCCGATCCGGCGCACCGCCTGGGCGCTTCGCTGGCCGGGGCGTTGTTCGCCGCCAGCCGGGGCGCGCAAATTCTGCGGGTGCATGACGTAGCCGATACCGTGCAGGCCCTGAAAGTCTGGCGTGCGCTGGATTTCCAGGCGCCCGGCGATATGGCATAATCCGGGCAGCCAGGCCGCTTTGGGCGGCCCGATTCGGGATTTCTGATGACACGCGCTTTTTTTGGCACCGATGGCATCCGTGGCCTCGCCAATGCCGAGCCGATGACCGCCGCCACCGCGTTGCGGGTCGGCATGGCCGCCGGCGCCTATTTCACCCGCGGCGAGCATCGCCACCGGGTGTTGATCGGCAAGGATACCCGCCTGTCCGGCTATATGCTGGAACCCGCGCTCACCGCCGGTTTCACCTCGGTGGGCATGGATGTGTTCCTGGTCGGCCCGATGCCCACGCCGGCCGTGGCCATGCTCACCCGTGCCCTGCGCTGCGATCTCGGCGTGATGATCTCGGCCTCGCATAATCCGTTTCACGATAACGGCATCAAGCTGTTCGGTCCCGATGGCTACAAGCTGTCGGATACGGCCGAAGCCGAGATCGAGGCGATGATCACCGGTCAGGCGCAGCCGGTGCTGGCGGCATCGGAAAAGCTCGGGCGTGCCAAGCGGCTGGACGATGCCGATGGCCGCTATATCGAATTCGCCAAGACCACGCTGCCCAAGGGGCAGAAGCTGGGCGGCCTGAAAGTGGTGGTCGATTGCGCCAATGGCGCGGCCTACAAGGTGGCGCCCGCCGTGCTGTGGGAATTGGAAGTTGATGTGATTTCCATCGGCGTGAAGCCCGATGGGTTCAACATCAACAGGCAATGCGGTTCCACGCATCCGGCCGCGCTGCAGGAAGCCGTGGTGGCCCATGGCGCCGATCTGGGCATAGCGCTGGATGGCGATGCCGACCGCGTGGTGATGGTGGACGAACGTGGCCAGGTGATCGATGGCGACCAGTTGATGGCCGTTGTGGCGGAAAGCTGGCTGGCCCAGGGCAAGCTGGCGCGCGGCGGCCTGGTGGCCACCATCATGTCCAACCTCGGGCTGGAGCGTTTCGTCAACGGCCTGGGGCTGGAATTGCGCCGCACCAAGGTGGGCGACCGCTATGTGCTGGAGGCGATGCGCGAGCATGGCTTCAATCTCGGCGGCGAACAGAGCGGCCATATCATCCTGTCGGATTTCGCCACTACGGGCGATGGCCTGGTGGCTGCCTTGCAGGTGCTGTCGGCATTGGCCGATTCCGGCAAGCGGGCATCTGAATTCTGTCGCCGCTTCCAGCCCTATCCGCAATTGCTGCGCAATGTGCGCCATTCCGGCGGCAAGCCGCAGGATGCACCGGATGTGCAGCGCGCCATCCAGGCCGGCGAAGCCAGGCTGGCCGGTTCGGGCCGCATCGTGATCCGCCCCAGCGGCACCGAACCGCTGATCCGCGTGATGGCGGAAGGCGAGGATGAAACGCTGGTTTCCGCGGTGGTGGACGAGATCGTTCGTGCGCTGGAGAAAGCCGCGGCATGAGCAATCCGTCGCGCGGCCGCGTGTTGATCGTGGCCGGTTCCGATTCCGGCGGCGGAGCCGGCATCCAGGCCGATATCAAGGCGGTGACCATGCTGGGCGGTTTCGCCGCCACGGCCATCACCGCGCTCACCGCGCAGAATACGCTCGGCGTGCATGGCGTGCATGAAGTGCCGGCCGCCTTCGTGGCCCAGCAGATGCGCGTGGTGCTGGAGGATATCGGCGCCGATGCGATCAAGACCGGCATGCTGAATTCGCCCAGCGTGATCGAGGCCATCGTGCGCGTGCTGGATGATGTGGCGCCGCATATTCCGCTGGTGGTGGATCCGGTGATGGTTGCCAAGGGCGGTGCGCGGCTGTTGCAGCCCGAAGCCGAGGTGGCGCTGATCGAACAACTGATCCCGCGGGCCACGATCATCACGCCCAACCTGCCCGAGGCCGAGGCGCTGATCGGCAAGGCGATTCCCGATGCCGCCGCGATGCCGGCTGCCGCGCATAGCCTGCTCGGGCTGCGGCCCAAGGCGGTGCTGCTCAAGGGCGGGCATCTCGATAGCAGCGAGTTGCTGGATCTGCTGCAAACGCCGGAAGGCGAGACGCGTTTCCTTGCTCAGCGGATCGACAGCCGCTCCACGCATGGCACGGGCTGCACGCTGGCATCCGCGATTGCCGCCGGGCTGGCTTTCGGCAAACCGCTCCGGCAGGCGGTGGCGGAAGCGCGCGATTATGTGCGCCAGGCCATGCTCACGGCGCCGGGCCTGGGCCAGGGCCATGGCCCGCTGAATCATGGTTGGCCGCTAAACCACTAGCGCAGAAAACACTAAGGCAGAACCAGGGCCAGCACGCCCATGCTGCACAGCAGGGTGAATAGCGCATAGCCGCCATAGCGGCGCAGGATAAGCCGCTCCTGGCCGGGAATGCCGGCAAATGCGCAGGCCATCGCCACCTTGCCGGGGAATATCGCCGTCATCGCGCCGGCCACGCTGTTTTGCAGGCCCAGCACCCAAAGCTCGGGGGCATTGATGGCCTGGGCGAGCGCGCTCTGGATCGGCAACAACAGGCCATTGACGGCGGATGTGGAGCCGGTCAGCGCACCCATCACCATGGCAAAGAGCGGACCGCCATAGGCTGCAGCACTGCCGGTATTCGCGCTCCAGCTTTGCGCCAGCGCATCGGCCATGCCGGTGCCGGTATAGATCCGCGCAATGGTGAGGAACACCACCATCGCGGCCACCGGCATGCGCGCGCCTTGCCAGGTCTGGCGCAACAGCCCGGGCAGCCGCGATGTCTCGCCGCGCAGCAACAGATCGGCAATCGCCAGCAGCAGCAGGATGCTGGCGGCGTGATACAGCAGGGGAAATGTCGGCAGGCTGTCGAATGGCCGCAAGACGGCAATGCCATTCAGCAGCGGCGCGATGCCGGGGATCAGGCGGCTGCCCAGCAACAGCAGCGCCAGCGCGCCATAGGCCAGCACGGTGCGTATCGGCGCCGCCTGCATCAGTCCTTCGCGCCAGGCCATCACGCCCAGTATCAGCGCGCAGGCAACCAGGCCTGAGGCTTCCACCGCGCCCAGCCAGTTGCCCAGGATCAGCAATCCGATCAGGCCCAGCAGATAGCCGGCCTCAACCAGCAGATCGCCGGGCGCCGGCTTGATGCCCTGGCGGTGCATCAGCAGCCAGAACCATGGCAGCAGCACCAGCACCAGCGGCGCGCTGGTGATCGAGGAATAGAAACCGAAATCCACCAGCGGCACATGGGCCAGCGATGCACCGATTTGCGTGCCTACGGCCAGGGCGCCCCAGGGCACCAGCATCTGGCAGAAGATGCTCAGCAATGCGGCGCTCAGCGGCGGAATGCCCAGGCGCAGCAATCCGCCGATAGCGGCGGCATAGCCGATGCCGAAGCCGATCGCGCTTTCCACGCAGGGGCCGGCCAGGAAGCAATAGAGAAAGACATGGCGGTGCAGTTTTCCGGGATCGATCGGCGCAGCCGCCATCGCCGCGCCTGCGGTGGGTTTGGTGTTGCCGCCGCTCAGCACCAGATGCAGAAACAGCCCGAACAACACGATGCTGCCGCCTTGCCAGGCCAGCCACACGCCTTTGGCCAGTTCCAGCGGCAGCATGGCCAGATAGCTTGCGGTGTCTGACGCGCCATAATAAGCGGCCAGCAATGTGGCCAGCAGCCCGAAGGCGCCGGCGCGCAGCAGCGGCATGCGGCTGGCCAGCACAAGGCCGGTTACCAGCAGAATCGGAGCGAGATAGATCAGCGCGGTCATGCTGTGCGGTGTATTATACCAAAGCCGCCTTACACAACACCCTGGCGTGCCTCCGGTGTGCGGTCGAGCAGGCCGCGCAGGCGGCGCAGGCCTTCGCGCAATTCGCTGCGATCGGGGCAGGGGGCCAGCGAGATGCGCACCCAGGCCGCCGGGTTGGAGCGATAATCGGGCACGAAGCTGGTGCAACTGGCGATCCGCACGCCCAGCATCAGCGCCTGGGCGGTGAAGTCATTCGGCCGCCAGGGCTCGGGCAGTTCCACATACACATGCAGGCTGCTGGGATGGCTGCGATAGGTGTGGCCGACCAGATATTCGGCGGCGATGCCCTGGCGGATGGCGGCTTCGGTACGCACCGATTCCAGCATCGCTTCGGCGGTGCCGTCCTCGATCCATTGCCGCACGATCTCCTGGTTCAGGCGGGGATTGTTCACCGCGATGGCATGCAGCACATCGCCGAAACGCTCGATCAAAGCCGGCGGTGCCGCCAGCCAGCCGACGCGCAGGCCCGGCGCCATGCATTTCGAGGCCGAGGCGATATACACCGTGCGTTCGGGCGCCAGCACGGCCAGCGGCAATGGCCGTTCGCGGATCACGAAACCATACACATCGTCTTCCACGATGGTGAGGTCGCGTTTGCGCGCCACGGCCACGATATCTTCGCGCCGCTTGGCCGACATGATGGCATTGGTGGGATTGTGCAAGGTGGGCTGGATCAACACGCTGCGCGCATTGGTACGCGCCGCGGCTTCGTCCAGCGCTTCGGGCAGCATGCCTTCGTCATCCATCGCCACGGCATGCAGGCGCGTCGAACGCTGCCGCGCATTTTCGTGGATGCCGCCATAGGTCAGCGATTCCACCAGCAGGGTTTCGCCCGGTTCGGCCAGACCCGAAATCGCCAGCGCCAGGGCCTGCTGGGCGCCGGCCGTGGCGATGATCTGATCGGGGCTCAGTTTCAGGCCGGTACGGCCGATCCATTGCGCGGCTGCCGCACGATGCGCCGGGTCGCCCAGCAGGCGGCTATAAGCCAGCAGATGCCCCACGCCGTCGCGCGCCGACAAATCGCGCAGGGTGCGCTGCATATGATGTTCGTAATCGGGCAGGCTGGGCTCGTTGCGCGACAATTCGATCAGCCCGGGGCTGCGCAGATCTGGCAATGCCGGCAGGTCGCTGGCCGCAGGATGCGGCATGGCCGGCTCGCGGCCCTGATGGCCGGCTTCCTGCGGCGGCTTCACGAAAGTGCCGCGCCCCACCTCGCCCGAAAGCAGGCCCTTTTGCTCCGCCAGCATGTAGCCACGGCTGACCGTACCCACCGTGACGCCCAGCTTCCAGGCCAGGTCGCGTTGCGGCGGCAGGCGGGTGCCGGGCGGCAATTCGCCCGAGCGCACGGCGGATTCAATCGCTGTGGCCAGGGCCTGATAGCGCGGGCCAGGGAATTGCTGCAGGTCGGGTGTCCATATTGTCATGGTGACAATATTTACATTGACGCCATTCAATCGTCAACATAGAAGTTCAATATCAGCATTGAAGGGGTTCAATGTTGCAATTTAAAGGCACAATGCAAGGAGATGGAGCGGTGTCATGGCTGAATGTATCGATACAATTGGACGGTCTGAGTATCTAGGCCCTGCCGAGCGGCTGGGTAGCACGCTGGGTCGGGCCATCGACAAGAGCCTTGCGGCTCTCGCCGGTATGGCGAGCACCATTGTGTATGGCCTGCTGGCTTGGCAGCGGCGGGCAGAGGAACGGGCGGTTCTGGCCGGCCTTTCCGAACGGCAACTCAAGGATATCGGCCTCAGCCGGGGGGATATTGCCGCCGAATCCGGCAAGCCTTTCTGGGTTCGATGAGGTGAGATTCGGAGTTTGATGCCAAACGGGCCGGCGCCGCGCGGGTGATACGATATCGCAGCGGCGCCAGTTCCCAACAAATCCTGCGGGGCCAGCATGCGTTTGCCGATCTATCAGGTTGATGCCTTCACCGACACGGTGTTTCGCGGCAATCCGGCGGCTATCGTGCCGCTGCAAAGCTGGCTGCCCGATGCCATGCTGCAGGCCATTGCCGCCGAAAACAATCTTGCCGAAACCGCCTTTTTCGTGCCGCAAGGCAGCGATGGCCGCTATCACCTGCGCTGGTTCACGCCCGAGGTGGAAGTGGATCTCTGCGGCCATGCCACGCTGGCAAGCGCCTGGTTGCTGCTGACCCGGCTGGTGCCGCATCTGCGCAAGGTGGAATTCGAAACCCGCAGCGGCTTGCTGCCGGTGACGCTGGATGGCGAAACCGGCCGGCTTGAAATGGATTTTCCCGCCCGTATCGCCGTGCCGGCAAACCCGCCGCCGGCTTTGCTGGAAGGCCTGGGGGCCGCGCCGGCCATCGTGCTGGAATCGGCGGCCTGGCTGGCGGTTTACGAGAGCGCCGATCAACTGCATGCGCTGAAACCCGATATGGCCCGGCTTGCCACGCTGGAAAAATACGGCGTGATCGCCACCGCGCCCGGCGACCGGCCCGGCGTGGATTGCGTCTCGCGCTTTTTCGCGCCGCGTGTCGGCGTACCGGAAGATCCGGTCACCGGCTCGGCCCATTGCACCATCGTGCCGTATTGGGCCGCGCGCCTGGGCCGCAGCCATATTCATGCCTATCAGGCATCCAAGCGCGGCGGGCATCTGTTCTGCCGGTTCGAGGGCGAGCGGGTGCGGCTGGCCGGCAGTTGCATGCCTTATCTTGAAGGCAGCATCACGGTGTGAGTTTCAGCCCGAGCCGGCGTCCCCCGGTTCGGGAAACTCGGGCGGGGCGTGTTCTCCCCTGTTGCGCGCCCCGCCCATCTTCCACACAATCATGCAATGGCGATGATCGAAATCAGGCAAGCGCATGGCGAGACGGATTTGGCGCGCGCGCGGTCGCTGTTTGTGGAATATGCCAATTCGCTGAATTTCAGTCTGTGCTTCCAGGGGTTCGATGCCGAACTGGCAACCCTGCCAGGCAAATACGCGCCGCCATCGGGTGCGTTGTTGCTGGCCTGGGTGGATGGCCATGCGATGGGAGTGGTCGCCTTGCGCGATCTTGGCGAGGGCATCGCCGAGATGAAGCGGCTCTATGTGAAGCCCCAGGCGCGTGGCCTGCAGCTTGGCCGCAAGCTTGCCGAAGCCATCATGGCCGAGGCCCGGGTCAGGGGCTATGGCCGCATGCGGATCGACACCTTGCAGCGCATGCAGACGGCCAATGCGCTGTATGATGCGCTTGGCTTCTACGAAATTCCGCCCTATACGCCGAACCCCGAACCCGATGTGCGCTACCGCGAAGTCGCGCTTTGATCGGAATTGCCCGGCATTTTTTGCCGCCAGGCATCAGCCGTTGCCCTGATTTTCGCCGATAACCGGGCTGCAATATTGTGGCAAGCAACTTGCTACGATCCTGGAAGACACAGGTTTTCCAGGAGACTGGCATGATCATCGACACCGCAATCCGCACGCCGTCCTTTCAGCAGAAAACGCCGGGCCCCTCGGCTGCGCCCAATGGCACCGCCTTCGCCGACATGCTCACCAAGGCTGCCGGCCTGGATCGCGATTTCACCCGCATGACGCCCAACGATATGAAGACGGCGGCGAAGAAGCTGTTCGATGACGGCAAGATCGACCTGCATCAACTGGGCATGCTGCAGATGGCCGGTCCGTTGGGCAAAGTCGGCCCGAATGGGCAATTCATCCCCTTCACGCCGGCCGAGAAGGCGCAGATCGACAATACGCCGGTCAATTACATCCAGATGACCAAGGATGCCATCGCCGGCATCGAAAGCCGTGGCCAGGCATCCAGCCCCACATCCGGCTATCGGGATTGGAAAGCCCTCAACGCGCTGCTGACGCAGCAGCAGGGCGTGCGCTAAGCCGCCTCGGTTTCCATATCGAGGATCGCCTGCTTCCGGTCCAGGCCCCAGCGATAGCCACCCAGGCTGCCATCGGAGCGCAAGGCACGATGGCAGGGCACCAGCAGGCCCAGGATATTGTTGGCGCAGGCCGAGCCCACGGCGCGGGATGCACGCGGCATGCCCAGCATCGCCGCGATCTGCGCATAGCTTCGCGTCTCGCCATGCGGTATTGCCTGCAAGGCCTGCCAGACGCGGATCTGAAACGGCGTGCCACGCAGATCCAGCGGCAGATTCTTCGGCAGCGCGCGTCCGTGCAGCAATGCCGTCATCGCCGCCAGCGCGGCATCGTTTGCGGCATCGTCGCGCAGCAGCGTGGCGGCAGGAAATTCGCTGTGCAATTCCGCCAGCATCGCGGCATCGTTTGCACCCAGCAGCAAGGCCGCGAGGCCGCGCGGGCTGCGCGCCAGCAGCACGCGGCCCAAGGAAGGCTTCAGCGGCCAGGCCTTCAGGGAATAGGTGAGGGTGAGGCCCTCGCCGCCGCGCTTGTAATCCGCCGGCGTCATGCCCAGCAGTTTGTCCGACTTTTCGTAAACCCGACTGGTGGCGCCGAAGCCTGCGCCGTAGATTGCCTGCGCCACGTCGGCACCGCCTTTCAATTCGCGTTTCAGGGTTTGCAGCCGCCGCGCCTCGGCATAGGCCTTGGGCGATAGCCCGAAGGCGGCGGCAAAGCGCCGTTGCAGATGGCTGGGGCTGGCATGCGCCGCCTTGCCCAACTCGGCCAGGCTGGGCGGTGCTTCGCCGGCATCGATGCGGGCATCGATCAGGGCGCGGGCGCGCAGCAGGCGTTTGTCATGCCCAGGCTGATCGGGCCGGCAGCGTTTGCACGCAAGCAACCCATCGGCGGCAGCCGCATCGGCGTCGGGATAGATGCGGATATTCTCCGGCTTGGGCGGTCGGCTGGGGCAGGAGGGATGGCAGAAAATGCCGGTGCTGCTCACCGCGTAGATGAAACGGCCATCCGCCCTGGCATCGTTAGCCAGGATGGCGGCGGTTTCGGCCTTGGTGGGCTGGCGGCCCTGCAATTTGCGCTGCTTGTTCATGGCCAGCAAATTAGGCCCGGGCGCCGCCGGACGCTATCCGGTTGTTGCGGGCTTCTCCGCCAGCAGCACGAAACCGGCCACGGCCAGGTCCTTGTCGCTCAGGGCGCGGAAGGGGGCGGCCAGTTTGGGGCGGATCGCCATCACGGCGGCCAGCGCCCGCATGCGGTCGGCTTCGGGCAGAGCGTCCCAGGGCAGGTTGGGATATTCGCTGGGCACGTCCACCAGGCGGGTGATGCCGAACCGCGCCGGCCAGCGCCGCTGCTGGACATGTTCGCGGTAGTAGGGCAGCAGGATGCGGTTGGGCCGCCCGGTCTGTTCGGCGATCAGGCGGTAGGTGGCGGGCGCGATGGTGAGGTAAGTCAGCGGGTGGTTGCCGGCGAACATGCCATGGTCGCGCAGATCCACCCGGTGCAGCAGCAAACCGCCGGGCTTCAGCCGCGCCCATTGGCTATCCAGCGAGGCCAGCGGATCGTCCAGATGCTCCAGCACCGCGCGCGAGAGCACCGCATCCATCGGCGCGCAATCGGTGAAATAACGCTCGGCCGGCATGCCGGGATGATAGGCCAGGTCGCGGATCGCGGCTTCGCTGGGCGGGCCATCGAACCGGCCGGCCAGATCGAAACGCTCGGCGAGGGCGCGATAGATCGCAGCCTGCGCTTCCGGATCGCGCCAGGGTGCGAATTTGTCGATGGCTTCCACAAACGTGGCGCCATGCTTCAGCAGCAGCAGCGCCACGCCGAAATTGTCGCCAGGGCCGATCTCCACCACCCGGCCGGCAATCGTCTTGCGGTCCGACCAGGCGAGATAATCGCGCCAGACCTTTTCGATATAGGCCAGGGAATCTTCGATATCCAGAGCGGCATGGCGCGTGCCGGAAGAGGTGGCGATATCGCCATGGCGCAGCCGGCGGCGGCGGCGCCATCCGTCGAAGATGTAATACAGGCTTGCTAGGCGTGGATTCTGCTTGATGAAATGGGCAAAAGACATTTCGACTCGTTCACGGGCAGCGCATTCATGGCTCCAGGCCCCATTCTATCGGCACAGGGATCGGATGATCCAGTAACATCTGGGCAAAAGCCTTGCCTTGCGGATCATTGCGCAAACTGGCGATTCCGCCACCGCCGAGAGAGTCTTTGAGCAGAAAATTCAGGCCATGGATGCCGGGCCATTCGTAACGCACCACATCGCCCTGGCAGAGATGGCGGAAATACTCTTTCACGGCTTCCGGGCTCAGGGCCGCGCGGATGGCGGGCAGGAAACGCGGCTCGCGGGCGATCACGCCGATATTGCTGTCGTTGCCCTTGTCGCCCGAACGCGCCCAGGCCAACCGGATCAGCGGCACATTCACCTGCGGCCCTCCCGGCACCTGCGGCCCGCCCGGCAGGCGCGCCGGATCGGGTTTGCCGGCCGGTCCGCCTTCGCCTCCGGTTTTCACCGGCGCCAATGTCAGCGGCTGGGCCGTGCCGTCGAAATCCAGCGCCAGCGGTATATCGGCCTTGGCGATGAAGCAGGAAAACAGCCGCACAACCGGTTGCGGCGAAGGGCGGCCGCCGAAAAAGCCGGTCGTGCCGGCGGCATAGGAAGTGCCCGCCGGGGCGATTTCGCGGGCGAATATCTCCAGCGCGGCCTTTTCGGCATGGCTGACCGCCAGTTTCATCACCACTTCGCGGCTTGCCAGCGCGCCTGCGGCGGCGTTGGGGCCATACATCGCCTCGCTGCCCAGGGTTTCGGTTTCCACCGCACGGTAATCGCCCAGATTCATCATCTGGAAAATCTTGCGGGTGCGGGTGAGGATGGCCTCTGCCGAGCGTTCGGCGCGGGCACGCGCCTCGCGACCGCCGATGGTGAGATGCGCCACGGCGCGGAAGCCATCCATATAGGTGGCGGAAACCTTATAACTGTCGGTGGGCGGGCGGCCTTTGGCGTTGCTGATGCGCACGCGGTTTTCGCCCACCTGTTCGATATGCACGGCGCTGAAATCGCAGGTCACATCAGGCAGCCGATAGGCCGCCGGATCGCCTATTTCGTAAACCAACTGCTCGCTGGCGGTGCCCACGCTCACCAGCCCGCCGGTGCCATCGGGCTTGGTCAGCACGAAGCTGCCGTCTTCCGATACCTCGGCCACCGGATAGCCGATGGCATCCCAACCCGGTACGTCGCGCCAATCGGTGAACAGGCCGCCGGTGGCCTGGGCGCCGCATTCCAGGATATGGCCCACCAGGCTGCCAGCCGAAAGCCGGTCCCAATCCTCTGCCGGCCAGCCGAATTCATGCATCAGCGGCCCAAGTGCCAGGGCGCTGTCAACGCAGCGGCCGGTGATCACGATGTCGGCTCCCCTGCTATCTGGCCCCCTGCCATCTGCCCCCCTGCCATTTGGGCTACCGGCAAGGGCGGCGGCAATCGGTCGGGCGCCCAGATAGGCATTCGCCGACATGAATTTGGCCGGTGCTTTTTCGCCCACCTGCATCGCCACCAGCGCGCTGCGATGGCGCTCGATATCCGGCATCAGGTCGTCGCCCAGCACCACCGCCACTTTCAGGTCCAGGCCGGCCTCGGCAATCATGGTACGGATCGCGGCGGCACAGGCGGCCGGGTTCACGCCGCCGGCATTGCTCACCACCTTCACCTTGCTGCGCGCCAGTTCGGGCAGGATACGCTTCATGGTCACGGCTACGAAATCGGTGGCGTAGCCCTGGCTCGGATCCTTGGCGCGCATGCGGGCCATGATCGACATGGTGATTTCTGCCAGGTAATCGAAGATCAGGTAATCCAGCTTGGCCTGGCGCAGCAATTGCGGCGCGCCGATCATGGAATCGCCCCAGAAGCCGGAAGCGCAGCCGATGCGGATGATTTTGCCGCCCATGATTTCCTCCCAAATTGTCGGAGACAGTCTAAACCCGGTTGACGGCAGAGCAATGGCTGTCCCAACGTCATGCCATGAAGAATCTCGCTCTCGGGCGTTTATCGGCAATACCGGCGCAGTTGGCGCGTTGGAGCCTGGACATGCTGTTGCCGCCGCGCTGCATGCTGTGCGGCGAAACCGTGGCCGAGCCGGGCCGGCTTTGCGCCGGCTGCTGGCCCATGCTGGATTTCATCGCCGAACCGCTTTGCCCCTGCTGCGGCACGCCGTTTACGCTGCCGGTGCCGGCCGGCATGCTATGCGGCGCCTGCCTGGCCAAGCCGCCGCGCTATCGCCGGGCCCGGGCGGCCCTGGTTTATGGCGGCGGCGGGCGCGACCTGGTGCTGCGTTTCAAGCGCGCCGACCGCACCGATCTGGCGCGTGGCCTGGCTGATTTGATGGCGCGGGCCGGGGCGGCCTTGCTGCAGGATGCCGATCTGATCGTGCCGGTGCCGTTGCATCGCGGCCGGCTGTGGCGCCGGCGCTACAACCAATCGGCTTTGCTGGCCCAGGCGCTGGCCCGGCGCAGCGGCAAGCCGGCGATACCCGATCTGTTGCAGCGCCTGCGCCCCACCCCAAGCCTGGGCGGATTGGGCCGGCAGGAGCGCCGCCGCGCGCTGGCCGGCGCGATCCGGGTGAATCCGGTGCGGCGCGAATTGCTGCGCGGCAAGAGCGTTTTGCTGATCGACGACGTATTCACCACCGGGGCCACGTCCGGCGCCTGCCTGCGCGCGTTGCAACAGGCCGGCGCGACGGCGGTGGATATTCTCACCCTGGCCCGCGTGGTGCGACCGGAGCTGGTTTGAGCCCGTTGTTTCCTTGCCGGGCCGCCCCATATAATCGGTAACGAAACAGCTTCCTCCGGATTTTCGCCATGCAGCCCATCACCATCTACACCACCATGCTCTGTCCCTATTGCGCCCGCGCCAAGGCTTTGTTGGAACGCAAGGGCGCCGCTTTCAATGAGATCGACGTTTCCTACGATCCGGCAACCCGCGCCAAGATGACCGAGCTGTCCGGCGGCCGCACCAGCGTGCCGCAGATCTGGATCGGCGAAACCCATGTAGGCGGTTGCGACGATCTCTATGCCCTGGATCGTGCCGGCAAACTCGATCCGCTGCTGCAGGCGGCCTGAGCCGGATGACGCGCCGCCGCTTTTCCGTTGCCTGCCTGCAGACCAATCTGCGCGACGATATGGCGGCGAATATCGCGCAAGTCTCGGCCCTGGCGCGCCAGGCCAAGGCGGCCGGCGCCGAACTGATCGCCACGCCGGAGAATTCCGGCTTCATGGGGCGCAATGCCGCGGCCTCGCTGGCGGCGGGGCGTTCGGAAGCCGAGCATCCGGCGCTGGCAGCCTATCGCGCTCTGGCGCACGAACTGCAAACCTGGCTGCTGGTGGGTTCGCTGGCGGTGCGCGAAGAGGGCGCCAACCGCAATGCCAACCGTTCGTATCTGTTGCAGCCCGATGGCGCGATCGCGGCGCGTTACGACAAGATCCATCTGTTCGATGTAGACCTGCCGAGCGGCGAAACCTATCGGGAGTCGAATTCGATTGCCGGCGGCGACATGGCTGTGCTCACGCCCACGCCCTTCGGCGCGCTGGGCATGACGGTCTGCTACGATCTGCGCTTTCCGCATCTCTATCGCGGTCTGGCCCAGGCCGGCGCGCAATTGCTCAGCATTCCGGCGGCCTTCACCCGCACCACCGGCGAGGCGCATTGGCATGTGCTGTTACGCGCGCGGGCCATCGAAACAGGCGCCTTCGTGATCGCGCCGGCGATGTGGGGCGATCATCCCGCCGCGCGCCAGACCTATGGCCATTCGCTGATCGTGGATCCCTGGGGCCGCGTGCTGGCCGATGCCGGCGAAGGCGTGGGCCTGTGCATGGCCGAGATCGACCTGGCGGAAGTGGACAAGGCCCGGGCGCAGATTCCCGCCTGGAACAGCAACACCGATTATGCGAGTCCGACCAGCCTGGCCAGCGGATCGTAGAAGGCCGGCGTTGTTGCCAGCACCGGATTGCCGCGATTGAGGCCGTCATTGGCCAGGAAGTCGTTCTGTCGCCCGCCGGCTTCCGATACCAGCAGCAATCCGCCCAGCACATCCCAGGAATTCAGCCGGCTTTCGTAAAAGCCATCCAGCCGCCCATCGGCCACATAGGCCAGGCCCAGTGCGCCCGAACCCAGCCGGCGGTATTCGCAGCCCTTCAGCAGCAGCGCATCGATGGCGCCCACATGCAATTCGCGCGGCAGGGTATGGCCATAGCCGAGCCCGATATTGCCCTGGCGGAAATCGCCGGCGCCGGTTACGTGCATCGGCTGGCCGTTGCGCTTGGCGCCATGGCCGCGCCGGCCGGCGAAGAGTTCGTCATGCATGGGATCGTAGATCAGGCCCAGCTCTAACCGGCCCTCATGCACCAGGGCCATCGAGATGCACCAGAAAGGAATGCCGCGCAGGAAATTGGCGGTGCCGTCGATCGGATCGATCACCCACACGCTGTGGCCGGCATCGCCATGGCCCTTGCTGTCGTAGCGGCCGCCTTCTTCGCCCAGGATGCCATCCTGCGGGCATTCCAGCCCGAGACGCGATACGATCAGCGCCTCGGTTTCCTTGTCGGCGCGGCTGACAAAATCCTGCGCGCCCTTGGTCTCGATGGTCAGGCTGTGGCGATTTTCAAAATAGGCGCGGGCCAGCTTGCCCGCTTCGCGGATGATTTCTTCGGCCAGATGCAGGCGCCGCTCGATACCATCTCCGCCCATTATTGCCTCCCGCGCATTCATGGGCTGCGTGTCGGCATGCGTGCCTGCGACCCTGGCGGCATGTTTGCCGGCAACCCTGGCGGAGTCTCTCATTGATGGCCCGCCAGGGCAATGCGGGCGTCATATCCGATACCCACCAGATGGATATCGGAAACAACAGCAGGATCAGGCGGCAGCAGCCTCGTCGCTGGCTTCGACCGCGGTTTCGTTGGTCTGGGCGCGGGCGGCGGTCTTCACCAGTTCGAGGATGCTGGTGCGCAGGTTCATGTCGGTCAACATGCCGAAATGGCGCACCAGTTCCAGCGCCTGGCGCTGCGAGGCCTCGCCGTAATCGAAGCTGTTGCTGGGCTTGGCCGGCGCGCTGCCGGATTCGCCATCGGTGGGTTGGATGCCGTCGAAGAAATAGGCCGGGGTTACATTCAGGATGGTGGAGAACTGCATCAGGCGGCTGGCGCCGATACGATTCAGGCCCTTCTCATACTTCTGCACCTGCTGGAAGGTCACGCCCACCGCCTCGCCAAGGCGGCCCTGGCTCATGCCGGCGAGAGTGCGGGCCTGGCGCAGACGCTGGCCCACCTGGATATCATACGGGCTGGGACCCAACTGACGACGCTTGCTCATAACTGCTACTCCTCAAGGTTCAAGTTCACAACTGAACAACTGACAGCGACTGAAGGACCGATCCTCAGCGCAGCTGCCTCGGCCTGACCTGACCTGGGCCTTAGGTTGTGTAGAACCCTCGGCCGTCGCACTAGGCAGACGGGTGTTTTTTGCTGCGGAATCATATCCGGATGAGAAAAGTATAGTGGGACGAATCCCGATTGGGAAAGGGAAAAACGCCCCATCAAACAATTTCTTGAGAAAATTACGACGCCAGAATAGTTAGCCACACGTAATACTGAATAGTTCCATGTAGTAATGAGAGTATGGCTGTTCCACTGAATAGTACTGCATCAAAAAAAGCGATCTTAATGACTGTCTCACTTCAACAACTCAGCAGAGAATATCATGCGCGCCAACGATGAACTGTCTCACTAATTTTATTTCAGGGGATCGATTTACACAAAATCTTACAGTCTGTCGCACAAATGCAATTTCTCTAATTACGTGTATATGGTGATCTTCCGAAGCCTGGTTCTGGCGCAGCGGATAAGTCGGTCGGAGGGCCTGGTTGCGGTCCGCTTCAGCTTTTGTGTATCAATGTATACAATGAATTGACTGTCAAGATTGATTTTTTTGCGGGTTGGCCTGAAAGCCTCAACGAGGCATGGCCTGGGATATGCCGAGTGTTTGGCGGGTTGGGCCGCAGGCTGTGGCATTACTCGGAAGACGGGTAAATTTGTGTCGACAATTGATGTAGTGGCGCCGGCGGGCGCTACGCCTTAGGCTTGTGGGCGGGCGGAGTCTGCACGGTGTTACGCCATGGCCGCCCCGGTAGGCTGCCTGGAAACGGCCCAGAGAATGCTCAGCTTTTCGCGGCGCGGGCTTCTGGCCAATTCTGCTCCTGGCCCTGATCCCAGACCGGCTCGCGGCCGAGCCCCTCGCTGCTGAAGGCGGAGGCCCAAAGCCCGGGATGATCCTCGGTGCCGCTCAAATCCCGTTCACGCAGCAACCAGAACAGCAAAGCCTTGCGGCGCGGTGCGGGCAGGGCGGCAAACAGCGACAATAATTGTGCCGCTTGGCCGTGCAGCGGGGATTCACGCGGCACTGACAGCGATAGATTGCCCTCGGCATCGATAGAACGGGCAAACATATCAGTCTGCTGAGTGCCGGTAAGCGCAGCGATGCCTGTATTTACAGGCGTGCCGGGCATTGCGCAGGCCAGGGCATCGGTATGGCCTTTTGCAGATTGTGCTGCATTGAGGGCGGGCAACACAGAGGTGTTGCGGTTGCTGCCGGTGAGTTCCTGCAAGGGTACGCCCAGAACCTGGGCCAACCGCTCCAACCGCTCAGCCGAAGGGTGCCGTGCCCGGCCGCGCATGATATCGCGCACATAGGAGGCGTGCAGGCCGGCTGCTTGCGAAAGCGGCGCCGGGCGCCAGCCCTGGCGCTGCATCAGGCGCTTCAGGTTTTGCATCAAGGGGGTTTCGTAGGAAGGGGCGATTTCCGACGAGAGCTGAGCTTTTGAGAAGCGCTGCGCTTTTGAGGGGCGCGGCGCTTTCGAGCTATGCGGTGTTTTCAAGGATTGATCCTTGATGGCGTGTTTTTTCATGGCAGCTTGCATCCCGCTATCCCGCATAGAATAGGGAAAATTCTTGCTTTGTGCGATGGATTTTTCACGATCTGGTTTTACAGATGCGGTTGTACTACCCCTAAAAAGGAATATTTTGATCTATTGTCCCCCTTTATGTTCTTATCTGTTAAACTTTGGTCGAGCCGCGTTGCAATTAAAGAGACAATCATCGACTCATCAGAGACATTATAAAGTACAAAAAAATCATATATTTGAAACAAGTATGCTTGTTCTATAACAATAATTTATTACAATTGTTTGCCATTGCAAATATGGGCAAATTCAGCCGGGTCGCGATTTTTAGGTATGAAACAAGGATCGTTCCCGTATTGATCCTATGCGTCCCGCATGCAACCGGCGCTTATGCACGTCCAATTATATCGGCGCGACGGTATCCCTGGGCATAGAGCAGGGCGGTCAGGTCGCCGTGGCGCACATTCAGCCTGGCTTGGGCCCGCACATTGGGCTTGGCCCGGAAAGCGATGCCCATGCCGGCGGCCAGCAGCATGCTGAGGTCGTTGGCGCCATCGCCCACGGTGAGGCAATCGGCGTCGGTCACGCCCTGTTGCGTGGCGATCCGTTGCATCGCCTGCAGCTTCGCATCCCGGCCCAGGATCGGCTCGCGCACGGTGCCGGCCAGTTTGTCGAAGGTGACCACCAAATGGTTGGCCTGCTGCTCATCGAAGCCCAGTTCGGCCTGGATGCGCCGGGTGTAATGGTCGAAACCGCCGGAAACCAATGCGCAATACACCCCGTGATGCTTCAGAGTGCGCAGCAGGGTGGAGGCGCCGGGCATCAGCTTGATATTGCTGCCGGCACGGTCCAGCAGATCGTCCGGCAGGCCTTTCAGCAGCGCCACGCGCTCGCGCAGGGCGGTGTCGAAATTCAGTTCGCCATTCATGGCGCGGCGGGTGATATCGGCAATGCCTGGGCCCAGATTGGCGATTTCGGCCAGTTCATCGATCATCTCGTTGCGGATGATGGTGCTTTCCATATCGGCCACCAGCACCTTTTTGCGGCGGTTCTCGGCATCCACCAGCAGCAGGTCCACCGGCGCGCCGCGCAGGGCGGTTTCGGCTGCCTTGATCACGGCTTCGCGGCCCAGCCGCTCATAGCCGATATCGCAGGCAATGCCCTGATCCAGCCAATCCGGCTTGGCCACCTTGGCGCCGGCCAGGGCCAGGGCGTCGCGCACCGCCCCAACCATGCGCTCGCTTAAAGCGGAGCCATGCGGATCGACGATCAGGGTGAGAAGGTTTTGCATGGCGGCGTCCCACTGTATGAAATACGGATGACCGATATACCTGCCGATCTGCCGCTTGTCATCGTTGCCGGGCCCACTGCCAGCGGCAAGTCGGCGCTTGGGCTGGCGATAGCCGAGCATTTCGGCGGCGATGTGATCAATGCCGACAGCATGCAGGTCTATCGCGACCTGCGGATTCTTTCCGCGCGTCCCACGCCGGAGGAAGAAGCCCGCCTGCCGCACCGGCTTTATGGCGTGCTGGATGGCGCAGACCATGGCACGGCGGCGCGCTGGCGCGGCCTGGCGCGGCAGGCGATTGCCGAAACTGCCGCCAAAGGCCGGCTGCCGGTGCTGGTGGGCGGCACCGGCATGTATTTGCGCGGGCTGCTGGAAGGCATGGTAGAGGTGCCGCCGATCCCGGAAGCAGCGCGCCGGCAGGCGCAGGCCATGCTGAGCGCCGAAGGCGCGGCCGCGCTGCATGCCCGGCTGGATGCGGAAACCGCGGCGCAACTGCAGCCGCATGACAGCCAGCGGGTGTTGCGCGCCACCGAAGTGCTGCTGGGCACCGGTAAGGGCCTGGCTGCCTGGCGCCTGGCCGGCAATGCGCCAGGCCTGGCCAATCCGGTGGCCTGGATTCTGCTGCGGCCGCCGCGCGCCGCGCTTTATGCGCGGATAGACCGGCGTTTCGAGGCGATGATGGCGGCCGGGGCGCTGGACGAGGCCCGTGCGGTGGCCGCGCGGCAGGATCTGCCGGCGGATGCCCCGATGCGCAAGGCCCATGGCCTGCCGGAATTGCTGGAACACCTGGCGGGCAGGATTTCGCTGGCCGAAGCCATCCGAATAGGGCAGCTTAATACGCGGCATTACGCCAAGCGGCAGACCACCTGGTTTCGGCACCAATTGGTGCCCCGAGCGGCTGATTGCCTGCTGGTTGAGGAAACCGACCTTGGCGAGAAAGAAAATTTCAAGCCAGAGGCAAAAATCTTTCCATTCATTGTGAGATACCTGTTGACCATGCGGTGGCCCGCCGTATAGGTTGGCCCGCTTTTTCGAGGGGGCGGATGGTTTTTCGCCCCTTTTTTGCCAGTGCAACACCCAGAACAATACTCAGGGCAACACAAGGAATGGAGTTATGGCTACCGAACAGCGTGAAAAGCAGACCATGTCCGGCGCGGAGCTGGTGATCAAGGCGCTTGTAGATCAGGGCGTCGAGGTCATTTTCGGCTATCCGGGCGGCGCGGTATTGCCGATTTACGATGCGCTGTTCAAGCAGAATGCCATTCGCCACATCCTGGTGCGTCACGAGCAGGGTGCGGTGCATGCCGCGGAAGGTTATGCGCGGTCCACCGGCAAGCCCGGCGTGGTGCTGGTCACCTCCGGCCCCGGCGCCACCAATGCGGTGACCGGCCTGACCGATGCGCTGCTGGATTCCATCCCGGTGATCTGCCTCACCGGCCAGGTGGCCACCCATCTGATCGGCTCGGATGCCTTCCAGGAATGCGATACCACCGGCATCACCCGGCCCTGCACCAAGCATAATTACCTGGTGAAGAATGCCGAAGATCTTGCCCGCGTGGTGCATGAGGCGTTTTACGTCGCCACCAATGGCCGCCCCGGCCCGGTGGTGATCGATCTGCCCAAGGATGTGCAGGTGCAGCAGGGCCATTACACCGGCCCGCAGAATGTGCGCCACAAGACCTATCGTCCGCGTGTCGAGGGCGAGGCCGACAAGATCCGCCAGGCCGTCGAGCTGATGGCCAAGGCCGAGCGGCCGATCTTCTATACCGGCGGCGGCATCATCAATGCCGGCCCGAAGGCTTCGGAATTGCTGCGCGAATTGGTGAAGCTGACCGGTTTCCCGGTCACCAACACGCTGATGGGGCTTGGCGCGGTGTCTGGTACCGACAAGCATTTCCTCGGCATGCTGGGTATGCATGGCACCTGGGAAGCCAATCATGCCATGCATGATTGCGATGTGATGATCAATATCGGCGCGCGTTTCGATGATCGCATCACCGGTCGGCTGAATGCGTTTTCGCCGGGCTCCACCAAGATCCATGTGGATATCGACCCGTCGTCGCATAACAAAACCGTGCGTGCCGATCTCTGCATCGTGGGCGATGCCTGCCGGGTGCTGGAGCAGATGATCTCCGCGTGGAAAGAAGGCGGCTTCAAGCCGAATACCAAGGCGGTGAAGAAATGGTGGGCGCAGATCGATCAATGGCGCGCCCGCGATTGCCTGCATTTCACCCAGGGCAAGGATATCATCAAGCCGCAATACGCCATCCAGCGGCTGTATGAGAAGACCAGGAACCGCGACACCTTCATCACCACCGAGGTGGGCCAGCACCAGATGTGGGCGGCGCAGTATTACAAGTTCGAGCAGCCCAATCGCTGGATGACCTCGGGCGGCCTGGGCACCATGGGCTATGGCCTGCCGGCCGCCATCGGCGTGCAACTCGGCCATCCCGGCAAGCTGGTTGTGGATATCGCCGGCGAGGCCTCGATCCTGATGAATATCCAGGAGCTGGGCACGGCGGCGCAATTCCGCCTGCCGGTGAAGGTGTTCGTGCTCAATAACGAATATATGGGCATGGTGCGCCAATGGCAGCAATTGCTCCATGGCGGCCGCTATTCCCAGAGCTATTCGGAATCTCTGCCCGATTTCGTGAAGCTGGCCGAGGCCTTCCATTGCGTGGGCCTGCGCTGCACCAACCCTGCCGATCTCGATGGGGTCATCGACGAGATGATCAAGATCGACCGGCCGGTGCTGGTCGATGTAGCGGTCGACAAGGCCGAGAATTGTTTCCCGATGGTGCCTTCGGGCGCTGCCCATAACGAGATGATCCTTCCCGATCAGCCGGCCTCCGCCCCGGGGGCTTCGGTGAGCGAGGAAGGCATGGCGCTGGTCTAGGTCAGCGATTTCAATCCGGATACCCAGTCATGTCAGCGCAAGCCGCTTTGCCGATCCAATCTCACATCCTGTCCATCCTGGTGGATAACGAGCCGGGCATCCTTGCCCGTATCGTCGGCCTATTCTCGGGCCGTGGCTATAATATCGAGAGCCTCACGGTGGCCGAGGTGAACAACGCCGCCCATCTCTCGCGCATCACCATCGTCACCTCCGGCCCGGCGCCGGTGATCGAGCAGATCAAGGCCCAGTTGGGCCGCCTGGTGCCGGTGCATAATGTGCACGATCTCACTGTGGAAGGTCCGCATGTGGCGCGCGAACTGGCGCTGATCAAGGTGGCCGGCAGCGGCGAGAAGCGGGTGGAAAGCCTGCGCATCGCCGATATCTTCCGTGCGCGCGCGGTGGACAGCACCATCGAATCCTTCGTTTTTGAAGTGACCGGCACCACCGAGAAGGTCGATGCCTTCATCAAGCTGATGCAGCCGCTCGGCCTGGTGGATGTATCGCGCACCGGCGTGGTGGCGATCAGCCGCGGCGCCACGCCACTTTAAGAATCACGCCACTTTAAGACTTCAGAGAATAGACCGCTTCGACTATTCCAAACCCCGAGAAGCAACAACCAGAACGCAGTACCTCAAGGAGAAACGAAAATGCGTGTGTATTACGACCGCGACGCCGATCTGAACCTGATCAAGGGCAAAAAGGTTGTCATCGTGGGCTATGGCAGCCAGGGCCATGCCCATGCGATGAACCTCAAGGATAGCGGCGTGAAGAATGTCGCTGTGGCTCTGCGCAAGGGCTCGGCCGGCGTGAAGAAGGCCGAGGAAGCCGGCTTCAAGGTGATGACCCCCACCGAGGCCGCCAAGTGGGCCGATGTGGTGATGGTGCTCACCCCCGATGAAGGCCAGGCCGATCTGTGGGTGAACGACCTGCGCGACAACATGAAGGAAGGCGCAGCCCTTGCCTTCGCCCATGGTCTGAACATCCATTTCAACCTGATCGAGCCGCGCAAGGATCTCGACGTGTTCATGATCGCGCCGAAGGGCCCAGGCCACACCGTGCGTTCGGAATATCTCAAGGGCGGCGGCGTGCCTTCGCTGGTTGCGGTGCATCAGAATGCATCCGGCAATGCGCTGGAAATCGCGCTCAGCTATGCCTCGGCCAATGGCGGCGGCAAGGCCGGCATCATCGAGACCACCTTCAAGGAAGAATGCGAAACCGACCTGTTCGGCGAGCAGACCGTGCTGTGCGGCGGCCTGGTGGAGCTGATCAAGGCGGGTTTCGAAACCCTGGTGGAAGCCGGCTATGCGCCGGAAATGGCCTATTTCGAGTGCCTGCATGAAGTGAAGCTGATCGTGGACCTGATCTACGAAGGCGGTATCGCCAACATGAACTACTCGATCTCCAACACCGCCGAATACGGCTCCTACGTGTCTGGCCCGCGCCTGATCACGCCGGAAACCAAGGCGGAAATGAAGCGCATCCTGGCCGATATCCAGAGCGGCCGCTTCACCCGCGACTGGATGCTGGAGAACAAGGTGAACCAGACCTCGTTCAAGGCCATCCGCGCCCGCAATGCCGAACACCCGATCGAGGATGTGGGCGCCAAGCTGCGCGCCATGATGCCCTGGATCGCCAAGAACAAGCTGGTCGACAAGGCCCGCTCCAACTAAGGCCTTTCCGGCACACAAAAGACGGCCGCCGGATCGCGCATTGATTTGCGACCCGGCGGCCGTTTTCGGTTATGCTGCCAGCGATAACCGACGCGAAAAAAGACAACCAGCATTTTAGGGTGTGACATGCCTGCTTATCGCTCCAGAACCACCACCCACGGCCGCAACATGGCGGGCGCACGCGGCCTTTGGCGCGCCACCGGCATGAAGGACGAGGACTTCGGCAAGCCGATCATCGCCATCGTCAATTCCTTCACCCAGTTCGTGCCCGGCCATGTGCATCTGAAGGATCTCGGCCAGATGGTGGCGCGCGAGGTGGAAGCGGCCGGCGGCGTGGCCAAGGAATTCAACACCATCGCGGTGGATGACGGCATCGCCATGGGCCATGACGGCATGCTGTATTCGCTGCCGTCGCGCGAGATCATCGCCGATTCCGTGGAATACATGGTGAATGCCCATTGCGCCGATGCCATGGTGTGCATTTCCAATTGCGACAAGATCACGCCCGGCATGCTGATGGCTGCTTTGCGCCTCAATATCCCGGCGGTGTTCGTTTCCGGCGGCCCGATGGAAGCCGGCAAGGTGCTGCTGGGCAGCGGCGAGCAGAAGGCGGTGGATCTGATCGATGCCATGGTGGCCGCTGCCGACGACAAGATCAGCGACGAGGATGTAAAGACCTACGAGCGTTCGGCTTGCCCCACCTGCGGTTCCTGCTCCGGCATGTTCACCGCCAATTCAATGAACTGTCTTACCGAGGCTTTGGGCCTTTCCTTGCCCGGCAACGGTTCCACTTTGGCCACCCATGCCGACCGCAAGCGGCTGTTCCTGGAAGCCGGCCGCCTGGTGGTCGATCTCGCGCGCCGCTATTACGAAAACGACGATGCCAGCGTATTGCCGCGCAGCATCGCCAATTTCGCGGCGTTTGAGAATGCCATGACGCTGGATATCGCCATGGGCGGTTCCACCAACACCGTGTTGCATCTGCTGGCTGCCGCCTATGAGGGCGAGGTGAATTTCACCATGGCCGATATCGACCGGCTGTCGCGCCGCGTGCCGGTGCTGTGCAAGGTGGCGCCGGCCAAGTCGGATGTGCATATGGAAGATGTGCATCGCGCCGGCGGCATCATGGCCATTCTGGGCGAGTTGGATCGCGCCGGTTTGCTCAACACCTCGGTGGGCAGCGTGCATGCGCCTACATTGGCCGATGCGTTGAACCGCTGGGATGTGATGCGCAGCAAGGATCCTGCCGTGGTTGATTTCTTCCGTGCCGCGCCGGGTGGCGTGCCCACGCAGGAAGCCTTCTCGCAATCGCGCCGCTACGACAGCCTGGATACCGACCGCAAGACCGGCGTGCTGCGCAGCGCGGAGCATGCCTTCTCCAAGGATGGCGGCCTGGCTGTGTTGTTCGGCAATCTTGCCGAGGATGGCTGCATCGTGAAAACCGCCGGCGTGGATGAATCGATCCTGAAATTCTCCGGCCCGGCGCATATCTTCGAGAGTCAGGATGATGCGGTGTCCAGCATCCTCACCGGCAAGGTGAAGGCCGGCGAGATCGTGCTGATCCGCTATGAAGGCCCGCGCGGCGGCCCCGGCATGCAGGAAATGCTCTATCCCACCAGCTACCTGAAATCCAAGGGCCTGGGCAAGCTCTGCGCGTTGGTCACCGATGGCCGCTTCTCCGGCGGCTCGTCGGGGCTTTCCATCGGCCATGTGTCGCCGGAAGCCGCCGAGGGCGGCACCATCGGCTTGGTGCAGACCGGCGATATCATCGAGATCGATATCCCCAATCGCCGCATTCATCTGGCTGTCAGCGATGCCGTGCTGGCCGAGCGCCGCAAGGCTCAGGAAGCCGCCGGCTGGCAGCCCGCCAAGCCGCGCAAGCGCAAGGTGTCTACCGCGCTTAGGGCCTATGCAGCGCTGACCACATCGGCCGCCAAGGGTGCTGTGCGCGTGCTCTGATCGGCCTGGGTAAGGCAACGAAAAACGGCCGCCGAATAGCTCCGGCGGCCGTTTGCTTTTGCAGGGTTGCTTGCGGCGCGATCAGTCTTTCGCCTCGGGGGCGTCGCTGTCGCGGATGCTGCCGCCGGCGGCTGCCTTCACCAGATCGAAGATATGGCGGCGCAGGGACTTTGAATCGATCCGGCTGAAATTGCGCACCAGTTCCATCGCCTGGCGCTGGGAAACCGCGCCGATCATGTTGGGGTCGATCTCATCCACCGGCAGGGTGCTGGGCAGGGTTTCGGTGGCCTGGCCCTCGAAGAAATAGCTGGGCGGCACATTCAGCAGCGCGGCGAATTGCTGCAGCCGGCTGGCACCGATCCGGTTCACGCCCTTTTCGTATTTCTGGATTTGCTGGAAGGTGAGCCCCACGGCCTGACCCAGTCGGGTCTGGCTCATTCCGGCCAGTGTGCGTGCTGCCCGCAGGCGGCGACCGACATGGCTGTCGAATTCATTGGTGCCGCGGCTTTTGGTGATGCGGGGACTGGCCTGATTCGTCATACTTTCTTTCACTCCTCCCTCCAATAAAGCCAAATATTATCAATGGCTTATAATGGAGCAACTTACCCACTGTTTAGCTGTGATTCGTCACAATTCGACAGAATATACAAAGGGAATGAATGCCTAGAGAGTTATTTTTCGATAATAAATTCGTTAACATGCCTCGGCGGCGGGCTTTCGGTCTGAAAACCTAAAGTCGTAGACCACGCTTTCGCCGTAATCCTGCAAGATAGTGAACCGGTTGGAAATTCACCCTCTGTTAAGCCTGTCGGGCGACACTGCGGCAGCGTTTCCAGTGCTTGCCAGTCATCCTTTTGCGCGAGACCCAGTAATCCCCTCGCGTGCCATTTGCGTGCAGCCCGCCGGAGCGTATAAGTTATGCTTAAATCAAAGAAATTCAGGCGAAATCGCGGTGCCGCGGGCGATCAGGCCCGGCTTTGCGCTTCGCCGGGTGGAAAGGCATCAGCATGACCGGCACCAGCACAGCCAACACAGCCAGCGCCAAAACCGGCCGCGAGCGCATCATCATTTTCGACACCACCTTGCGCGATGGCGAGCAATCGCCCGGCTGTTCGATGAATCTGGAAGAGAAGCTGCGCGTGGCGCATCAGCTCGAAAGCATGGGTGTCGATGTCATCGAGGCCGGGTTTCCGATTGCATCGAACGGCGATTTCGAGGCGGTGAACGAAATTGCCAAACGCGTCACCACTTCCATTGTCTGCGGTTTGTCGCGTGCCGGCCGCAAGGATATCGACCGCGCCTGGGAAGCCCTGAAGCCGGCCAAGCGCGCCCGTATCCACACATTCATTTCCACCAGCCCGCTGCATATGAAATTCAAGCTGCAGATGGAGCCCGAAGCGGTGCATCAGGCGGTGATCGACAGCGTAACCCATGCGCGCAATCTCTGCGACGATGTGGAATGGAGCTGCGAGGATGGCACGCGTTCGGAGCCGGAATTCCTCTGCCGCGTGATCGAAAGCGCAATCAAGGCCGGCGCCACCACGATCAACGTACCCGATACGGTGGGCTATACTATCCCCGAGGAATATACCCGCCTGATGCGCTATCTGATCGAGAACGTGCCCAACAGCGACAAGGCGCGTTTCTCGGCCCATTGCCATAACGATCTGGGCCTGGCGGTGGCCAATTCGCTGGCTGCCGTGATGGGCGGTGCGCGCCAGGTGGAATGCACCATCAACGGCATCGGCGAACGCGCCGGCAATGCCGCGCTGGAAGAAATCGTGATGGCGCTGCGCACGCGCGCCGATGCGATGACGTTTGAAACCGGCATCAAGACCACCGAGATCACCAAGGCCTCGCGCATGCTGTCGGGCATCACCGGCTTCAACGTGCAGCCCAACAAGGCCATCGTGGGCGCCAATGCCTTCGCCCATGAAAGCGGCATCCATCAGGATGGCATGCTCAAGCATGCCGGCACCTACGAGATCATGACCCCGGAATCGGTGGGCCTGAACCGCTCGACTTTGGTGCTGGGCAAACATTCCGGCCGCCATGCCTTCCGCAAGAAGCTGGAGGAGCTGGGCCTGCAGCTTGGCGAAAACCAGGTGCAGGATGCCTTCAACCGTTTCAAGGATCTGGCCGACCGCAAGAAGGAAGTGTTCGACGAGGATCTGTTGGCCTTGGTGGACGATACGGTGGGCCGCGAGAATGATCGTATCCGCTTCGTTTCGCTGCAGGTGGTAGCCGGTTCCAAGGGGCCGCAATCGGCCGAGCTGGACCTGGAGATCGATGGCCGTCCGGCCAGTGTGAAGGCCACCGGCAATGGTCCGGTGGATGCTACCTTCAATGCCATCCAGGCGCTGTATCCGCACGAAGCCAAGTTGCAGCTCTATCAGGTGCATGCCGTCACCGAGGGCACCGATGCCCAGGCGGAAGTGACCGTGCGGCTGGCCGAGGGCGGCAAGACCGTGAACGGCCAGGGTGCCGATGCCGATACCCTGGTGGCCTCGGCGCGTGCTTATATCCATGCTTTGAACAAACTGTTGGTAAAGCGGGAAAAGACCGCGCCAGCAGCAATGTCTGCCTGAATCCCCGTGGCTGGAGCCTTGCGCATGGCAGCCCAAGGCACCATAACCACCGCAAAATCCGGTTGATGAGGTGAAGTCTCGATGTTTTCGCGTTTGATGGGTTTCATGTCGGCCGATATGGCCATCGATCTCGGCACGGCCAACACGCTGGTTTACGTGAAGGGCCGCGGCATCGTGCTCAACGAGCCGAGCGTGGTGGCGATTTCCAACATGCGCGGCAAGAAGGAAGTGCTTGCCGTGGGCGACGAAGCCAAGCAGATGCTGGGCCGCACGCCGGGCAATATCGAAGCCATTCGCCCTCTGCGCGACGGCGTGATCGCCGATTTCAATGTCGCCGAGGAAATGATCAAGCACTTCATCCGCAAGGTGCATAACCGCCGCAGCTTTGCCTCGCCGCAGGTGATTATCTGCGTGCCCTCGGGCTCCACGGCGGTGGAACGCCGCGCCATCATGGAATCGGCCGAGTCGGCCGGTGCCCGTCGCGTGCATCTGATCGAAGAGCCGATGGCGGCTGCCATCGGTGCCGGCTTGCCGGTCACCGAGCCGACCGGCTCGATGGTGGTGGATATCGGCGGCGGCACCACCGAGGTGGCCGTGCTCAGCCTGGGCGGCATCGTCTATTCGCGCAGCGTGCGCGTGGGCGGCGACAAGATGGACGAAGCCATCATCGCCTATATCCGCCGCAACAATAACCTGCTGGTGGGCGAGGCCTCGGCCGAACGCATCAAGAAGCAGATCGGCTCGGCCTGTCCGCCGGAAGATGGCAACGGCCTGTCCATGGAGATCAAGGGCCGCGACCTGATGAACGGCGTGCCGAAGGAACTGGTGATCAATCAGCGCCAGATCGCCGAAAGCCTGGCCGAACCGGTAGGCGCCATCGTGGAAGCCGTGAAGGTGGCGCTGGAGCATACCGCGCCGGAACTGGCTGCCGATATCGTCGACAAGGGCATCGTGCTCACTGGCGGCGGCGCGCTGCTGGGCAATCTGGATCTGGTGCTGCGCCATGCCACCGGCCTGCCGGTGACGATTGCCGACGAACCGCTCAGCTGCGTGGCGCTGGGCACCGGCCGTGCGCTGGAAGAAATGAAGACCTTGAAGCATGTGTTGTACAACCCGGCCTATTGAGGCCGGTTGACGGGGAATCGACGGCGGGGACATGCGGCCCAGGACGGGACGAGGAATGGGACGGGGGATGCGACTGGCAGCGCCGATCAAGGCGCTGGTGCAGCGCTTTGCCTTTCTGCTGTTGCTGGCGGCCGGTATCGGGCTGATCCTGCTCGGGCGCATCGACCGCCCGGCGGTGGAACGCGTCCGCGCCGTGGTGGTGGATGTGTTCGAGCCGGTGCTGACCGCGGTGTCGCAGCCGGTGGCCTTCGTCAGCCATGTGGTTGGCGCCATCGACGATCTGATCTTTGCCCATGAAGAGAATGTGCGGCTGCGTGCCGAGAATGCCCGCCTGCTGCAATGGCAGGATGTGGCGCGCCGGCTGGAGCAGGATAATGCCTCGCTGCGCCGGCTGCTTTCCGCCGGCCCCGATCTCGGCCACAGCTTCGTCACCGGCCGGGTGATCGCCGATGGCGGCGGCCTGTTCGTGCGCACCGCACTGATCAATATCGGTACCCGCGATGGCGTGCGGAAGGGCCAGGCGGTGATCGGCGAGGGCGGCTATGCCGGCCGGGTGGCCGATCTGGGCCAGCGCGCCGCGCGCATCCTGCTGCTCACCGACATGAACTCGCGCCTGCCCGTGATGCTGCAGGAAGGCGGGCATCGCGCCGTGCTGTCGGGTGACAACTCGCCGCAGCCCAAGCTGGAATATCTGCCGGCCGGCGCACGGCCCCTGGTGGGCCAGACCGTGGTCACCTCCGGCGATGGCGGCCAGTTCCCCGCCGGCATTCCGGTGGGCGAGATCGTTCAGGTGGGCGATGGCGGCATTCGCGTGCGGCCTTTCGTTGATCTCGGGCGGATGGATTTCCTGCGCGTGGTGCAATTCGAGGAAACCCGGCTGGATGGCGAGGAATATGCCCGCGATCCGGCGCGCAGCCCCGCGAGGCGGCCATGATCTTCCGCATGGCGCCGATACTGCTGCCTTGGGGGCGCCTGTAATGTCGGCGAGGCCGGTATGAAGATCGGCCTGGCGCTGGCCGCACGCCGCCTGCATGGATTGCTGCCCGTGCTGTCTTGCCTGATGCTGGCCATCATCGGCACGGCGCCGCTGGAGCTGCCGCATTTCGGCCCCGTGGGTCCGGTTCTGGCGCTGATGGCGGTGTTCTATTGGAGCATCTTCCGCGCCGATCTGATGACGATGCTGGGCGCCTTCAGCATCGGCCTGGTGGTGGACCTGCTGTCGGGCGGCCCGATCGGGCTGCATGCGGTGTTGCTGCTGCTCACCCATGCGCTGGCGGTTTCGCAACGCCGGGTGTTTCTCGGCTCGTCTTTCCTGGTCAATTGGTGGGGTTACGGCATGGTGGCGCTGGGCGCCGCCTTCGTGAGTTGGTCGGTGGCCTGTTTGCTGAACTGGTATCTGCACGATCCGCGTCCGTTGCTGGCGCAGCTTGGCCTTTCGCTCGGGCTTTACCCTCTGGTCTATTGGCTGCTGAGCCGGCTGGAGCGGCGCCTGCTGCGCCCGGCCCTGCCGATCTGAGGCAGCGCCATGAACCGCCGCGACAACGATCTGCAACGGGTTTTCGGTCGCCGCGCCCTGATGCTGGGCGCCGCCAAGCTGGCGCTGTTCGCCGGCCTGGCCGGGCGGCTTTATTACCTGCAGGTTCTGGAATCGGATAAATACACCCTGTTGGCCGATGAGAACCGCATTTCCATGCGCCTGCTGCCGCCGCGCCGCGGCCGCGTGCTGGATCGCAATGGCATCGAGCTTGCCTCCAACCGCCGCAATTATCGTGTGCTGATCGTGGCCGAGCAGGCGCGCAACGTGGATGCCACGCTGGGGGCGCTGGCCGAACTGATCCAGCTCGATGAAAACCAGAAGCAGCGCGTGAAGCGCGAGATCGAACGGCGCCGCAAATTCGTGCCGGTGGTGGTGGCGGAAAACCTGAGCTGGGAGGATTTCGCCAAGGTGAACCTGCACAGCCCCGATCTGCCCGGCGTGCAGATGGATGTGGGCGAAACCCGCGATTATCCCATGGCCGATGTGTTCAGCCATGTGGTGGGTTATGTCGGCGCGGTATCCGAGCAGGAAATCGGCGAGGATCCGTTGCTGGAATTGCCCGGCTTCCGCATCGGCAAGAGCGGCGTGGAAAAGCTGTTCGATGGCAATCTGCGCGGCCGCGCCGGCCATAGCCAGATCGAGGTGAACGCCTTCGGCCGCGCCATCCGCGAACTGGATCGCACCGATGGCCAGGCCGGCGACGATCTGGTGCTCACTATCGATTCCGAAATTCAGCGCTATGCCATGGAGCGGCTGGGCGAGGAGAGCGGCGCCGCCGTGGTGATGGATATCCATACCGGCGATGTGCTGGCCCTGGCTTCCAATCCCGGTTTCGATCCCAACTGGTTCAATGTCGGCATCACCCAGGCGCAATGGCGCATGCTGAATGGCGACAAGCACAAGCCGCTGACCAACAAGGCCGTGCAGGGCCAGTATCCGCCGGGTTCCACCTTCAAGATGGTGGTGGGTCTGGCTGCGCTGGAAGCCGGCGCCATCACCGCCGATACCCGTGTGTTCTGTCCCGGCCATATGGAACTGGGCAACAACACCTTCCACTGCTGGAAGAAGGGCGGCCATGGCAGCATGAATCTGGTGCAGGCGCTGGAAGAAAGCTGCGACGTTTATTTCTACGAGGCCGCCCGCCGCATCGGCGTGGACAAGATCGCCGAAATGTCGCGCCGGCTGGGTCTGGGCGAGGTTACCAAGATCGACCTCACGGGCGAGCGGCGCGGCCTGATACCCACCCGGGCCTGGAAACAGGGAGCGTTGAACCAGCCCTGGGCGCAGGGCGAAACCTTGGTGGTCGGGATCGGCCAGGGCTATGTGCTCAGCACGCCGCTGCAGCTTGCGGTGATGACCGCGCGGCTGGCCAATGGCGGCTATAATGTGACACCGCGCCTCGTGCGCAACGATGGCAAGCTTGGCCCTTCGCCGGAAAGCCGGCTGGCGCATCAGATCTATGCTTCCGCCAATCTCAAGCGCGAACATCTCGATCTGGCGCTGGAAGGCATGATCCGCGTCACCTCGCCGCCGCGCGGCACCGCCCAGGGCGCCCGCATCACGCAGCCGCAATTCGCCATGGCGGGCAAGACCGGCTCCAGCCAGGTGCGCCGCATCTCGCGCCTGGAACGCGAAACCCGCGTGCGCAAAAACGAAGAGAAACCCTGGGAAGAGCGCGACCATGCGCTGTTCGTGGCCTATGCGCCGATCGCATCCCCGCGCTATGCCTGCGCGGTGATCATCGAACATGGTGGCTCCGGCGCCAAGGCGGCCGCTCCGGTGGCGCGCGATATCCTGCTGCAAACCCAGTTGCGCGATCCCTCGCGCAAGGCGCCGCCGCCGGAACGTCCTGCCGGTTCCACGGCGGATCGGCAGGCGCGGCCGGCCGCATCGGAATCCGGAGGCTGAGATGCGCCAGGCCCGCTTCCATGATCGTTTCAACAATCCCAGCCTGGGGCGCAAGCTGCGCGATATCACCTGGGGCCTGGTGCTGTTGATCACGGCGATTGCCTGCGTCGGTTTCATGCAGCTTTATTCCGCGGCCGGCGGCGATATCGACCCCTGGGCGGATCGCCAGATGGCGCGTTTCGCCGTGGGCCTCACCATCGCCGTGGCCATCGCGGTTACCGATATCCGTATCTGGCTGCGCATGGCGTATTTGTTTTATGCCGTGGCCTTGGTGCTGTTGGTGGCGGTGGAATTGTTCGGCCGTATCGGCATGGGTGCGCAACGCTGGCTCGATCTTGGCGTGGTGCATGTGCAGCCTTCCGAAATCATGAAGATTTCCATCGTGCTGGCGCTGGCGCGGTATTTCCATGGCCTCAATCTCGAAGATGTGGGGCGCATCCGCTGGCTTTTCGTGCCATTGGCGCTGGTTGGCGCGCCGGTGATCCTGGTGATGAAACAGCCCGATCTGGGCACCGCCATGCTGCTGCTGATGAGTTCGGGGGCGGTGTTTTTCTATGCCGGCGTGCGGCTCTGGAAATTCGCCCTGGTGGTGGCCGGTGGTCTGGCCAGCTTGCCGGTGGCCTGGAATCTGCTGCACGATTATCAGAGGAAACGCGTGCTCACCTTCCTCAATCCGGAGCAGGATCCGCTCGGTTCGGGCTATCACATCCTGCAATCCAAGATCGCGCTGGGCTCGGGCGGCTTCACCGGCAAGGGCATTTTGCAGGGCAGCCAGAGCCATTTGAGCTTCCTGCCCGAAAAGCAGACCGACTTCATCTTCACCATGTTCGCCGAGGAGCATGGCTTGATCGGCGCGATGGCGCTGATCGGGCTTTACATCCTGATGCTGGCTTATGGCTATGCCATCGCGCTCCGTTCGCGCAGCCAGTATGGCCGGCTGGTGGCGGGCGGGCTCACCGCCATGTTGTTCCTCTATGTGTTCATCAATATCGCCATGGTTTCCGGCGTGGTGCCGGTGGTGGGCGTACCGCTGCCGCTGGTTTCCTATGGCGGCACCGCGATGATGACCCTGCTGATCGGCATCGGCCTGCTGATCAATGTTTACGTCCACCGCGATGTGGAAATCCCGCGCCATATGAGCAGCTTCTAACCCGCTGGCAAGAAACAGGAATTTCCCGCCCGCAAAAGCCTTGCATTCGGCGCGAATCCGGGTATGTTTCGCCCGCTTTCAATGGCCCCCGGGTACTTGTACCCCTGGGCGGTCCGGGGAAAATGGGCGCATAGCTCAGTTGGTAGAGCAGCTGACTCTTAATCAGCGGGTCCTAGGTTCGAGCCCTAGTGCGCCCACCATTTTCCCCCTGATTGGCATTTTCCCTCAGGTCGGAAAGCATTTCTCATAGATATCTCAGCTTAGGCATATCTCAGGTTGGGCTGACGGGCGGGTTTCTGCTCGCGCCTTTGCGCATAGGCCGGCCATGCGGCCCGATTACGGGCCGAGCGTGCAATAATCGCGTTTTGTCATGCTTTGGTGATCCAAGGGCGGCAAAAGACGGTATAGTTGTATGGATTGTGGAGGCACACCCAATTTCTCGTTCGAATTGCCAATGGATGGGGGTGTGCCGTTTACCTATAGAATTGTCCTCAAGAAATTCCGCCGGCTCGTTCGGCAACAGAATGACAGGAGGCGTTCATGATTGGTGAAAGCATTCAGGTCAGGCAAGGGCTTACTTTTCCACTGCTGGCGGTCGGCGCGGCTCTGCTGGTTTTGGTTTCGCCGCCGGCTCAGGCGCAGTTCGGGGGCTTTTCGCCCGGCGCGGTATCCACCCAGAACATGACCAATGCGATTTCCGGCAACATCGCCTCCATCTTCAATGCCCGCATGAAGGTGAATGACGACGTGGCGCTGAAGATCGAGGGCGCCGCGTTGGCCGAGAATGGCGCGCATCTGCTGCTGGTCGCCTCCGATGGCACGCGCTCGGTGTGGGACATGCAGACCGGTCGTGAATTGCGCCGTCTGAAATCCGGCGCGGCCTTGCCCGATGGCCTGGCCAATGCCAAGCCGGCCAGCCGTGTGGCGCTGGGCGAGGTGACGCTGAATGTGAAGGATGGCGTCGGCATGCTCGATGGCCAGGGCCGCAACAACAATCTCGGCCGGTTGGTGCTGGCCAAGGATGGCTGGGCCGTGGTGGCGGAAACCGGCCTGTTCGATTCCGAAGGCGATGGCATCGAAGCCGTTAAGTGGGCCGCCAAGGATCTCACCTTCGATCTCGATCAGTTCAGCGAGCAATATTACGAGCCAGGCCTGCTGGCGCGGCTGAGCCGCGTGCCGCTGAAGGTGGCCGAGGCGCCTGCTGCCGCACCCACTACTGCTCCTGCTGCAACGGCGACCGCCAAGCCCGAGCCGAAAGCCGAGCCGGTGCTGGTGGAATTGCCGCCGCCGGCCCCGCCGCCGGCGCCCAAGGTGGTGGTGTCGAAGGAATTCGCCATGCCGCCCCGGGCCAGCTTCGCCAGCCTGAAAGCCGATGCCGAGTCCGACAATGAGGATTTCGAAATCGCCTATGCGGCCGAGAATCTGGGCGGCGGCGTGGAAGAAATCCGTGTGTTCCAGAATGGCAAGCTGGTGCATGCCGATCCGGTGAAGAAGGAAAAGCTTTCCGCCGGAAGCGCCAAGGGCAGCTTCAAGGCGCGGTTGGTGAATGGCCCGAATGAATTCCGCCTGGTGGCGCTGTCGGTGGATCGCATCGAAAGCCGCCCGGTGAAGGCCAAGGTGAATTACACCGGCGCGGAGAAGAAGAGCCGCCTGCATGTGCTCACCATCGGCGTGAACCAATATCGCAATCCGGCGTTGAACCTGAATTTCGCGGTGGAAGACGCCACGGCGATTGCCGAGTATTTCCGCAAGCAGCCTACCACCATCTATCGTGAGATCGTGGTGCATACGCTGTTCGACGATCAGGCGAACAAGGCCAATATCCAGGCCGCCCTGGCCAAGCTTTCGGAAACCAATCCGGAAGACATGGTGCTGCTGTATTTCGCCGGCCATGGCGATACCTTCGGCGATTCCTGGTATTTCATGCCGCATGAGGTGCGCTATCCCGAACGCGAGGATGAGGTGAAGTCGCGCGGCCTGGCCACCGCCGAGATCAATGAATATGTGAAGAATATGGGCGCCCAGAAGGTGCTGCTGATGATGGATGCCTGCAAATCCGGTGCGGCGCTGGTGAAGTATCGTGGCTTCGAAGATCGCAAGGCGCTGATGAAGGTGGCGCGCGCTTCCGGCGTGCATGTGGTGGCGGCTGCCGGCAAGGATCAGTTTGCCGCCGAAGTGTCGCAGCTTGGCCACGGCATCTTCACCTATACTTTGCTGGAGGGCCTGTCGGGCAAGGCCAGCCGCAAGGATCAGAATTTCGTCACCGTGCGCTCGCTGACCAATTACATCGAGGATCAATTGCCGGAGATCAGCCAGGCCCATAAGGGCGTGTCGCAATTTCCGGTCGTCGATTCACGCGGTATGGATTTTCCGGTGGCGGTGTTCTGATCGGTCCCTGATCCGTGTCGAAACGCATCCGGGTCTGGGGCTTCGAGCTGGCGCTGCTGCTGGTGGCCGTGGCGCTGGCATGGGCTCTGCCGCGCCATCTGGCCTTCACGGCGATTGCGGAAAACTGGGCGCAGGATTTTCGCGCCAGCTATTATGCCCCGCATGAGCCAACCCATCCCGAAATCGTGGTGGTGGCGATTACCGAGGATACGCTGGCGCGGTTTCCCTATCGCTTTCCGGTGGATCGCGGTTTCCTGGCACAGTTGATGACGTATTTCAAGGATGCCGGCGTCAAGCTGGTGGCCTTCGATATTCTGTTCGACCAGCCCACCGAAGCGGCGAAAGATGCGGCTTTCCGCGAGGCGGCCTTGGCTTTTCCCACGCCGGTGATAACCGGCTGGACCGACCGCCAGACCGGCCTGACCGAAAAGCAATGGGCCTTCCAGCATGACTATCTCAAGGGCATGCTGCCGGCCTGGTCGAATACCCTGAAGGATGTGAGCGATTCCACCATCCGCCGCATCTTTCCGGGCCGCGAGGAGGAAGACGGCAGCTATCGCCTGGCTTTCGGTCCCGCCATCGCCAAGCAGCTCGGCATCGAAACCCCGCGCGAGGCGCAGACCATCCGCTATCGCATCACCGGCGATAGCGAGAAGCCGGCCTTCCGGCAGTTTCCTGCCCATGCCGTGCCGGTTCTGCCCAAGGCCTGGTTCCGCGACAAGATCGTGCTGGTGGGCGCCGATCTGCCGTTCGATGATCGGCATCGCACGCCGCTGGCCGCGGCCCAGGGCCATGCCGCAGGCGTGATCCCGGGAGTGGTGATCCATGCCCATGGCCTGGCGCAATTGCTGGCCAGGGAAAATCCGCCGCGCGGCGATGTTTCGCTCGAATTGCTCAGCGCCGCTTTGCTGGCAGCAATTGCCATCGCGCTCAGTTTCACGCGCATTGCGCTGGCCTGGCGTTTTCTGCTGGCCGGCCTGGCGGTGGCGGGTTTTCTGGCGATCAACTTCCTGCTCTTCCGCCATGCCTCGCTCACGCTGCCGGTGGTGTCGCCGGTGCTGGTCTTTGCCTTCACCATGGGGGTGAGCAGCTATCACGCCGCGCAATTGCGCGACGGCGAAACCCGCTTCATCCGCGAGGCCTTTTCGCGTTATGTGGCACCCAGCCTGGTCAGCCGCATGCAGGAGCATCCGGAATTACTCAATCTCGGCGGCGTGAAGCGCGGCGTCACCGTGCTGTTCACCGATGTGGAAGGCTTTACCGGCCTGTCGGAAACCCTGGATCCCGATATGCTGGTGCGGGTGCTGAACGAGTATCTCGACGGCATGGTGCATTGCGTGCATGTGCATGGCGGCATGGTGGATAAATTCATCGGCGATGCGGTGATGGCAGTGTTCGGCGCGCCGGAGCCGAGCGCGGATCATGCCGAGAAGGCGATTGCCTGCGCCATCGATATGCATCTATTCGCCACCGATTTCGCCAACAAGCAGCGTGCGGCCGGCATCGATTGGGGGCGCACGCGGCTTGGCGTGCATACCGGCGATGCCGTGGTGGGCAATGTGGGCGGCAGCCTGCGTTTCGATTACACCGCCATCGGCGATACGGTGAATACCGGCTCGCGGCTCGAGGGCGTGAACAAATATCTCGGCACCTCGATCTGCGTATCCGAAAGCTCGGCTGCCACCTGCAAGCTGCCGCTGCGGCCGATCGGCCGGCTGGTGGTGAAAGGCCGTGTCGATCCGCTGGGCACCTTCACGCCGGTGCTGGCCGGCGAGGAGGCGCTGGCCGAGGAATACGCCAAGGCCTATGCCGCCCTGCAGGCAGGCGATGCCAAAGCGCCTGCCATGTTCCAGGCATTGGTGGACACATACAACGATGCGCTCAGCCGATTCCATGTGAAGCGGCTCAAGGAAGACGACATCTCCGATCTGATCGTGATGAAGGATAAATAGCCATGCGCCGCTTCACGCTTGCCTTGTTGGTTGCCCTGCTCGCGCCGCTGCCGGCCCTGGCGCAAAGCCTGATCGTGCTGGAATCCAGCTTGCCCAACTATGCGCTGGGCGCTGAAGTATCGGCCGATGCGGCGCTCAACCTGCCGGATAAATCGCGCCTTGTGCTGGTGGCGGAAGATGGCCGCAGTGTGGTGTTGACCGGCCCGTTCCAGGGCAATGCGAAGTCGAAGATGGCTGCGGGCGGCGGCGGCAACAAGGCTTTCAGCACCGCGCTGGCCAGCCTGGTGCGCAGCGCGCAGGAAGAAACCAGCTCGGTGGGTGCGGTGCGTGCCGCCGGCATCGGCACGCGCGACGAAGCGCTGATGGTCAATCTGTCGGAGAGCGGCGATTACTGTGTGGCCGAGCCCGCCAAGCTGATGATCACGCGCTACAAGCACGAAACCGCGCCCAAGATCAGCATCACCGTGGTGGCCGATAGCAGCGAAGTGGAGATCGTCTGGCCCAGCGGCACCGACCGCACCGCCTGGCCGATCCCGGCCAAGGTGGAGGATGGCGCCAGGTTCATCGTCAGCCAGGATGGCAAGGATAGCCGCACGCTGATCACCTTGGTGAAGGTGTCTGGCAATTATCCCACCGTGGCCCACGAGGCGGTGGAGATGGCCAATGCCGGCTGTGCCGAGCAGGCCCGCATGCTGCTGGCGCTCATGCGCCGTCAGGCGAAATAGAACAAGGCGCCGCCGTCAGGCGAAATAGAATACAGGGCGCTCAGGCCGCCTTGCGGCCATGGCCATACAGCCATTCCAGGCTGATATGAAAATCCTCGCCGGATTTGGCTTGCAGCCAGGCATTGCGGGCCATGCGGCGCGGGCCATCGGGGTGATACACGTATTCGCCCATGGCGCGCGATGCCAGTTGCAGCCGCGTGGTGCGCGGCAGGCGGGCCTGGCGATAGGCTTCCAGCGCAGCCGTCATGTCGTCCGGTCGGGCGGCCAGTTGCTCGCCCAGGCAGACCGCATCTTCCAGCGCCATACAGGCGCCTTGCGCCATGTATTGCAGCATCGGATGCGCGGCATCGCCCAGCAGGGCCACGCGGCCATCGCACCAGCCTTCCTGCGGTTCGCGGTCGCACAGCACCCAGCGTTTCCAGCTATCGGCGGCATGGATGATGCGCTGCGCACGCGGCACCACATGGGCGAAAGCCTGATGCACAAGTTCGGTGGGCACAGGCTCGCCGGCCACCGCTTCGGTGGCGCCGCTATGCACCGTGGCAACCAGGTTGAACACCTTCCAGCCCTGCAAGGGGTAATGCACGATATGGCATTTCGGCCCGGCCCAGAGCGTGGCGGCATTCCAGCGCAATTCTTCGGGCATCTGCTCGGTGGGGATCACCGAGCGGAAGGTGGTATGGCCGGAAACCATAGGCGGCCCATCCTTCAGCATTTGTGCACGGATCGCCGAATGCAGGCCATCGGCGCCGATCAGGGCAATGCCCTCCAGCGTTTCGCCATTGGTCAGGGTGGCGCGCACTCCGCCGGCATCCTGGCTGTAGGATTGCACACGCGCGCTGGTGCGCAGGGTTACCTTGGCATCCTTACGGCAGGCTTCCAGCAGGGCGCTATGCAGATCGGCGCGGTGGATCACCGCATAAGGATTGCGAAACCGTTTGCGGAAGGGTTCGTCCAGCGGCACCACGCAAACCTGCTCGTCGGTGCTGGCATCCATCAGCACCAGGCCATCGATGAATACCGCCTTGGCACGCACCAACTCGCCCACGCCCAAGGCATCCATGGCATGGAAGGCATTGGGCCCGATCTGGATGCCGGCGCCGATTTCGCCCAGGCTGGGGGCTTGTTCCAGTACAGTGACGGAAAAGCCCTGGCGGGAGAGCGAAAGCGCTGCGGCCAAGCCGCCGATGCCGCCGCCGGAAATCAGAATGGTCTGCGTGGTCATGTCGCGTTACCGGGTGTTGAGGTTCAAACGATCTTGCCGGGATTCAGCAGCCCGGCCGGGTCCAGAGCAGCCTTCACCGCGCGCATGATCGCTATTTCGGTTTCGCTGCGGGTGATCTGCAAATAGGGCTTTTTGTCCACGCCGATGCCATGCTCGGCGGAAACCGAGCCACGGAAAGCGGCCAGAGGGCCATAAACCAGCTTGTTCACCGCAGGCTTGTCGGCCGCCGTGCCGCAACTCAATGCGATATGCAGGTTGCCATCGCCCAGATGGCCGTAGCTGATCACGGTGGGCTTCGGGCTGGGCCAGCGCGCCTCCAGTTCGGCCCGCAGATTGTTCACATAGCCTTCCATCTCGGGGATCGGCAGGCTGATGTCGTAAACGAATAGCGGCGACAGGGTGAGCAGGTAATGCACGTCGTCGCGGATGCGCCAAAGCTGCACACGCTCGGCCTCTGAACGTGCCAGCACCGCATCCTCGATCCAGCCATGCTCCATGGCTTTTTCCAGCATCGCCTCGAAGGCGGCATCGTCCGTCTCGGGATCGGCGCCTTCGCATTCCACCAGCACATAAAACGGGAAAGTCTGCGGCAGCGGCGGCTTGTGGCGGCCTTCGGCGGTGAGCAGCAGGTAATAATCCAGCCACATCACTTCATACGACGAAAGATTGCCGCCCGAGGCGGCGCGGAAATAGCCCAGCATGTCGGTCACGGCGGCAAAGCTGCTGCAGGCGGCCAGCACGGTCTGGCGCGAACGCGGCGCCGGCTGCAGCCGCAGGATAGCGCGGGTGACGATGCCCAGCGTGCCTTCGGTGCCGATGAAAAGCTGCTTGATATCCAGCCCGGTATTGTTTTTCAGAATCTTGAACATCGACGAGACGATCTCGCCATTGGGCAGCACGGCTTCCAGGCCGAGAACCATCTCGCGCGTCATGCCATAGCGCAGCACCTTGTTGCCGCCGGCATTGGTGGCGATGTTGCCGCCGATGGTGGCCGAGCCGCGTGCGCCGAGATCCAGCGGAAACAGCAGGCCCTCCGCCTCGGCGGCTTCCTGGATCGCCTGCAAGGGCACGCCGGCCTGCACGGTCATGGTCTGGGCGATGGGGTCGATTTCCTCGATGGCGGTCATGCGCTCCAGCGACAGGGCGATTTCATGCGGACCCACCAGGCTGCCGCCTACCAGGCCGGTCATGCCCGCGCGCGGCACCACCGGCACCCCGGCTTCATGGCAAAGCCGCATCACCAGGGCCACCTCCTCGGTGGTTTTCGGCCGCACGATGGCCATGGCCTCGCAACCGCTCTTGACAATACGCGAAACCGGGCGAGCCTTAACATCCTCGCCGGTCAGTATCGCCGCATCGCCCAGGCGGCTGCGGATCGTGTCAAC
The DNA here is from genome assembly GCF_019636075.1 of Ferrovibrio sp. Classification (GTDB taxonomy): domain Bacteria; phylum Pseudomonadota; class Alphaproteobacteria; order Ferrovibrionales; family Ferrovibrionaceae; genus Ferrovibrio. The sequence goes on from NZ_JAHBYG010000001.1 coordinate 222,540, forward strand.
AACTGGATGCATGTTTCCTCCGAACGGGGCGGATCGTGGCGTCCGATTAGGTCGCATACTAACTTGTTTCAGCGCGGCCTTGCCAGTATTATCGCCGCCCAAAATCAGGGGCGCCAGGAGGAAATGATGTCTCAGCCCGATCAGGTCCAAAGCGTGCCGGCCGATCTGTTGGCCCGCCTGGCCGAATTCGATACACCAACGATTTGCAATGCGCTGGAACTGATCGCGCCCGAGCGCCGTGCCGTGGGCTTCACCACCGAGCCGCTGCTCTGCCTCTATCCCGATCTCAAGCCGATGGTGGGCTATGCCCGCACCGCCACCATGCGTTCGATCCAGCCGCAGCGGATTCCGCCGGATCAGATCGGGCCGCGCACCATGGCTTATTACGAATATATCGCCGATGGCGGGCCGCGTCCCTCGATCTGCGTCATCCAGGATCTGGATGGGGCACGGGCCGGCTTCGGGTCGTTTTGGGGCGAGGTGAACACCAATATCCACAAGGGCCTGGGCTGTCTGGGCGTGGTCACCGATGGCAGCGTGCGCGATGTGGATACCAATGCGCCGGGTTTCCAGATGCTGTGCAGCATGGTGGTGCCCTCGCATGCGCATTATCACATCGTCGATTTCGGCGGCACGGTCAGCGTGGCGGGCCTGTATATCAATCATGGCGACCTGCTGCATGCCGATCGCCATGGCACGGTGATCATCCCGGCCGAACATGCTGCCAAAATTCCCGAAATGGCGGAAACCCTCGCAAAGCGCGAAGCGGTGCTGATCGCGGCGGCCAGGCAGCCGGATTTCAGCATCGCCATGCTGCGCAAGGCCATCGGCGATGCCCGCAATATCCATTGAGGCAATCGACGCCCATCATCATATCTGGCAGCCCGGTGCCGGCCGCTATCCCTGGATGCAGGCCGGCAATAGCAAATTCATGGGCGACCCGGCGCCGGTCTGCACGAATTACGAGATAGCCGATTTCCGTGCCGAGGCGGCGGGTGCAGGCGTAAGCCTGGCGGCCAGCGTGCATTTGCAATGCGGCCGCGATATCGCCGATCCGCTGGTGGAAACCGCCTGGGTGCAGCAGCAGGCCGATGCTGCCGGCCATGCCATCGCCATCGTCGGTTATGGCAATCCGGCATTGCCGGCATTCGATGCCCTGCTGGATGGCCATGCCGCCCATGCCGGCTTTCGCGGCATTCGCCATATGCTCAATTGGGGCGAGACGGATCGCTACCGGCTCTGCGACCGGGGCGATTACATGCAGGATGCCGCCTGGCTTGCCGGGCTGAAGCGCCTGGCCGCGCGTGGCTTGAGTTTCGATCTGCAGGTGAATGCCTGGCAGTTGGAAGAAGCAGCAGCCATGGCGCGCGCGCTGCCGGAATTGCGCATCATCCTCAACCATGCCGGCACGCCGTTCGAATACCGCGATGCGGGTTTTCATGTCTGGCAGCGCGGTATGGCCGCCCTGGCGGCCAGCCCCAATGTCGCGGCCAAATTCTCCGGCCTCGGCATGGTTGATCCGGCCTGGGATGCAAACAGCGTGCGGCCGCTATTCGATTTCATGCTGGAAAAATTCGGCCCCGATCGGCTGATGTTTGCTTCCAATTTTCCCATCGACCGGCTCTATGGCAGCTATGGCCGGGTTTATGATGCTTATCGCCGCTTGGCCGCCGATCTCAGCCCGGCCGAACAGCGGGCACTGTTTTTCGATACCGCGCAGGCGATTTACCGCCCGGCGCGCAAAGCATAGAGAGAGCCATGAGCAACAAGCGCGCGCATTATCCTTCGCTGGCAGGCCGTTCGGTTTTCATATCCGGCGGCGGCAGCGGCATCGGCGCCATGCTGGTGGAGTTTTTCGCCCGCCAGAAAGCGAAGGTCTGCTTCATCGATATCGCCGATGCGCCGGCCAAGGCACTTTGCGCGCAACTGATCGAACAGGGCTTGCCGGCGCCGCTCTATATCCGTTGCGACGTCACCGATATCGCCGCGCTGCAGGCTGCCATCGCGCAGGCGGCGCAGCGCCATGGCGCCATCGATGTGCTGGTGAACAACGCCGCCTATGACGAACGCCACAGCCTGGCGGATCTGACGCCGGAGCTTTGGCAATCGCTGATCGATGTGAATCTGCGCCATCATGCCTTCGCCATCCAGGCGGTGGCGCCTGGCATGCGGGCGCGCAAATCCGGCAGCATCATCAATCTTTCATCCATCACCTGGCTGAAAGGCACGCCGGGCCTGCCGGTCTATGTCACGGCCAAGGCCGGCATCGTGGGGCTTACCAAGGCGATGGCGCGCGAATTGGGCGGCGATGGCATCCGCGTGAATGCCGTGCTGCCGGGCTGGATCATGACCCAGCGGCAGATCGAGAAATGGCTCACACCAGAGGCCGAAGTGATGCTGATGCGCAATCAGGCATTGAAGGAAAAGCTTTATCCCGAGGATGTGGCCGCGATGGTGCTGTTCCTCGCTGCCGAGGATAGCCGGTTGATCAGCGGCCAGAGCTTCAACGTGGATGGCGGCGCCACCTGACCCTGTTCACACTGCGTGATGGCAGCTTACTTCGCGGCCATCCAGCATCCGCGGTTCCGGCGCCTGCTGCTTGCACAAGGCGGTGGCCTTGGGGCAGCGCGGATGGAAAGCGCAGCCCGGCGGCGGTGCGGATGGATTGGGCAGGTCGCCCTGGATATCGGCGGCGCGGCGGCGCTGCTGCGGGTCGGGATCGGGGATCGCCGCCAGCAGGGCTTCCGTGTAGGGATGCTTGGGCGCGTTGAAGATGGTTTCCACCGCGCCCTGTTCCACGATGCGGCCGAGATAGACGATGGCTACGCGGTCGCAAACATGTTCGATGATCGCCAGATCGTGTGAGATCACGATATAGCTGAGGCCGAATTCGGCGCGCAGGTCGGCCATCAGATTCAAAATCTGTGCGCGCACCGAAACATCCAGCGCGCTCACCGGCTCGTCGGCCAGAACCAGTTTGGGATTCAGCGCCAGGGCGCGGGCGATGCCGATGCGTTGGCGCTGGCCGCCGGAAAACTGATGCGGATATTGCCGGGCCTGGGCCGCCGTAAGGCCCACCTTCTCCAGCAGCGCGATGGCGCGTTCATCGGCCTGTTTGCGCGGCAGGTCGGTCAATGCATCCAGCGGTTCGCGCACCAGCTCGAAGGCCCGCATGCGCGGATCCAGCGAGGCATAAGGATCCTGAAACACGAATTGCATGTCGCGGCGTGCCTCGCGCAGGGCACGGCCCTTGGCATGGGTGATATCCCGGCCATTCAATTTGATGCTGCCGCCGGTCGGCTCCAGCAGGCGCAGAATGCAGCGGGCCAGCGTGGTTTTGCCGCAGCCGCTTTCGCCCACGATGCCCAGCGTCTCGCCTTGCCGTAGCCGGATATTGATGCCGTTCACGGCATGCACATGGCGTTTGGGCTTGAACGGCGCGGAGCGCAGCGCAAAACGCATGGAAAGGTCGGTCACTTCCAGCAGCATGTCGTCTTTCCCGCCGCTCATGCCGGGCCCTCCCAATAGCAGGCAGCATCATGCCCCGGTCCGCGCTCGCGCATCGGCGGCATCTGCTGTTCGCATTGCGGCATGCTATGGCTACAGCGGCCGGCGAAGCGACAGCCCTGGGTTACTTGCGCAATGCTGGGCACGCTGCCGGGAATCTCTTGCAGTCGCGTGCGCTTTTCGCCGGGCTTGCGATGCCGAAGCCGCGGCACCGATCCCAGCAGGCCGATGGTGTAGGGATGTTTCGGCGTGGCGAAAACCTGCGCCGTTGGCCCGGTCTCCACGATGCGGCCGCCATACATCACCGCCACGCGATCGGTATATTGCGCCACGATGCCGATATCATGGGTGATCAGCAGCACGCCAAGGCCGAGTTCGCGGCGCAACCGGTCGATCAGGTTCAGCACCTGGGCCTGGATGGTCACATCCAGCGCGGTGGTTGGCTCATCGGCGATCAGCAGATCCGGCGTATAGGCCAAGGCCATGGCAATCATGGCGCGCTGGCGCATGCCGCCGCTGATTTCATGCGGATAGCGGCGCAGTACGCCTTCGGGATCCGGGATATGCACCAGGCGCAGCAATTCCAAAACACGCTGGTGATTCTTGCGCGTATCGCTGTCGCCATGCGCCACGAAGGCTTCGGATATCTGGTCGCCGATCGTGTAGCAGGGATTCAGCGCCGAAAGCGGCTCCTGGAAGATCATCGACAAGCGCTTGCCGCGCAGGGCGCGCAGCGCGGCGGCCGGCAGGGCGGTGAGATCGGTGTTGTCGAACAGGATATTGCCGCCGGTGACGCGACCCACCTGGTTGTCGACCAGGCCCATCACGGAAAGTGCGGTGACGCTCTTGCCCGAGCCGCTTTCGCCCACCAGGCCCAATATCTCGCCGCGCTGCACGGCAAAGCTCACATCGTTCACCGCCCGGCGCGGGCCGGCCGGGGTGGTGAATTCGGTAACGAGGTTTCTTACGTCCAGCAAAGCCATGGCGCGCTCAATTATGCAGGCCGCGCAGGCGCGGATCGAGGATGTCGCGCAGGGCATCGCCCAGCAGGTTGAAGCCCACCAGCGTCAAGGTCAGCATCAGGCCGGGGAAGGTGGTCAGCCAGGGCGCGCCCAGAATGTTGTTGCGGCCATCCGCCAGCATGTTGCCCCAGGAGGGTTCAGGCGGCGTTACGCCAACGCCCAGGAAAGACAGCCCGGCTTCCACCAGGATGGCATTGGCCATGAAGACCGTGCAGGTAACGATGATCTGCGCCGTGGCATTGGGCAGCACATGGCGCAGAATGATGGTGAAGGGCCGCTGGCCGCAGGCGCGGGCGGCTTCCACGTAATCCAACTCGCGCAAGGCCATCGCCTCGCCGCGCACCACGCGGGCAAAACGCGGCACGAACAGCAGGCTGATGGTGAGGATCAGGTTGATCAGGCTGGGGCCCAGGGCGGCCACCATCGCCAGCGCCAGCACCACGATGGGAAAGCTGAGCAGCACATCCACCGGCCGCATCAGCACGGCATCCACCCAGCCGCGAAAGTAACCGGCCGTCACGCCGATCAGGCTGCCGATCACGCAGCCGATGAACACGCTGGCAAAGCCGATCAGCAGCGAAGGCCGGGCGCCCCAGATCATGCGCGACAGCACATCGCGGCCGAAGAAATCCGTGCCCAGCCAATACTCCGCCGATGGCGCCTGGTTGGAGGCCACCGGATCTATCGCCAGCGGATCGTAAGGCGCGATCCAGGGCGCAAACAGCGCCAGCAGCACCATGCTGCCCACCAGCACCAGGCCGGTCAGCGCTTTCGGGCTTTTCAATATGCGCGAGAAAACCATGGTCAGATCTTGATCCGTGGGTTCAGCAACCCATACAGCAAATCGGTGAGGAAATTGGTGGTGATGAACAAGGCGGCGAATACCGCCACGGCGGCCTGCACCTGCGGATAATCGCGCTGCAGGATGGCATCCCAGATCATGGTGCCCACGCCGGCCCGGGCGAACACCACTTCAACGATCACTGCGCCGCCCAGCAATTGCCCCATGGTGAGGCCGATCACGGTGACGACAGGCAGCAGCGCATTGCGCAGGGCATGTTTCACGATCACCACGCCCTCGCGCAGGCCCTTGGCGCGCGCGGTGCGCACATATTCGCGGCCCAGCACTTCCAGCATGCTGGAGCGGGTGAGGCGAGTGACGAGGCCGAGGAAACCGGCCGCCAGCGTGAGGGCCGGCAGCACCAGATGATGCAGGATCGAAAGCGGGTCGCCGGCATCGCCGGTGCCGAAGATCGGAAACCAGTCGAGCCAATAAGACAACACCAGCAACAGCAGCAGGCCGAGCCAGAATTGCGGCATCGACATCAGCAGGAATACCGCTACCGATACGCCGTAATCCACCCAGCTATCGCGGCGCACCGCACTCAGCACGCCGGCCGGCAGGCTGATGCCGATGATGATGACAATGGCCATGCCGCACAGCATCAGCGTATCGGGCAGGGCTTCCAGCACGCGGTCCAGCGCAGGCGTTTTGCTGACGATGGAATTGCCCCAATTGCCGGTAAGGAAATCGCGCAGGTAAAGGCCGTATTGCACCCAGATCGGCTGATCAAGGCCAAGCTCATGGCGCATGCGCGCCAGATCCACGGCAGTGGCATCGGCGCCAAGCATCGCCTGCGCGGGATCGCCTGGGATCATGCGCAACAGCAGGAACAGGATCGTAACCGCCCCGATAAGGGTCGGCACAGCCTGGAAAATAAAGCGCGTCAAAAGGCCCATGATCCGTCTATATACCATGAAGAGCCATGGCCCGGCGGGGCCATGGCTCTTTGCGGGGGAGGCGTGTCTCGATTATTTCTCGATGGACGCCATTTCGAGCGCCGGGGCATTTTCCGGCACGCGATAGGTGGAGAGGTTCTTCACGTAGTTCTGCACCACGTAGGTGTTGAGTTCCAGCGTAAGCGGAATCGCCGGGCTATCCTCGGCGATGCGCTTCAGCGCTTCGGCATAGATCGCCGCGCGTTCCTTGTCGTCGAAGGTCACGCGGGCCTTGTCGATCAGGTCGTCGGCACCGGCATAGAAGGCGCAATTGGTGCCCTTCGGCGGATGGTTCGACGAGTGATAGCTCGGGAACAGGAAGGCATCGGCGGCCGGGGCGCGGAAATGCGCATTCCAGATGATGTCGTGGTCCGACTGGCCCAGCGAGCGGAACCAGGTCGGCCGGTCGATCAGCTTGATCTCAAGCGTGATGCCGACCTGCTTCAACTGCGCCTGGATCATCACCGCTTCGCGCTGATAGGTGGTGGGCACGGTGAGGGTGCATTTCAGATCCTTCACGCCGGCATCGGCCAGCAGCTTCTTGGCCTTTTCCGGGTTGTAATCGTAGCTCTTCACCTGGGTGTAGCCTTCCACGCCCGGCGGCATCACGGTATCCACCACGCGGCCGCGCTGTGCATACACGGCGTCCACGATGGCCTTCTTGTTGATGGCATGCTGGAAGGCCTGGCGCACTTCCTTCTTGTCGAAGGGCGCCTTGCTCAGGTTGAAGGTGAGCAGGTACAGGCCGGTGGTGACGTTGGAGATCATCAGCCGCGACTTGTTGCTCTTGGCATAGCGGTCGGTGGCTTCGCGGTCGTTGATGTCGATCAGGTCCAACTGGCCGCGATCGAAGGCCAGGGTGGCGGTGCCGCCCTCGCGGATCACCTTGAAGGTGATCTGTTCCAGCTTCGGCTTCGGGCCGAAAAACGCATCGTTGCGCTTCAGCACGATTTCCTGATCCAGCACGGCCTTTTCCACCATGAAGGGGCCGGTGCCGATCACGGTCTTGCTGAATTCCTCGCCCTGCGCCTTGGCCGCGGCCTCAGACATCAGGAAGCCGCCGCGGAAAGTGGCCACGGCATGCGGGAACACCGCCGAGGGTTCCTTCAGGCGGAAGCGCACGGTGTAATCGTCAACCACTTCCACGCCGGCCACATCCTTGAACTGGCCGGCATTGCGCGACTTGGTTTCGGGATTGAGGATGCGCTCGATGGAGAACTTCACATCCTTGGCGGTGAATTTGCCATAGCCGCGATGCCACTGCACATCCTGGCGCAGCTTGAAGGTATAGGTCTTGCCGCCATCGCTCACCTCGAAGCCGGTGGCAAGATCGGGCTGCAGCGCGAAATTCTCGCCGGCGGCATAACGCAGCAGGGCGTTGCTGATCAGGATGGCCACGCGGCCTTCATCGCCGGCCGAAATCTGGTGCGCCGGATCCAGCGAGTTGAGCGCGCCGCTCTGCACCACCAGATGCTGCGGCGCATTGGCTGCGAAAACGTCGATGGGCAGGCCCAGTGTAAGCATGCCGGCACCCGCGCCGGCCCCGGCAGCGGTGCGGAACAATTGACGACGGCTGAGTTCGGTCATGTGTTTCCCCTTGGTCCCTAGATTTCAGGAATGCCGATCAACCCGGCCCGGCGGCAGGGCGGGCAGGTTGGTCTGTTGTGAGTTTTTGTGAATCGGCCCTGTGGCATTTTCCGCCACGGCCGCTACGCGCCGCATGTTTCCACCCCTATAGTTAGTATGATTATTAATTCAAATTGGCCGAGCGCCCCTTGCTTGTCAAGCCAACATCGCATGCGGCAGCCGGTCGGGCGGCTGTAACGCGCCAATCGGTAAGAGAATCCCGAAAGAGTGGCCGCACACGCGCAAAGCGCTCGGATTTCGCGTGCCGCGCGATTGGGCGCGGAATCAGGGTTTGCTTTTGCCGCGCACCATGGCCGCATCTTCCGCACCGATCAGCTTGCGCAGCAGATGCAGCAGGGATTTGCGTTCGGACGGATTGAGATTGGCCAGCAGGTCGCGCTGCGAAAGCTTCACGGTATCCTGCATGTCGATCAGCAATTGCTGCCCGGCCGGGCTGAGCACCAGCACACGGGCGCGCTTGTCGTGCTGCGATTTTTCGCGCCGCAGCAAGCCGCGCGCTTCCAGCCGGCTGATGATGCTGCCGGTGGTCACCTTGTCCAGCGCGATCAGGCTGGCCAGGGTTACCTGGTCGATACCGGGATGCTTGAACAGCGCGGTCATCACCACATGCTGCGGCGCGGTGATGCCGAAGCGCGAAGCCGGTCCCTCGAATACCGCCACGGATTTCTGATGCGCACGGCGGATCAGATGGCCGGGTTTCTCCAGCAGGTCTGCAATGACCGTCGGCTTCTGCTTGCTTTTCATTGTTCCTGCTCGTTGCGGCGATCCTCAAGCCAAGGCTAAAGGCAAATCGCCACACCGGCAAGCGAAAGCAGGCCGGCAAGCTGGGCTTGCCGGCAGCGGGCTGCAAACCCAGCTTATTCGGCGGCCACAGGTCGATAGCCATCGGGCACACGGTTTTTCAGATGCGGCATCACTTCGCGGGCGAAGAGTTCCATATTCTTCCGCGTCAGTTCCGCCGGCAGGGTGCCGAAATGCAGGCCGGCCATCACGATGTTGAAGCCGCCCTTATGCTGATATTCCTCCAGCTTGGCGCGCACTGTCGCCGGGCTGCCGCAGATGAAGGTGCCTTGCTCCATCAGGTCGTCGATGGTGCGCGCGCCGCCGGTGATGGTCTGCTTGGCGGCCATCACGCCCTTCATCGATTGGATCGAGGTGTAGCCCGGCGGCAGCAGCATCTCTACCGGCATGCGCAGGAACTTGTTGACGAAGGCCTCCACATGGGGCTTTGCCTCGCGCTTGGCGATTTCGTCGGTTTCGGCCACATAGATTTTCACCGACCAGCCGAGTTGATCGGGGCTGGCTTCATAGCCCTGGCGGTTGGCTTCGTCGCGATAGGCCTGCATGTATTTGAACAAGGTGGCGGCCGGTGTGGCGGTCTGCAGGTAAACGTATTTGTGGTCCTTGGCCGCGGCGAATTCGATGGTTTCCTTCGAACCCTGCGAAGGCACCCAGATCGGCGGATGCGGCTTCTGGTAGGGGCGCGGCCACAGGTTCACATAGGGGAAGTGATAATACTTGCCCTCATAGGCGAACGGGCCGGGCTTGGTCCAGGCCTGCACGATCAGGTCATGCGCCTCATGGAAGCGGGCATGGCTTTCGGTGGGGTTCACCGCCAGCGCATGGTATTCCGCGCCGATGCCGCGCACGAAGCCGGTGATGATGCGGCCCTTGGTGATGTTGTCGAGCACCGCGAATTCCTCGGCCACCGACAGCGGATTCGACAGCACCGGCAAAGCGCGGCCCAGGATGCAGATCTTGGCCTGCTTCACGCGGCGGGCCAGCATGCCGGCAAACACGTTGGGGCAGGGCATCATGCCATAGGCGGTCTGGTGATGCTCGTTCACGCTGATGCCTTCAAAGCCCAGCTCGTCGGCATATTCCAGTTCGTCGAGATAGCGGTTGTAGAGATCGGAACCCAGTTCGGGATCGTAATAGCTGTTGGGCAGCGTTACCCAGGCGGATTTATGCGTCTTGTCATAATCCAGATCCAGCGGCGCATAGGGCATCAGGTGGAAGAAGAAGAAACGCATTACGCAGCCCTCCGGATGAAGCTTTCCAATGCCTTTGCAAAGGCTTCGGGCTGTTCCACCTGCGGCAGATGCCCGCATTTATCGAAATATTGCACCTGCGCGCCGGGGATCAGCTCGGCAAAGCGCTCGGCATAGGCGGTGGGGATGTATTGATCCTGCTTGCCCCAGAAGATCGCGGTGGGCACATCGATGCGATGCAGCCATTTATGCAGATGCGGATCGTACAGGCGCGGCGCCCACGACATGCGGGCGGCGGCGAAGCGGTTTTTCATCTGCCGCTCAAGCTCTTCGTCGGAAACCGGCTGGCCCAGCATCTTTTCGGCCAGTGCCTGGTCGTGGAACAGCGCACGCGTGGCTTCTTCCTGCGTCCACAGGAAGGTATCGGGCCGTGCCAGCCCCTTGATATGCAGACCGGCCGCGCCGATCAGCGTGAGGCTGGCAAGCTTGGCGGTGCTGCGCACGGCGATCTCGGTAGCCAGCCAGCCGCCCAGCGACGAGCCGACCAGATGCACATGCTCCAGCTTCAGCGTCTTGATCAGGTCGAGATAGAAATAGGCCAGATCGTGGATATTGTCCCACCAATCCGGGGCATCGCTGCGGCCGAAGCCGGGATGTTCGGGGGCGATGATCTCGTGGCTATCGGCCAGCTTGGCCATGAAGGGCAGCCAATTGCCGCCGCCGCGCGCGCCATGCAGGAACAGCACCGGTTGCCCCTTGCCGCCACGCAGCAGAAAGGTCTTGCAGCCATCGATGGTGATGTATTCCTCACGCGGTGCAACAGCTGCATCCGCCAAAGCCACAGTTTCCTGGGCCGCAGTTTCCCGGGCCATGTTCCCTCCGCAATACTGCATTCTTCTTGGCCGTTGGATATTCGGTCAGGCCTGCGGAGTCAAGCAATAAAGATTGCATACGCACTAAAAAGAGTTAGTATGCTAACTAATAATGTGCAGCCGAAACGCCAAGGCGCGGCCGCAAAAAATATGGGTGGAGATAGCTATGACCCTGATTTCCAGCGCGGATTTTAAAGCCGGCATGCGTCCTTTCGGCGCTGCGGTAAACATCATCACCACTGCTGCCGGCGGGCAATTCCATGGCGTAACCGCCACGGCGGTCTGTTCGGTTTCGGCCGAACCGCCCTCGCTGCTGGTCTGCATCAACCGTTCCGCCAGCATTCACGATCCCGTGCGCGCGGCGCGGCATTTCTGCGTCAACCTGCTGGCTGCCGAACAGGTGGAGCTGGCCCGCCGATTCTCCAGTTCCGATGAGGCGGCACGCCGTCGCCGCTTCGAGGGGCTGGCGGTGCAAAGCCTGAAAACCGGCTCGCCGGTGCTGCCCGATGCGGTGGCGGCCTATGATTGCGAATTGGTGGAAACCGTTGAATCCGCCACGCACACGATTTTCATCGGGCTGGTGGCGGCGATGCGGCGGGCGCCGGGCAATGTGGATGCGCTGATGTATCGGGATGGCCAGTTCGGCGTCTGGTCGCCGCTGGCCAGCGCGCTCGCGGCGGAATAAGTTTGCGGCAGAGCCGCTGATAAAAAAATCTGCATGGGGTGGAATGGAAGCCTACGATTTTATCCTGGTCGGCGCGGGCTCGGCCGGCTGTGTGCTCGCCAATCGCCTGACCGAGAATGGCCGGTATCGCGTGCTGCTGCTGGAAGCCGGCGGCTGGGATCGCAATCCCTGGATCAAGGTGCCGCTGGGCTTCGCGCGCAACGCCTATAATCCCAAGCTGGCCTGGCTGTTCGAGACCGAGCCGGTGCCGGGCATGAATGGCCGCCGTATCATCTGGCCGCGCGGGCGCGGCATCGGCGGTTCCAGCGCCATCAATGCCATGATCTATGTGCGCGGCCAGAAGCAGGATTACGATGGCTGGGAAGCCATGGGCAATCCTGGCTGGGGCTTCGAGGAGATGCGCCGGATTTTTCGCAAGGCGGAAGGCTATACGGGTCAGCATCCCGGCGATTACGGCACGATGGGCCCGTTGGGCCTGAGCGATCCGCCCATGCAGCATCCGCTGCATGATGCCTTCTTCGCCGCGGGCGCCGAGCTGGGTTTGCCTTTCTCGCCCAATTTCAATGCCGGCGACCAGACCGGCGTGGGGCGCTATCAGCTTACCACGCGCAATGGTCAGCGCAGCAGCGCGGCCGCAGCCTATCTGCATCCGGTGCGCGGGCGTGGCAATCTGGACATCCGCTGCGGTGCCAGCGTGCAGAATCTGCGGATCGAGCAGGGCCGCGTCACCGGTCTGCGATATCGCTGGCGCGATGGGCTGCATGAAGCGATTGCCGGCCGCGAGGTGATCCTGGCCGCCGGTGCCATCCATTCGCCGCAGTTGCTGATGCTGTCTGGCATCGGGCCGGCGGCGCAATTGCAGGCGCATGGCATTGCCGTGCAGCAGGATCTGCCGGGCATCGGCGAAAACCTGATGGATCATGTGAATACCCGTATCGTCTATCGCTGCCCGCCGCATGCCTCGCTGAATGGTTTTCGCCGTTCGCCCTGGCGCCAGGCCCTGGCCGGCCTGCGGTATCTGGTGGATCGCGGCGGATTGCTGGCGGGCGGCCCGATGACCATCGGCGGTTTCGCGGCCTGCCTGCCGGGATCGAAAACCCCGGATGTGCAATTCCATTGCATGGCTTTCAGCGCCAATGCCACGGCCGGCGGCGTGCATGATTATCCCGGCTTCACCATCGCCTGCGTGCCCAACCGGCCGGAAAGCCGGGGCTGGCTGCGGCTGCGTTCGGCCGATCCGGATGATGCGCCATTGTTGCAGCCGAATTATCTGGCCACCGATGCCGATTGCGCCGCCATCGTGGCGGGTCTGAAAACCGCGCGTGCTTTCGGTCGCAGCCGGGCGCTGGCTGGCTTTGCATTGGAAGAAACCATACCCGGGCCGGAAGCCGGCGATGATGCTGCCTTGCTGCAATATGCCCGCGAGAAAGCCGGCACGGCGTTTCATGCATCCGGCACTTGCCGTATGGGGCCGGCGGCGGAAAGGATGAATGTGGTGGATGCGCGGCTGCGGCTGCATGGCCTGGGCGGCTTGCGGATTGCCGATGCTTCCATTCTGCCCAGCATGGTTTCGGGCAACACCAATGCGATTGCCATCGCCATCGGCGAAAAGGCGGCGGAGCTGATTCTGGAGGATGCGCAATGAACGAGATCGCGTTGGTGACGGGTGCCAGCCGTGGCATCGGCCGCAGCATCGCGCAGCATCTGCAAGCTGCCGGCTATCGTGTGATCGGCGCGGCGCGCAAGCTGCCTGCCGATCCGCCAAGCGGCATCGACATGCAGGTTTGCGATATCGCCGATGCCGCCAGCGTGGCGGCGTTGTTCGAGTATGTGCGGCGGCAATATGGCCAGTTGCATGTATTGGTGAACAATGCCGCGATTGCCGGCGGTGCGCCGTTCGGCAGCGATGCGGAAGCGGCCGAATGGGCGCCGATGATCGCTACCAATCTCACCGGCACCTGGGCCTGCAGCCGCGCGGCGCGCGATTTGCTGGTGGATGGCCGTGGCCGGGTGATCAACATCGCGTCCGTGCTGGGCCTGCGCGGGGTGGCCGACCAATTGGCTTATTGCGCCAGCAAACACGGCGTGGTTGGGCTTACCCGTGCCCTGGCCCGGGCGCTCGGCTCACGCGGCATCACCGCCAATGTGATCTGCCCGGGCTGGGTGGATACCGAAATGGCGCGCGGCCGGCTGCAGGATCTGGGCCTGACCGCCAGCCATGCCACCGCGATGATTCCCACCGGGCGGATGACCGAGGAGGCCGAGGTGGCGGCATTGGTGGCTTTCCTGGCCAGCCCGGCGGCCGGCAATCTGAACGGCCAAGCCATCGGCCTGGAAGGCGGTATGCTGGCATAAAACACTATTACAATGTTGTATATTTTATTTTACTAAAAAAATTGACATTATTATTTTTAATATATATTCATATTGTAGAATAGTTCCTCGCCATTGAGGTCGGCATCATGCTGTCCATAGACACCCTTAAAAGCCTGCCACAGAAGGCGGCGAAGCCTGCTGCCAAGCAAACCGCAAAGCCGGTGCGCCGCCGGCTGCCGCCATTGGGTGCGCTGCGCACCTTCGAGGTGGTGGCCCGCCATCTCAGCCTGGCCCGTGCCGCCGACGAACTTTGCGTCACGCCCGCTGCCGTGAGCCACCAGATCCGCGCGCTGGAAGATCATCTCGGCGTGCCGCTATTCCGCCGCATGGGCCGCAATATTTTCCTCACCGATGCCGGCCAGGCCTGCTTGCCCGGTATCCGCGATGGTTTCGACCGCCTGGTGGGCGCGGTGAACCAGATCGATTCCTATGGCGAGAGCGGTATCCTCACGGTCAGCGTGGCGCCGTCTTTCGCGGTGAAATGGCTGGTGCCGCGGCTGGATCGTTTCCAGTTGCAGCATCCCGGCATCGACGTGCGGGTTTCCGCGTCCAACGCGCTGGCGGATTTCGCCACCGACGATGTAGACCTCGCCATCCGCTACGGCTCAGGTCGCTATCCTGGCCTGCAGGTCAGCCGCCTGCTGCCGGAATCGATCTTTCCCGTGGTCTCGCCCGATCTGCTGAAGGATCACAAGATCAGCCAGCCTGCCGATCTGCGCGACCAGGTGTTGCTACACGACGACAGCCCCGATGATGACCAATCCTGCCCCACCTGGCAGATGTGGCTGCGGGCCGCCGGCATGTCGGATGTGGATTGGAATCGCGGCCTGCGCTTCACCCAGTCCAGCCTGGTGCTGGAAGCGGCCATCCATGGCAAGGGTATTGCGCTAGCCAAGGCCACCCTGGCCGAGGCCGATCTTGCTTCCGGCCGATTGGTGCGGCTGTTCAGCGATGCCACGCCGCTGGATTTCGCTTATTACCTGGTGGGGCCGGAGCGCAAGATGGGTCTGCCCAAGGTGGCCGCCTTCACCGATTGGATGCGCAGCGAGGCCGGGCAGATCACCGCCGAAGCGGCGTGATCAATTGCATTGCTGCGCGATCCAGTCTTTCAGCAGCAGGCTGTAAGCCCGGCCGCCGGCGGCATTTACATGCGAGCCATCGGCGAAATGCATGCGGTTTTCGCGCATTGCCTGGAAACGCGAATCCTGGATTTGCGTCAGGTCGCAAAAGGCATTGTCCTTGAAGGCGGTGCGCATGGCGGCCAGCACATCGGCATTCTGCGGCAGCGATCCACGGTCGTAGCCATAGGTGGGCGACACCACCACGATCAGTTGGATATTGCGGGCCTTCGCCGCACGGCTGATATGCTGCAACATGGCGATGCCCGAGGGGGCGGGGCCGCGGGCAGGGTCGGCTGAAAGATCGGGCAGCGGCCGCGGCGCCATGGTTTCCTGCAACGGCTGATAGCCGCCGCCCACCCAGCGCGGCTTTATCCAGCGCCGCACCACGTCGATCACCAGGCCGCGAAAACGGTAAAGCCCCGAGAGCAGCTTGTATTGCTCCATCGGTTTGCGTGCCGTCAGCCAGTCGCGCAACACCGGATCGCGCGCCAGCCAGGGGGTGTATTGCGACAGGTTCTTCACATTCGGCCCATCCAGGCCATCGGCGATGTCGCCGGTATCCAGCGCATAGATCACGCGTTTCACGCTGGTATCCGCCGGCAGCGCATTCAGCATGGCGGCCACATAGAAGCCGCCCTGGCCATCGCGGCTGGCATTATAGGCATTGGGGCCGAGCACGCTGGGGTCGATGGCGTAATGCCCGCCCGATGATCCCAGTGCCAGGATTTCCGGTTGAGCGCGGCGTACATGGGCCACGGGATTGAACGACGAACGATCCCAGATCCAGTTCAGCGCCAGGCCCGCCAGTTGATCGAACGCAACCAGCGCCACGGCAAGCGCGGCCAGCGCCAGCGCAACGCGGCGCGGGCTGCTGGCTGCCGGCGCCTTGGCGGCGCTGGCGTTAGAAGCGGAAGTAGATGAAGTTGCGGCCATCCTCATCACCCAGCAGCACGGCGGCTACTATAAGAATAAAAATCAAAGCGGCGCGTGTCCAAACGCCGTCCGGTCGCCATTGCGGCTTGAAGCGCGCAACGCCCTCTACGATCAGCATCACGGCAATGGCGGGCCAGATCGATCCGCCGACGGAAAGCCCCGTCTGCGAAGGCCGCAGCGTTATCAATGCCCACAGCATATCCAGATATTGTGGCAAAGTGTTGGCGCGGATCAGGCCGAAGCTGATCACAACCACCGCGAAAACCACCAGCATATTGAGATAGCGCCACGCACCCTGGGGTTTCAACCAGCCATGCGGCAGCGCCTTCTGGCCCACGATCAGGCTGGCCTGAATGGCGCCGAACAGCACGAAGGTGGCTTCCGCGCCATGCCAGATGCCGATGGTGGTCCAGGTGATGAAGGCGGTTACATTCTCCTTCATGCCGCGCGGCCAACTGGTGCTGCGCACGATGAAGCGGCCCAGCGGGCGGTAGATGTAATCGCCGATCCAGCGGGTGAGCGAGATATGCCAGCGCTGCCAGAATTCGGTCAGCGTTTCGGCAAAGAAAGGCTGCTTGAAATTGTTGATCAGCTCCACGCCGAACAACCGGCCGGCACCCACCGCGATCAGCGAATAGCCACCGAAATCGGCCAGCAATTGCAGGGTGAAGCCAAGGAAGCCGATCACCGCGCCGCGCGCGCCGCCGCTGCCCGCCGCCAGATAGGCGGGATCGACGATGCCGCCCAGCCGGTCGCCGATGGCTTCCTTCAGGAATACGCCATAGGCGATCAGCAGCAGGCCGCTCATCACCATGTCTGGCGTGGGCCGGCGGTTATCCCAAAGCGGCTTGGCCAGTGCCTGATAGCGCTCGATCGGGCCGGCCAGCAATTGCGGGAAGAAGCTGATGAACAGCGCGAACCGCACCGGATTGCGATCCGCCGGATAGGCGCCGCGATGCACATCGATCAGGTAGCTCAGCACCTGGAAGGTGAAAAACGACAGGCCCGCCGGCACCAGCACGGCGCCATAGCCGCCGAAATCCAGGCTGGAAACCGGCAGGTAGTGATCCAGCCCGTCCAGCCAGACCGGCAGGTATTTATACACCAGCAGCGGACCCAGCGCGGCCACCACGAAGATGGCGCACAGCCAGGTGCGCGGGGGGCGCTTTTCCAACAGCAAGGCGCCGATGAAGCCGACCGCGATCACACCCAGCAGCACCGGCAGGAATAGACAGTTCAACTGGCCGTAAAAACCCAGGCTGGTCAGCAGCAACAGCCAGCGCCGCGCTGTCGGCGGCAGGATGGCCGCCAGCATGGCCGCCAGCAGAATGCCCGGCACGTAATACAACAGGCTCATGCGCCAAACCGTTTTTGAAACAGGATGCGATCCTGTCGCCGCCCGTCGATCAGCACGGCATCGGTTATGCGGCCCGCCTCGGCAAAGCCGGCGCGCAGCAGGCAGGCCCGCGATGCGGCATTTTCGGCCACGATCCAGGCCGTGGCCACGTGCAGCTCGGCCGGATTGGCGGCGCAGAAAGCGGCAATGGCAGCCGATGTGAGGCCGCGCCGCGCCTGGGCCTTGTCGCCTAACAGGAACCACAGATTGGCCACGCCATCGGCGCGGTCGATGCCATCCAGGGCGATCAGCCCGGCCGGCGGCGCCGCAGCGGTTTCGGCAAACAGCATCCACACCTGGTCGCGCCGGCGCAGGCCCAGCGCCAGCGCCTTGGCATCCAGGCCGCCGCCGCGCAGATTGCCAGTCAGCAGCCGATTGGTGGCCGGATCGTTCAGCCAGCCGGCCAGCAAGGCGGCATCGTCGGGTGTGGCCGGCCTGAGATGCATCAGCTCAACAATGGGTCGCGCGCGGCCCAGGCGGCGTGTTCGCTGCGCAATGCTTCGGGCCAGCGCGCGGGCTCCAGCCCATGCTGGGCGATCAACGCCAGCGCCATGCGTTCCAGGCCGAAGCCGATGCAGCCGGTATTGGCGCGGCGGCCTTCGCTGATGATGTCGAAGGCTTTGCCGAATGTGGCCGAATGCAGGTTCGACGACATCACCGATATCGCCTTGCCATGATCGCCCAGGATGGCGCGGTATTCGTATTTCATCGCCATGCGGTGCTGATGGCTGGCCTTCACGTCGTATTCGCTGGTGAAGAACGGATCGTTGGCCTGCACGATGGCGCCGGCGAATTGCCAATCGGCGGCCCATTGCTGGATCAATTCCAGACAGCGGGCGCGGGTGTTGCGCGCATAATCCGGGCTGCCCACGAAGATCACTTCGCGCATGGTGAATTCCAGCAGCCGGCCGGGATCGCTGTGATTGGCGGATTCATAACGATGGCAGCGCGTGACGGCGGCAATCGCCTGGTCGCCTTCCAGCCGTGCGCCCTGGCGCGAGGCATAGCAGTGATAGCAGGTGCTGGGATTATGCACGAGCATGGCCGGCGCCAGTTCGGAGGGCTTCGGCGCGGGATCGGCGCCGGGCGCTTTCATGCGGGTGGCGTAATCGTCCAGCACGCCCAGGTCTTCGGTCAGATGCAGCACGAAGTGCAGATGCTCGGGAAAGCCGGTGAGGTGGTTGGTCTTGGCCAGCGTGTCCAGCGGGATCACGTTGGGATAGGTTTCTTCCACGGCGGCAAACGGCTTGGCGAAACGCCGCAGCATCGCCCAATCCAGGAAGCGCAGCAATTCGGCGAAGCGCGGTCGCGCCACGAACAGGCCCGGCGCATGTTCATGCAGCAGCGCGATGCCATCGGCCAGTTTGCCCTGATAGCCATCCTCGCGCGGCGGCTGGGTGTAAAGCGGCGCGATATCGGGAATGGCTGTATTGCCGAAACGCTGGCACAGCTTGGTCAGTCCGGCATCCAGCAGGGCTGCATCCAGCGGCTCGCTCACCTCCACCCACCACACGCCATCCTCCACCCAGGCGCGGCGGATGAACGGATGGATATAGGCGGCGGCATAGCGGATCTGGTCCAGCCCATGGGCCGGCGCCGCTACATGCGAGCGGATGCGCAGCGGATTGATGGCGTTTGAGGTCACGCTTTTTGCGCCTGCAGTTTTGCCACCTCGGCGGCGATGCCGGCGGCGTTGCGCAGCGGGCCTTCATAGAAATCCGCTGTCGAAAGATCCACGCCGAAGCGGCTCTGGGCGAATTCGATCAACTCCACGGTGGAGAAACTGTCGAGATAGCCGCCATCGTAGAGGTCCACATCGGGGGTCAGATGCGGGTCGCCGGCATTGGCCGGGTCCAGGCCCCGGATGAAGTCCATCAATGCCGTCTGGATATCGCCGCTCATCGTAACCCTGTCCGGATTTGCGTCACATGCAGGGTTGGTAGCCCCTCTTGGCCGGCAATTCAAGGCCCGTCTGGGCCGGATTCGCGCCATATCTTGTAGCCGAATCGCAGGCCCGCCTACCCGATGCTGGGGCGGCGGTTTCCCGGCTTTTGTGAGTCGCGTCCATGCCCTTTGGCGGGGTAGAATTCGGGCATGAGCATCGCAGTGCGCTTCTTCAATGCCATCGGCACCGTGCCCCATGCCGAGCGTCTTGCCTTCCTTACCCAGGATGTGCGGGCCGCCGGCACGGTGCTGGGCTTCTATGGCGCCGCCGCCGCTATCGGCGCCAAGCCGGCGGAAGTGGCGCTGATGGTGGTGCGGCGCTATCGGCCCGACGACAAGCATCGCCAGATCGTGCTGGTGTTCCAGCAGGATCCGGCCTTTGCCTCGGCGCTCTCCAAACTATATGCCGCGCGCGGCAAGCCGCTGGGTTTCGAGGCGCAGAACCGCTGGTGCGCCATCCCCGAACCGGGTTTTCTAGCGGAAGAAACCTATGCCATGCTGGCGGCGCGGTTTCCCACCCTGCTGCTGATCGAGGAATCGCCCGAGGGGCCGTGCATCGCCGTGCATGCCTCCACCGGCTTCAAGCAGCATCCGCGCCTCAAGCTGTCGCCGCTGCCAAAGGTGGCTGCAATCAAGGCGGAACCGCCGAAGCCGGAAATCAAACCCGCGCCTAAGTCGAGCGCCAAAGTGGTGCCGCTGCGGCCCAAGCCGGCGAGTGCGCCGCAGCCCGCGCCGCGCGCCAAAGCGCAGCCGCTGCCGCTCGCCCGCAAACGCCGGCTGCGCAGCGCCGTGGCGCTGAACGAACGCGTGGAACGCCAGGTGGTGGACGAATTCCGCCGCCTGCTGCAGGTCGTGTCGTTGTATGGGTGATGCTGCGCACATCGTCACCCTGGGATTTATTCCGAGGGTCCATACCTGATGTATCAAGGCTGCTAAACATTGGCCCCTCGGGACAAGCCCGAGGGTGACGGTTTATGCGGTTTTAATTCGTCGCCCCATCACTCCAGCACCACCGTCCGCACATATTTGCCGTCCTGGTAGACCAGCGGGTCGATGGCGTCGCGGTTGCGCACGGTGAGCACGCGGCCGATGAAAATGCCGTGGCTGCCATAGGTATGCACGGCTTCCACGGCGCAGAAGATATTCGCCTGGCCATCGGCCAGATAGGGCACGCCATCGGCATCGTCGCGCCAATCGCCCACCACGAAGCGGCCTTCGCCTTCCTCGCCGCCGCTGCAGGCATTGGAAATCTCCCGCTGACCGGTATGCAGCAGGTTGATGCACAGCTTCTGGCCCAGCGCCAGATGGGCATGGATGGCGGCCGAGCGGTTCACGCAGGCCAGCAGCGCGGGTGGATCGGTGGAAACCGAGGTGACGGCGGTGGCGGTCATGCCAATGCGCTGGCCCTGGGGATCGCGGCAGGTAAGCACGGTTACGGTGGCGGCGAGCCGCCGCATCGCGGCTCGGAAGGACAGGTTCAAATCGTCAGACACGGCATGGACTCCAGTTCAATGCGGCCAGGATGGGAGGAAAAAGCCCGTATATCAACAGGCTTTAGGCCAAAAACAGCGAGTCGGGGCTTGCAATCCGGACCAAACCGCTCTTAATTACGAATATGCAATCCAGACCATATTGGTCTGATTTATTTTCGCGGTGCGGATATACCCATGTTGAGGCTCAGCCGGTTGGCGGATTATGGCGTGATGGTGATGGCCCATGTGGCTGCCGCCCCCGCCGCCGTGCACAACGCCGTGGATGCCGCCACCGCCACCGGCCTGCCGGGCCCCACCGTGGCCAAGCTGATGGCCAAGCTGGCCCGCGCCGGCTTGCTGGCCTCGCATCGCGGCGCCAAGGGCGGCTACCGCCTCAGCCGCAGCCCTTGCGAGATTTCGGTGGCCGAGATCGTGATCGCGCTGGATGGCCCCATTGCGCTCACCCAGTGCAGCACCCATGCCACCAATCCCGCATCGCCCAGCGCCTGCGACCGCGAAAGCCTGTGCGTGTCGCGCCGGGGCATCAACCGGATCAACAGCGCCATCCGTCAGGCGTTGGAGGATGTGAGCCTTGCCGAACTGGCGAAGCCCGCTTTCGATTTCATGGCCGAGCCGCCGCCGCGCAATCCTGCGGCGCGGCTGTCCGGCAGTTAGTTCAGCAGCTCAGGTTCAGGTGCCCCCATGCCTGCCACGATTGAAACCATCGAAACCATCAACAAGGCGACCGGCGAATACAAGTACGGTTTCGTCACCGATATCGAATCCGAAATCCTGCCCAAGGGCCTGAACGAGGATACGATCCGCTTCATCTCGGCCAAGAAGGAAGAGCCGGAATGGATGCTGGAATGGCGCTTGAAGGCCTTCCGCATCTGGCAGCGCCAGCAGGATCGCGAGCCGGGCTGGGCCAAGCTGGATTATCCCAGGATCGATTTTCAGGATATCCATTACTACGCCGCGCCGAAGCGCAAGCCGAGCCTGAAAAGCCTGGACGAAGTGGATCCGGAATTGCTGGCCACCTACGAAAAGCTGGGCATTCCGTTGCGCGAGCGCGAGGCTTTGCTGGGCGTTGAAAGCAGCAGCAATATCGCGGTGGATGCGGTGTTCGACAGCGTGTCTGTCGCCACCACGTTCAAAAGCAAGCTGAAGGATCTCGGCATCATCTTCTGCTCGATGTCGGAAGCCGTGCGCGAGCATCCCGAATTGGTGCGCAAATATCTCGGCTCGGTGGTGCCGGTTACGGATAATTTCTATGCCACGCTCAATTCGGCGGTGTTTTCCGATGGCAGCTTC
>NZ_JAHBYG010000010.1 GCF_019636075.1 Ferrovibrio sp.
GGCTCAAATGGTGAAAGGACTCTACCGATCCCTGGATGAGACTTCGGGCTCAGGTCACATCAGATAGACAAGGCGGCTTTACGCTGACAATCTGCCATTTTTTGTTTTTTCTAACTATCCGCATATAAACTATGCATGCGCTACATCGATATATCACCACAAGCAAACGGCCTCGCCAAAAACAAAGGCCATTCCGCAGTTGCCAAGCACGCCTATATCACGCGATCTGGCAGATACGCTAAACAGCATGACCCTGTTCTTGCCTTTGGCAGCTTGGGCATGCCGGATTTTGCTGCGTCCCGTGCTGGTGCCTATTGGTCTTCTGTGGACAAATTCGAGCGAAAAAACGCAACACTCGCTATGGAATACGTATTCCCGCTGCCCGCAGTTCTGGACAAGACAAATCTCGTCAAGATCGCCTGTGAATGGGCTGGCGCCATGTCCAGATTCCACGCACCAGCCGAACTTCCAGTCACCTGGGCGCTGCACGCAGGCAACGGCACAAACCCACATGTCCATCTTATGATCAGCGAAAGAAAAATGGACGAGCGGAGCCGCCTACTGCCGCGAGATAAAATTTTCAAAAGATATGATCGCAAAGCTCCGGAACGCGGCGGAGCGGAAAAAGGACAAAAGCTTTTCTTGAATCTCGAATATATCAAATCGCTCTATGTCGACTTCCTGAATCGGATCATGTTGCGCGCCGGCATTGCGATCGAGTTCGTGTTTGGCAGCCTTGCCAATCTGCGGAAAATGGCATTGCGAAAAGCAAATGACGCCTTGCGCCGAAATGACGAAGTCGCTGCCATGGATACATACTGGTGGTTTATAAAAACCAATCGCCCTGTTACCACGCATATGGGTCGAGCATCCGCCAAAGGTCAAACGGAAGCGGCTAAAAGACGCCGCAAAAAGGTCGAGGCTGAGTGCTTGGCCCGCGATCTTTTTCTTGAGGAAGCCGGTTGGTTATTGGAGGGCTATTGCCGAGAGGCAGACTTGCCGATTCCAACCGAAGCGGCCGAATATGCAATTGCATGGAGGCAGAGGCCGAACTTCAAGGAATATGACTCAACCAAGAATTCCAAGACGATTAGTCAAAATGTCGAATTGATGCCTCGAGTAGATTTAAAGTCGACCATGGCAAATAGCTCTCACCCCGAAACGAATTCCCAAAATGAGCCCGGTATGCGTACGGCCGGAACAGAGGATCACAAACGTCCATCATTCCACCCAGCCGTCGGGAAAGAAAATCAGATCAAGGAAAAGTCCGCGCCCACCGGTCGCTTCACCATCGATAAGGGATTAGCGCATCTCGACCGTGGTCGACCGACTGTGTTCAAATCGAACCTATGGAAGAAAATATATGGTGTAGAGGCAAGCGATACGCTCGCCGCATCTATCAAATACGTGAATACCGATAGTCTTACATTCCTGACGTGGTCCAACGCGCTTATCAGAGACTTTGGCAATGAGATTCGGACTAACAAGATAGACGACCAGTCGATCATTTTATTGGTCGAGCAAGCGCTCACAAAAGGTTGGACGCATGTCGAGCTTCGAGGTGGGACACCTACGCTACAGGCAGCCTTAAAAGAATCTGGAATACAGGTCGTAGCGATCACCACAAATCACATGCCGGATAGGGCAAAACCCGAATCTGCAATCGACGCAGCCGAAACGCGAGAATTGGGCGCCGCGGGTAGCCCCGTTAGCAGCAGCCAGAAAATTGCTGAATCAAACTTTGATAGACGATTGGATAGCGAAACTCACGGGGTCTTGGAAATTCCACAAGAAGCTTCCGATCAAGAACCAGAATATGGGCAATCCTTCAAACCGAGATGAGACGTTGGAACTGCCTGGTTGTAATTTTAGTTTAGCTTTGGGTGTTCCTTTATAGAGCCGCGAAACCCGACTAGGCTCGAGAGGCTTTCAGGCAACCCAATTTACTAAATTCGATTGTAGTTTTCAAATCACTCGGCCTGCGACTACTGCATGAAGATTTTTGCAGTAACGGCATCGGCCATATTTCTGGGTTAGTTCGAGCATTTCGGTCGTCTGGCGTGATTCATTGCCTCGCTGCCCTTGGGACACTGGTGGCGCGGCGCTGGTAGCCCCCCAACGATGAGAAGAGCTTACCGGTTTCCAGTGGCAGCCTCTGCAAGGAGCAGCTTTACTCCGGTTCAGATTCGCGACCTATTGGCGCAATCAGGCATATCTTGGTCTGGCTCCTTAAGGCAACTGAACTGGAAACACTTCAGCGCCCCGAACACCTTGCTCTGGGTGGTAACTTCCCAAAAGGCCCGCTTGCTGACATTGCAATACGATTCTGGTCGCGACGAAATGGTGAACTGCTATCACCAACTCGGATCAAGTTTTATGAAAAGTCCCAGACAAAAGTCCCAGACAGCGAATTCTATATTCTACAAAATCGGATAAGTTATTGAAAAAATGGCGCGCTCGAAGAGATTCGAACTCCTGACCCCCAGATTCGTAGTCTGGTGCTCTATCCAGCTGAGCTACGAGCGCGCAACGCGGCGTACCGCGACGGGGGCGGACCCTACTCAATTCACCCCAGTCATGCAAGCGTCTGGCCCGAACTCTTCCACTTCACTATCGCATGTTCGGCTCGGGCCCGCATGCACAGCCCCAACATGCTGCACAAGTGACGGTTTTTGCTGGCAGAAGGTGCTTGCCGGGGGGGGGCTTGCCCTCTCTATACTCGCCAGCGACGGACCGGGTTTCCTGGCGCTTGTCGATGGAGTCTGCGGCACCCTGCCGACAGAGCCCGCAGCAAGCGATGGAAACCGGCACGGGGGCCTGTCTTTCGCATTCGGCTTATTGTTGAAAAGCGCGGATAGCCAGGAAAAGCTGGGGAATTCGGTAGCTACCGAAGAAGAAATGAAACGGCGCGGCATGGCACATATGGTTGCTTCTCAGGCTGTCGGCGATATTCGCCAGGTCCCGAACGGAAGCTCGGGCGAACGCTCGGGCCATATCCCGGCTGTTACCCGCAGCCCGGCTGATTCGCTGGCGCGCCGGCGACAATCGGGGCGGCAATCGGCTTTGCTGAAATCGGTTTCCATGCTGGGCCTGCTCGCCCTGCTCGGCGGCTGCTCCTATGTGAGCGACGAATTGTGGCCGACCCTGACCGGCGAAGATCCCACCGGCAAGCCCACCATGGTATCGCAGATCGCCCCGCCCTCTGCGGCCGAGGGCAATCCGCAGCCGACCCTGAGCCCGCCCCAGGCCCAACAGCCGGCTTTCGCCCAGGCTGCCCCGCTGTTCGGCGGCAACAATTTCCAGCCGGTGGGTGTCACCCCCGGCCAGCCCACCGGCACTTTCGTGGGCCAGAAGGTGCAGCAGATGCGCGCCGAACTGGGCCAGTTGCAGAATGCCGTGGTGCAGCGTGCCCAGCAGGTGCAGGCGATCCGCAATTCCGCCACCCAGAATTCGCAGCGCTATCACGGCACCGTGGCGGCGATTAACACCCGCCTGCAGATGGGCACCACTCCGGGCAACCCGATTCTGGTCAGCCAGTGGAACCAGGCCCAGGCCGATATCGACCGCATGGCCAGCGATCTGGCCGCGATGAACAGCCTGGGCAACGAAGTGGCCGCCGATTCCGCCATGGCCACCTACCTGCTGCAATCCACCAAGTCGACCTACTCGATCTCGGGCGCCATCGACGAGGATCACCGCCAGCTTGCCGTGCTGGAAGATGAAACCTCCAAGACTGTCGTGCAGATCGACCGCCTGTTGGGCGAGCTTTCCGAGGATGTGGCCCGCCAGACCGCCTATGTGGGCACCGAGCGCGGCAACCTGACCACGCTTTCCACCGCCATCAAGACCGGCGAAGCCCTCGGCCCCGCCCTCGGCACCCGCGCCTTCACGGCCGCCACCATGGGCGCCAATGCCGCCGTCAATGCAGGCGGGCAGCAACTGGCTTATGCCGGCGCCGGCGCGCCCGCCAATGATGGCCGAGCCCCGCTGGTGGTGATCCGTTTCGACCGCGCCGACGTGCCCTATCAGCAGGCGCTGTATAATGCCGTGTCGCAGGCCCTGCAGCGCCGCCCGCAGGCGCAGTTCGATGTGGTGGCCGTGGCCGCCGGTCAGGGCAACGCCGCCCAGGTTGCCAGCAACCAGAACCAGGCCCGCCGCAATGCCGACCGCGTGGTGCGCAGCCTGGCCGAGATGGGCCTGCCGGCCAGCCGCGTGACGGTGACCAACACCGCCAACCCGCAGAACCCGGCCAACGAGGTACATGTTCTGGTGCGCTAAGCGCCGGAATTGAAGATGAAGATTCGGCGGGTGCGTTAAGCGCCGTATCCGTATCCATCCCGGGTTAAATTCCTGGTGAATAAAAAAAACCCCGCCGAAGCAATTCGGTGGGGTTTTTTCTTTGGGGTGGTTTTTCTTTGGGGCTGGTTTTTCTTTAGCTGGGATTTTTTAGCCGGAACCGGCGCCCCTCACGAGGCGCCGGCCCGGATTGATCGTGGAATGGCTTACTGCCAGCTCAGGGCCGCCAGGTCGTTCACGAAGATCGGGGCATTCACCCACAAACCCTTCAGGCCGGCCTTGGCAACCGTGATGCGCGGCAGGTTGTAGAGGAACACATTCACCGAATCCTCGGCGATCTGGCGCTGCATGTCCTGCAGGGCCTTGGTGCGCACGGCCGGGTCGAGCGTGGAATTGGCGGTGTTGATGAAGCCCTGGGTCGCAGCGCTGTCATACTGCCAATAATAGTTCGGCTCGGCATACTTCACGTAATCGTTCGGCTCTACATGGCTGATGATGGTGAGGTCGTAGTTGAAGTTCTTGAACACCACATCCAGCCATTGCGCCCATTCCAGATTCTCGATCTTGGCGGTGATGCCAACATCGGCCAGCATGGCGGCCACCAACTCGCCGCTACGGCGGGCATAGGCCGGCGGCGGCAGCTTCAAGGTCAGCTCGATCTTCTCGGCGCCGGCTTCCTTCAGCAGGGCCTTGGCCTTGGCCACGTCGTAGGGATACTTGCCGGTCAGATCCACATAGGCCGGATCATGCGGCGGGAAATGGCTGCCGATCGGCTTGCCATAACCGAAATTCACGCCCTCGATGATCGCCTTGCGGTCGATGGCATGAGCCAGCGCGCGGCGCACCCGCACGTCGCTCAGGTAAGGGCGTTTGTTGTTGGTGGAGACCATCGTCTCACCCTCGGTGGAACCCACCGTCACGGTGAAGCGCTTGTCCTTCTCGAATTGCGGCACATTCTCGCCGGTCAGGCCGATCGGCACGCCGTCCACATCGCCGGCCAGCAGGGCAGCCACCATGGCGGCCGGGTCGGAGATGAAGCGGAAGGTGACGCTCTTGAGCTTCACATCACTGCCCGGCGCGGCTTCGAGCATGACGGAATCGCCCTTCACCCATTTGCCGAACTTGTAGGGGCCGGTGCCCACCGGGTTGGTGGCGTTGGTGGCACGGCTTTCCGGCCCGGTGATCACGGCGGTGTTTTCGCCAAGGCTGAACAGGAAGGTCGGATCGGCCTTCTTCAGTTTCAGCTTCACCGTGGCGGCATCGGGGGTTTCGATGCTGGCGATGTTGGTAAACACCGCCTTGCGCTTGTTGGTGCTCTTCTCGCCGGCATAGGTTTCGAACGAGCTCTTCACATCGGCGGAATCGAAATCCGTGCCGTCATGGAACTTCACGCCGGTCTTCAGCTTGAAGGTGAACTCGGTCTGGTCCGGCGAGATGGTCCAGCTGGTGGCCAGCAGCGGCGCAACCTGGCCATTCTCGAGAATCCGGATCAAACCCTGGAAGATGTTGATATGGGTGATTTCGCCGATCGCGGCGGCCGGCGCCACGGTGGGATCGAGGCCCGGCGGCTCCAGCACCATGGCCAGAACGGCGGCATCCTTGCGCGCCTGCGCGGCGGCCTGGTCGGCCCCGAAAGCCTGGGGAAGAGCCAGCGCGCCAATCAGCAGCGCACCGGTACCAAGCTGTTTCCAATTGAACATAGATTGCCTCCTGTTAAAACCCGCTTGTATTTATTCAAGCGCTACTTTGCGGGCCGTGTCCAGCGCTCCGAGCGGTTCGGCCTGCCAGACCGCGCGCCCTACCGCCCGGGCAACGCAATCGGCGGCAATCGATCCGACCCGGGCAATCAGCAGCGGCAGCAGGCTACCGCCTGGCCCAACCTGTTCGGCCTGCCCCGATATCTGATCCGGCCAATTGGCCGTCGCCAGCGAAAACAGCGTATCGCCATCGAACGGCGTATGAACCGGGCGGATCGACCGTGCCAGGCCATCATGGGCCATGGTGGCGACATGGCGCAGCGCCGCCTTATCCAAGGCGGCATTGGTGGCCACCACGCCGATGCAGGTATGGCCGCCGATCCGCGCTTCCTTGGGCAGGCTGGCCGGCACCTCGCGCGGCGGCGGGGCCGGCAGATTGCCGAACTCGCCGGCCTGTTCGAACGGCGCGGCCCAGAACCCCTTATTGCCCGGGGTCAGCACGCTGCCCACCGGATTGGCGGCCACCAGGGCTGCCACGATCAGGCCGTCATCCTCCACCCAGGATGCGCTGCCCACCCCGCCCTTCAGCTTGCCGGCCATCGCACCATAGCCGGCGCCGGCATTGCCAAGCGCCACGGCATCGGCCGATGCCGCATCGCAGGCCGCCATGGCCAGCCGCCGATAGGGCGTTTCCCCATACTCCCCGGCAAGCCAATGCTTGTCGCCGCCATTCATCAGATCGAACAGGATCGCCGATGGCACGATGGGCACATTGATCGTATGCACCGCCAGGCCGCGGCCATGGCGGGCCAGCCATTGCACCACGCCGGATGCCGCATCCAGGCCATACACCGAGCCCCCGGCCAGGCAGATCGCATCGATCGCCGGCACCATGGCTTCGGGCCGCAGCAATTCGGTCTCCCGCGTGCCGGGGCCGCCGCCGCGCACATCCACGCTGGCCACCGCCCGCATCTGCGGCAGGATCACGCTCACCCCGGTACGCGCCGCCGCATCCTCGGCCTGGCCGACCAGCAGGCCGGCAATATCGGTCAGAGAATTCTTCGGGCCCGGACCTGCCATGGCTCAACTCATCATTTGGTAGAGAAAATAGCGTTGTTTGGGGATATCCACCGGCGGCTCGCGCCGCTGCAGCGCGGGATTTTCCAAAGCCTGATCCGACAGCACGATGGCACCCGGCATGGCCAACCGGGGCAACAGATCGGATATCCAGCCAAGCTGCTCGCGGTTGGCCTCGGTGTCGCCCAGGCCGGCATCGTAATGCAGCAACACGGCTTCATGCGGGTGCGCCTGGGCAAAGGCCGGCAGGCTTTCGGAAAATTCGCCCAGCACCAGCCAATCGGCCGGCGGCTTGGAGGCCGGATGGGCATTGTCGGCACGATCGAAGGCATAGATCGGACGATTGGGCAGTTTTTCGCGCAGATGATCGAAGGTGCGGCCATTGCCCAAGCCGATTTCCAGCACCAGGCCGGGCTTAGAGGCGATTTCGCCTGTCGCCCAATCCAGCACCGCGCGCTGCGCCATCATCCGGCGGATGAAGCTGTCCAGGCGACTCACGTCTTGCCGTTCTGCTTGGCGGTAGCACTGCGCAGATCGGCCGTGGTGCGCTCCAGGCGCTGGGCCAACACGCGCATGATCTCGATGGCGATCTGCGGAAAATCGGTGATCAGCCGGAAAAACAGATCCTTGGTGATACGCAGCGTAACAAGTTCCGACACCGCCTTCACCGTGGCGGTGCGCGGCACGTCGCAAAGAATGGCGATCTCGCCCACGAAATCATTCTGCTTGAGCCGCGCCACGGTGAGCGGCCCGGATGGTGTATCCACCAACACATCGGCCTCGCCGCCGAAAATCACATAGGCCGCGTCGCCCGGATCGCCCTGGTGAAACACCGTGTCGCCGGGCTTGTAGGTGATGCGCTGGCTGGTGAAGGCAAGCAGTTTCAGTTTCGCCGGCTCGATCTTGGCGAAAAGCGGGATGCGGCGGAGCAGTTCCACCTCTTCGTTAATGCTCATGGCAAAAATCCTCTCAACGCATTCGAACCGGTAGTATCCGGCGAACCATAACTATCAGGCCGGGCGGCCTCCTCACCCCTGCAACATTTTCTTGAACGCCTCGTTGCTGGCAGCCAGATCGGCATAACGACCATTGCCAACCACGCGGCCATCGGCAATCACCACAACAATATCGAAACCCTCGGCTTCGCTGACACGCTGCAGCGACCAGACCAAACCTGCCTGCTTGCGCTGTTCCAGCAAGGCCTGCAATACGGCGGCATGGCTGCGGGGGTCCAGCGATGCCGTGCTTTCCGACAGCATCACCCAATCCGGCTGCTTCAGCAATGCCCGGGCGATGGCAAGCTTCTGGCGCTGGCCTGAATTCAACCGCGCACCGGAGATGCCCACATCGAAATTGAAGCCCACTTCGATGATCGGATCGCGCAACTGCAATTGCTTGATCACATCGGCCATCACCGCGCCGATCTTCTCTTGCGCTTGCGCCTGGCCATAGGCCACCCGGCCGAACAGGATGTTGTCGACAATGCTGGCCGAGGCATTGAAATGCTCGGGATCGAAGAAGGCAATGGAGCCGCGGCGGTCTTCCGGCAGAGTCTGGGAAAATATCTTGCGGGCCTGCAGGATGGCGGCGCGGTCATTCTCGTCGATCTGCCCCAGGCGATGCCGGGTGAGGATCAACTTGAACGGCAGGGTCATCAGGCGCGCACGGTCGGCATCGGCCAGTTGGCCCAGATTGTCGGGCTTGGCGCGCGCCAGCAACTCCTTGTAATCGGGCAGATCGTCAGACGAGATGAAGCTGAATTGCTGGAAGAATTCATGGTCCGGCGGCAGATCGGCGAACAACTCCACCATCGTGCTGGCCACTTCATAGCCGATGCGCAGGAAGCGGTCGCGCAGCCCCACCTGCTCCAGCACCCCCAGCGTGAACGGATCGCTGGCCAGATTGTCCACATCGAAAATCAATTCGCGCGCGGTGCCGAACAACAGGTTCTCCGCCACCGTGGCATTGGTGTTGTAGCGTTCGGGATCCCAGCCTTCCACCAGATCGGCGATATCGCCATCGGCCAGCCGCGAGCGGAAGGCGCGACGGGCCTGCAGCACCCGGTCGGCCAATTCGCCGCGCTGCTTGGGATTGATGGTGCCGCGCATGCCGAACTGGAACACATCCTCGTCGAAAGCCGCGATGCGCAGCGCAGCTATAGCCGCGCGGCCCAGATCCTCGGGCTTGTCCACGCCGGCGGCTTTGTAATCGGTCCAGTCGGCGTCGACATCGTAGAGAATATTGCCCGAGGCCTTCAACTCCACCAATTCGCGTTCGAAATGCTTGCGCTGGCGCTCGTTCATCTGGCGCTCATGCACCGGGCGATAACGCAGGCCGAGAAAGAGATTGTCGCCCAGGGTGGCGTTGAAGATATGCGCCGCCGAGCCGACATAGGCCAGCCGGCGGCCGGTCACGGTTTCGGGCAATTCGCTCAGCAGGCGGCCGTTGATCGAGACCTTGCCGCGCGTGGGCATCTGCAACCGCGCCAGCACCTGCAGAAAATCCTCGCGTCCAGACCCGCCCACCACGGCCACGCGCGCCGGCCAGGGTATGGTGAGCGACAGATTGTCGAGCACCGCATTGCCCTGGTCGTCGTTCAGGGTGAGGCTGCTGACGTTGATCGGGCCGTTCAACGGCACCGGCTCGGCCGGCTCCAGCAATTGGTCTTCCGGCGGCGGCATGCCTTCCGGTTCGAAATTGCTCACCACCTGCTCGTATTTCTGCTTCACATCCTCGCGGGTCTGATAATGGTTGAGCAATTCCTTCCACGGCGCGGCCATTTCCTTGTGAGCATTCACGGCGGCGATCACCGTACCCACATCCATCTGGCCTTTGATCACCAGATAGCCGCCGATCGAGTAGAAGAAAAACGGCCCAAGCTGCTGGATGAAATTGTTGACGAACTTGATCACGAACTTGCGCTGGAAAATCTCCACGCGAATCCAATAGCTGATGCCCAGCCGCTTGGCGAAATCGGCCAGCATGCGGTTGGAGCCATCATGGGTGTGCAACTCCACCACGCCGGTCACGGTCTCGCCGATGCGGTCCGACAGCCGACGCTGATTCTTGATACGCTCCTTGCCCAGCGCGCGCACCCGGCGCTGCAGCTTCGGCACGATGTAGAACTGAATCGGATAAAGCGCCACGGCTGCCATGGCCATGACCGGATTCTGGATCACCAGAAAGCCGAAAATCACCAGCAGCATGCCGCCCTGGAAGATCGGCAGCGCGAAGCTTTCGCCGATGAAGCCGCCCACCGGTTCCACCTCGGCAATCACCATCGGAATGATTTCGCCCTGGCTGGTCTTGCGGAAAGTCGGCAGCGGAAAGCGCAGCACCTGGGCATACAGGTCATAACGCAGGCGGCGCAGCATGCGTTCGCCGGCAATGCCCTGAAATACGTTGATGGCGTATTTGAAGGCCTGCTGCACCAGAACCAGCAGCAGAAAGCCGAAACAGAGAACAAGCAGGTAATCCACCTTGTCGAGGTGGAGCACGCCAAGGCCCCACAGATCCACCGGATAGGTAACGTGCTTGCCGCCGATGCCCTCGTTGATGATCGTCTTGGGCATCGACAAATAGTAGTAGTAGGGTCCGAAGGACGCTACGGATAGCAGGGTGATGATGATCTGCTGCCGCAGACTGAAGCGTATGATGAATTTGTAGAGATTTTTTTCCACGACAGGCCCCCACCACTGCGGTCAGTCTATACCAGCCCCCCGAGGCGCGCCAACCGCCACCCAGGCCCCTCATCCTGAAGTATGAGGCGGCTTTCCCTAGATATGCGAACAGACGGGGAATAAGGTCTTTCTAAACCCTTTTCCCCACCCGCCCCGGCATGCCATAGTTTGCCCCTGGAACCTGGGGGCCCCGTATGGTGACACGCAGCGACGGCACGCGTGTGCTGATCTACAGCCACGACACATTCGGACTTGGACATCTGCGTCGTTGCCGCACGCTGGCGCATGCCCTGGTGGAGAATAATCCCGATATGTCGGTGATGATTCTTTCCGGGTCGCCGATCATCGGCAGTTTCGATTTTCGCAGCCGGGTGGATTTCGTCCGCGTGCCGGGCGTGATCAAGCTGCGCGACGGCCAATACACCTCGCTCAACCTGCCGATCCATATCGAAGAAACTCTCAAGTTGCGGGCCGAAATCATCCAGCACACCGCCCGGGTGTACGACCCCGACATCTTTATTGTCGACAAGGAGCCGCTGGGCCTGCGCGGCGAGGCGCTGGATACCATGCGCATGCTGAAGGCACGCGGCACCCGCCTGGTGCTGGGCCTGCGCGATGTGATGGACGAGCCGAAGGCGCTGGAACCGGAATGGCGCCGCAAAAACGTGATGCCGGCCCTGCGCAACCTCTACGACCAAATCTGGGTGTATGGCCTGCCGCAATTCTGCGATCCGCTGGAAGGCATCGAACTGCCCGAGAAGGTGAAGCGCAAGATCGTCTATACCGGCTATCTGCCGCGCACCTCCGACGAACCGCCGCCCGAGCATCAATTGCCCGAGATCGTGCAGCGTCCCTTCCTGCTGGTCACCCCCGGCGGCGGTGGCGATGGCGAAGGCCTGATCGAATGGGTGCTGCGCGCCTATGAAAGCAACGAAATGCTGCCCTACCCGGCGCTGCTGGTGCTGGGTCCGTTCATGCAGCGCGAGCGGCGCCGCGAATTCCTCTCCCGCGTGGCCAAGCTGCCGCGGGTGGAGGCGATCACCTTCGATGCCCATATGGAGCATATCGTGAAGAATGCCGTGGGCGTGATTGCCATGGGCGGCTACAACACCTTCTGCGAAATCCTGTCGTTGAACAAACGCGCCATCATCGTGCCGCGCAAAAAGCCCCGCATGGAGCAGTTCATCCGCGCCTCCCGCGCGCAGGAACTCGGCCTCACACGCATGCTGGAAGACGACGAGACCTACGATCCCGCCGTGATGGCCGCCGCGATCCGCGCCCTGCCGCGCCAGCGCCTGCCGTCTGAAGTGGTGATTCCCGGCCTGCTGGAAGGCCTGGAGAATGTCGATCGCCTGGTCAAGCCGTGGCTGCGACCGGTCAAAACCGAGGAAACCACCACCGAAGCTTCGGGCCAGGTGATCGAGTTCCGCGCATAACAAGATGAGTGTATCCGATGCGCCGGCGGTGGCGCCCGCAGTGGCTTTTGTTCTGAAAGGCTATCCGCGCCTGTCTGAAACCTTCATCGCCCAGGAAATCGAGGCGTTGGAGCGGCGCGGCCTGGATATCCTGATCGTCAGCCTGCGCCACCCTACCGACAAGAAACGCCATCCGGTGCATGACCGCATCCAGGCCAATCTGCTGTATCTGCCGGAATATCTGTATCAGGAACCGCTGCGCGTGCTGCGCGGCTGGTGGCGGGCCCGCAAGCTGCCCGGCTTTGGCGAAACGCTGAAACTGTGGTGGCGCGACATGTTGCGCGACCCCACGCCCAATCGCGGCCGCAGGCTTGGCCAGGCCCTGGTGCTGGCCGCCGAGCTACCGGCGAAATACCGCCATCTGCATGCGCATTTCGTGCATACGCCAGGTTCGGTCGCGCGCTATGCCGCGCATCTGCTGGGCCTGCCCTGGACCGCCTCCGCCCATGCCCGCGACCTGTGGATCACGCCGGATTGGGAAAAGACGGAAAAATTCAACGATTGCCGCTGGGCCGTCACCTGCAATGCCCATAACGTGGCCCATCTGAACCAACTCGGCGTGGGCAATAAGGTGACCCTGGTTTATCACGGCATCGATCTGGATCGTTTTCCGCCCGGTACGGAGCGGCCGCCGCGCGATGGCGCCGATCCAGCCGATCCGGTGCGCCTGCTTTCGGTCGGCCGCGCCGTCGAAAAGAAAGGCTACGACATCCTGCTGCAAGCCCTGGCCGACCTGCCCGCCGATCTGCATTGGCATTTCGAGCATATCGGCGGCGGGCCGAAGCTGCCGCAATTGCAGCAGCAAGCCAGCCAGCTCGGTATCGCCGGCCGCATCGCCTGGCGCGGCGCGCAGGCTCAGGCTGCTGTGATCGAAGCCTGCCGCAATGCCGATCTTTTCGTGCTGGCCAGCCGCAAGGACAAGGATGGCGACATGGATGGCCTGCCCAATGTGCTGATGGAAGCCCAGAGCCAGGGCCTGGCCTGCCTGTCCACGGCCTTTTCCGCCATCCCCGAATTGATCCGCGATGGCGAAACCGGCCTGCTGGTACCGCCCGATGATGCGCCGGCGTTGAGCGCGGCTCTTGCCAGACTGATCGCCGATCCAACCCTGCGCCAGCGCCTGGGGACAGCCGGCGAACAGCGCGTCCGCGGCCATTTTTCCATGCGGGCCGGCATCGACGAACTGGCCCGCCGCTTCGGTTTGCAGGCCGCCTGATGCCTCGGATCCCGTCATGAGAATTGGCTTTTACGCACCGCTTAAGCCGCCCGACCATCCCTCGCCATCCGGCGACCGGCGCATGGCGCGGCTGCTGATCGCCGCGCTGAGCGGCATGGGGCATGACGTGCAGGTGATTTCCGATCTGCGCAGCTATAACAGCGATGGCAATACTGCGCGCGAAACCTCGATCGCCGCCGCCGCGCGCGACGAGGTACAGCGCCTCACCGGCGTTTTCAGTGGGCCGCCGCCACGCCTGCCGGATTTGCTGTTCACCTATCATGTCTATCACAAGGCCGCCGACTATATCGGCCCGGCGCTGAAGCATCGCTTCAACATTCCCTATGTTATCGCCGAGCCTTCGGTGGCGCCCAAACGCGCCAATGGACCCTGGGCGAAAGGCTATGCCCAGGCCGCGCTGGCGATCCGCTCGGCCGATGCGCTGCTCTGCCTCACCACGCTGGACCGCGCCTGCGTGATCGATCTGGCCGGCGCAGACAAGGTGATTGCCCTGCCGCCTTTCCTGGAAGCCGCGCCCTATGCCCGGGTGCAGCGCCATCGCGCCGAATTGCGCCCGGTCTGGGCCGCGCAATACCGCTTGCCGGCCGACGAACCCTGGCTGCTGGCGGTGGGCATGATGCGGCAAGGCGACAAGCTGGCCTCGTTCCGCGCCCTGGCCGAGATGCTGAAACAGGCGCAAGATATTCCCTGGCGGCTGATCGTCGCCGGCGATGGCCCGGCGCGCGAAGAGGTGGAAGCCGTGATGGCGCCGCTGGGCGGCCGGGTCTGCTTCACCGGGTTGCTGGCCGCCGAGCAACTGGCCGGTGCCTATACGGTGAGCGACCTCTATGTATGGCCCGCCGTGAACGAGGCCTATGGCATGGCCCTGCTGGAAGCCCAGGCCTGCGGCCTGCCGGTGTTGGCCGCGCAAACCCGTGGCGTGCCCGATATCGTGCGGCAGAACGAGACCGGGCTGCTCACCCCGGAAGGCGACATGGCCGCCATGGCCGATGGCCTGCGCAGCCTGCTGGCTGATCTTCCGGCCCTGGGCCGCATGCGCGACGCCGCACTGGCGAAAGTTTCCGCCGAGCATGACCTGGCCGCCGCGCAACGCAATCTGACGCAGGTTTTCCGCAATCTGGGGCTGCCGGCATGACCCAGCTTGCCTTGCTGCGCCATACCCGCACCGCCTGGAATATCGATGGCCGGCTGCAAGGCCGCACGGATATTCCGGCATTGGAGGAGTCCCTGGCCGGCCTGCGCAAACTGGCCGTGCCGCAGCCCTATGCCGGCTGGCCATGGCGCAGCAGCCCGCTCTTGCGCACCCGTCAAACCGCAGAGGCCCTTGGCCTGGCAGCCCAGCCCGAGCCGGCCTTGATCGAAACCTCCTGGGGCGATTACGAAGGCCTGACCATCGCGCAGTTGCAAGCCCGCTATGGCGAGGATTTCGCCGCCAACGAGGCGCGTGGGCTGGACCTGCTGCCGCCCAATGGCGAAAGCCCGCGCCAGGTGCAGGCCCGCTTGCTGCCCTGGCTGGCCGAACTGGCGCAAACCGGCGTGGATACCGGCGCGGTAACCCATAAAGGCGTGATCCGTGCCATCATGGCGCTGGCCTATGACTGGCCGATGCTGGGCAAACCACCGGTGAAGCTGGATTGGAAGGCGCTGCATGTCTTCCGCCTGGACGCCGATGGCACGCCGCGCCCGTTGCTGATGAATGTAACCCTGGTGCCACGATGAACCGCGTGTTGATTTATGTGCAGCATCTGCTGGGCGTGGGGCATCTGCACCGCACGGCGGCGATTGCGCGCGCCCTGGTGCGCGATGGGTTCGAAACCATGCTGGTTTCCGGCGGTTATCCCGATACCACATTGGACCGGCTGGACGGCATCCAGTTCCGGCAATTGCCGCCGGCGCGGGCCGCCGATGCCAGCTTCCGCATCATCCTGGATGCACATGGCAATCAGGTTGACGAGGCATGGTGGCAAAGCCGCCGCGCCGCCCTGTTCGCCCTGTCCGATGGTTTCAAGCCCGATGCGGTGCTGACCGAACTCTTCCCGTTCGCGCGCCGCCCGATGCGCCATGAATTGCTGCCATGGCTGGCCCATCTGCATGAGATGCAGCCGCGTCCGCTGATCTATTCCTCGGTGCGCGACATCCTGGTGGATCGCCCCAAGCCGCAACGCGACCTGGATGCGCTGAACTGGCTGCGCAGCTATTACGATGGCGCCTTCGTGCATGGCGATCCCACGCTGATCCCGTTCGAGCGCACCTTCCCGCTGGCCACAACGGTGCAGGATCTGCTGATCTATACCGGCTATATCGTGGAGCATGCGCCGGCCAGGGCCACATCCGATGGCCGCGACGAAGTGCTGGTCTCGGCCGGCGGTGGCGCGGTGGGGTTGCCGCTGTTTCATGCCGCGATTGCCGCCCGGCCGCTGAGCCAGGCCAAGGATGCCACCTGGCGCCTGCTGGTCAGCCCGATGGAAGCGCCCGATGCGGTGGCCGAACTCAAGGCGCGCAGCCCTGCCGGCGTGATCGTGGATCAGGCGCGGCCGGATTTTCCCGCCATGTTGCAGCATTGCCGCCTCAGCATCAGCAAGGCCGGCTATAATACCGTGATGGAAACCCTGCATGCCCGCGCCCGCGCCGTGATCGTGCCGTTTGCCGGCGGCGACGAAACCGAACAGGCCCTGCGTGCCGAATTGCTGGCCGCGCGCGGCGCCATGGCCTATCTGCGCGAAAGCGAGCTTACGCCGCAAAGCCTGGCCGCAGCCATCGACCGCGCATTGGCGGCACCCAAGCCGCAGGATAGCCATGTGGATCTGGATGGCGCCGCCCATACCGCGCGGCTGCTGCGTGAAAAACTCGCGCTGCGCAAAAATCCGATCGCCCGATGAGCTGGGATGCACTCAGCCGGCTGCTGGATGAGCGCGCCGCGGCCAAACGCCGGGCGCTGTTCTGGTGGCGCGACGACGATGCCGCAACCCCCACGCCTGACTTGCAGCGCCTGCTCGATCTGCGCCGCGCATATGCTTTGCCGCTGGCGCTGGCGGTGATCCCGAATCAAGCCTCCGCCGAATTGGCCGGTCTGCTGCAGTCGGAACCGGATGTTGCCGTGCTGCAGCATGGCTTTGCCCATATCAATCACGGCGCCGCCGGCGAAAAGAAATCCGAATTCCCCACCAGCCGCCCGGCCAGCGATTGCCTGGCCGATCTGCGCCATGGCCGCGAAATCCTGCGCGGCCTGTTCGGTCCGCGCCTGCGGCCGGTGCTGGTGCCGCCTTGGAATCGCATCGCGCCGGCTCTGCTGCCGCATCTGCCGCGGCTGGGGTTGCATGGCCTGTCCACCTTCAAGGCCCGGGAGGATTCCTGGGCGGCTCCGGGGCTGATGCAGGTGAATACCCATCTCGATCCGGTGAATTGGAAGGCAGATGCAGGCTTTATCGGCCTGCAAGGCGCGCTCGACACGGTTTTGCTGCACCTGCGTAATGACAGCGACGAACCGCTCGGCCTGCTCACCCATCATGCCCGCCATGATGCGGAAACCTGGGATTTCATTGCGGTATTCCTGGCCAAGACAGGCAGCCATCCCGGCGCTTTGTGGCTGGATGTGGATTCGGCCTTCGGCGCAGGGCCGCAATCCGGCCAACGGGCCTGACGCATGGTTGTCATAAGCCGCATGTATTACCCCATGGCGCGATTGTGGCCGGATCTGCTGCGGGCTGGCCTTGGGGTGCTGTTTTGCCTGGCTCTGATGTTGTTTACTGCTCCGGTTTCTGTCATTTTTACAATACTTTGCGGGGTAAGCCTGATCTTCCTCTGGCTCGCCCTGCATACGGTGTTGCGGCTACAGACAAAGTTCGAGCTGGATACCGAGGGGGTTAGCCGCCAAGGTGCCGGTTGGTTCGGGGGCCGCTTGCGCCGTCTGAACTGGGATGGATTGCGTGGCATGACGCTGCGTTACTACTCCACCCGGCGCGACGGTTCGCAAGGCTGGATGACGATTACGATGCAGGGCGACGGGGGAACATTGCGCGCCGATAGCGACCTAGAGGATTTCACCCTGCTGGTGGAACAGGCCCTGGCGGCTGCCGCGCGCCTGAACCTGACATTGGACGACCGTAGTTTGAGCAACGCCAGCCGCCTTCTGGGCCGGGATATTTCACGATGAGCGATATGTCGCAGCCGGTGATCGAGGTCAACGACCTGAAAGTGCAGTTCCGCGTGGCGGAGGGCACGATCAAGGCCGTGGATGGCGTGAGTTTCCGCGTGCCGCGCGGCAAGACCGTGTCGCTGGTCGGCGAAAGCGGCTCGGGCAAATCGGTGGTAAGCCAGGCCATCATGGGCATCCTGCCGCGTTCAGCCGAGATTGCCGGCGGCGAAATCCTGTTCCGCGATCCTGCCCTGCCCGACAGCATGATCGACATCGCCAAGCTGAAGCGCGGCGGGCCGGAAATGCGCAAGCTGCAAGGCGGCCGCATTTCGATCATCTTCCAGGAACCGATGACCAGCCTCAGCCCGCTGCACACCATCGGCAACCAGATCGTCGAGGCGCTGCGGCTGCACCGCAATGCCAGCCAGGCCGAAGGCGAGGAATTGTCCACCGAGATGCTGCGCCTGGTGGGCTTCCCCGATCCCAAGCGCGCGCTGAACACCTACGCCTTCGAATTGTCGGGCGGCCTGCGCCAGCGCGCCATGATCGCCATGGCGCTGGTCTGCCGGCCCGCCTTGCTGATCGCCGACGAACCCACAACGGCGCTGGACGTGACCATCCAGGCGCAGATCCTCAAGCTGATCAAGGATCTGCAATCCGAGTTGGACATGGCCGTGCTGATGATCACCCACGACCTTGGCGTTGTGGCCAACATGGCCGACGAGATCGTGGTGATGTATCACGGCCGGGTGATGGAGCGTGGCTCGCTGGAAGACATCTTCCGCCATCCCGAGCATCCCTACCTGAAAGCCCTGCTGAATGCCGTGCCGCGCTTCGACATGAAGCCCGGCGAGCGCCTGGTGCCGATCCGCGAAATCAAGGCGGAAGTGGGCGGCCTGCTGAAGCGCGGCGCCCAGACCATCACCGAAACCGGCGTGCCGCTGCTGGAAGTGAAGCATCTGACCAAGCGCTTCAGCATCCGCAAGAGCGGCCTGTTCGCCGCGAAATCCGCCTCGTCCGCCCTGGCGGTGGATGATGTGAGCTTCGATGTGCTGCGCGGCGAATGCTTAGGGCTGGTGGGCGAAAGCGGTTGCGGCAAGACCACCACCAGCAAAATGATCATGCGCGCCGTAACGCCCGACGAAGGCAGCATCAAGTATCACGACGGCACCAAACAGGCGGACGTTCTGAAACTGGACGGCGCGGACCTGTTCGATTACCGCCGCAAAGTGCAGTTCATCTTCCAGGATCCGTTCTCCTCGCTCAATCCGCGCATGACGGTGTTCGATATCGTCTCCGAGCCGCTGGTGATCCACAAGATCGGCGACGAAGCCGAGCGGTTCGAGCGCGTGAAGGAATTGATGACCCTGGTGGGTCTGGATGTGCGCCATCTGCGGCGCTATCCGCACAGTTTCTCAGGCGGCCAACGCCAGCGTATCGGCATTGCCCGCGCGCTTGCCCTGCAGCCCGACCTGCTGATCTGCGACGAGCCGGTTTCCGCCCTCGATGTTTCGATCCAGGCGCAGGTGCTCAACCTGTTGAAGGATCTGAAAAAGGAACTCGGCCTCACCTACCTGTTCATCTCGCATAACCTGGCCGTGGTGGATTACATCGCAGACCGCATCGCCGTGATGTGCGCCGGCCGGCTGGTGGAACTGGCGCCGCGCGAATTGCTGTTCAAGCAGCCGGTGCATCCCTACACCAAGGCCCTGCTGGCCGCCGTGCCCAAACCCGATCCGTCCTGCCGCCTCGATCTGCGGCTGCTGATGGAAGGCAAGGCATCCAATCCGGCGCTCTGGGCCGCCCCTTTCACTATCGACGGCACAACCCGCCCCGCGTTGATCGACCTCGGCAACGGGCATTTTGTTCGCGCATCCGCCGAAGCCGATGCACGGGAGCTTGTGGCATGAAAGCTTTTTCCTTTTCCTCTATTTCCTGCGCGCTGATCGGCCTGATCGTTCTGGCATCGCACCCCGTTCAAGCGCAATACAAGGAAAGCAATAGCCTTACCGCAGATGTTGCGGCCGGCAAATTGCCGGCGGTGGACAAGCGCCTGCCCGCCGTGCCGCTGAAGATGAATCTCACCGGCGCCTACAAGCCGGGTCAGCAGGGCGGCGAAATCCGCATGCTGATCCCGCGTGCCCGCGATGTGCGCATTCTCAACACGCTGGGCTATGCCCGCCTGGTGGTTTACAACGACAAATACGAATTCGTGCCCGATATCGTGGAAAGCTTCACGGTTGAGGATGAGAAGGTGTTCACCTTCAAGCTGCGCAAGGGCCATAAATGGTCCGATGGCGCGCCCTTCACGTCCGATGATTTCCGTTATTACTGGGAGGATGTGGCCAACAACAAGGAAATCAGCCCGTCCGGCCCGCCGATCGATCTCTATGCCGATGGCGAATTGGCCAAGGCGGAGTTTCCCGATGAACTGACCGTGCGCTATAGCTGGAGCAAGCGCAATCCCAACTTCCTGCCGCGCATTGCCGGCACCGCCGCCTTCAACCTATATCGCCCGGCGCATTACCTGAAGCAGTTCCACGCCCGCTACACCGATGCCGCCACGCTGGCGCAACTGGCCGCCAAGGAGCGCCGCGCCAACTGGGCCTCGCTGCACAACAAGCTGGACAACATGATCGAGACCGACAATCCCGATCTGCCCACCCTGGATCCCTGGATGATCCAGACCCGGCCGCCGGCCATCCGCTTCGTGGCAGTGCGCAATCCTTATTTCCATCGCGTGGACCAGAATGGCGTGCAATTGCCCTATCTCGACCGCGTGCTGATGTCGCAGGCCGATGGCAAGCTGATTCCGGCCAAGACCGGCGCCGGCGAGGCCGACCTGCAATTCCGCGTCATCACCTTCAGCAACTTCACCTTCCTGAAGGAAAACGAAAAGCGCGCCGGCTATCGCACCCTGCTGTGGAAGACCGCCAAGGGTTCGCATCTGGCGCTGTTCCCCAACATGAATGCCAACGATCCGGTCTGGCGCAAATTGCTGCGCGAAGCACGGTTCCGCCAGGCCCTGTCGCTGGCCATCGACCGCGAGGCCGTGAATCAGTCGCTGTTCTACGGTCTTGCGCTGGCATCCAACAACACCGTGCTGCCGGAAAGCCCGTTGTTCAAGCCGGAATACCAGACCAAGGATGCGCAATTCGATCTTGCCCGCGCCAACAAGATTCTGGACGAACTGGGCCTGAACAAGCGCAATTCCGATGGCGTGCGTCTGCTGCCCGATGGCCGCCCGCTGGAAATCATCATCGAAACCGCCGGCGAAAGCAGCGAGCAGGTGGACGTGCTGGAACTGATCGCCGAAACCTGGATCAAGGCCGGCGTGAAGCTGTTCCCCAAGCCGAGCCAGCGCGACGTGCTGCGCAACCGCATCTTCGCCGGCGAGGCGCTGATGAGCGTGTGGACCGGACTGGAGAATGGCGTGCCGATCGCCAATACCAGCCCGATCGAACTGGCCCCCACTTCGCAATACCAGTTGCAATGGCCGAAATGGGGCCAGTTCTACGAGACCAAGGGCCAGATGGGCGAAACGCCCGACGAACCCGAAGCCAAGGAATTGCTAGCGCTCTACGATCAATGGGTGAACACCGGCGACATCGCCAAGCGCGAACAGATCTGGCATCGCATGCTGAGCATCCATGCCGACCGCATGTACAGCATCGGTGTGATTTCCGGCGTGTTCCAGCCCATCGTGGTGAACCAGAAGCTGGTGAACGTGCCCGATGAAGGCATTTACAACTGGGATCCGGGCGCACTGGTTGGTATGTACCGGCCGGAAACCTTCTGGATGAAGCAGTAAGGCGGTCTATCCCCGATGTTGATGTATCTCGCCCGTCGTTTGCTGTTGATGATCCCGACGCTGTTGGTGATCAGCCTGTTGATCTTCTTGATCATCAAGCTGCCGCCAGGCGACTTTCTCAGCAATCAGATCGCTGAATTACGGGCCCAGGGCGAAACCGCAGCACTTGAGCGCGCGGAATATTTGCGTACGCAATATGCGCTGGATCGCAGCGTGCTTGAGCAATACGCGATCTGGATGGGCTTCATCCCGGGCCCGAACGGTTTCGCTGGGTTGCTGCAAGGCGATTGGGGCTGGTCGTTCGAATATAACCGCCCGGTGGGTGAGTTGATCGGCGACCGCCTGGCAATGACCGCTGTGATCAACTTCTTCACCATCCTGTTCGTCTATCTGGTCTCCTTCCCGATCGGCGTCTATTCCGCCACGCGACAATATAGCTGGGGCGATTACGGCTTCACCCTGCTGGGCTATCTGGGCCTGGCCACGCCGAACTTCCTGCTGGCGCTGGTGATGCTGTATTACGCCAATGTGTGGTTCGGCATGAGTGTCGGCGGCTTGGTGGACGAACACCTGATCGACGCGCCCTGGAATTGGGAGAAGATCAAATCGCTGCTGGCCCATATGGTGGTGCCGGTGGTGGTGATCGGCACCTCGGGTACGGCGGCGATGATCCGCCGTCTGCGTGCCAACCTGCTGGATGAATTGCAGAAGCAATATGTCACCACCGCGCGCGCCAAGGGCGTGCCGCCGTTGCGGCTGCTGGTGAAATACCCGATCCGCATGGCGCTCAATCCCTTCATATCGGATATCGGCAACCTGCTGCCCTCCATCGTTTCCGGCTCGGTGATCGTATCGGTGGTGATGAGCCTGCCCACAGCCGGCCCGATGCTATTGGGCGCATTGCAATCGCTGGATCAGTATCTGGCCGGCTCTTTCCTGATGTTCCTGGCCCTGCTCACCGTCATGGGCATGCTGGTTTCCGACATTCTGCTTGCCGTGCTGGATCCGCGCATCCGGCTTACCGGCGGCGCGGCGAAGTAGGGTTTACACAATGAGCGACGCCGCCAAGGATAACCGCCTCACCCATTGGGTCAGCAAGGAACCCTTCGACCCCTATTCGGTCGAAACCCTCTCGCCCGAGCAGGAGCGCTATTACCGCGCTTCGCAATGGCAGATGATGTGGTGGAAGTTCAAACGCCACCGGCTGGGCGTGTGGAGCGCCGCCATCCTGCTGCTGATCTATTTCTCGGCGCTGATCTCGGAATTCATCGCGCCTTATGGCGTGGGCACGCGCAACCCGCGCGCCATCTATGCGCCGCCCACGGCGATCCACCTCTTCCATGAAGGCGAATTCGTCGGCCCCTTCGTTTATGGCCAGCGTTTCCAGCTCAATACCCGCACGCTGAAACGCGAATATACCGAGGATACGCGGCAGGTGCAGAAGCTGCGCTTCTTCTGCCGGGGCGACCAGTATGATTTCTGGGGCATGGTGCCGATGGCGTTCCATTTCGTCTGCCCGGCCC
This sequence comes from Ferrovibrio sp., assembly GCF_019636075.1. GTDB lineage: Bacteria > Pseudomonadota > Alphaproteobacteria > Ferrovibrionales > Ferrovibrionaceae > Ferrovibrio. The sequence continues at coordinate 22,932 of NZ_JAHBYG010000010.1, forward strand.
AAGGCGGCAATTTCTACCTGTTCGGCACCGACAGGCTGGGGCGCGACATCTTTTCACGCATCGTATATGGCACGCGCATATCGCTCACCGTGGGCCTGATCGGTATCGCCATCAGCTTCATCATCGGGATCGTGCTGGGCGGCATATCGGGCTATTACGGCGGCTGGATCGACAATGTGATCCAGCGCCTGATCGAACTGATCCGCAGCCTGCCGGAATTGCCGTTGTGGATGGCGCTGTCGGCGGCCCTGCCGGTCACCTGGTCGCCGATCCTGGTCTATTTCGGCATCACAATCATTCTCGGCCTGCTGGATTGGCCGGGCCTGGCACGCGCCGTGCGATCCAAGCTGCTCTCCCTGCGCGAAGAGGATTTCTGCACGGCGGCGCAGCTGATGGGCGCCAGCCCCAGCCGCGTGATCGGCCGGCATCTGATGCCCAGCTTCATGAGCCATCTGATCGCCTCGGCCACGTTGTCGATACCCTCGATGATCCTGGGCGAAACCGCGCTGTCTTTCCTTGGCCTGGGTTTGCGTCCCCCCATCGTCAGTTGGGGCGTGCTGTTGAACGAGGCACAAAACATCAATGTGGTTGCGCTGTATCCCTGGCTGATGGCCCCGGCGATTCCTGTGGTGGTGGTGGTTCTGGCATTCAACTTCTTCGGCGATGGCCTGCGCGATGCGGCCGACCCGTATAAATGAGTTCCGCTAGCGCCGGCTAAAGCTTGCGCAACCAGATACTTGCCGGCAAAGCCTCGGCCGAGGCCGGCAAGCGCCCCACCGGGCCGGCCTGCACGCTGGCCGCCATGCGCGTAGCAGCATAATGGCTGGCGAAAATCGGCTGCCAGCCTGCCATCAGCATCGCCGGCAGAAGCTGCTGCTCGTTATAGCCGCGCCACAGCCAATGCCTGGGATAATCATCGGGCAGGAAGATATCGTGGATATGCAGCAGCACACCGGCCGGCAAGCGCGGCAGCACGCGGCTGAACAGAAAATCCACATCACTGCCCGGCATCAGGATATGGCTTGAATCGATGAACAGCACATCGCCGGCCGCAAGCGCGGCATAGATCGCCGGATCGGCGGTCTGCGCGATGCCGGGCCGGAAATCCACCGGCAGCCCGCGCAAGGAGGCGCGCGGCTGCGGATCGATGCAGGTGATGTTGCAAGAAAACCCGCCATCTTGCGCGGCACGGGCCAGAAAGCGCGTGGAATGGCCAGAGCCCACTTCCACGATACGCGACGGCCGCGCATCGCGGATGATCGCATAGCAGGCTGCTGCATCCAAAGTGGGAAACCAGCTCTGATCGAAACGCGGCGCCGGCGGCGGGCCGGAAAACGCCTTCAATGCCGCTTCATAGGCGGCAATGCGTTGCAGCACCGCAGTGAATTGCGGCTCGGCGGAGCGCAACACGGCTTCGATCTCGGCATAAACCGGCTGACTGTCTGCTATGCTGGCGGCATAGCGATAGGGAATGAAAAAGCCGCGCTTGCTACCCAGCAGGGTTTGCAGGCCAAGCCGGAAGCGGCGCATTTTTGCGCGCCAGGTTTCTGTCTGCTGTGCCATCAGGGCTGCAAAATCATGCCTTCGCGCGCCACCACCGAGGCGGGCCGCGCTTCCTGCACCCGTTGCGCGATGCGATCCATCTCGTCGTCGTTATGCTCGGGATCGTGATGGAACACCACATAGGTGCCCACATTGGCGGCATCGCACAAGGCCACGCCGGCGGCCCAGGTGGAATGGCCCCAGCCCTTGCGGGTCGGATATTGCTCAGGCGTGTACATCGAGTCATACACCACGATATCGGCATCGCGCACGAAATCCACCAAGGCCGGATCGGGTCCGCCGGGCGGATGCTCGGTATCGGTAAGATAGCAGATAGACTTGCCGCGATAATCCACGCGATAGCCGGTGGCAAGATCGGGATGGCTCAAAGCCACGCTGCGCACCGCCACGCCCGGATAGGGATGCTGCACCTCGCCCTGCCGGAAATCGTGATAGCTCATCCTGGCCTGAAAGATTTCCAGCGGCACCGGAAATAGCGGCGAGGTCATCATGGTTTTCAGCACGCCCTTGATGCCCATGCTATCGGTTACATGGGCGGCATGCACACGGAAGGTGTTGCGCGGATCGAAGAACGGGCAGAAATGCGGCAAGCCGCAAACATGGTCGTAATGCGTATGGGTGAGATAGATATCTACATCCAACGGCGCCTGCTTCTGCAGCAGATTGCCCAGCCCGCGTATGCCTGTGCCGCCATCGAACAGCAGCACATGGTCGCCGCAGCGTATTTCCAGGCAGGAGGTATTGCCGCCATAGCGCTGCACTTCGGGCGACCCTACGGCCAGCGAGCCGCGCACGCCCCAGAAACGGACATAGAAATCCTCAATCGCCATGGCGCCGCTCCGGCATCGATGCTTGCGCCGCTGCAGCGACTATGCCGAAATGCCCGGCAGCAGAATCCACCAGGGCCATGTCCGCCATGTCAGCCACAGCTTTTACATTCGAAAAATCCGCCGACCGTGCTGTGATCACCTTGAACCGGCCGGAAAAGCATAATGCGCTCGATATCACCGATCTGGACGCGCTGGATGCTGCGCTGATCGAACTGGCCGCCGATCCACGGATGCGGTTGCTGATCCTGCGTGCCAATGGCAAGAGCTTCTGCTCCGGCGTGGATCTCGGCTCGGTGGCCAACCATGATTGGCGCGACAATCCGCTGGAGCGCACCGCCGATCGGCTGGAAGCGTTGCCCTGCCCCACGCTGTGCATGCTGCAGGGCGGCGTGTATGGCGGCGGCACGGATCTGGCGCTGGCCTGCGATTTTCGTATCGGTGCCGAAGGCATCCGCTGCTTCATCCCGCCGGCCAAGCTGGGCATCCAATACCATCCGCATGGCTTGCGGCGCGCAGCCAGCCGGCTGGGGCTGGGCCCGGCAAAGCGATTGTTTCTCGCCGCCGAAACCTTCGATGCCGCCGAGATGCTGCGCACGCATTTCATCGACTGGCTGGTGCCGGCCGCCGAACTGGAGCCGCGCAGCCAAGCGCTGGCCGACACGATCTGCGGGCTGGCGCCGCTGGCCCTGCGTGGCATGAAGCAGAGCTTCAACGAGATCGCGCGGGATGGCTTCGACGAACGCGCGGCGCGCGACAGGGGCGCCGCCAGCTTCTCCACCGAGGATTTCCAGGAAGGCCGCCGCGCCATGGCCGAACGCCGCCCGCCCCGTTTCCAGGGGCGGTGATCAGCCCGGAAGCCATGCAGGGCGGCATCCATCACGGCGCCAGTCGATAGCCGCCGGGCTCGGTCAGCAGCAATTTGGCTTCGGCCGGATTGCGCTCGATCTTCTGCCGCAGGCGATAGACATGGGTTTCCAGCGTATGGGTGGAAACCTCGGCGTTATAGCCCCACACTTCGGTGAGCAGCATGTCGCGCGCCACGGCCTTGTGGCCGGCGCGCAGCAGATATTTCAGGATGGCGGTTTCCTTCTCGGTCAACCGTACCTTCTTGCCCGCCTTCTCGTTATCGAGCAGCATCTTGTTGGCCGGGCGGAAACTATACGGCCCGATGGTGAAAGTGGCATCCTCGCTCTGCTCGAATTGGCGCAACTGCGCCCGCACGCGCGCGATCAGCACACCCATCTTGAACGGCTTGGCGATATAATCATTGGCGCCGGCTTCCAGGCCCTGGATGGTGTCGGCATCGGTATCGGCCGCCGTCAGCATGATCACCGGGGTGCGGATATTCAGCCGGCGCAGCTGCTTGCAGGCCTCGCGGCCATCCATGTCAGGCAGCCCCACATCCAGCAGCACCACATCGAACAATTCACGCTGCAACAGGGCGATGGCGGCAGTGGCATCATTCACGCAAACGGTCGCAAATTCCCGCGTGGCCTCAAGCTGCTCGGCCAGCAAGGATTGCAGGGTGCGGTCGTCATCGACCAGCAGAACCCGTTTTTGTCCACTCATGCCTACTCATCTCCCGATTGCTCGATCAGGCGCAGCATCGCGCCACGCAGGCCATCCGGCGGCGAGCCCTCGGCCCGCCCAAGTCCGTCCAGTATATCGAAATGATGCCGGTGTGGCTCTGTGATGGCCATCACCTCCCCGCCCGCGGCGTGATAAGCCTGGGCAAATACCGATTGTTGTTCGTGGAATGCATCGGTTTCCCGCTCGCCCACGGCCAGAGCCATGGGCACCAAAGGCCTGGGGGCAAAAGGCAAACGCAGCAAGGGGCTGTTCCGCTCGGCCTCGGGTTGATCCATCCTCAACCCATCATTGAGGTAGCATTGCTGGATCGGCCGCAGATCGAACAGCCCCGAAATCGCCAATCCGCCGCGCAACAGATTTTGCGGCGCAGCAGGCGCCAGGGCCCGCCAGTCGGCCAATGCCGCATCGGCCACCAGATGGCCACCGGCGGAATGCCCCATGGCATAAATCCGGCCGGGATCGGCGCCCAGTTCGGCGGCATTGCGCCAGAGCCAGAGCAAGGCACGGCGGTTGGCTGCCGCGATGCGATCCATCCGCACGGCAGGCGCCAGCGGATAATTGATCACCGCCACATTGGCCCGATGGCCGGCAGCTTCGGATGCGAAGCCCATCGCCGCGAAGGAAAAATCCGCCTTGTCCATGGCCTGCCAATAGCCGCCATGGATGAACACGATCAGCGGCCGGCCGGGCTGCGGCACGGAAAAGAAATCCAGGGTTTCCAGTGGATGCCCGCCATAGGCCAGATCGGCGCGATGCGGCAGCGCCGCGCGGGCGGCATCGCTCATCCGCCGCCAGCGGGCGAAGTCATCCAGATGCCCCAGCACCGCCTGGCGCAAGTTGTATTGCTTGTCCAGCGCGGCCCGATCCATGGGCTATCCCTATTTATAGACGACGGAAACGATCTCGTAGGCCTTGGAGCCGCCCGGGGCTGCCACTTCGACGGCATCGCCTTCCGACTTGCCCACCAAAGCGCGGGCCAGCGGCGCGGTGATGGAAAGCAGGCCGGATTTGATATCGGCCTCGTCCACACCCACGATCTGATAGGTATTCTCTTCGCCGCTATCCTCGTCGGCCAGCACCACGGTGGCGCCGAAACGCACGGTCTTGCCGGTCATCTTGCTGGTATCGATCACATCGGCGCGGGAAATCTTGTCTTCCAGCTCCATCACCCGGCCTTCGATAAAGCCCTGGCGCTCCTTGGCGGCATGGTATTCGGCATTCTCCGACAGATCGCCATGCTCGCGCGCTTCCGAGATCGCCCGGATCACGGCCGGCCGTTCGACGGACTTCAAATGCTTCAGTTCCGCCTCCAGGCGCTGATAGCCGTTGGCGGTCATCGGGATCTTCTGCATGGCACTCCCCTTACAAACTTTAAAAATAAGCCTGCAAGGGGGCTACTGCAAGGCTTCCCGCCCGCAATGCCTCGATGGCCCGCACCGCCGCTTTTGCCCCGGCCACGGTGGTAAAATAGGGAATTTTGTTCATCAGGGCGGTCCGGCGCAGATCGAAGCTATCGCGGATCGAGGCAGCACCTTCCGATGTGTTGAACACCAGCTGGATTTCGCCGTTCTTCATCGAGTCCACGATATGCGGGCGGCCTTCCATCACCTTGTTCACCGAACGCGCCGGGATGCCATGTTCGCTGAAGAACCGCGCCGTGCCGCTGGTGGCCACGATTTCCAGGCCCATTTCCGTCAGGCGGCGGGCGGCTTCCACCAGCGCCGGCTTATCGCCATCGCGCACCGAGATGAATACCGCACCCTTCACCGGCAGGATGGTGCCGGCGGCCAGCTGTGCCTTGGCGAAAGCCATGCCGAAATCGCGGTCGATGCCCATCACCTCGCCGGTCGATTTCATTTCCGGCCCCAGGATGATGTCCACGCCGGGGAACCGCGCGAAGGGGAACACCGCCTCCTTCACCGCCACATGATCATGCCGCTTGGCAACCAGGCCGAAGCTGGCCAGTTTCTCACCGGCCATCACACGGGAAGCGATCTTGGCCAACGGCGCGCCGATGGCCTTGGCAACGAAGGGCACTGTGCGCGAGGCGCGCGGATTCACCTCGAGGATGAAGATCACGCCATCCTTCACAGCGTATTGCACATTCATCAGGCCGACCACGCCCAGCGCACGAGCCAGCGCACGGGTCTGCACTTCGATCTCGGCGATGATATCCGGCCCCAGGCTGTAGGGCGGCAAGGCGCAGGCGCTGTCGCCGGAATGGATGCCGGCTTCCTCGATATGCTCCATCACGCCGGCCACGAACTGCGTTTCCGCATCGGCCAGGCAATCCACGTCCACCTCGATGGCATCCGACAGATAGCCGTCGATCAGCACCGGCGAGGTGCCGGAGACGCGCACCGCTTCGGTCATGTAGCGTTCGAGCTGGGCATTGCTGCGCACGATCTCCATGGCGCGGCCACCCAGCACATAGCTGGGGCGGATCACCACCGGATAGCCGATACGCGCCACCACTTCGCGGGCCTCGGCTTCCGAACGCGCAATGCCGTTTTCCGGCTGGCGCAGTTTCAGCTTGGCCAGCAATTGCTGGAACCGCTCGCGGTCTTCGGCCAGGTCGATGGCATCCGGCGAGGTGCCGAGGATCGGCACATTGGCGGCTTCCAGACCGGCGGCGAGTTTCAGCGGCGTCTGGCCGCCGAATTGCACGATCACGCCATGCAGCGTGCCGTTGGATTGCTCCACGCGCACGATTTCCAGCACGTCCTCAACCGTCAGCGGCTCGAAATACAGCCGGTCCGACGTGTCGTAATCGGTCGACACGGTTTCCGGGTTGCAATTGACCATGATGGTCTCGAAGCCGGCCTCTTTCAGCGCATAGGCGGCATGCACGCAGCAATAATCGAATTCGATGCCCTGGCCGATACGGTTCGGCCCGCCGCCCAGGATGATCACCTTCTTGCGATCCGTCGGCCGCGATTCGCATTCAGCCTCGCCGGCTTCGTAGCTGGAATACATATAGGGCGTCTGGCTTTCGAACTCGGCCGCGCAGGTATCCACGCGCTTGAAGCTGGGCACCACACCCAAAGCGCGGCGCTTGGCCGCCACATCGGCTTCCTTAGCGGCCGTCAATTCAGCCAGCCGCGCATCGGAAAAGCCCATGCGTTTCAGCGCCAGCAGGCCGGCGGCATCCTTGGGCAGGCCATTCTTGCGCACGCCCTGCTCGGTGCGCACGATCTCTTCGATCTGGGCCAGGAACCACGGATCGTATTTGCAGGCGGCATTGATTTCGGCCAGCGTGAGGCCTTGGCGGAAGGCCTGCGCAATCACCAGCAGCCGATCCGGCGTCGGCTTGGCCAGCGCCGCGATGATCACATCCTTGTCGTTCTCTTCCACATTGGGGATCGCCACTTCGTTGAGGCCGGTCAAACCGGTCTCCATCGAACGCAGGGCCTTCTGCAAACTCTCCTGGAAGCAACGCCCCATCGACATCGCCTCGCCCACGGATTTCATGGACGTATTCAGCAACCGGTCGGTGCCAGGGAATTTCTCAAACGTGAAGCGCGGCATCTTGGTGACGACGTAATCAATCGTCGGCTCAAACGATGCCGGGGTCACGCCGGTGATGTCGTTCATCAACTCATCCAGCGTGTAGCCCACTGCCAGTTTCGCCGCCACCTTGGCGATCGGGAAACCGGTGGCCTTGGAGGCCAGGGCGGACGAGCGCGACACGCGCGGATTCATCTCGATCACCACCATGCGGCCGGTAGCGGGATCGACGGCGAATTGCACGTTGGAACCGCCGGTCTCCACGCCGATCTCGCGCAACACCGCCATCGAGGCGTCGCGCATGATCTGGTATTCCTTGTCGGTGAGGGTGAGCGCGGGCGCCACCGTCACGCTGTCGCCGGTATGCACGCCCATCGGATCGATATTTTCGATCGAGCAGATGATGATGCAATTGTCCTTGCGGTCGCGGACAACCTCCATCTCGTATTCTTTCCAGCCGAGCACCGATTCCTCGATCAGCACTTCGGTGGTGGGCGAGGCATCCAGGCCGCGCAGCACGATCTCGTCGAATTCATCGCGCGTATAAGCAATGCCGCCGCCGGTGCCGGCCAGCGTGAAGCTGGGGCGGATCACCGAAGGCAGGCCGGTTTCGGCCAGCACGGCGCGGGCTTCTTCCAGGGTATGCGCGGTGCCGGATTTCGGCATGTCCAGGCCGATGCGGTTCATCGCCTGGCGGAACAGCTCGCGGTCTTCCGCCATGGCGATGGCATCGCGGCTGGCGCCGATCAGCTTCACGCCCAGCTTTTCCAGCACGCCCATTTCGGCCAGCTTCATCGCGGTGTTCAGCGCGGTCTGGCCGCCCATGGTGGGCAGCAGTGCGTCGGGCCGCTCCTTCTCGATGATCTTGGCCACGATTTCGGGCGTGATCGGCTCGATATAGGTGGCATCCGCCAGGCCGGGATCGGTCATGATCGTGGCCGGGTTGGAGTTGATCAGGATGACGCGATAGCCCTCTTCCCGCAAAGCCTTGCAGGCCTGGGTGCCGGAATAGTCGAACTCGCAGGCCTGGCCGATCACGATAGGACCGGCGCCGATGATGAGGATGCTTTTTATGTCAGTGCGCTTTGGCATGGCAGACCTTATTTCGCCTTTTCCATCAAGCCCACGAAGCGCTCGAAGAGGTAATGGCTATCCTGCGGGCCGGGCGAGGCCTCGGGGTGATATTGCACGGAGAAGACCGGCTTGTCGGTGAGCTTCAGGCCCTCGTTGGAGCCGTCGAACAGCGACACATGGGTGCGCACCACATTGGCCGGCAGAGTTTCCTCAACCACACAGAAACCGTGATTCTGACTGGTGATTTCCACCTTGCCGGTTTCCAGATCTTTCACCGGATGATTGGCGCCGCGATGGCCGCGTTCCATCTTGGCGGTCTTGCCGCCCAAAGCCAGCGCCAGCATCTGATGGCCCAGGCAGATGCCGAAAACCGGCTTGCCGCTCTCCACCAGCGCCTTGATGGTAGGCACGGCATACACGCCAGTGGCCGCCGGATCGCCGGGGCCGTTTGAGAGGAACACGCCGTCAGGCTTGTGACGCAGCACGTCTTCGGCCGAGGCATTGCCGGGCAGCACGGTGACTTTACAGCCGGCCGAGGCCAGGCAACGCAGGATGTTGCGCTTGATGCCGAAATCCAGCGCCACCACATGGAAGCGCGGCGCGCTCTGCACGCCGTAGCCTTGTCCCAGCGCCCAGCGCGTCTGGTCCCACTGATAGGTCTGGCGGCAACTCACCTCGATGGCGAGGTCCATACCTTCCAGGCCCGGCCAGGCCTTGGCCTTGGCGACCAGCGCATCGATATCGAAATTGCCATCGGCGCTATGGGCGATCACGCCATTGGGCGCGCCCAGATCGCGGATGCGCCGGGTCAGCGCGCGGGTGTCGATGCCGGAAATGCCCACCAGGTTGCGCGCCTTCAGCCAGCCATCGAGATGATGCTCGGCGCGGAAATTCGACGGATCGGTGATCGGTGCGCGCAGGATCAGGCCACGCGCGGCGATGCCGGTGGTTTCGATATCCTCGGCATTGGCGCCCACATTGCCGATATGCGGAAAAGTGAAGGTGATGATCTGCCCGGCATAGGAGGGATCGGTGAGGATTTCCTGATAGCCGGTCATCGAGGTGTTGAAGCAGATTTCGCCCACCGCATCGCCTTCGGCGCCCAGGCCCTGGCCGCGAAATACACTGCCATCGGCCAGCACTACGATTCCCGTTGGCCCGAGGGCTGCGGGTTGGGGCTTCGATGCGGACATGATCCGGTACTCCAGGCTTCGGGCCGCAGCTTGGCAATGGGGCCGTTTGGCGGCTCCGAGGCAAGCATTCCCACTGCTGTGGGCAGACCCTGGGTGTGCGTGTGCGGCCAAGGCAGCGAAGATGCCCGGCGACCGGGGCCGGACCATAACAAATCCGGCCTGCCAGTCAAGCCCAGTATTTTTATGAAATTCTTTTTTGGATCAATGGGTTAAAGTTTTTGCGTGAAATCATCGCTTCGGTTATGCTGCGCCCTTTCCGCAAATCGATTCCCGGAGTACCGCGATGCTGCGCGACAGCCTGAGCCAGGCTTTGAAAGATGCCATGAAAGCCAAGGACAGCCGGCGTACTGCCACGCTGCGTCTGATCCTGGCCGCCCTGAAAGACCGCGATATCGCGGCCCGCACCGATGGCGCCGACCGCACCGGCATTCCGGACGATCAGATCCTGTCCATGCTGCAAACCATGGTGCGCCAGCGCCGGGAATCCATCACCATGTACGAACAGGGCGGCCGTGCCGACTTGGTGGAGCAGGAAAAGGACGAAATCGCCATCATCGAGGGTTTCCTGCCCAAGCAGATGGAAGAAGCCGAGATCAAGGCCGCGGCTGAAGCCGCCGTGGCCGAAATCGGCGCCCAAGGTATTAAAGACATGGGCAAGGTGATGGGCGCGCTGAAAGGCAAATATGCCGGCCAGATGGATTTCGGCAAAGCCTCGGCTATCCTGAAGGCCCTGCTGAGCTGAGGCTGCCCGTCCAACGACCGGCATCCGGAGTAGTCTGACATGGCGTTTCCGGATTCATTCCTGGAGGAATTGCGCAACCGCGTGCCGCTATCGGGCGTGGTGGGCCGCTCCGTGCGCCTGACCCGACGCGGCCGGGAGTTTTCCGGCCTCTGCCCGTTCCATAACGAAAAGTCGCCCTCTTTCACGGTCAACGACGACAAGGGCTTTTTCCACTGCTTCGGCTGCGGCGCCCATGGCGATGTGATCGGTTTCGTGATGCGCCATAACGGCCTGCCCTTCCCCGATGCGGTGGAGCAGCTGGCCGCCGAAGCCGGGCTGCAAGTGCCGCAATCCAGCCCGCAGGATCGTGAACGCGCCGAACAGGCCGCCTCGCTCGGCAGCGCTTTGGAGGCGGCTGCCGAATGGTATCGCGCGCAACTGAATGCCCAGGCCGGCCGCGAGGGCAAGGCCTATCTGGAACGGCGCGGCCTGAAGCCGGAAACCATCGAACGCTTCCGCTTGGGCTTCGCGCCCAACAGCCGCACCGGCCTGTTGGAAGCCATGCGCGCGCGCAAGATTCCCGATGCCCTGCTGGTGGAAGCCGGCATGGTGATAAAATCGGATGACGGCGAGTTGTTCGACCGCTTCCGCAATCGTGTGATGTTTCCCATCGCCGACCGGCGCGGCCGGGTGATCGCCTTCGGCGGCCGGGCGATGGACCCGAACGCGCCGGCGAAATACCTCAACTCGCCGGAAACCGCCGTGTTCCACAAAGGCCATACGCTGTACAACCTCGCCATGGCGCGCGAGGCCGCCCACGCCGCCGGCACGGTGCTGGTGGTGGAAGGCTATATGGATGTGATCGCGCTGGCCCAGGCCGGGTTTGAATATGCCGTGGCACCGCTGGGCACAGCGCTGACCGAAGAACAGATCGCCCTGCTCTGGCGCATGGCCGCCGAGCCGGTGCTGTGCTTCGATGGCGACAAGGCCGGCATGAAGGCCGCGCTCCGCGCCGTGGACCGCGCCCTGCCGCTGCTGGAACCCGGCAAATCGCTGCGCTTCGCCCTGCTGCCCGGCGGGCAAGACCCCGACGACCTGATCAAGGCTCAGGGCCGCGACGCCATGGAGGCTGTGCTGGCCGCCGCCCTGCCCATGGCGGAAATGCTCTGGCGCAAGGAAACCGAGGGCCAGCCCATCGACACGCCCGAGCGCCGCGCCGCCCTGCAAGCCCAGCTCTATGATCAGGCCGGCCGGATCAAGAATACCATCGTGCAGCAGCATTACCGCGACCACTTGCGCGAGCGCCTGCGCGGTTTGTTCAACCCCGGCCGCCAGGGCCCCGGTCGCAACGGTCCGGGTAAATTCGGCTCCGGGCCCGGCGGACGGGGCGGTCCCCGCCCCGGGGGCTTTTCCGCCAATCCCTGGGCGCCAGGGGGCAAATTCGGCCGGCCTTTGGGCGATACCAGCCCGATTCCGCAGGAATCCTCGGATCGCCGCGAAAAAGCCCTGCTTTTGGGGTTTCTGCTGCATCCCTGGCTGGCTGAGGACCATAGCGACAGCTTCGCCGGGTTGACATTTCGCAATGCTGCGCTTGACAGCCTCAAGAGCCGGATTCTAGAAGAAACCTCCCGCCATCCGGGTCTTGACGGCGAGGCCCTGGTTGCCCATTTGAAGGGACAGGGTCTGCAGGCCCAACTCGAGCTTCTGGATGGCGAGACGGGACGGTTGGTGGAACCCTTCACCCGCGCCGACAGCCCGAGAGATAAAGTCGAGAGAGGCTGGATTCAAGCCGTGCAGCGCTACCGGTTATCCGAACTGGAACAGGAACTGGCGGTGGCACAGGCCGAACTCGCCGATAATATGAGCCCCGAAGCCTGGGGGCGGTTTTCCGCCCTGCAGGCCGAGTTGGGCAGTGTCCGGAGCCAGGTATCGGCCTCCGACGAGCTTTGAGCGCTCAGGTTGACGACCGTTCCACCCGGAACGGCTCAGCCTGCGTCGCTTTTGTGTGTTTTTCCAGGCCTGTTAGGGTGTTGCCCGACAGGCTGACGAGTCAGGAACCGGCATGGCCAAGCAAGCAGCAGCATCTGAATCCTCCGAAGCCCCCGAGAAGGAAGATGCCGCCGATACTCCCCTGATCGATGCATCCGTTGCCGCCATCAAGCGCATGCTGTCGCGCGCCAAGGAGCGCGGCTATGTCACGTATGATGAGATAAACGCCGTCCTGCCGCCCGAGCAGGTGTCGTCCGAGCAGATCGAAGACACCATGGCGATGCTGTCCGAAATGGGCATCACCATCGTGGAATCCGAGGAGCAGGAAGACGCCCCGGCCGAAAAGGAAGAAGCCGAAGGCGAAGCCGAGGCCGAGGCCAGCGAGACCGCAGGCCCGAAGGCCGAGGCCGACCGCACCGACGATCCGGTGCGCATGTATCTGCGCGAGATGGGTTCGGTGGAGCTGCTGTCGCGCGAGGGCGAAATCGCCATCGCCAAGCGCATCGAGGCCGGTCGCGAGAAGATGATCGGCGCGATCTGCGAAAGCCCGCTCACCATCCAGGCCATCGTGAATTGGCGCGATGAACTGGTGGAAGGCCGGCTGCTGCTGCGCGACGTGGTGGACCTGGAAGCCACCATGGGCGGCGGCGGTCCTGACAACAGCGCGCTGGACGAGGAAGAAGAACTCGTAAAGGCCGAAGAGGCCGCCGAGAAGGAAGCCGCGCTCAAGGATCCCGGGGCCGCCGCAATTGCTGCCGCTGCCAAGGAACTGCTTGCCAAGGAAACCAAGAAATCCGATCCGAAGGCGGAAGCCGCCAAGCCGGCCAAGGCCGCCGCCAAGCCTGGCGATGCGCCGGCCGCCGACGGCGCGCCCACGCCTGAGGAACTGGACGAGGAAGACGAGGCCAATCTCTCGCTCGCCGCCATGGAAGCGCAGCTCAAGCCGCGCGTGCTGGAAGCCTTCGATGCCATCGCCAAGCATTACAAGAAGCTGCAGAAGACGCAGGAAGAGCGTTTGCAGGCCGCCCTTGTGCATGCCGATGCCGATGCGAAGAAGGACAAATCCTACGCCAAGCTGAAGCATGAAATGGTGCGGCTGATGGAGTCGGTCCATCTCTCCAACGCGCGTATCGAAACGCTGGTGGAGAATCTCTATTCGCTGAACAAGAAGCTGATGATGCTGGAAGGCCGCCTGCTGCGCCTGGCCGAAGGCTACAAGATTCCCCGCGAGGAATTCATCCGCCAGTATGAAGGCAACGAGCTGGACCCGAAATGGCTGGACCGCGTCGGCAAGCTGAAGACCCATAAGGGCTGGCCCAAGCTGGCCGAGAATGCCGCCACCAGCGTGAAGCCGATCCGCGACGACATCGCCGTGCTGGCAACCCAGTTCGGCCTGCCGGTGAACGAATTCAAGCGCCTCTACAAGCAGGTGCGCGAAGGCGAACGCGAAGCCAGCATGGCGAAGAAGGAGATGGTGGAGGCCAACCTGCGCCTCGTCATCTCGATTGCCAAGAAATACACCAATCGCGGTCTGCAATTCCTCGATCTGATCCAGGAAGGCAATATCGGCCTGATGAAGGCGGTGGATAAGTTCGAATATCGCCGCGGCTATAAATTCTCCACCTATGCCACCTGGTGGATCCGGCAGGCGATCACCCGCTCGATCGCCGACCAGGCCCGCACCATCCGCATCCCGGTGCATATGATCGAAACGATCAACAAGCTGGTGCGCACCAGCCGCCAGATGCTGCACGAGATCGGCCGCGAGCCGACCCCGGAAGAACTGGCCACCAAGCTCGGCATGCCGCTGGAGAAGGTGCGCAAGGTGCTGAAGATCGCCAAGGAACCGATCTCGCTGGAAACCCCCATCGGCGACGAGGAAGACAGCCATCTCGGCGACTTCATCGAGGACAAGAATGCCATCCTGCCGGTGGATGCCGCGATCAACTCCAACCTGCGCGAAACCACCACGCGGGTGCTGGCCACCCTCACCCCGCGCGAAGAACGCGTGCTGCGCATGCGCTTCGGCATCGGCATGAATACCGATCATACGCTGGAGGAAGTCGGCCAGCAGTTCAACGTGACGCGCGAACGTATCCGCCAGATCGAGGCGAAGGCGCTGCGCAAGTTGAAGCACCCGAGCCGTTCGCGTAAATTGCGCTCCTTCCTCGATACCTGAGGGGGAAGGGCCCGCGCCCTCCCCTCTCCGGCTATCCGGGCCTGTAGCTCAATTGGTTAGAGCCGGCCGCTCATAACGGTCTGGTTGGGGGTTCAAGTCCCTCCGGGCCCACCATTTTCCCCTTATGTTGAAATTGTCGGCATTCATCGGACAAGCTGCGTTTCAGGCCAATCGTTGCGAAATCTGGGCGCTTATTTGACAAAGGCGACCAGCCAACGTCTAAGAGGGCTGTTTCCGCTTAACCGAACTCTCCGACAGTCACTCCGACGGTATCGGTTTCCCAAGAAATCAGTGTCCCGCGGAATTTTTCGTCGCCCCCTGCTCGCGTAAGCGAGGTGATGTACATTGTCTTCATGTCCTGTCCGCCAAAGCAGGGCATTGTCGGCGCCGCCATCGGCAATTCTATTGCCTCAGTCAACACGCCGTCTGGCGAGAATTTGTTGAGGTGGCCTGAGGTTATTCCGGCACTCCAGTAGTTGCCGTCGATATCGACAGCGGCACCATCTGGAAGGCCAACCTCTTCGCTGGGCGTTGCAATCGTCCGCATCCCTGAAATGCGACCGCTCACCCTGTCAAAGTCATAGGCCCTGATATCCGGGGCCCTGGAATCGGCGTGATACATAACCTTGCCATCCGGGCTCCAGGCCAATCCGTTCGATGCCCGCATGCCCTCGACAACGCGTGTGCATTCACCGCTCGGCGTTACACGATAAAGCCCACCAGTCGGAGCGCGCGGAACAGCATCGTGCATGCTGCCTACCCAGAAGCAGCCATCAGGGCCAACTTTGCCATCATTCAGACGGTTCATACTGAGATCGGGCTCCGGATGTACCAGAAACTCAAGCTTCTCTGAGGCCGGATCAAACAGATGGACCCCGGTTCTAAGAGCAACAACCAGTCGGCCACCTTTCGCTAAGCCGACGCTGCCCACATCTGCAGGCATCCGAAAAGTCTGGACATCGCCAGTCGCTGGATCGAGCAGATGAATGGATGGCGCCAGGATATCGACAAACCAGAGGCGGTTGCGCGCAACGTCCCAAACCGGGCTTTCGCCCAGGTTCAATTCAAATGAGATACACTTTTTGAAGTCCATCGCTCGTCCCTGGGGCCCGGCTATAACTGCGGCTTCGCAGCCGGTCTGCACCGCATTGCGTAATTTGATATATCATATACTATATAGATTGGATTTAACACAAGGTTCTGACCATGCGGAATACTCTGAAGATGCGCCTTCAGGCGCGAAGCGCCTGCGTAAACGGCTGGCTCTCTATACCGGCGGCATACTCTGCAGAAGTGATGGCTCGGTGTGCGTGGCACAGCATTACCGTCGATCTGCAGCATGGCGTGCAGGACTACGCAAGCATGGTTCACTGCTTCCAGGCAATGTCGGCTTTCCCCGTCACGCCGCTGGTTCGCGTTCCCTCGAACGAGCCCGGCATCATCGGCAAAGCGCTGGACGCCGGGGCCTGGGGCGTCATCTGCCCGCTCGTGAATACGGCCGAAGAAGCCAAAGCCCTTGCGAATGCCTGCCTGTATCCGCCGGTCGGACGCAGGTCAAATGGCCCGAACCGCGCAAGCAGCTATGGCGGCGATAAGCTATACCAGGATATTGCAAACGATGAGGTACTGGTGCTTCCAATGATTGAGACGGCGGAAGCCGTCTCAAATCTCGAAGCAATTCTCGATGTTCCGGGCGTCAGCGGCGTCTATGTCGGGCCGAGCGATCTCGGCTTTGCGATGGGGCTTCGTCCCATCTTTGACCGCGAAGAGCCGATGATTCTAGACATCTATGCGACGGTTACCAAAGAAGCCAGTCGCCGCGGAAAGTTCGCCGGCATCCATACGATCAACCCGCTCTATGCCAATAGAATGATCGATATGGGCTTCAATTTCGTCACCGTCGGAAGCGATGCTTCCTTGATGATGAAGGCAGCAAAAGAAGCTCTGGCCGCGCTACACCTGCGGGATTAAGCAAAAACTGAAGAAAGCTGTATGGAAATGTCGCCCTCTGAAAACCTGATAGCGCTGGGCCTTGTTCTGCCTCCGCCGCGCAAGCCGGTCGCCAATTTCGTGCCCTCGGCCCAGTCCGGCAGCCTGCTTTTCCTGTCCGGGCAAGGTCCGGTTATGGCCGACGGAAAGTCCTTTACCGGCAAAGTCGGCGCGGATGTCAGCACGGAAGAAGCCTACGAACATGCGAAACTGTGCACCCTCAATCTGCTGGCGCTTGCCCATGATGCCTTGGGCTCGCTTGATTCGATCGGGCGCATCGTGAAGGTGCTGGGTTTCGTGAATGCGGCGCCGGACTTCGGCGACCACCCCCGGGTCATAAATGGCTGCTCTGACCTGCTCATAGCCATATTCGGCCCAGAGCGCGGCGCTCATGCCAGATCCGCAATTGGCGCAGGCTCGCTTCCCCGTCAGATTTCAGTGGAAATCGAAATGGTCGTGGAGGTCCGATGACATACCAGGTTGCCAGCCAACCGGCTTCCTGTTCAAACTCAATATCTTATAGTATATGCCAAATCTTACCTTCCCTTGTCGTGGGACGTTGACCTGTAAACGACCATAGAGCCATGCCAGCAGAGACTGATACCCTCAATCCAGAGCAATATCCCGATGAAGCGATCGGGTTGAACCGGGACAGCCTTTCTGATCGGATTTATTCTCGTCTGCGTGTGTCGCTTCTAACCGGTCTATATGCCCCAGGTACGCGGCTCAGCATTCGCAAGCTTGCGGACATGTATCACACGTCGCCGACGCCGGTCCGAGAAGCTATTTTCCAGCTCGTGCGCGAAGGCGCACTAGAGCTGAAGCTCGGGTACCAACCGCGCGTCCCTGAACTCTCGATTGCCCAATACATCAACATCCGAGAGACTCGCGCCCCGCTGGAAAGACTTGCGGCCGAATTGAGTACCGTAAATATCACCGATGATGAAATACAGAAGCTGCGCGAATTTCATCAGGCGTTCATGGATTGCGAAAGTGCCGAAAAGTGGAAAGCGGCTCTGGTCGCCAATCAGGAGTTTCATTTCACAATCTATCGGGCGTCCCGTAACGAAATTCTGGTGCGCTGCATAGAGAATCTTTGGCTGCTGGCTGGCCCAATCATCAGCTACCAGTATCCGCATATCCGCCAGGCAGCCGCGGAAATGCACCCGCATTTACTGGTTATCGATGCGCTTTCTCGCCGATCACCGGCTGAAGCGGGGGAGTTGGTGGTTCAAGACTTGCGCGAAGGTTCCTACCGCATCATCGAGCAGATGAAAGCTGATGCCGTCGGCGAACCTAAGAAGAAAACGCGTAAAGCCCGCTCTCCGGCCTGATTGGGCGCTGCGCTTCCACCAGCAAGGCGCGCTGCAGAGAATCGCCGCCGACAATACAACGCCGATCTAGCGCCAATCTAGCGCCGCTACTGCAGGTGCTTTGAGTTCGATCAACCGCAATCATCAGTGATGCGGGCGCGCTGACAGGATGTGTATTGCAGCTTATGCGCACGCTATGATATCGGCGCGCGTCATTTCCCGGCCCCCCCGCCTAGACCAGCATGGATGCGGCTGCATAACATTCATGCTAACGCCAATCCATCAACGGCCAATTCGGAATGCCGACAAATCGCGCCAGCCGACGCGATTGTCCTGAAGGAGTCGTTTTGCCAGCAGTCCGGCGAAGTCATTCAACTGAAACCAAAGAATCCAGTTGCAATGCATTTTTGAAATATCATATATTGTTTTGGACAATTAGGGGGCGTGTAGACGTTGCTTAAGATCGTAGCAAAACGAGTCATGACGACCGTTCCGGTCATGTTTCTCGTGACCCTTTTGGTATTCAGTCTCCTGTACCTGTCGCCCGGCGATCCCGCCGTGCTGTTCGCAGGCGACCAGGCGACTCCTGAGCAAATTGCCCAGATCCGCAGCCGCATGGGGCTCGATCAGCCCTTCCATATCCAATTTGGCACATGGCTCTGGAACCTCGCCCATGGCGATCTCGGTGTTTCCCTGGTCTCGAACGTGCCAGTCACCAACCTCATTGCCCAACGCCTGGAGCCCACGCTTTCCCTGACCATCCTCACTCTCCTGTGGTCCGTAAGTGTGGCCGTGCCTTTGGCAGTCCTTGCGGCCGCCAAGCGTGGTTCGGCTGTTGATCGCATCGTGATGCTATTGGGCGTGGCCGGCTTCTCGGTCCCGGTATTCGTTTTCGCCTACTGCTCCAGCTACATCCTTGCCATCGAGCTGCAATGGTTGCCCATCCAGGGCTACACCCCGCTTTCCAAGGGTATCTGGCCCTGGCTCCGCAGCCTGATTCTGCCTGCCTTCGCCCTGGGCACTGGCTACGTCGCGCTGATTTCCCGCATCGGCCGTGCGGCGCTCGTCGAAATCCTGCAGCAGGACTATATCCGCACCGCAAAAGCCAAAGGCGCAAACGCCCAGCGCGTGCTGTTCCGCCATGCCCTGAAGAACGCTGCCGTACCGATGGTCACCATTGTTGGCCTGGGTGTCGGCCTGCTCATTGGCGGCGCTGTTGTCACGGAGTCGGTATTTGCCATTCCCGGCATCGGCCGCCTGACCGCTGACGCCATTCTGCGCCGCGACTATCCGGTCATCCAGGGGGTCGTGTTGCTGTTTTCACTATCCTACATGGTGATCAACCTCGTGATTGATCTCATCTACCCGTTCTTCGATCCGAGGATTAAATATTGACAGAACATACGCCTCGCTTCCTCGAAACCCCGGCGGTCGCAACGCCTCTCCCGGATATCCTGGAAGAGCGGACGCCTCGTCCCGGCTTGCTAGGGGTGATTCAGCGCAATCTGTCGGTCAGCATTGGGCTGGCCGGAATTGCAATCATCCTGTTCATCGGCATCTGCGCCCCATGGCTTGGAACTGTGGATCCGCTGGCAATCAACCCGGCGCTACGCACCCGTCCGCCATCGGCTGAGCACTTCTTTGGTACGGACGCTCTTGGCCGTGACCTGTGGTCTCGTGTTCTCTATGGAACCCGCGTTTCGCTGACGGTCGGCTTTTCGGTTGCGGCTCTCGCCACCGGCATCGGCGTCCTGTTGGGTGTGATGGCTGGCTACATCCGGGCCTCTGAGGGCGTCATCATGAGAGCGATGGACGCCGTCATGTCGATCCCGTCAATCCTGTTGGCAATCGCGTTGGTGGCATTGATTCGGCCATCGGTTTCAAACGTCATTTTCGCCATTACGGTCGCCGAAATCCCGCGTGTGGCTCGCCTAGTGCGTTCGGTGGTGATTTCGCTCCGCGAACTGGCTTGGGTAGAAGCCGGTGTCGTCTCCGGCTCCAAATCCACACAAATCATCCTCCGCCACATTCTGCCAAACGCAGCAGCGCCCATCATCGTGCAAGCCACCTATATCTGCGCCAGCGCCATGATCATTGAAGCAACGCTTTCCTTCATCGGCGCCGGCACGCCCGCCTCCATTCCGTCATGGGGCAACATCATGGCTGAAGGCCGGTCGCTTTGGCAGGTCAAACCGCTCATTGTGTTGATTCCCGCTGCCTTTCTGTCGGCAACCGTACTCGCAGTAAATGTCGTTGGCGACGGCCTTCGTGATGCCTTGGACAGCCGTTTGGTCAAGGACATCTGATCATGGCTCTGCTTGAAGTCGAGAACCTGCAAACACATTTCCGCACCAGCCGGGGCGTGAACCGGGCTGTGAACGGCGTCTCTTTTCACGTCGAGGCTGGAGAAACCCTGGCCATCGTCGGAGAATCCGGCTGCGGCAAATCCGTTACCTCCATGTCGATTATGCGCCTGCTTCCGCAAGGTATGGCGAAAAGCGCTGGCCGCATCACCTTTGATGGCCGTGATCTTCTCGGTCTCACCGAGCGGGAAATGGAACAGGTTCGCGGTAACGAAATCGGTATGATTTTCCAGGAGCCGATGACCAGCCTGAACCCTGTGCTTACAGTTGGCTTCCAGATTCAGGAAACCATCGCTCTGCATCAGCATGTTTCCAGAGCTGAGCAGAAGCGCCGTGCGCTGGAAATGCTCGATCTCGTCGGCATTCCAGACCCTACACGCAGGCTCCAGGAATACCCCCATCAACTATCAGGGGGCATGCGCCAGCGCATCATGATAGCGCTGGCCCTGGCATGCAGGCCTAAGCTACTGATCGCCGACGAGCCGACAACTGCACTCGACGTGACCATCCAGGCGCAAATCCTCGACCTGTTGCGTCAGATCCAGCGCGAGCAGGGAACTGCAATCATTCTGATTACGCACGATTTGGGCGTGGTCGCTGAATCGACCGACCGCGTCGCCGTCATGTATGCCGGGCGCAAGATCGAGGAGGCCAAAACCTCCACTTTGCTCGCCAATCCACAGCATCCCTACACGCAAGGCCTTCTATCCGCCGTTCCGCGCATTGGTGCCGCCCAACGCGGTCGTCTGGCGGAAATACCCGGCCTGGTGCCTGATTTACGGAAAAAACTTCAGGGCTGCGCATTCGCCAACCGCTGCACCTATGCAGGTGATGTCTGCCGGACCCTCGAGCCTGCCCTGACCGAGAAGGCTTCCGGCCATTGGGCAGCCTGTCACCTCTCAGAAATAGCGAGGGTGCAGACATGACCGATGCCCCGCTTTTGAGCGTTCGCCGCCTGGCGAAACACTATGACCTTGGCGGCGGTCTGCTCGGCTGGGGCAAGCGCTCCGTCAAGGCCGTGCAGGATGTCAGCTTCGACATTGCCCGCGGGGAAACGCTTTCTCTGGTCGGTGAGTCGGGTTGCGGCAAATCGACTGTCGGCAAAGCCATTGCGGGCCTTCACCCCGCAACAGAGGGCGAAATTCTGCTCAATGGCAAACCCATCGACAGCCCTGAGTACAAGATCGGTCAATTGTGGCATCGCAAGGTCCAGGTGGTGTTCCAAGACCCGTATTCCAGCCTCGATCCGAGGATGCGGGTGCTCGACATCATCGGCGAACCACTGCGCAATTTTGGGATAACCAAGACCAGGCAGGAGCTTGATGCACAGGTCGCCCGTCTGATTGACCTGGTCCGCCTGCCCAAGGACTCGGCAGACCGTTTCCCGCACGAGTTTTCCGGCGGTCAGAGGCAACGCATCGGCATTGCGCGCGCCCTGGCGCCCAATCCAGAACTCATCATTTGCGATGAAGCCGTCTCGGCGCTGGATGTTTCGGTCAAAGCCCAAATCGTCAATCTGCTGGCAGACTTGCGGAATGAGTTGGGTCTGGCCCTGTTGTTCATCAGCCACGACCTCGCAATCGTCGACCATATAACAGATCGCGTCGCCGTCATGTATCTGGGGCGCATCGTCGAGATTGGAACACGAAGCGAGCTGTTCGATACGCCGCAGCATCCCTACACGCGCGCGCTGCTGTCAGCGGTTCCCATGGTTGATCCCACTGCGAGGCGGGAACGCACCATCCTGACGGGCGAGTTGCCGTCTCCGTTCAATCCTCCTTCCGGCTGCACATTCCGAACACGCTGCCCGTTGGCGGCTGACCGCTGTGTCCAGGAAATTCCGCTCCTGCAGACCATCAGCGGAAATCAACAGGCCGCATGCCATCTATTGCCCGTGGCTCAGGCCACCGACGCTTAAACGTTCAACAAAAAGGGAGAGTTAGGATGTACATCAAGCGTAGAGATTTCCTGGTCGGCGGAACCGCCGCTGTCGGCGCCATGATGGTGTCCGGTGTGAGCATCAAGGCCAACGCACAGGGTGCCAAAGTCCTGAAATTCGTGCCGCAGGCCGACCTTGCCGTACTTGACCCGCACGGCACACCCGCCTACGTCACCCGTAATCACGCCATGCTGGTCTACGACACCTTGTACGGTGTCGACAGCAAGAACATACCAAAGCCGCAGATGGTGAAATCCGGCGAAGCCTCTGCAGACGGCCGGACCTGGACTCTTGTTCTCCGTGACGGTCTGAAGTTCCACGACGGCAGCCCCGTCCGGGGTGCTGACGTGGTCGCCAGCCTGAAGCGCTGGATGACCAAGGATGGCTTTGCCGCCGCCCTGGCTGCCGTGTTGACTGAATTGTCGGCGCCCGACGACAAAACCATCGTCTTCAAGCTGTCCAAGCCCTTCCCCATCCTCCCGGATCTGCTGGGGAAGATGGCGTCCTTCTCGACTGGCATCATGCCGGAGCGGTTGGCAAAGACCGACCCGAATACCCCGGTTGCCGAAATCATCGGCTCTGGCCCGTACCGCTATGCCATGGATAAACGGATTCCTGGCTCGCTGAACGTCTATGAGAAGTTCGCAGATTATGTGCCGCGTTCTGAGCCTGCCGACAATCTGGCGGGTGGCAAGATTGCCCATTTCGACCGCATCGAATGGCATACCATTCCTGACCCGGCGACCGCTGCCGCCGCCCTTCAGGCCGGTGAGGTTGACTGGTGGGAGGCGCCGACCCCGGACCTGCTGCCCATCTTCAAGGGCAAAGACGTCAAGGTCGGGATCAAGGATACCAGCGGCAATATTGGCCTGCTACGTATGAACTTCCTGCAGGCACCGTTCAACAACCGCGCCATCCGGGAGATCGTTCTCAAGGCTGTCGACCAGACCAACTACATGCTGGCGGCCATGGGTGAGGACAAATCCCGCTGGTCCGTTCCCCAGGGTTTCTTCCATCCGAAATCCGCGCTGGCCAGCGATAACGGGCTCTCTACTTTCACCGCGAAGAAGGATTACGAAGCTCTCAAGAAGGAGCTCCGTGCCGCAGGGTATAACGGCGAGAAGATTGTGCTCATGTCGACGGCGGATTTCCCGGTTATCGGGGCGTTCGGCGAAGTGGCAGCCGATATGCTGCGTAAAATTGGCATGAACGTCGACCATCAGGTCCAGGATTGGGCAACCATCTCGGCGCGCATGAAAAACAAAGGCGACGCCGCTTCTGGTGGCTATCACATCTTTGCCAATTTCGTTGCCGGTGCTGGTACCTTCAACACCGCCGCCCACACCTACCTACGTTCCGGCGCTTCGGCGTTCGACGGCTGGCCGAACATTCCGGAAATCGAGCAGCTCCGCGCCGCCTGGCTGGAAGCGACCTCGGTCGAAGAACAGCACAAGATTGGCGTGAAGCTGCAGGAAATCTGCCTGAAGGAAGTGCCCTTCATTCCGTTGGGTCTCTTCTACTTCCCGACGGCATATCGGAGCAATCTGGAAGGTATCGTCGATACCTTCCCCGTGTTCTGGAACGTTCGTCGCACTTAATCGGCAGGCCGGTCCGGGGGATACTCCGGACCGGCCATCCCGGAGACGTTAGTCATGTTGAGAACCAGTCAAGATACCGCGCATTTTGAGATCGATCCCACCAGGCTCGATCTTGCCCGTGAATTCCGTCATGCGCCGAAGGGCCCGCACAGCCCCGAGCTGCGACGCGTCATTCATCGTATGCGTTGGTCCGGCGCTGGCGGTCGTTGGTGTGTGGTTACGGTTGAGCCCGGCGTCCGGTGGATGCTTGCACGGCTCCCGGACGAGCGCTTTGGTGAAATCCGGACTTACCCCGAGACAACATTTACTTCGCTGAACGATGCCGAATGGCATGTCTTTCGCATTCGTTGGGAAGCCCTGACAGGGAATGCCCTGCCAGTCGAGATGGACTAGTCACATGAAAGACTCCACGAAAGTTATCGGCTATGCATCGCCCTGGTCCGTGGCGCCTGGCGAAGACGTACAGTTCCATCTGTCCAGCGAAGTCCTGAAAAGTGCCTCTGCACGCATTGTCAGAATTCGGTGTGCCGACGCGGACCCGCGTGGACCTGGCATCAAGGTCTACCATCAGCCATCACCGCTCGATGGGGAAATTCCACTCGCCTCATATCCTATACATACCGGAAGTTTCGGTGAAATCCCGGACGCCAAGCTTCTCACGGGTTTGCAAGATTTCAGCATCGGCGCCTGGATCTGGCCGACCATTCTGACAGGCGGCGATCAGGTGGTGTTTGCACGCAAGGATGCAGCCACGGGCAAAGGATGGCGCCTCTTCATCAATTCTGACGGCTGTCTCTCTTTCGCTGTCTCGGACGAAGCAGGCAGTTCGACAATTACCGCATCGCAACCGGTTCTGATCCGGGAATGGCTGTTTGTGCATGCCAGCTTCTCCGCCACGGAAGGCACCATCACGCTGTCCGCCGAAAGCCTGGAACGCGATGGAGGCCGGGCTCAGCATGTCAGTCTTTCAGCGCGTTCAACCGTCTCGCCTGTGCTGAACACCGCCACTCCGCTCACCTTCGCGGCGGAACTCACAGGAAAATCAGCCCCATATTCCCGCACCGGCCATCACTTCAATGGCAAAATTGACCGCCCTCGACTGTATGGACAGGCGCTAAACGGCGCAGAGATGCGTTCAATCGTAGATGCCGTCGCGCCGGACTTAAGCGACCCGAGCCTGATCGGTGCCTGGGATTTCAGCCGGGATATCTCCAGCGACCTGATTTCAGACCGTTCTAAGAATGGCTTGCATGGTAGCGTGCGGCGGACGCCAATGCGCGCTGCCACCGGCGCGAACTGGACCGGCACGCGCACTAACTGGACGGCTGCGCCGGAGGAATATGGCGCAATCCATTTCCATGACGACGACATTGATGATGCGGCATGGCCTGAAGCGCAGAGCTGGAAAGTGCCGGATGGCATCCGTTCAGGCTTCTACACGCTGGAACTGACCGCCGACCATGATGGCGTCAAGACCGAAAGCCATATCCCGTTCTTTGTCCGCCCTCCGCGTGGTGAGAAGACCGCAGACATCCTGGTCATTGCTCCCACGGCGACCTACATCTCCTACGCCAACAATCACTCCCGAATTGACCAGATTCATTTCGAAGTGATGGCTGACGGTTTGATCGTGCTGTCGCAGGACGATGTCTATGCCCATAAGCATCGCGAGCTTGGTGCATCGTTCTACGACACACACAAGGATTATAGCGGTGTTTGCTATTCCTCCGCGCGCCGACCGATTCTCAACCAGCGGCCCGGCGGATACACCTTCAACTACGTGAACGATACGCATCTTCTCGACTGGCTTGAGGAAGAAGGCTTTGCTTATGACGTGATCACGGACGAGGATCTGGACCGCGGAGGTGCCGATCTGCTGAAGCCATATCGCGTCGTCCTGACCATGACGCACCCGGAATACACCTCGAAGAACATGCTGGACGGATTGCAAACCTACCAGGCCAGCGGTGGCCGCCACATGTATCTCGGCGGGAATGGCTTCTACTGGCGGATTGCCTTCCACCCCACGATTTCCGGCCTCATCGAGATGCGACGCGGCATCACTGGCTTGCGCAGCTGGGAAGCCGAAGCCGGCGAAGAATGCCTGTCTTTCACCGGCGAACCCAGCGGCCTGTGGCGTTCATCCGGACGCGCTCCGCAGCGCCTGACGGGTGTCGGGTTCTCGGCGCAAGTCTTCGACCGTGGCGCCTCTTACCGGCGATTGCCAGACAGCTATCTCCCTCGGGCAGCATTCGTGATGAACGGGCTGGCCGAAGACGAAGTGATTGGAAATTTCGGCCTGCGGGCGGGCGGTGCCGCCGCACTTGAAATTGACCGCGCCGACCGGGATTTGGGCACTGCACCGCAAGCCATGATTCTGGCGACCGCCGACAACACTGGCGCGGGCGGCATTCCGGCCCCCGAGGAACTGCCCGTGCTGTATCGCGGCTTTTCCGGCGAGGAAAGCAACATCTCGCGGGCGGATATCGTCTTGACTCCAACGGCAGACGGCGGCGCTGTGTTTTCGGTCGGATCGATCGCCTGGTGCTGCGCCCTATCCCATAAGGGATACGACAACAACGTCGCGCGGATTACCAAGAACGTGCTGTCACGCTTCCTTGACCCGGCTCCGATTTGAGAGACGCCATGACCAAGAGCAATTCAAAGGCCTTTTACAAATCACGCGACTGGGAAGCGCCGCTCACCTCGATTGAAAAAGGCGTCCCTTTGGTGGAACGCGCCGTACCGCTCGACCAGGTTGCCGCGCAAAACTGGAATCTCTTGAAGGGGGATCTGCCTCTGCCCGTGGCTGTATTGCGGGAAGAAGCATTGCGTAGCAACAGCGCCTGGATGAGAAAATTTCTGAGCCAGGCTGGGGTCGACATTGCACCCCATGGCAAAACAACCCTGGCTCCGGCACTGTTCGACTTGCAGATAGCCGATGGTGCTTGGGCCATCACCGTTTCCACCTCCCAGCACTTCACCGTGGCTGTCCAGGCTGGCTTCACTCGCATTTTCATGGCCAACCAGTTGGTCGGCGCCGGAAGCATTCGGGATGTCTTGATGGGTCTCAAGACAAAACCGAACATCGAATTCTTCTGCCTAGTAGACAACAAGTCGAACGTTGCCGCCCTCGCCGCTGCTATTCGTGACATCGGGCTTTCCCGCCCCCTGAATGTTTTAGTGGAGTTGGGCTACCAAGGCGGCAGGACTGGCAGCAGGACCGTTGAAGAAGCCGTCGAGGTTGCACGGGCAGTTGCGGAAAACGCAGATGCCCTTTGCCTGGCTGGTATCGAAGGCTTTGAAGGTCTGCTCAGGAATGACGGCACTCCCGAGGTGATTGCCCAAATCGAGGCATTGCTCTCAGGCATGGGGCGCTTGGCTGAACTGGTTGATACCGAGAACTTGTATGGCCGGCCGGAGGTACTTCTGTCCGCGGGCGGTTCGTCCTACTTCGACCTGGTTGCCACGGCGCTTAAAAAAGTTCGCCTGACCCGTCCAACCCGGGTGATTATCCGTTCCGGATGCTACATCACCCATGATTCCCACATGTATGTGCGTGCGCGCGATGCTTTGGCCCGCCGCGACCCCGGCGTTGCTGCCATTGGCGAGTTGCAGCCCGCGCTTGAGGTCTGGGCGGCCGTGCAGTCGAGGTCGGAGCCTGCAAAAGCCATCATCTCCATGGGCAAGCGCGACGTGTCCTATGACGACCCGCCGATCGCCCTCAAATGGTTCCGGCCTGGTGTCCACAAAACACCGCAGCCGGCCCCGGAAGGTCTTGCTGTCGAAAAACTGAATGACCAGCACTGCCATCTGCGCATTCCTAATGATTCACCGCTTCAGGTTGGCGACCTGCTGGGGTTTGGCATTTCCCATCCATGCCTGACATTCGACAAGTGGCGCATCCTCCATCTCGTCGATAGCGCCTATCAGGTGACGGACACAATCAGAACCTACTTCTGAGAACGGCGAAGCATCATGGAAAGTAAGATGAACCAGAGCAAAGTAGTTATGATTACCGGTGCTGCAGGTGGCATCGGCGCCTCGACGGCTAAGCTGGCTGTGGCCGCGGGCTACCGCGTCGTTATCGCCGACATCGATTTGGCCAAGGGCCACGAGACTGCAAAGCAGCTCGGGCCTCAAGCGTGGGCTGTGCAACTCGACATCACCCGGGAAAGCAGTTGGGAATCCGTCCTGAACCACGTTTGGGACAAGGAAGGCCGCATTGATGTTCTCATCAACAACGCGGGCATCGTCCACACCGGTTGGGCTCGGGACGTACCGGTTTCTGCACATCGGCAGACCATCGAGACGAACTGCCTGGGCGCCATCAATGGCATGATGAATGCTTTGCCCCGGATGAAAAAACAGGGCTTTGGCCATCTTGTAACGGTCGCCAGCATGGTAGCCTTCATTCCGTATCCAGGTCTGGCAAGCTACGCTGCGGCCAAGCATGCGT
Organism: Ferrovibrio sp.; assembly: GCF_019636075.1. Lineage (GTDB taxonomy): Bacteria > Pseudomonadota > Alphaproteobacteria > Ferrovibrionales > Ferrovibrionaceae > Ferrovibrio. Next base: position 51,239 of record NZ_JAHBYG010000010.1, read on the forward strand.
TACGTGCTTTCCATGTGGCTTTGGCAATCGAAGAGCGCGACGGTCCTGTCAACTTCACCCTGGTCTATCCCGGGGCGACGGAAACGCCCATGCTTGAGAAGGAGGCCAATGACGATGCACTGGCTTTGGCCTTTGCTGGCAAGCCGATGATGCCTGATGACGTTGCCGCAGCTATTCTGGAGGCGCTCAAAACCCGCCCTGACGAAGTCTATCTGCCGCCGGAACGCGGCGCGGCGGTGCGGAAAATGGGCACCGACATCGAGGCATTGCGCGAACACGTCAAAGTGAATACTTCGGTTGGCTGGAAGAACCTTCAGGATCGCCGCCAAAAGATGGGGGGCAACCGCAGCTGAGTGGCGGAAGCTCTAACCGGATTGCCTGATGTCGCCAATCTTAGGCAGAACAAAATTTTCCTGTGTGTGAGGCCGAAATCATCTATCCGGAGTGCAAAGGCCTCACCACGAAAATAGATACCTGCCGATTGGCCTCAATCGTCGGTGCCACTTTTGAGGATCACCGATAAAACCGCGAGCCGTGCGGATCAAGAAAAGCGGCTCAGCGATAATGCGGAAATATCCAGGCGCGGCGCCTGCCCGGTCGCCAGGTCGCAGACCAGGGCGGCGGTGATCGCTGCCAATGTCAGACCCAGATGCTGGTGGCCGAATGCCAGGATCACGTTTCCATGGCCCGGCATCGGCCCGATCACCGGCAGATAATCCGGCAATGTCGGCCGGTCGCCGAACCAGCGCGATTGTTCCACCAATCCGGGCAGCCCGAAAAGCTGCTCGGCATGGCGGCGCAGAATATCGGCACGCTGCCAGTTCGGCGCCTTCGCCCCAAGCTCTACCGTGCCAGCCAGCCGCAAGCCCGTTGCCATTGGCGTGGCCACGAAACCACGTTCGGCAAACAGCAGCGGAATATTCAGCGGGGCTTGATCGCTCTCAACCATCACATGATAGCCGCGCTCGCTGGTGAGCGGTACAGCCACGCCCAACGGCCGCAGCAGGCTAGCAGAAGCGTTCCCCGCCGCCAGCACGATGGTTTCTGCTCTGAGCGCGGCATCCTGCATCTGCAGGCCGACAGCAATGCCTGATTCGATTTGAATCTGCAGCACCTGCCGCCCTTCTATTACAACGCCGCCTTCGCTTATGAAGCTGCGTTGCAGGCTTTGCAGCAATGCGAAGGGATCGGCAGTGTAGATCGCATCGGGATGAAACCGCCCGGAATGCATACCAGGCTTTAGACTGGGGCAGATTGCACGGATATCGAGCCCGGAGAGCGTGTCGAACCGGATGTCGTATTGCTGCAACAACCGGTTTTCCTTTTCGGCAGCTTGAGCGGACTTGGCGGTTTCGAAGAGCGTGATATAGCCCTGATTCCGAAACACCCCGGACGCCGCCGCATCCTTGGCCAGATTCCACCAAGCCGGCACGGCCTCGCGTAACAGCCTTGCCAGGATGTCCGTACTTTTTCTGACTTGGCCTGGCCGCGATGCCAGTGCGAAGCGCAGCAGCCAGGGCAACAACGCGGGCAACGCGGGCAACCGCAGATGCAAGGGGCCGAGCGGATTGGCCAACATGCCCGGCGCGCTCATCAGCACATCGGGCCGCGCCAGCGGCAGAATGTGATCAACCGCGATCAAGCCGGCATTGCCATACGAGCATCCGCGCCCGGCCTCTCCGGCATCGACCAGCGTTACCCGGCGTCCGGCACGCTGCAATGCCAGCGCACAGGCCATGCCGATGATACCGCCACCGATGATGGCGACATCCGTGGTTTTCAAGCGATGGCCCTGCAATCCACGGATTTTTCATAGACCAGCGAGGCTGCGGCCAGATCCTCGATCGCCACACCCACCGACTTGAAAAGCGTGATCTGACTATCGCTGGTTCGCCCCGGATGAACCCGGCGGGTGAGATCGAACAAGTCGGCGCGAATGCCGTCTGCCGACAGAACCGAGGTTTGCAGCGGCACCACGATGTCGCCGGCTTCCTTGGTGGCGCCTGCGCGCGTGTCTACGAAGATTTCGCAGCAGCGTATCGCGTCGTCATCGGTCTCGCGCATGGACGGCGTGAAACCACCCACCAGATCGAGATGCGTGCCGGGCTTCAGCCAGGCGCCCCGCACCAGCGGCCGCGTGCTCAGCGTGGCACAGCTCACGATATCCGCAGCGCCCACCGCTGCCTCCAGATCGGTAACGGCGCGGGCCTGTAGCCCAGCCTGGCGCATCTCTCGCGCCGCCTGCTCGGCCTTTTCCGGCGTTCTGCCCCAAACCGAGACGGATTTGATCGGACGCACAGCAGAATGCGCGAAAGCCAATTGCCTGGACAGGCGGCCGGTGCCGACGATCAAAAGCCTGCTGGCATCCTGGCGTGCCAGGTATCGCGCGGCCAACGCAGAAGCTGCCGCTGTGCGCCGCGCCGTCAATTCTCCCCCCTCAAGAATTGCCAGCGTCTCTCCGGTTTCGCCCGAAAACAGCAGATACACACCTGAAACGGCAGGCTTGCCGATTTTTGCATTGGCGGGAAACACATTCACTGCCTTCACGCCAAGATATTTATTCGGAATCCAGGCCGGCATCAGCAGATGCACAGGCGGCTCCGGCCCATCGGCCATCACATGATGGTGCCTGGTGGGCATCCTGCTGTCCTGTATGAAGGCCTGTTCGAGCACCTGGATTGTGGAAATCCAATCGAGACTCTGCCGAATTTCTGCCGCCGAAATAACCTTCACGCTTTCACTCCTTACGACAGCAATGCTGCCCACACACTTACGCCGCCGCGCTGCTTGAATCTTGCACGAGATGGCATTCCGCCCAGCGCTCGCCGCCGCCACGTGCCGGCGTCTGCTTGCTGCACACAGCAATCGCCGCCGGACAACGCGGATGGAAACGGCAACCGCTGGGAAGCTGCGCCGGATTGGGAACGCTTCGGCCCAGGCCGAGATCCGGGATTCCAGCGCCCGGATCAGGCGCCAACACGGAATTCAGCAAGGCCCGGGTATACGGATGCTGCGGATCGCCGAAAAGTTTATCTCTGGCAGCATATTCGACGATGCGCCCGAGATACATCACGGCAACCGAGGTGGCCATATGCTCCACCACGGCAAGGTTATGGCTCACGAATACATAGCTGAGGCCGAACTCGGCCCGCAGATCCAGCAGCAGATTGAGGATTTGCGATTGCACCGACACGTCCAGCGCCGATGTAGGCTCATCGCAAACCAGAATATCTGGGCGCAATGCCAATGCGCGGGCAATCACCACGCGCTGGCGCTGGCCGCCCGAAAGCTGGCTCGGCGGACTGTCGATCAGACGCTGGGGCAAGCCCACCACATCCAGCAACTTCCGCGCTTTCTGGGCACGGTCGGCTGCGGATCCCACGCCATGAATCCGCAGCGGCTGTTCGATGATCCGTCCAATCGAATGCCGGGGATTCAAGGCCGAATACGGATCCTGGAAAACATACTGGATGCGACTGGCCACTTCGAGCCGGGGTATGCCGCTTAAAGGTTTTCCATTCAGCCGCACCTCGCCCGCACTGGGCCGGATCAACCCCATCATGATCTTCGCCAGGGTGGTTTTGCCGCATCCCGACTCCCCCACCAGGCCCAACACTTCGCCGCGCCGCAAGCTGAGCGATACATCATCCACGGCACGCAGAAAACGGCGACGGAATAATTGTCCGCCAAGCCGGTATTCCTGGCTTACCGCTTTGATTTCAAAGATCGGCGCTTCTGATTGTGTCATCGCGACACCTCGTGCATGGCAGCCGAATGCATGGCACCGAACGAGTCCACCGGATGGATGCATTGATATCCCTGGCCATCGGGAAGTTGCCGCCAGTCGATTTCCGGCGCTGCGCAGCGCTCTTCGGCATATTGGCACCGCTCGCGAAATGCGCAGCCGACGAAATCTCCGATCAGGGAAGGCACTACGCCTGGGATCGAGGGCAGATGGGTCATGTGCTTATGGCGGCCGGGAATCGGCAGGCATTCCAGCAGACCGCGCGTATAGGGATGGCTCGGCCGGTTGAAAACCTGGTGGACATCGCCCTGCTCTACAATCTCGCCGGCATACATGATGGCAACTCGGTCCGCCATGCGCGACACCACGCCCAGATCGTGGGTGATCAAGATCAGGCCCATGCCGAATTCTTCCTGCAGATTGCGCAAAACCCGCAGCAATTCGGCCTGGATGGTCACATCCAACGCGGTGGTCGGCTCATCGGCCAGCAGCAATTGCGGGCCGCACATCAGCGCCATGGCAATCATCATGCGCTGGCGCAGGCCGCCGGAAAGTTCATGCGGATACTGCTTCAGCCGCTCGGTGGGCGCGCTGACGCCGATCTTCTCGAACAAGAACAAGGCCCGTTCACGCGCTTCCTTCACACTGACATTGCGGTGCTGGCGATGCACGTCGATCAATTGCTGTTCGATGGTCAAAGCTGGATTCAGCGAGGTCATCGGCTCCTGAAAGATCATCGCCATGCGGTCTCCGCGCAGACGGTTGAACGCCCTTTCCGGCAACGACAGCATGTCGGTTCCCTGAAAGCTAAGCATATCCGCTCTACGCAATGCCTTGCGGGGCAGCAAGCCCATCAGCGCCATGGCGGTCAGCGACTTGCCGCAACCGGACTCGCCAACCAGGCAAAGCGTTTCGCCGCGCTTGAGGCTGAAATCGATGCCGCGCACCGCATGCAGCATTCCCTTGGGCGTCGGGATATCAATCCGCAATCCCCTTACATCCAGCAGCATATCGGTCGCATTCATCGGTTACGGCCCTCTGGCGCTGTGATATCGCGCAAGCCGTCACCCGTCATGTTGGTGGCCAGCACAAGCACAAACAGGAAAGTGCCTGGAATCGTGATCAACCATGGATCGAAGAAAACATCGGCCCGGCCCTCCGCGATCATCAGGCCCCAGGATGGTGTAGGCGCCGGCACGCCAATGCCAAGGAATGACAGAGCAGCCTCCAGCACGATTGCCTGGGCGATTTCCAGCGTGGCCACCACCAACAGGTTATTGACGACGTTCGGCAGTATCTCCTGCATCACAATCTGGAAATTGGAAGCGCCCTGCACCTTGGCCGCCACGATGAAATCGGCAGAGCGTATCTGCTGCGTGGTGGCGCGCATGACGATTGCAAACCGATCCCATAACAGCAGCCCCAGCACGGCTATCACGATCTGCAGAGACGATCCGACCAGCGCGACTACGGCAAGCGCCACCAGCACCACCGGAATCGCCAGGCGAGCGGTGATCAGGAAGGAGATAACCGTATCGACGCGTCCACCGAAATAGCCCGCAGTCACCCCGAGCGCGGTGCCGATCAAACAAGAGATGATCGTGACGCTAAGGCCGACGAAGAGCGAAACCCGAGCGCCATAGAAAATACGAGACAGGTAATCCCGGCCAACCTGGTCGGTGCCGAATGGATGCTGCCAGTTGCCGCCATCCATCCATACCGGAGGCCGCATGCGCGCCATCAAATCCTGCGCATACGGATCGTAAGGCGCCAACATCGGCGCAAGGATGGCCATCAATGCAAACACGGCCAGCACGCAGAAGCCGAGCATGAAGCCGGTATGCTGGCGCCACCGCGGCAGAATCAGGGTAACCATGGATTTGGCGCCAGCAGTGGGCATTACAGGTGCGGCGCTCATGCAATCCTCATACGCGGATCGAGCCAGGCATTGACCACATCGGCCAGGAAGGTCAGCACGATGTAGAACAGCGAAAAACACAGCACCAGCGCCTGAATCACAGGAAGATCGCTGCGCAGGATGGATTCCCAAGCCAGGCGCCCGGCTCCATGGATGGCAAAAACGCTTTCCACCACCACCGATCCGGCCAGCATATAGCCGAACTGCGCCGCAGCCAGGCTGACCACCGGGATCAACGCGTTGCGCAGGGCGTATTTCAGCAGAATCTTATGAGGCACGATGCCCATGGCGCGCGCCGTGCGGATGTAATCCGTATCCAGCACGCTGATCATGCCGGAGCGTGTCAGGCGCATGATGGCGGGGGCAGCGAAATAAGACAGCACCACCATCGGCATAATGTAATGCTTCCAGCTATCGAGGCCCGAACTCGGCAGGATCGGATACGTAACGCTGAATGCAATCACCAAAAGCAGCGCGAACCAGAAGGTCGGCATCGCCTGCCCTACCACAGCGAAAAGCAGCGCGAAGCGATCCACCTTGGTGTTGGGCCGGCAACCGGCTGCAACACCAAGAGGCACGCCAATGGCAATCGCAAGCAGAATGGCCCAGGCGCCCAGCCTCATGGTGGTGAGCATGCGTTCGACCAGAATTGCGGAAACCGGCATATCGAAATACAGGCTGCGGCCGAGATCCCCGGTGACAAAACCGCCAAGCCACGACAGATACTGGACGATGATGGGGCGGTCGAAACCATAAGCCTGGCGGATACGGATCACATCGGCCATGCTGCCGGATTCTCCGGCCATGCGCGTTGCCGGGTCGCCGCCGGCAAACATCAGGAAGAAGGTTGCCAGCGATACAGCCAGGATGAGCAAGATTCCCGACAGCGACCGGCGCAATATATAACGATACATTCTGCCTCACATGCTGCAATCGACCACCGGCAGGATACCATCCCGCCGGTGGCATTTCCGTATTTTTACTTCCAGGCAGCCTTGTAGAACGGCACGAACTCATCCGGATCGACATCCAGCGACAGATTACTGCTTTGCGCCGTGTTGACGCTGAACGCCCATAGCGGCAGCCAATAGGCTTGATCGGCAACCCGCTTCTGCGCCGTTTCGTAATGCTTTTTACGCACATCGCGATCCAGCGTGGTATCGGCGATTTTCACTTCCGCGATCACCTGCGGGTCTTTCACTACGTCATCACCGGTGCCGCCGAAGAACGGGCTGGTCCCCAGGCCGGCATCGGCAATGCCGTAAGCGCCCCAGCTGGACAGATAGGTGGGCGCCTTGCCTTCGATATAATTCGTCCGCATCACGGCCGATTGCTGCTCGTTGATGCTGGCCTTGATGCCAACGGCGGTAAGATTGGCGGCAATGGCCTCCACCTGCGCGCGGGGAAAGCTGGTCGCGGTCAGCAGTTCCAGCGGAAACCCGTTGGGATAACCGGCCGCTGCGAGCAGATCCTTGGCCTTTTTCGGATCGTAGGCATACTTAGTCACATCCTGCGAACAGGCGAACGCAATCGGGTGGCAAGCGGTGGCAATCGATGCGGCCGCACCGCCCACCAGGGCCTTGATTATGTCTTCCTTGTTCACGGCATGATTGATGGCCTGTCGCACGCGCACATCGGCTATCGGGCTATTGCCGCCATTATAGTTGGGATTCATGCCCATGAAGGCAAAGCGCAGGATCGGCGCGCTCTTCACGGTCAGGTTCGGCCGGGCCGACAGCCGCTTGGCGGCATCATGCGGCACGCGCCAGATCCAATCCAATTGGCCATTCATCAGTTCGGCATATTGCACATTCGCTTCTGGCAGAACCTTGGCAACCATGCGCTTGATGGCCGGGCGGCCCTTCGGGCTTTCGGCATAATGCTGGTCGAAACGCTCCAGCACGAAGCGGGTGCCGGTTGTCATCTCAACCAGACGATACGGCCCGGTACCGATCGGCTTTGCCGACATGCCGGCGGAGCCAACGGCTTCGAGATGATGCTTCGGGTAGATCGGCAGCGGGCCGGCCAACATTTCCAGCGCCAGCGGGTATACCGACTTCATGCGAACCCGGACCGAATACGGGCCGGTCTTTTCCACCACGTCGATCCAGTTCACCGTAATCTGGTAGCGGGTGTTGTATTCCTTCTTGGTCACCTGATTGAGGGTGTATTCCACGTCATCGGCGGTCAGCTCTTTGCCATCGTGGAACTTCACGCCCTTGCGGATCACGAAGTCGATCGTCTTGTCATCCACGACCGTGTAGGACTCTGCCAGCGCCGGGCGGAATTCGCCGGTCTTGAGGTCCTTCATCAGCAAGTTGTCGTAGAGCATGCGAGCCAGAATGAGGCCCGAGCGGGAGATTTCCTTATAGCCATCCAGCGTGCTGACTTCTTCTTCGAAGGCAACATTCAGAGTGTCGTCGGCCTTGCCGGCCATGGCCTGGCCAGACACGGAGGCAATGGCGATTGCCGTGGCAATGTTCAGTATCCGAAAGCGCATTTCTAATCCCCGTTTCTGTTAAGCGATGAGTGAGCGTTTCTTGAGGTTCGGTTCGGGCTTAGCTGCCCCATACGGCGCGGAATACCCGCATCCAGTTGCCGCCCAGGATTTTGCGGATATCGGCTTCGTTGAAGCCGCGCTTCACGAGGGCCGCGGTCAAGTTCGGCATCTGGTCCGGCGTGCCGATCCCTTCCGGGTAATAGTAAGGCGGCGGCGGGTAGGCAGCGGGCGTCCAGCGGCCCGAGGCAATCGTTTCCTCGTAGAACTTCATCGCCGCATCGTCTGGCGTGTATGGCGACTGGCCGAGGAAATAGTCGATGCCGAGCGCAACATGGTCGATGCCGACCAGATCGGCCACATAGCTGATATGGTCGATGAACTGATCCAGGGTCGGGCGTTTGTCGGCGGCCACGAAGGGCGGAAAGCCGACGATGCCGGTCAGGCCGCCGGTGGCCGCGGCGGCCTTGATCTGCTCGTCCAACACATTGCGCGGCGTGCCATACACCGCACGCGGATTGGCATGGGAAAACACCGTGGGCGCCGAGGAAGCCTCGAAAGCATCCATCGTGGTGCGATAGCCGGTGTGCGAGCAATCCACGATGATGCGCGCCTGGTTCATGCGAGCGATGGCCTTCAGGCCGAATTTGCTCAGGCCGGCATCGGTGCGCTCTTCGCAACCATCGCCCACGCGGTTCTTCACATTGTAGGTCAGCTGGATCATGCCCACGCCAAGCGACTTGTAGGCATCCACCAGATCAAGGCTGTCTTCCAGCGGGTCGGTGCCCTGGAAGTGGAAGATCACGCCAATCTTGTTGGTCCGCTTGGCCTCTTCGATATCCGCCGCGCTGCGCACCAGGATGGCATCGCCGCGTTCGCGGATATACTGCACCCAGCTGCCCAGGCCGCGCATGGTGGTGGCGGCATTCTCCCAACCGCCAACGGTGGGGGCAATCGCGGTCAACCCACCCTTCTTGTAAACATCGAGCATGTCCTTCTGGTGCAACAGCGGACAAACCGGGTCGATGATGATGGCGTCTGCATGCAGAGACTGAGCGTCGACTGGCATTCTGGTTGGTTCCCCTCATTGGCGGGATAAGCCCCGCGGCGAATAAACAGCGATTACGGGCGTAACCGGTTCGTGCCGGCATAGTTATCATTACGACAAAAATTTTCCAATACGAAAATTAATATCAAAATTGGGAATATTTTAGGCGGCTTTTTTAATAGTCCGCCCGTTTGTTGGGCTATCCAAAAAATCCCCGCCTGTCAAAAAATATTATTTAAAACATAATGTTATTTAAAATTCGGAGAAAAAAATCGCAAACCGATGGTTAAACCGGCATCAGTTTCGACTGCCTTGAAAAAATTTCGAATCCGATATCTAGTGAGGCGGAGGACGCTAGGCGGACCGCCGATTCTTCTTTTAGGGGCGGTGACGAGAACTCAAAGGCCGCCGGGCAGACATATCTCGCATGAATCAACTCCCTCGCACGAAACTGGTGAAATCGGCCGACGCCTCCCCTAATACGGGAGTTCAGCCGGTGCAGGGCAGTCATGTCGATCTCGGATCGAGGGTTCGCGGCATCCGGCAATCCAAGCGCATGACGCTGAAGGATGTCGCCAACCGCTCCGGCCTGGCCGTGGCCACGCTTTCCAAGGTGGAGAATAACCGGCTCTCGCCAACCTACGAAAACATCATCCGGCTGGCGCGCGGCCTGGATGTGGATATCGCGGTGCTGTTCTCCGACCAGCCGCAGCTTTCGCCCCATGGCCGGCGTTCCATCACACGGCTTGGCCAGGGCAAGGTTTTCGAAACCGAGACCTATAATTACGAGATGCTCTGCACCGATGTGGTCGGCAAGCGCATCATCCCCCTGAAGGCACGCATCAAGCAGCGGGAATGGAAGGATTTCAGCCCGCTGATCAAGCATGAGGGCGAAGAGGTCATATATGTCCTCACCGGCCGCATCAGGCTGATCACCGAATTCTACGAAGAGGTGATCCTGGAGCCCGGCGATTGCGTGTATTTCGACAGCACAATGGGCCATGTCTGCCTGGCCCATGGGCTGGAAGACGCCGAAGTGTTTTGGGTCTGCTCGAGCTCCGATGCCATCAACGTGGTTGAAAACAGCCACGAATCCGCCCGCCCGCGCAGCAAGTAGGGCCTAACCGGCCCTATACTGGTGACGGATCAGGTATAACGGCCATCACATTCCTGGCGCTTAAGGCCCCTCGCCGACTTGGCCGGATCGGGCGTATACTGCCCTCGCCTCCGCCTCAAGCGCGCCCTCAGGAAGCCGTCCGATGACCGATCCCGGCCCCGCCTCATCCCATACCGGGCATGACCACAGTCTGCCGCGCAAGCTGACCACCATCTTCTGCGCCGATGTGCAGGGCTACAGCGCCCTGGTGGAGGCCGACGAGGTGGCCACCGTGGGCCGCCTGAAGCTTTATCGTGCCGACCTGATCGCCGAGATCGAGCAGCATCATGGCCGTGTGGTGAATACCTGGGGCGATGGCCTGCTGGCCGATTTCCCCTCCCCGGTTGAAGCGGTATTCGCGGCCGTGGCGGCGCAGCGCCGCATCAATCAGCGCAATGCCGCCTTGCGTACAGAACAACCCGCCGCGCCGCTGATGTTGTTCCGCATCGGCATCAATCTGGGCGATGTGATGGTGGACGGCACCGACCTCTATGGCGACGGCGTGAACATCGCCGCGCGCCTGGAATCCCTGGCCGAGCCGGGTGGCGTGTGCATCTCTGGCGCGGTGTTCGAGCAGGTGCGCAAGAAGCTGGATTTCGGCTTCGATTTCATCGGCTCGCGCGAAATCAAGAATATCGCCGAGCCGGTGCCGGCCTATCGCATCATGGTGGAAGGCAGCGCGCCGGCCAAAGCCAGCCAGCCGCCTGTTACGCCCCAGCCGGAACCCGCAAGCGGCCGGCCCGCCCAGGCCGGTGAAGCTGCCCAAACTGGTGAAGCCACCCAGGCCGACGAAGCCACCCGGATTCGCAAATGGCGGCAGATGGCCTGGCGCTTTGCCGTGCTGGGGCTGTTTCTGCTGCTGATCAATCTGGCCACCAGCCCGCGCAGCCTTTGGGTTTTCTGGCCGCTGCTGGGCTTTTGCCTGCTGCTGATGATGCGCTACCCGATGGGTGTGCATCCCCGTGTGATGTGGCCGCTTTGGCGCCGGGATTGAGCCGGCCTCAGCGCAGCAGACGGCCGCCCAGCAGAACCAGCACACTGAGCAGCAGAAACGCCGCACCGATCGCGCCGGCATATGCCGCATAGCGCAGATAGGTTTCGCGCAGCACCGCGCTGATAACCCGCTGCGCCGCTTCGGCGGCCACCGGCAGCTTGCGATCCAGCAGGATCCACACTTCGGTATGCCGGAACGAACGCTTGAGTGCGGTTTGCGCCTTCAGCAGCAGCACGCAGCAAACCAGCAGGCTGAGCAGCCCGCCGGCACGCATGGCCTGCTGCGGCTCGGATATCAAGCCGATCATCACGCACCAGATCGCCAGGGCCGCGAAAAAGCAGCCGCGCCCGATGGAAAGAACCGCCAGTCGCCTTACACGCTGATCGAACGGTTCCGGCTCCATCGCGCTCCTGTCGGATCAGACCAGGCCAGGCGCCGTGATCAGCAGCGCAGCCCCCAGCCAGATCATCATCGAGGTAGCGTCACTGCCTTCGCGGCCGGTGATGCGCTCGAACAATGCCGCCGGCACGCCAGACAGCAGCAACGTGGCCAGCGAAACGATCAGCGAAGTGCCGTAGAGAATTGCTTCAGGCGTTTTCGGTGCGAATTCCGGCAGCCAGACCGGCGACCAGATGAAGACCAGCGGCAACACCGGCGACACGAAACCATTCAGCAGGGTTACCGCCATCACGGCAACGAAAAGGGTCTGCGGGTTCATCTCAGCTCACTCCCAGGCCGGGCGCCATGCCGTAATTGGCAAACACCACATGGGCCACGTAGCGCAGCATGAAAGCCCATAAGGCCAGCACCAGCGGCAGGAATTTCGGCGGCAGGATCAGCGGCGTGATGAAGGCAATCGCCTGCAGCGGCCATTCGGTCAACAGCCGGAAAAAGCGGAAGATGTAGTTCGGGCTGTCTGGCGGCAGAAAGGCGCTCATCATGAAGCGGCCAACGGCGGTCCAGCCGATCATCGCCAGAATATAGGCAACGGCCCAATAGGGCAGAAAGCTCCAGAAGAAGTCGGGCTGAGTTTGGGCCATGTACGCTCGGCTGAAAGGGGATGGAACACAAAGAAACGGCGGGGATCAGTATACGATCCCCGCCGCTCTTTTCAAATCATCGCAGTTTTCAAATCACCGCCCAGACGCTGCCGGTTGCCCGATCCGGCCTGGGCGATTCTTTGATCAATGCGAGATGGCATCCTCGGTACGGGCCAGCTTCACATCGCCAGCCGGTACGCGGATGGAGTCGATGAAGTCCTGCATCTCCTTGGAGGGAGCAGCCGTCATCAGACTGACCACGTAGGTGACGATGAACGCCGCCGGGATACCGAACAACCCGCAGGAGATGTTGCGCACGCCGAACCAGAGCGGAGCACCATAGAACTGCGTGGTGATCAGGTAGTACAGGCAGACGCCATAGCCAGCGATCATGCCGGCAACCGCGCCGGTATTGCTGGTACGCTTCCACCAGATACCCATCACCAATGCCGGGAACAGGCCCGATGCGGCGATCGAGAAGGCCCACGACACCATCGCCAGGATGGTGGAAGGCTTCAGCGATGCCACATAGGCCGCCGCGATAGCCACAACGATCAGCAGCACGCGGCTGATGATGAGGCGGCGGGCGGTCGGCGCATGCGGGTCAACCATGCGGTAGTAGATGTCATGGCTGAGCGCGTTGGCGATGGCCAGCAGCAGGCCGTCGGCGGTCGAGAGCGCAGCCGCCAGGCCACCAGCGGCCACCAGGCCGGCGATGACATAGGGCAGACCCGCGATTTCCGGCGTGGCAAGCACGATGGCGTCGGTATGGATGCGGAACTCGTTGAGCTGCAGGATACCGTCTGCGTTACCCTTCACGCCTTTGCAGAGCGCGTAGATGGTATCGGCATTCGCAGCATCGCAAGCGCCCACCAGACCGATGGCACCCCAGCTTTGCACCCAGCCCGGCAGGGCGGTGATCTGCTGGCCGATCACGTTCTGATACACTTCCAGCTTGGCGAACGCGGCGTAAGACGGCGCCGTGAAGTAAAGCAGGAAGATGAAGAACAGCGACCACGCGACAGACTGACGGGCTTCACGCACGCTGGGCGTGGTGAAATAGCGCATCAGGATGTGCGGCAGGGCAGCGGTGCCAACCATCAAGCAGAAGATCAGCGCGAAGAAGTTCAACCCGTCGGTGAAGTTCATCACGCCCTGCGCATTGGAGAAGGCCGCGGTATGGCCCTTCACAACACCCAGGGTCTTCTCGATCACCTCGATCTTTTCCAGCGCCTGACCATACATCAGCTGCGGGATCGGAACGCCGGTAACCTTGGCCGAAAGGATAACCACCGGGATCAGGTAGGCGATGATCAGGATGATATACTGCGCCACCTGGGTCCAGGTGACCGCACGCATACCGCCCAGCATCGAGCAGACCAGAATGCCGGCCAGGCCGACGAACACCGCCAACTCGAACGAGATGCCGAGGAAGCGGGAGGCGATGATGCCCACGCCGAAGATCTGCGCCGTCACGTAGGTGAAGGACGCGGAGATCAGCACGATCACGCCGCAGAAGCGCGCCAGGTTGCCGCCGTAACGGGCGCCGAGGAAGTCGGGCACCGTGTACTGGCCGAACTTGCGCAGGTAAGGCGCCAGCAGGATCGACACCAGCAGGTAGCCGCCGGTCCAGCCGAGCACGAAGGCAAGGCCATCGTAACCCAACAGGTAGAGCGAACCGGCCATGCCGATGAAGGACGCCGCCGACATCCAGTCGGAGCCGGTGGCCATGCCGTTGTAGAGCGCCGGCACCCTGCGGCCCGCCACGTAGTATTCACCCATCTCGGCAGTGCGCGAGATGATACCGATCAGCGCGTAAACGCCGATGGTGAGGAACACGAAGAGATAGCCGATCACCTGATTGGAGACGCCCATCTGTTCGAGGATTGCGAGGAAGATCACGAAACCGGCAAAACCGCCGGTATAGAGACCGTAGATCTTGCCCAGGTTGTTGATGAATCCGCCGCCGGATTGCGAGTTGTTCGCCATGGCTGTGTTTCCCCCTCTTATTCTTCTTCAGCCACGCCGAATTCTTCATCGATGTCGTTCTGCTTGCGTGCAAACCAGAACAACGAAACGACGAAGGCAATCAGCGAGCCCTGCGCGGCCATGTAGAAGCCGAGCGGAAAGCCCAGAATGCGGATCCCGTTCAGCTGCGGCGCAAACAGATGCACCACGAAGCCGAAAAAGAACCAGATGGCGAGCATGGTCCACATCAATCCCGATGTACGGGACCAATAGGCCTGCGCCTTTTCCGGAGTAAGTTGCGACATTTTGCTCCTGCCCCTTGCTTTAGCCGTCTGGCCCTTGCGAAAGCCGGCCCGGCATGTGTTTTTCTTGTCGTGGACCAGGGACATGGATTGACAGAATAGCGTCGATTCCCTTCCCTAGTTCTGCCGACTATAACCGTCGCGTAAACGAGTCTCCCATTAGACCAAGGTCGAATACCAACAAAATCAAAGGATTAAGGGAGGGACAATGACCGATCTTTCAATGCCCGCAGCGGCGCGGAAGCAGGGTTGGCTATCCCGTGGATGGGAGTTCTTCTTCCCGCCTGTGATAGGCGACGGCCCCGGCTTCCGTGACTTTCTGGCCGGCGAGGCATCCTACCTGGCGCAAAAGACCGTGACCGGTTTCGCCCGGGTGAAAACCCTGCTGGCCTTTGAAAAGCTGATGAAGGAAGACGCCTTCCGCCAGGGCATGGACATCTGCCGCTGGGAGGCCTTCGCGCAGACCTTGGCCGATTGCACCATCATGGCCGAAGGCGTGCTGCGCCCCGCCGATGCGGCACAGGCAGCCAAGGTGGCGGATGGCTTGCGGCGGCTCTATGCCGATATTCTGAACGAGCATGTGCCGGTGCATCGCCAGCAGGAAGGCTGGGCCGACCGCCTGGAGCAGTTCAACACCCGCTTCGCCCAAAGCCGGATGGCGGCACCGCTGCATCCGGCGGTGATCTGCAAGGATACCGCCGCCTCGATCATGGAATACATGCCGCTGCATAACCGGCTGATCCGCAACGACCTGGAAGTGATTGCCGGCGATCTGGGCTTTCATATCGTGGCCTTGCGCGATGGCATGGCCAAGCGACTGCAGCCAGAGCCGTTGCGGGCCTGGCTGGCGGCGTTGGTCTGAAACCGCCATGGCGGGCGGGCGCTTCGTTACCGGTTTGCGCCGCCGCTTGAAAGTGGCTGTGGGCCGAGCGCGACGCGGCCGCCGGCAGCAAGCCGATGCCATACCGGCAAACCGTGGGCTGGAGGATATTCCGGTCGCGGTGCTGGATACCGAAACCACCGGCCTGAATCCGCTGCGCGACCGCGTGGTGGCGGTGGCCGGGCTGCGCGGCGATGGCGGCCATCTGGATACCGGCCTGCCGCTGGATTTGCTGGTCTATCCGGGCGGACCGATCCCGCCGGCTTCAACGAAATTCCATGGCATCCGCGATGCCGATGTGGCCACCGCGCCGTCCTTCGGGCTGATCTGGCCGGTGCTGCGCGGCTTCTGGCGCCATCGCGTGTTGGTGGGCCACAATATCGGTTTCGACCTGGCATTGCTGCGGCAGGAAGCCGAACGCGCCCGCATTCCATTTCATCCGCCGGCCGCCGCGCTGGATATCGGCCTGCTCTATGCCGGGCTGAAACCGCGCCTCAGCAGCTACACGCTGGAAAGCATGGCGGAGGAATATGGCGTGGTGATCCTGCACCGGCATAACGCGCTGGCCGATGCCACCGCCGAAGGCGCGATCTGGTGTGCCCTGCTGCGCGCCATGCAAAGCCAGGGCATCGGCACATTGGGGCAGGCCCGCAGCCTGATGGCGCGGCGGCGCGATCTGCTGCAGAACCAGCTTTCCGCCGGCTGGGCGATGGATCTGGTGGTGCCGCATGGCTGATGGCGACATGCTTGGCGTGAGCTTCGATCTTGCGCCCTATCGCAAGACCCTGGCCGAGGTGATGCGCAGCCCGCCTTTCCGCCTGCCCGCCGAAGCCGCGCTGGCCGAAGCCGCGCAATTGATGACCCGCGAGAATGTCGGCGCGCTGCTGATCACCGAAAAGGATTGTGTGGCCGGCATTCTCACCGAACGCGACCTCACCCGCGCCCTGGCCGTTCATGGCACAGCCGCCGCCACCCTGCCGGTGGGCGGGTTGATGACGCGCACCATTGCCAGCATGGCCGGCGATGCCCAGCTGTTCCGCGCCATCGGCCGCATGCGCCGGCTGAATCTGCGCTATCTGCCGGTGGTGGACGAACTGGGCGGCTATATCGGCGTGGTTTCCGCGCGCGCCCTGCTGCGCCAGCGTGCCGCCGAAACCCAGAGCATCATCGACGGTCTGGATACCGCCACCAGCGCCGAACAGCTTGGCCAGGCGCGCGCCGCCCTGCCCGATCTGGCGCGGCTGCTGATGGCCGAGAAGCTGGCCGCCCATGAAGTGGCAGCGGCAATCAGCGGCATCTATGCCGATATCACCAGCCGCGCCGCCGCGTTGGTGGAAAAACGCCTCAACGCCGAACTCGGCCCGGCGCCGGCGCCCTGGTGTTTGCTGATGCTGGGCTCGGGCGGGCGCGGCGAAAGCCTGCTGAAGCCCGATCAAGACAATGCCATCGTGCATGGCGGCAATGCTGCCGACGATGCCTGGTATGCCCGTGCCGGTGAATTGATCGCCGATCTGCTGGATGCCGCCGGCATTCCCTATTGCAAGGGCGGCGTGATGGCCAAGAACGCCATCTGGCGCGGCGACATGCAGGCCTGGCGCCAGCGCATCGGCGAATGGATCGGCCGGCATTCGGCGGCCATGCTGCTGAACGTGGATATCTTCTACGACCTGAAGCCGCTCTATGGCGATGCCGCGCTGGCGCAGGATTTGCGGCTGCAGGCGCTGCAAGCCGCATCGCGGTCGCCGCTTTTCCTGCGGCTGCTGGCCGAACAGGCGGCGCAACTGCATCCGGCCATCGGGCTGTTCGGCCGGCTGGTGGAAAAGGATGGCCGCGTGGACCTGAAACTGGGTGGCCTGCTGCCACTGGTCAGCGCGGCGCGCCTGCTGGCTCTGAAGCTTGCGCTACCCGCCACCGCCACACGCCAGCGCCTGATGCTGGCCGCCGCGCGCGGCCTGATCGGCGAGGAGGATCTCACCCGCCTGCTCGATGCCCATGAGTTGATCCTGGGCCGCGTGCTGCGCCAGCAGATCGAGGATATCGCCAAGGGCGAACCGCCTTCCAGCCGCGTGGATGTGCATGGCCTGAGCCGGCGCGAGGTGACGCGGCTGAAACGCGCGCTGGGCCAGCTTGCCCTGCTGCCCGATATCATCCAAGGCGCCATCACGCATTGAGATTGTTAGAAAAGACTGCCCTGGCGGCTATCGGCAGCCGGCGGCGCGAACAGGTCGGTGCGCAAATGCCAGCGCCGTTCGTTGAAACCCAGTTTGCGGCAGGCCAGTTGGAAACGCTGGGCGATCAGATCGGCGACCGGCCCCTCGCCGCGCATGCGCCGGCCGAAATCGGCTTCGTAATCCTGGCCGCCGCGCACCGCCTGCACCTGCTTGATCACCCGTGCGGCGCGATCCGGATAATGCTCGGCCAGCCATTCGCGCCACAATTCCTTCAACTCGAAAGGCAGCCGCAGCATCACGAAACCGGCCTCGCGCGCACCGGCCGCATAGCTGGCTTCCAGGATGCGTTCGATCTCATGCTCGTTGAGCGCAGGAATCATCGGCGCCGCCATCACGCCCACCGGAATACCGGCTTCCGCCAATAGCCTTATCGCCTCCAGCCGTTTCGGCGGCGTGGAGGCGCGCGGCTCCATGGCCCGGGCCAGCTTGCGATCCAGCGTGGTGACCGAAACGAATACTTTCACCAGGCCCTGGCGCGCCATGTCGGCCAGGATGTCGATATCGCGCGTGACGAGAAAGTTCTTGGTGACGATGCCGAGCGGATGCTTCGTCTCGCGCAACACTTCCAGGATCGAGCGGGTAATGCCGAGTTCGCGCTCCACCGGCTGATAGGGATCGGTGTTGGACCCCATCGACATCACGGCGCAACGATAGGAACGCGCCGCCAGTTCCTTGCGCAACAAGACGGCCGCATCGCGCTTCACCATGATCTCGGTCTCGAAATCCAGGCCGGGCGAGAAACCGAGATAGGCATGGCTGGGCCGCGCGAAGCAATACACGCAGCCATGCTCGCAGCCGCGATAGGGGTTGATCGAACGATCGAACGGAATGTCGGGCGATGTGTTCCAGGCAATGATGCTGCGGCTGCTGTCGTCATGCAGCCTTGTCTTGCGCGGCGCGGCCTCCTCCAGGCTGCCCCAGCCGTCATCCTCGCGCTGGCGATCCTCGGCATCGTAGCGGCTGCGCACATTCGACACCGCGCCCCGGCCGCGCCGCGCATCGGGATGCGCCTGGTCGGCGGGGGTGGAAATCGCGCGCTCGGTGAATTTGGCCATAGCCGGAAGCATGCCACAGCCAAAAGAACAATTCAAGAACTATCACTTCTCGGAAAACCAATAATGCTTCCCGGAAAACCAAGCCGTATTAAAGCTCGATATTGTAGCGCACGAAGGGCGCGCGCTTGGCCACGCGTTCGTAGAGCCGCCGGGCGGTGCCGTTGAATTCCTCGGTCTGCCAATACAGCATGCCAGCGCCCTTGGCCCTGGATATCTCGGTAACGGCGGCGATCAGGCGCCGGCCGATGCGTTTGCCGCGCGCCTGGGGCTGCACGAACAGATCCTGCAGATACACATTGCCGCCCCGGTTCCAGGTGGAAGGATGCAGCAGATATTGCACCAGCCCCAGCGCGACATCGCCCTGCCAGGCGATCAGGCCTTCAATCGGATGGGCGGGATCGACCAGGCGCTGCCAGGTGAAATCGGTCACTGCGTCGGGCACGGTTTTTTCGTAAAACGCGAGATAGCCGAGCCAGAGCGGCTCCCATTGCCGGCGCTCCTGGGCAGCCACCGGGCGGATAACGATATCGGACATGGATACGGGTTTCCTAAGCTGAAGACCCGATCCGATTAAGCCAATACCGGCCCCGGGGTAAGCACCAGTTTATGCCTGATGCATAGGGCCGGTTTGGATGGCGAGAAAACGATAAAAAGAACAAAAATCGAAATTATAGGACTTTGTCGATTTTTCTCTCAACTCGGCTTGCGGCGCTCATGCTCGCGCAGGCGGGGCAGCAGCTCGACGAAATTGCACGGCTTGAAGCGGTAGTCGAGCTGGTCCTTCAGGATCATGTCCCAGCCATCGCGGCAGGCGCCTGGCGAGCCCGGCAAGGCGAACAGATAGGTGCCCCGGCAGACCCCGGCAGTGGCGCGCGACTGGATGGTAGAGGTGCCGATCTTCTGGAAGCTGAGCATGCGGAACACTTCGCCGAAGCCCGGGATCGGCTTTTCGTAGAGCCCTTCGAAAGCCTCGGGCGTCACGTCGCGGCCGGTCACCCCGGTGCCGCCGGTGGAGATCACCACATCCACTGCCGGATCGTCGATCCACTGCGTCAGCTGCGCCTGGATGGCCGGGATATCGTCGGTGACGATGGCACGCGCGGCCAGTTCATGGCCCGCCTCCGTGAGACGATCCACCAAGGTCTGGCCGGATTTGTCATCCGCGAGACCGCGGCTGTCTGACACCGTCAGCACGGCGATGCGGACGGGAATGAAGGCGCGTTCCGACATGGCAAGCTCTATGGTTTCTTTTCGGCGGCCTGGCTGGCTGTAGTCTGGCTGGCGGCGGTCTGATTATCCGGGGCCGACATACTATCATGGGCGCGATAAACCGGCCAACTGCCGCTCACGGCGGAAAGCAGGCTGTCGCGCGGCTGGCCGATGCGGTCGCGGTAAATCCAATGATTGGTCAACACACGCTGCACGAAGGTGCGGGTTTCCGACAGCGGAATGGTTTCGATGAACAGCATCGGATCGTCGGTCTTGTTCTCGCGCAGCCAGCGCTGCAGGTTGCCCGGCCCGCCATTATAGGCGGCGGCGAGATGGAACAGGTTGCCGCGGATCATCGGCATTTCCAGCAGATGCTGCAAATAGCGCTGGCCGAGTTCGATATTGTATTCCGGCGCATAAAGCTTGTGGCGACCATTCTTGCTGCGCAGCGAGGAATCGCCGGCCATCGAGCCTGCCGTGCGCGGCATCAACTGCATCAGGCCGGTGGCGCCGGCCGTGCTCTGGGCGCGCGGATTGAAAGCGCTTTCCTGGCGCATGAAGGCAAAGATCAGCGCACGATCCAGCACGAAGCCGCCTTCCGGCTCCCAGGGCGGCAGCGGATACATGGCGATATCGTAGGCCTCGCCCTTCACGCTGCGCCAGGCCAGGCCGATGCGCATGGCCGAGGCCGGGGCCTGCAAGCGGCCGGCCAGCCCAAGCAGGGCGGCGGCGAATTGATCGCTGGATTGTGCGAATAGCCGGGCGATTTCGCGGTCTGCCCGCACCGCCTCGCCGGTCTCGCTCAGTGCGATGGCGCGGCGCACGGCGGGCATCTTCAGCAGCTTGTCCACATCCTCGGCGGCAAGCGGCGGCGGATCCCAGGATAGCTGCGGTTCCTGGCCCAGTTGGCCCAGCGCAAGCAGGCCATAGAAGGTGCGTTCCTGGCTGGCGGATTCCTGCAACAGGCGCAGCGCTTCGCCGGGCTGGCGCAGGCGCAGCATCACCCGCGCGCCCCACCAGCCGCCGGCCGCCTTGTCCCAGTTGGAAGCGGTTTGCGAGAAAGCCAGATGCTCGAAATGATGCGCGGCATTGTCGTAACGCCCCAGCCGCCAGGCGGCCAGACCGGCCACCCAATCGGCTTCGGGCACTCTGGCGCGGGAACGGCGGGCGGATGCGGCGGCAAGTTCCAGCGCCTTTTCATCGTCGCCATCCAGCAAGCGCACCCAGGCCAGGCGGCGGCGCCAATCATCATATTCAGAGGCCGAAAGCCGGCTGCGGATATCGGGCTTGTTGAGCAAGGCCTCGGCCTGGGCAAGCCGGTCGCGCCGCAGCAATTGCAGGAATTCAACCTCCGCCGCGGCAATCATCCGCGCGCTGGCCGGGTCGCGCTCCTTCGGCTGCGGGCGCGAGCGCGCCGTGGCCACGCTGCCGGGATCGCCGCTGAAATCACCCAGTTCGGCGCCCACCGGCGCCGGCGGCGCCTTGTCCTTGCGGGCCTTCTTGCGCAAAGCCAGGCGATAGACTTCCTCGGCGCCGGGATGATCGCGGTATTGCTGCATCCAGGCCAGCAATTCGGCATAGCTGGCATTATAGGCGCTGGGATGCAGATAGCGCTGCTGCAGCACATGGCCGCGCAGCACCGGTTCCTTGATCCGCTTCAACTCGCGTTCGGCCGCCGCCATGTCGCCGCCAGCCTGCAATTCGAAGATGCGGCCATAGCGTTCGGCATCCTCGTTGCTCAGCACCTGCGGCAGCCCGTCTTGGGGCTGGGCAAGCACCAGCCCGGCCGGCAGCAACAGTAGGCAGGCCAACAGGCCCGCTATTGCGGTGAAACGGCCTCGCGGGAAGATTTTTCTGATCCGGTTGCTGCCCATCGCGGCCTTGGTTACCTGATTGCAGCAAGGGCAGCAAGTGTGGATTTATCAACCTTTGCGCGCATGCGCCTCAGTTAGCGAGCCTGCTCCTCCGGTATAGCCAGCCGTGCGGGCAGCAGCGCGGCTATGCCGGCACCGATCAGGCAGGAAATCGCGCAAGCCAGGATCGGCACGGCATAGCTGCCCCAATGATCGAAGGCCATACCGGCCAGGGTGGGCCCCACCAGGGTGCCGAAAGCCACGCTGGTATAGAGCGCGCCGATCACCGCGCTGGCCGCACGGGCACCGAACAGGTCTACCATATAGGCCGGCGCCAGGGCCACGAAGCCGCCATAGACGATGCCGAAGCCGATGGCGAACAGCGCCAGGGCCAGGAAGCTGCTGGCCAGCAGCCAATACCCCAGCATGACCCCCGCGCCGAGAATCACCAGGGCGAAACTGCGGCTGCGACCGATGCGATCGGCCAGCCCGCCAAGCACGAAACGGCCCAGGGTGGAGCCTACGCCGATCAACCCGACCAGCCATACCCCCTGCCCGCGCGTAAGACCCTGATCCTGGGCATAAGCAGCCAGATGCACGAAGGGCACGAAGGTGCCGATACAACACAGCGCGGAAGCCAGATACAGCCACCAGAAAACCGGATGGCGCAATGCCTGGGCCAGGGTGAACCCGGGCAGCGGCGCAGACGCGCCGGCAGCGGCGGGGCGCGCTACAGCGCCATCGGGTGCCAGCCCCATGGCCTGCGGCGAAGCGCGCATCACCAACGTGGCGGCCCCAGCCAACAGCAGAAAGCCGACCGACAGCAGCAGATAGCTTTGCCGCCAGCCCAGGCCATCGATCACCCAGGCAGCCAATGGCGGCATCGCCATGGTGCCAAGCCCGATCCCCATCACGGCATAGCCCGATGCCTGGCCGCGCCGGGCCACGAACCAGCGCTGCACCGTGCCGATGGCCGGCACATAGATGAAGCCCATGCCCACGCCCACGCCCAGGCCATAGGCCAGCAGCACGACAATCAGGCTATCGGCCATGCCGGCAACGGCCAGGCCCAGCGCCATGCACAGCACGCCGAAGCCGATCACCCGGCGCGGGCCGTAATGATCGGCCAGCGGCCCGCTGAGGATGCCCAGGATGAAATAGAGGAAGCCGGCAAAACCGAAAACCAGCGATATGGTGCCGCGCGTGGCGGCGAATTCCAGTTGCAGCGGTTCGAAGAATGCCGGGAATGTATAGGTGGCGCCAAACCCGACAAACAGCAGGGTGAAAACCGCCGCGACCACCACCCAGCCGTAGAACATGCTAATGGTCCAGCTGTTGCAGTTTCTCGGCCAGTGCCAGCATGTCGCGCCAGGCCTCGCGCTTCATGCCGGGCTGACGCAGCAGATAGGCCGGGTGCAGCATCGGCAAGGCCGGAATCTCCATCGCCCCGAAATCGGGATCCTGCAGGCGATAGGTCTGCCAATTGCCGCGCAGCCGGGTGATGCCGGTTGTGGTGCCAAGCAGGGTGGCGGCGGCATGGCGGCCGACGAAAGCCAGCAGCTTGGGTTTCACCAGGGCGATATGGCGCTCTACGAATGGCTTGCAGGCGAGGATTTCCTCCGGCGAGGGATCGCGGTTGCCGGGCGGCCGCCAGAAGATCACGTTGCTGATATAGGTGTCGTCCTCGCTGCGGCCGATGGCGGCCAGCATGCGATCCAGCAACCGCCCGCTTTCGCCCACGAACGGCTTGCCCTGGGCATCTTCCTCGCGCCCCGGCGCCTCGCCGATCAGCATCACCGGAGCCTGCGGGTTGCCGCGCGCGAACACCGTGTTGGTTGCCGTGGCCTTCAGCGCACAGCCATCGAACGCCGCCACCGCCTTGGCCAATACCGGAATGTCGCGGCAGGCCAGCGCGGCCTGGCTGGCTGCGGTTTGCATCGCCTGGGCCGACAGCATGGCCGGCGTGGCCGCCATGCGGTCGGGCGGCGCGCGCATGGCCGCAGAGCGGGGTTCGGCGGCAGCACCAGCTTGGCCGCCCCCCGAATGGCCGGTGGCTTTGGCAGCGGCCCGGGCCGCAGACTCGGAGGCCGGCTTACGTTCAAGTTGCGTACGATCCAGCGCCACATCGCCGATGCATTCATCGGCACCGGCATCGATATAAAACCGCAGCAGGGCGCCGGCGCTCAGGCTTTCTCCGGCCCAGGCAGGCATCGCCCCCTCATTCCCTTGCGGCAGATGGCCGCCGGACCCGCTTTCCGGGTTTAAATCATTGGTATGCATAAGGTCCGGCCCCTTGGTTTGGCCGCTGCCCGCGCCGTTGGCTTGGCCGGTATTGTCTGGTAAGCAGAGGCATATAGTCAAGCTGGCAGCCGGATCTGCATCCCAGGTTCGCAACCCCTGTCAGCAATCTCGGCCAGCATTCTGGCCATCCTAAGCCCCGGTGGAAGCGATGGAACGCGAAACGATGGAATATGATGTGGTGGTGGTTGGGGCCGGTCCGTCCGGCCTGTCCGCCGCCATCCGGCTGAAGCAGCTCGCCGCCGAGCATGACCACGACATCTCGGTCTGCGTGATCGAAAAGGGTTCGGAAGTCGGCGCGCATATTCTTTCCGGCGCGGTGGTGGACCCGATCGGCCTGAACGAGTTGATCCCGGACTGGAAGGAAAAGGGCGCACCGCTCAACACGCCGGTGACCGACGACCGCTTCATGATCCTGACCGAAGCGAACCACATTCCGGTGCCGAATTTCATGCTGCCGCCGCTGATGAACAATCACGGCAACTACATCGTCTCGCTGGGCAACGTGTGCCGCTGGCTGGCGAGTCAGGCGGAAGAACTGGGCGTGGAAATCTTTCCGGGCTTCGCGGCGGCCGAAGTGCTGTATGGCGACAAGGGCGAAGTGGTGGGCGTGGCCACCGGCGACATGGGCATCGGCCGCGACGGCGAACACAAAAGCAGCTACACGCCGGGCGTGGAACTGCGCGCCAAATATACGCTGATCGCCGAAGGCGTGCGCGGCTCGCTGGCCAAGGAAATTCAGGCCAAATACAAGCTGCGCGAGGGCGTGGAGCCGCAGAAATTCGGCATCGGCATCAAGGAATTGTGGCAGATCGACCCGGCCCAGCATAAGCCCGGCCTGGTGGTGCACACCCAGGGCTGGCCGCTGGATAGCCGCACTGCCGGCGGCAGCTTCATGTATCACCTGGAAGACAACCAGGTGGCCGTGGGTTTCGTGGTGAACCTGAATTACGAAAATCCCTATCTCTCGCCTTTCGATGAATTCCAGCGTTTCAAAACCCATCCCAGCGTGCGGCATTTCTTCGAGGGCGGCAAACGCATCGCCTATGGCGCGCGCGCCATCAACGAGGGCGGCCTGCAATCGATTCCGAAACTCACCTTCCCGGGCGGCGCGCTGATCGGCTGTTCGGCCGGCTTCGTGAACGTGCCGCGCATCAAGGGCAGCCATAATGCCGTGAAGACCGGCATGCTGGCCGCCGAGGCGGCATTCGATGCATTGAAGAACGGCTCCGAGGGCGGCGACGAGTTGACCGCCTATCCGGAGGCCGTGCGCGCCAGCTGGACCTGGAAGGATCTGTGGAAGGTGCGCAACGTGAAGCCCGCGCTGAAATACGGCATGTGGCTGGGCACCATGGTGGGCGGCATCCATATGTGGCTGAACGACCTGGGCCTGGGCTTCCTGGTGCCCTGGACCTCGAAGCACGGCAAGGCGGATTTTGAAACCCTGAAGCCGGCCGCGCAATGCAAGCCGATCGTCTATCCGAAGCCGGATGGCAAGGTGAGCTTCGACAAGCTGTCTTCGGTATTCCTGTCGTCGACCAACCATGAGGAGGATCAGCCGATCCACCTGCGGCTGAAGGATCCGAGCATTCCGATCGCCAAGAATCTGCCGATGTATGACGAGCCGGCGCAGCGCTATTGCCCGGCTGGCGTGTATGAAGTGCTGCGCGATGCCGATGGGAGTAACCCGCGCTTCCAGATCAACGCGCAAAATTGTGTTCACTGCAAGACTTGCGACATCAAGGATCCCGCCCAAAATATCAACTGGGTCGTGCCCGAAGGCGGCGGCGGCCCCAACTATCCGAATATGTGATATCAATTGCCCGCAGCGCAGCGCTATGCTGTTTGCAAGGTTGTTTGAAGGCGGCTGCGAGTCTGGCTTCGGTAAGAGGGTGTTGATGGGCAAGACAGTATCCATGCAGCAAATATCCACGCAGCACGCATCCATGCAGCCCGTACCCATGCAGCATGCCGGCCCTAGCGCCCGCTTCCGCCTGCCCCGGCGGATTTCGCGCCTGGGCATGCCGCTTGCCATGGCGGGCCTGGCGTTGTTGCTGGCCGGTTGCGCAAAACCGCCGAGCCAGCGGGTTTACAGCGACAGCACGCCCTACCAACTGCCGCCGCAGGAAGTGGATTCCGCCTATGGCCATTTCCTGGCCGCGCGCCATGCCCGGCTGAACCGCGATTACGTCGCCGCCGCCGCCTATTACCAGCGCGCCATGGCGCTGGATCCCAACAACGCACAGGTGGTGCAAGGCGCCTTCCTGTCGCTGCTGGCCGCCGGCAACACGCCCAAGGCAATGGAACTGGCGCCTGCCCTGCTGGTGCTGAATCCGAACGACCATATGGCGCGCATGGCGATTGCCAGCAATGCGATCTTGCGGCGGGATTACGATGCCGCCCTGGCGATGGTGGC
Source organism: Ferrovibrio sp. (assembly GCF_019636075.1). Taxonomy (GTDB): domain Bacteria; phylum Pseudomonadota; class Alphaproteobacteria; order Ferrovibrionales; family Ferrovibrionaceae; genus Ferrovibrio. The sequence goes on from NZ_JAHBYG010000010.1 coordinate 77,849, forward strand.
CAGCGGCCCGCAAGGCGGCATTCATGGCGCGTTCAATCCGCTGATCGCCGCCTGGGCCGAAGTGGGCAAGGGCAATGCCGATGCCGCCAAGGCGGCGCTGGCGCGGCTGGACCGCAACCCGCTATTCGGCGGTGTGCATGACCATCTCAAGCCTTTGCTGCTGGAAGCCCTGGGCCTGAGCAACGAGGCGCTGGCAGTGTATGCCGCCGCCGCCGAAACGCCCGAACGGGTGGGGGCGCGGCAAACCGATGGCTATGCCCGCCTGCTGCAACGCATGGGCCGCACCGAGGAAGCGCGCGCCCTGGTGCAGCGCAGCCTCGATCTCAGCCCCGAGAATGCCACCCTGCAGGCTGCGATGAAGCGGCTGCTGGGTCCGCAGAATGCCACAACCCTGGCGCCGCTGGTGGGCAATGCCCAGGATGGTTTCGCCGAAAGCCTGTATGCCGCCGCCAATGCCTTCGGCCGCAACGATGGCGGCGAGTTGACCGAGTTGCATCTGCAACTGGCGCTGACCCTGCGGCCCGACATGGATGATGCCCGTGTGCTGCTGGGCGACATCTACGAATCGCGCAAGCATTGGCAACGCGCCATCGACACCTATGCCAAGGTGAATCCGCAAGGCGTGTATGGCGAGATGGCGCAGACCCGCATCGCGGTGAGCACCTACGAGATGGGCGAACGCGAGGCCGCCGTGCGCATGCTGCGCCGTACCGCCGCCGCCAATCCCGACGATTACCGCCCGCTGCTGACGCTGGGCGATCTCTACCGGCAATCGGAAATGTGGGTAGAAGCCGCCCGGGAATACACCGCAGCGCTGGAGCGCGTGCCGCAACTGGAACAGCGCCACTGGTTCATCCTGTTCGCCCGCGGCATCGCCTATGAACGTTCGAAGCAATGGCCCAAGGCCGAGCCCGACATGCAGAAGGCGCTGGAATTGCAGCCCGAGCAGCCGATGGTGCTGAACTATCTGGGCTATACCTGGGTGGATATGGGCCGCAATATCGACGTGGCCACCGATATGATCAAGCGCGCCGTGGCGTTGCGGCCCAATGATGGCGCCATCGTGGACAGCCTGGGTTGGGCCTATTACCGGCTGGGCCGCTATCCGGAAGCCGTGGTGAATCTGGAACGCGCGGTGGAACTGAAAGGCTCGGATCCGGTGATCACCGATCATCTGGGCGATGCTTACTGGAAAGTCGGCCGCCGCGCCGAGGCGCAATTCCAGTGGCGCCGCGCCCTGGGCCTGAAGCCCGATGCCGAGCTTGAGCAACAGGTGAAGCGCAAGCTGGAAGTCGGCCTCGATCCGGTCGCGGCGAAGTGAGCGGCGGCCTAGCCCTCGCCGCGCCCGCCAAGATCAACCTTTTCCTGCATGTCGTCGGCAAGCGGCAAAACGACCCTCACCGGGGCTATCACCAGTTGGAAAGCCTGGCGGTGTTCGCCCAAGATGAAGCCGCCTGCGACAGCCTGCTTGCCGAGCCGGCCGATCAGCTCTCGCTGACCATCGACGGGCCTTTCGCCACAGCGCTGAACAGCGATACGCCAAACAATCTGGTGCTGCGCGCCGCCCGCGCGCTGGCCGAACAGGCCGGCATCGCGCCGCATGCCAAACTCACGCTCACCAAGCGGCTGCCGGTGGCATCCGGCATCGGCGGCGGATCGGCGGATGCAGCGGCTGCGCTGAAAGCCCTGCGCCGGCTCTGGCGCCTCGATCTCGATGACGCAGCCCTGGCTGCCATCGGCCTCAGGCTCGGCGCGGATATTCCGGTCTGCCTGCAAAACCGGCCGATGCTGATGCAGGGCATCGGCGACATATTGCAGCCCGCCCCCGCCCTGCCCGCCTGCTGGCTGGTGCTGGCCAATCCCGGTGTGAGCCTGGCCACCAAGGATGTATTCGCGGCGCTGGGTGGCCGCTTCGGGCCATCGCAACCGCTCAGCGAAGCGCCGGCCAGCGCCGCCGATCTGGCGATCCAGTTACGCGCGCGGCGTAACGACCTGGAAGCGCCGGCGCGTTTCCTGGCGGCTGAAATCGACCCCGTGCTGGCGGCCTTGCGCGGCCAGGGCGGTTGCCTGCTGGCCCGGCTATCGGGCTCCGGCGCCACCTGTTTCGGGCTGTTCGGCGAGGCTCGCCTGGCGCAGATCGCCGCCCAGAGCCTGAGCCGCGCACATCCCGCCTGGTGGGTAGCCGCAACGGCGATTTAAGGCCTATTTAGCCCCGTGCCGAGGCTGGAAATCCCGGAATGATCCGATTATCTTCCGGCCCGCCTGCTGGGGCGTAGCCAAGCGGTAAGGCAGCGGTTTTTGGTACCGCCATGCGGAGGTTCGAATCCTCCCGCCCCAGCCAGCAATCCTTCCGGAAAATCAGGATCAGACCTTCGGCCTAGCATGGCTGTGGAGAGCATGGCCGCGATGCTTGTGGCCCTGCCCGCCGGCAACATGCATGTCGACCGGGATCGCCGACAGCTTGCCATGCATCACACCGGTTTCCGCCATCAACGCGTCGGCGAAACGGTGCACGGCCTGCGTCGGCCCCTGCAGCACGGCGATTTCCATACAGTAATCATGGTCCAGATGCACATGCATGGTGGAGCGCACAAGGTCATGGCTGGCATGCTGGGCATCCATCACCCGCTTGGGCAATTCGCGTTCATGATGGTTGTAGACATAGGACAGGCAGGCCACGCAATCGCCCACCGCCGCCTTCGGCGCCAATTGCTCGGCACGCAGCCGCTCACGCAGGATATCCCGCACCGCCTCGGAGCGGTTTTCGTAGCCCTTGCCTTCGATATAGCGGTCGAACTCGGCGAGCAAATCGCCATCCAGCGAAACAGTGAAACGTTCCATGTCCGGTCCCCGGTAAGTGCCCGGGCAGAATACCATGCGGCCGGCCTTATCGAATTAATGTATGAAAAAATAAAAAATCGTATTACTTTGCCGTCTGCCTTGCCCAGACAGAATAAGGGGGACGATAGATGCGCGGTTTTGCGGGGATGGTCGGCGTTGCATTGCTGTTTGCGGGACTTACCTGCGCGGATGCCCGCGCTGATGGCGGCCGGCTGGGTATCGGCCTGGCTACCGACATCACTGCAATGGACCCGCATTTCCACAATACCAGTTCCAACAACGCCGCATCCCGCCATGTATTCGATACACTGATCCGGCAGGACGAACGGCAGCAACTGCGCCCTGGCCTGGCCTTGAGCTGGACGCCCGTCGATCCGACGACCTGGGAAATCAAGCTGCGGCCCAACGTGAAATTCCACGATGGCAGCGACTTCACGGCCAAGGATGTGGTTGCCAGCCTGGCCCGCGCACCGAAAGTGCTTAACAGCCCTTCCAGCTTCGCGCTTTATACCCGCGCGGTGACAACCGCCGAAATCGTCGATCCCCTCACCCTGCGGCTCAGCACCGCGCAGCCGCATCCCCTGCTGCCCAACGATCTTAGCCTGGTACCGATCATATCGGCGCGGGCCGAACAGGCCAGCACGGAGGATTTCAACAGCGGCAGTGCCGCCATCGGCACCGGCCCATATCGCCTGGTTTCCTTCAAGCGCGGCGAAGCCATCGAATTGCAGGCCTATCCTGGCTATTGGGGCGGCACTCCGCCATGGGAGCGCGTTGAACTGCGCTTCATGCGCAACGGCCAGGCCCGGGTGGCCGGCCTGCTGGCGGGTGATGTGGATGCCATCGAAGCCCCGCCGCCGGCCATGCTATCCGAACTGCGCCAACATCAGAAAGTTGCCATATCGGCCACCACATCCAACAAAGTGGTTTTCCTGTTTCCCGATACCGGCCGGGAAACCACGCCTTTTGCCACCGATGGTACCGGCACTCCGCTGACGAAGAATCCCCTGCGCGACCTGAAAGTGCGACAGGCCATTTCAAAAGCCATCGACCGCGATGCATTGGCAAGCCAGATCATGCAGGGCGAGGCTATCCCCACCGCGCAATTGCTGCCCGAAGGCATGTTTGGCGTAAGCCCGCGCCTGAAGGCGATGCCGGCCGATCAGAGCACAGCCCGCAGATTGCTGGCCGAAGCTGGCTACAAGGATGGCTTCACCCTCACCCTGCACGGCCCCAACGACCGGTTCTTGAATGACGGCCAGATTCTGCCAGCGGTGGCCGCAATGCTGACGCGGGCCGGCATCAATGCGAAGGTGGAGGTGATGCCGTGGAATGTCTTCGTCACCCGCGCGTCGAAGCCGGAATTCAGCCTGTTTCTGGTGGGTTGGGGCGCCGGCACCGGCGAACCTTCCTCACCCTTGCGCGGCCTGCTTGCCACATATGACCGCGCGAGCGGAATGGGTAGCTCAAATCGCGGCCGTTGGTCTAACCCGGCATTCGATCGCTTGCTGGGTGAAGCCTTGGCAACGGTGGAGGATGGCAAGCGGGAATTGGCGCTGATCCGGGCCACGGAAATCGCCATGGACGATCTCGCGCTGATTCCTCTGCACCACGAAATGGCAAGCTGGGCGGTACGACATGGGCTGAAACATCAGCCCCGTGCCGATCAATACACCATGGCGATGGATTTCCGGCCCTGATCGGAATCACCTGATCGGAATCAATTCACCACGCGCCAGACGCCATCGGGCATCAGACAGGCGGTGCCGTAGCTGGGCTGCGGCACGCCGCCAACCATCACACTGCTCTGGTATTCGCGGCAATACTGGCCGTTGCTGGCCTGGTAGACCGGGCTGCTGGGCACGGCTGAGATGACCGGCTGCTGGTATTGCACAGGTGGCTGATACTGAACGGGCGGCTGCACATAAACCACGCGCGGCGGCGGTGGCTCTACATAGACCACCCGGGGCGGCGGCGCGCGGTAATAGACCGGCGGCGGGCCCCAATTGCTGTAGCGATAACGATCCGGCGGACCGCGATAGCGATGCCCGGGCGGCCCGTAATAGCCCCCGGAATAGCCGAAATAGAAACTATCCGCCTTGGCCGGCGCGGCGCTCAACAGCAACAATGTTGCAGCCAGCGCCATAAGCGCCAGGGCTGGCTTCGAGGTTTTCTGGGTGTTCGCTACATTCCTGGCCATCGCGGCAACTCCGGCGCATGACACGTGAGTGATGACGGGTGTGATCCTGCGCGGCAATCATGGCGAAATCACGGCTGAGGCGAAAGATTTTCAGCAAAAACGTTCAGCGGCAATTCCCGCTTACAATTCCCTGGCATCCTGCTTGCGGCGCACATCCTTCAGCCGGCTTGGCAATTCCGGCATATGCGGATTGGCAGCCAGCGCGCGCTGATAGGCGCGGATCGCCTCGGGCAGGTTATCCAGCCGCTCCATCATCAGGCCGAGGCCGCTGAGCGCACCGAAATGCCGGGGCTCCAGCTTGAGCGTGCGCTCAACATCGGCAACCGAAGCGGCGTAATTGCCGGCCAGGAAATAGGTGGTGGCGCGCTTGTTGTAGGCTTCGGCGAAATCCGGCTTCAGGTCGATCATCGCCGAGAAGATGGCGACCGCACGGGCATAATCGCCGCTATTCATCACCTCGGTGCCGGAGGCCAGCAGCGTGTTCAGCGTATCGGACTCCGAGCGGCTCCAGGCCTCCCAGATCTTGCGTTCGATCTGGCGCGCCTCGATGGGATTTTCGGTTTCGTAGAGTTTGTCGAACAGCGCATCAAGGCCTTCCGCCTCCGCCGCAACACCCGGCAAGGGCAGCATGAACAGGGCCGAAACCAGCAGGACAGCGAGTCTGCGCATGACGATGATGGTAGGCCGCCCTCGGCCTTTCGGCAAGTTCACTCTTTTGCGAGAGGTGAGGAATTTTTTGTGCGTCGGACTGTCTAACCATAGGCAACTGCATTTTTTGGGAAGGAACCCACCCGATGAAAACCGCACCCATTCTGGCCGCCGCCATGCTGGCCTTCAGCCTTGCCGCCTGTGCCGGCAGCATGGCGCCTGCCAAATCCGCCGATACCGGCATCGGCCAGGTGCTGGTCGATGGCAAGAGCATGACGCTCTACACCTTCGACCGCGACAGCACGCCCGGAAAATCCGCCTGCAACGGCCCCTGCGCACAGAACTGGCCGCCGTTGATGGCAGCGGATGGCGCCAGCGCCAGCGGCGATTGGAGCGTGATCACCCGCGACGATGGCGGCAAGCAATGGGCCTACAAGGGCAAGCCGCTTTATACCTGGATGCGGGATCAGAAGCCGGGCGACACCACCGGAGAGGGTTTCAACAATATCTGGCGGGTGGCGCGGCCCTGATTCTGGCCCTGATTGCGCGGCCCTGATTTCGGGGCCAATCATCGGGCGGCGGGAATAAACCCGGCATTCGGTTGTCTTACCTTGTAAGATGCCCGCAATGCTGCCTTTCCGCCGCCCTGCCCCGCATGCCATCGAAGCCGAGATTCCCCGGCTGCGCCGGCATGCGCGCGGCCTGCTGCGCGATGCGGCGGCGGCCGACGATCTGGTGCAGGATTGCCTGACCAAAGCCCTGGCGGCCTGGAACCAGCGCCGCGATGATGGCGCGCTCAGGCCTTGGCTGTTTGCCATTCTGCACAATACATGGCGCAACCGGCTGCGGCGCGAGGCGATCCGCCCCGATGCGGCGATGCTGGACGAGGATCATCCCGGCCCGGCGGTGAGCGGCGGGCAATGGGAAAAACTGGAATTGCAGGATCTGCAAAACGCACTGGACATGCTGGCGCCCGAACATCGCAGCCTGTTGCTGCTGATCGGCGTGGAGGGTTTGAGTTATGAAGAAGCAGCGCGGGCGCAAGGCGTGCCGCTGGGCACCGTGATGTCGCGCCTGACCAGGGCGCGCGAGCGACTGCGCATTCTGATGGCGGGCGAGAGCGGCGCCGATCCGAACCGCCCGCGCCTGCGGCCAGGATTGAAGAGGGTGAAATGAGCCAGCCCGAAAGCATCATCGACGACGCCCTGCTGCATGGCTATGTGGATGGCCAACTGACAGCCGCCGACCGCGCCCGCGTGGAAGCGCATCTGCTGCAGGATGCCGAGGCGAGCCGCAAGGTGGAAGCCTGGGCGGCGCAGGCCGATGCCTTGCGCGCCGCCTTCCCGCTGGACGAAGCCGAGCCGGTGCCGGCGGCGATGCGCGCGGTATTTGCCCGGCCCAGCCTGCTGGACCATGCCCGCAGCATCGCGCCGCGCCTGGCCGCGCTGTTGCTGGTGGCCATTCTCGGCGGCGGCGCGGGCTGGTGGGGCCATGCTCGCTTCGGCGGCAATCCACTGCCGCCGCTGCCGCGCGAGGCAGCGCGCGCCCATGCCATCTACACCGCCGAGGTTTTGCATGCGGTGGAGGTGCCGGCCTCGGAAGAAAAGCATCTGGTGGCCTGGCTGTCGAAGCGGCTGGGCACGCAGTTGAAGGCGCCTTATCTGGGCAATGCCGGCTTCAATCTGGTGGGCGGCCGCCTGCTGCCCGCAGGCCGCAAGGATCTGGCGGCGCAATTCATGTACGAAAATCCGCGCGGCGAACGGCTGACGCTGTATATCCGCGATGGCGAGCCCGGCGAGGATAGCAGCTTCCGCGTAACGGAAGAGAATGGCGCCACCGGCTTCTACTGGGTGGATAACGGCTATGGCTATGCCCTGGTGGGGCCGTTGCGCCGCGATGCCATGCTGCCGATCGCGCGCGAGGTTTATGCGCAGTTGATCAACTGAAGCCGATCACAAACCCATCATCCTGATCAGCGCCGATGCCAGCGGCTGGTTCGCTTCGGCCGCCGCATACAGGATGGAAAAATGGTTGCCGCCGGAAATCCGCATCAGATCGGCCGGCGTGCCGGCATCGCGGCAGGCGGAATGGAAATCCAGGCTCTGTTCGATCCAGGCCTGCGGTTCGGCATCGCCCACCGCCACCAGCACACGGGATTGCGGCAGGCGCAGCGGCTGGGCGACCACGTTGTTGCGCCTGGCGGTGGCACCATCCAGGCCGATCTCGGCATTCACCGGAACATGCAGCACCGGCTCGGGATCGTAAACGCCCGATACCAGCGCCAGACCGGCCGGTTTGGGCCGCGCGCCCAGATCCTTGGGCCAGGGCAAGGCATAGGCGGCAGCCGCAAGATGCGCGCCAGCGGAATGGCCGAGCAGGAACAGCCTGGCCGGATCGGCGCCGAAGCCAGCCGCCTGGCCGGCCAGATGCGCAATGGCTTCCTGGGTCTGCCGCACGATCACATCCAGCGACACAGCGGGGCAGAGATCGTAATTGATATTCGCCACCACCGCGCCGGCCTTGAGAAACGGCTCTACCAGAAAACCATGCAGGCTTTTATCCAGCCCGCGCCAATAGCCGCCATGCACGATGATCAGCAGCGGCGCATCCTTGGCGCCTGCCAAGGCATGCGGCGGAACATGCAGATCGTAGGTTTGCAGCGGACCGGGGCCATAGCGCAGATCGAATTGCCCGCCGATGCGTTTATGGGTTTCCGCCGAGCGGGTCTTGTAGGCCTCGAAATGCACCGCGAAATCCGGCACGGCAATGCGCGGATTGTAATGGGCCTCGAGTTCCGCCGGTGAAAGGCTGCGCCAATCCATGAGCCGTTCCTATGCTTTGCTTGCTGCTGCTATGCCTGCTGCAGGGCCGCCTTGCGGCGCAGCAAAGCCAGAACGATAGCGATGGTGGGCGTGGCGATGCCCTGCATGGCCGCAAGTTCGGCCACCGCGCCGATGATGCTTTCGATTTCCATCGGCCGGCCGGCTTCCCAATCCTGCAGCATGGATGGCTTATGCAAAGCCACGCCGCCGCCTTCGGTCACGCGCTGCTCCACGCTCACCTCGAAACGGATGCCCAGCCCCTCGCCCACGCTCTGGCCTTCCCGCATCAGGGCCGTGAGCACCGCACGCATGGCGGGATCGGCCGCGACCTGCGCCTGGGTGCCGCCGGTGAGCACCGAACACGGGCTGAACGCCATGTTGCCCAGCAGCTTCACCCAGATATCGTGGCGGATATCGCTGCGCATCGGCGCATTGATGCCCGCCGCCATCAAGGCCTGGGAAATGCTGGCAAGGCGCGGCGATTGCGTGCCGTCGGGTTCGCCCAATGCCAGATTGGCCCTGGTCAGCCCACGTATTACGCCGGGCTCCGGCACCGAGGATGGCAGCCGCACCACGCCGCCGATCACCCGCTCGGGCGGCAAGGCGCGCCAAATCGCGCCATCGGGATCCACGGCTTTCAGATGCCGCCCGGCAACCGGCCCGGCATAGGCATGGAAATACCAATAGGGAATGCCGTTCATCGCGGTGACGATGGCGGTATCCGGCCCCAGCATGGGCGCCAGTTGCGGTGCCAGGGCCGGCAAGGCCGGTGCCTTCACGCTGATGATCAGCACATCCTGCCGGCCCAGCGCCGCCGGATCGTCGCTGGCCTTGGGATGCACGGTGAAATCCTCGCCATCGGCGGTCTGTATCCGCAGCCCCCTGGCCTGGATCGCCTGCAGATGCGGGCCGCGCGCCAGCAGGCTTACCTCCGCACCCGAACGGGCCAGCACACCGCCGAAATAGCCACCGATCGCGCCTGCGCCGACGATAGCGATCTTCATCGGCGCGCTCCTTCGCTCGCACGATCCGCCATCCAGGCCGCCAGCCTTTCGCGCTGCGCGGCTGTGACCCGCAGGCCGCATTTGGTGCGGCGCCATAATACGTCGTCGGCATCTAACGCCCATTCGCGCCGCATCAGCCAATCCACTTCGATGGCATACAGGCCGCCGCCGAAATCCTCACCCAGATCGGCAATGGTTTTCGCATCCCCCAGCAAGGCCGGCAGATGACTGCCATGGCGACGCGCCAGACGACGCAGCCATGCGGCATCGAGTTGCGGATAGCGCGCCAGCAGATCGGCCAGCAATGCCTCGAAGCTGGTGAAATCGCCGCCCGGCAGCGGCTTGCCATGCGTCCAGCCGGGACCGAGCTTGGGATAGAAAGGCTGCAGCTTTTCCATCGCATGTTCGGCCAGGCGGCGATAGGTGGTGAGTTTGCCGCCATAGACCGAGAGCAGCGGCGCGGCGCCGCCTTCGAGGTCCAGCACGTAATCGCGGGTGATGGCGGAAGGATCGTTCTCGCCATCATCATAGAGCGGCCGCACGCCGGCAAACGACCATACGATCATGTCGCGTGTGATCGGCGCCTTGAAATATTCGCCGGCCGCCGCGATCAGGTAGTCGGTCTCGGCCTCCGAGATATGCGCCGCACCGTCCAGATGATCCAGCGCCACATCGGTGGTGCCGATCAGGGTGAAATCCTGTTCATAGGGGATGGCGAACAGCACGCGGCCATCGGCATTCTGGAAGATGTAGCAATGCTCGCCCTCGAACAGCCGGCGCGTGACGATATGGCTGCCCTTGATCAGGCGGATGCCGTTTTTCGGCTGTTGCCCAAAGGCCCCGATCAGCGTGTCGCGCACCCAGGGCCCGGCGGCATTGACGATGCCGCGCGCCGCCACCTGGCGGGTATTGCCGCCTGCATCGGTGAGCGTGGCCTGCCATTGGCCATTCTCGCGCCGCGCGGCGGTGACGGCGGTGCGGGTGAGGATTTCGGCGCCCAATTCCTGCGCGCTCATGGCGTTGAGCGCCACCAGGCGGGCATCGTCCACCCAACCATCGGAATATTCGAAGCCGCGCCGGAATTCCGGCTTCAGCGGTGCGCCGCGCGGATCCCCGGTCAGTTTCAGCCCGACCGACCCCGGCAGGCTGACCCGGCGGGCCAGATGATCGTAGAGGAACAGCCCGATGCGGATCATCCAGGCCGGGCGCAGGCCGGGATGATGCGGCAGCACGAAGCGCAACGGCCAGATGATATGCGGCGCCAGCTTGAGCAGCACCTCGCGCTCGCCCAATGCCTCGCGCACCAGCCGGAATTCATATTGCTCGAGATAGCGCAGGCCGCCATGGATCAGCTTGGTGGCGGCGGCCGAAGTGGCGCCGGCCAGATCGCCGCGTTCGGCAAGCACCACTTTCAGGCCGCGGCCGGCGGCATCGCGGGCAATGCCGGTGCCGTTCACTCCGCCACCTATGACCAAAAGGTCTACAGGCTCAGACTGCATATTTGAAAACCGCAAAAAACCAGGAACAGGAACCGCGTTTATACGGTTACGCTGATCCGCTGCGCAAGGTCGATATCCAGTTGCCCGCGCCCGCCCCATTGGCGATACAGGCCATGCGCCGCCGCGCGCTGTTCGGCATCGGGCACGCTCTCCTGGTTTTGGGCCAAATTCTGCGCATGGAAGGTACCGATGCCCTTGGCCTCGCGCCAAGCCCGGCGGCGTTCCAGATGCGGCGGCAGATCGGCGGCTTCGGCCTTACTGGCGGGTGCGCCGGTTTCAGCCAGGCCGGTTTCCGCAAGGTCAGTGCGGCGGCGCAGATGGGGAAAACCGGTCGCGGCCTGGGCGGCGGTATCCGGTGCGGCCTGGGATGCGGTTTCCGCCTGGGCCTCAGGCTCGGATTGCGGCTTGGCGGCGGCGGCGAAATCCACCTTGGGCCCGCGCGGCGGGCCATGATTGACCCTGGCCCGGCTTTCATCGGGCCGAACCGGGGTTTGCGATATTGTTGCGACACGATCGAGCATGGCGGGTTTCGGACTCATGCCCTGAATCTCTTAAGAGGGGGTTAAGCCCCCTTCATTTGCATTCGGGCGCTTCGCCCAACGGCTCCTTCAACCGCCCATTCAGCCGGTAAACCTCCACCTCGCCGATGCGGCCCTTCACAGCCAGCATCCCCACCAGCGGCGGTTCGGGTTCCAGCATCGCGGCCCGCACCGTGGCACCGCTGGCCAGCACCAGGATTTCGTCTTCATCCGCCATATGGTCGCGGCCCAGTTGCTCCAGCCGCTGGGCGATATTCACCGTGTCGCCCACCACGGTGTAGTTCAGCCGGCCCGGCGCGCCGATATTGCCCACCACCACCGGCCCGGTATGCAGGCCGCAGCGGACGCGCAGCGTCGGCAGGCCGCGTTCGCGGCGGGCGGCATTATCCTCGATCAGCGCCGTATGGATGGCGGCCACGGCGCGGCAGGCATGGGCGGCCTGATCCTCGTCGCGCTTCAGCGCCCCCCAGATCGCCATCACGGCATCGCCGATGAATTTGTCGATCACCCCGCCTTCCGCCTCGATGCATGCCGCCATCAAGGCGAAATGCTCGTTGAGCAGATCGGCGGTTTCCTGCGCGGACATGTTTTCAGACATCGCGGTGAAGCCGACGATATCGGTGAACAGCACGGTTACATCGCGCTGCTTGGAAACCTTCACTGCCTCTTCGCCCTCGCGCAGCAGGCGGTTCACCAGCTTGCGCGGCACGTAATTGCCGAACCAGTTGAGCGCCTGATGCGCGGCATTCAGCGCCTGGGCGGCTTCGTCGAGTTCGCGCAAACGCAAACGCGGCAGCGGCGCCGAATTGAATTCCAGGCTGCGCAGATTATCGGCGGCTTCCGCCATTGCGCGGATCGGCTTGCCGATGGCGCGGCCCAGCCGCCAGGCCACCAAGATAGACAGTAGCAACCCCACCGCGCCCACCGCCGCCGCCCATTGCAGACGCACGACCTCGTTATCCACCTCTTCCAGAGGGAAATAACGACCGATCAGCCAGGGTTGCGAACCATAGCCGGGCAATTCGCGATAGACGAACATCCACAGCCGGCCCTCGGCTTCCGCCAGATGCGCACCACGATCGCGCACGATGGCCCGCGCCGACGCCACATCCTTGCGGCCGCTCCATATCCGAGCCAGCACCGGATCGTTGATCTCCTCCAGATTCGGCATCGGTTTTTCCACCGACAGGTGGTAATCCTCGTAAACCAGGCTGGGATGCGCCAACACCGAATATCGATCCACCAGGATGAAATTCATGCTTTCGCCGGCGATGCTGTCGGCGCTGAGCTGGCGCGACAGGGTATTGATCGAAAACACCGCCGCCGTCGCGCCAAGGAACTTGCCATCCCGCAGCAGCGGCGCGCGCAGATTCACCAGCGGCTGGCGTATCGCCGGCTCCCAGATCAAATCGCCCCAGACCGCCTGGTCGCTGGACAGGCCGGCATCCCGCATGCGCTCGATCATCTTGCGGGTTTCCGCCACGCGGCCCTCGGCGCCGGGATAATCATACAGCCCGCCCTGCATCACCTGGGTGCCGCCATTCAGATGGCGCACCACGCGCGTGGCGGTCATGTCTTCGCGCACCAGGCCCACGGCATCGATCTGCGGCAGGCCATCCAGCACCGCTGTCATGTAATCGGCCAGGCGGTTCGTATCGTTGAGATCGATATCGCCGCGATCGACGCGGTTGCGCAGGCCGATCACATGCTCACGCACCGGATCGAGCTGGCTGCGCACCCGCTCCACCGCGCGGTCGATGATGCGTTCGTTGCGATCCCGCAGCAGATCGACGGTATTGGCACGGCCGGAAAACATGGCGATGCCGAAGGCCACCGCAGACAGCAGCATCAGCACGCCGAAGCCAAGGCCCAGCGCAAGGGCTATATTAATCCGCCAACTTGGCGCTCTATGACCGGTCATATGGCGGCAGGCAACCTGAAATCAGGGCCGGGGATCAGGGTTTGATGCGGGCAAGGGTTTCCACCTGCCGGCGCAACTCTTCCAATTGCTGTTTCAGCGCGTCCACTTCGGGCGGCTGCTGAGCCGAACGCTGCTCCGGGCGCGCGGCGATGGGCGCACCCGGCGCCGATCCCGGTGAGGCACTGGATGCATTTCCAGAGGCAGAGCCGGGCATGGTGCCTGCCTCGCCGCCGATGGTGCCGAACGGATTGAACACGCTCATTGCGCGCTGGAACATCGCCATGTTCTGCCGGCCCATTTCTTCCAGGCCACGGAACGGAAACATCTCGCCGAAGGCTTCGGCCATGTATTGCCGCATCTGTTCCTGATTGCGCTGGAAGGATGCCATCGAAACATCCAGATAGCTGGGCACCAGGGTTTGCAGGCTGTCGCCGTAAAAGCTGATCAGGCGGCGCAGGAAACCGATCGGCAGCAGATTCTGCCCGGTCTTGCCCTCTTCCTCGAAGATGATCTGCGTGAGTACCGAACGGGTGATATCCTCGCCGGTCTTGGCATCTTCCACCACGAAATCCTGGCCGTCCTTCACCATCTGGCAAAGATTTTCCAGCGTCACGTATGACGACGTTGCGGTGTTATAAAGCCGCCGGTTGGCATATTTCTTGATCTTGATTGCCGGCGCCGCGGTCGGATTTTGCGTCTCTGCCACGAGTCTTCGCTCCCCTAGGTCGCACGATTACTCATATATCACCCGCAATCATGCTGCGGCGCAAGGGTCGGGCCCCCGCAATGCGAAAACCGGGCTTTCCGGCTGGCAGCCCGGGTCACTTTGGCTATACTCTGCCCATGGATGAAACCAGCGATGCCAACGCACTTGCCAAACGTTTCCTCGACCTCTGGCAGGAACAGGCCAGCCTCATCGCCACCGATCCGAAATTGGTGGAGATGGCCGGACTGTGGATGGGCCTCTGGCAGCATCATGCGGCGGCGGTGACACCCCATGCCGCGCCCGGAAAACCCCACGAATCCGCCACCGCAGGCGAAAACCAGGCCGGGCCCGCGCCCGCTGCCGCTGCATCTGGCAACGGCCAACCTGATCCTGCTGAGCTCGCTCGCCGCCTGGCCGAGTGTGAAGCTCGGTTGGCCGCTCTGGAAGCCGGGCAGCGGCCCGCACCCAGACACCGCAGACGCGCTCCGCCAAAACCTCGCCAGCCAGCCGGCTGAGGCCTTCGCCAAGGCCCTGGCCGAAGAAGCGCTGAACCGCCTTACAGCCCTGAATACCGGCATTCAGGCCTACCGCGACACGCCCTATCGCCGACCCGCCGATACCGCGCCGGCGATCCTGTCTGAAGGCAGCGCGCGGGTGCTGGATCTGGGCCGGCATTACGGCAGCGATGGCCAGCCGGTGCTGATGGTGCCATCCCTGGTCAACCGGCATTACGTGCTGGACCTGGCGCCCGGCCAAGGTGCGAACCAGGGCCAGAGCCTGGCGGCCTATCTGGCCCGGCGCGGCCTGCATCCGCTGCTGGTGGATTGGGGCGAGCCGGGCGAAGCCGAATTGGATTTCGACCTGACCGCCTATATCGAACGCATCGCGCGCTGGCTGCGACGATTGAAGCGCGACAATGGAAAGCCCGTGCTGCTGCTGGGCTATTGCATGGGCGGCAATCTCGCGCTGGCTGCCGCCTTGCGCGCGCCGCAAGCCGTGCAGGCTCTGGCGCTGCTGGCCACGCCGTGGGATTTCCATGCCGGCGGCGCGCATCAGGCGGCCCTGGTGAAAAGCTTGGCGCCGATCCTGGCTCCTGCCCCCGCCAAACCAGGCGAGAAACCGCAGCCCATGGCAGTGGACATGCTGCAAAGCTTCTTCTGGGCGCTGGATCCCCTCACCGCGCTGAAGAAATTCAGCCAGTTCTCGCGGCTGGAACCGGATTCAGACGCCGCCTTGCGCTTCACCGCGATGGAAGACTGGCTGAATGACGGCATCCCGTTGGCCGGCCCGGTGGCACGCGAATGCCTGCTGGAATGGTATGGCGAGAATACACCGGCAGCCAGCAAATGGCTGGTGGCCGGCAAGCCTGTGCAACCGGCGGAATGGCGCAAGCCTGCCATGGTGGTATTGCCCGAACGCGACAAGCTGGTGCCCAAAGCCGGCGCGGAAGCGCTGTGGCGCGCCCTGCCCGATGCCCGGCGCCATGATGCGCCCAGCGGCCATATCGGCATGGTGGTGGGCCCGCGCGCCGAGCAGGGTTTATGGCAACCCCTGGCTGATTGGCTGCTGGAAACCGCGAAACCTGCATAAATCTGCGACCTTGGTCGGCTGCAGCACGTATCCCCGGGGCTTGCCGCAACACCATCACACCCGGTATCGTTGCAGCAATCCCACAGCCAGTCATTATTTGGAGGAACTCGTCATGACTGAGATCGTTATTGCAGCGGCTGCCCGCACCCCGGTCGGTTCGTTCAACGGCTCGCTCAGCGGCGTGCCGGCGCATTATCTCGGCCAGGTGGCGATCGAAGGCGCGCTGCAGCGCGCCGGCGTGGCGCCTGCCGATGTGTCGGAAGTGATCATGGGCCAGATCCTCACCGCAGCGCAGGGCCAGAATCCCGCCCGCCAGGCTTCGATCAATGCCGGCCTGCCCAATGAAGTGCCGGCCTGGAATGTGAACATGCTGTGCGGCTCGGGCCTGCGCGCCGTGGCCTTGGGTTTCCAGGCGATCAAGAACGGCGACAGCGCCGTGGTGGTTGCCGGCGGCCAGGAAAGCATGAGCCAGGCGCCCCATGCCGCCTATCTGCGCGCCGGGCACAAGATGGGCGATCTCGGCTTCGTCGATACCATGATCAAGGATGGTTTGTGGGATGCCTTCAACGGCTATCACATGGGCAACACCGCCGAGAATGTGGCGATGCAGTTCCAGATCACCCGCGAACAGCAGGACGAATTCGCCGTCAAAAGCCAGAACAAGGCCGAGGCCGCGCAGAAGGCCGGCAAGTTCAAGGACGAAATCGTGCCCGTCACCATCAAGGGCCGCAAGGGCGATGTGGTGGTGGATGCCGATGAATATATCCGCCATGGCGCCACCATCGATACCATGGCCAAGCTGCGCCCCGCCTTCGCCAAGGATGGCTCGGTGACCGCCGCCAATGCGTCTGGCATCAACGATGGCGCTGCCGCCGTGGTGCTGATGAGCGCCGAGGAAGCCAAGAAGCGCGGCATCAAGCCGCTGGCCCGCATCGTCAGCTGGGCGCAATCCGGCGTGGACCCGAAGATCATGGGCACCGGCCCGATCCCGGCCAGCCGCGCGGCATTGAAGAAAGCCGGCTGGACCACCAAGGATCTGGATCTGGTGGAAGCCAACGAAGCCTTCGCCGCCCAGGCCTGCGCCGTGAACAAGGAACTCGGCTGGGATACCGACAAGGTGAACGTGAATGGCGGCGCCATCGCCATCGGCCATCCGATCGGTGCATCCGGCGCTCGCGTGTTGGTAACGCTGCTGTATGAAATGCAGCGCCGCGATGCCAAGAAGGGCCTGGCCACGCTGTGCATCGGCGGCGGCATGGGCATTGCCATGTGCGTGCAGCGCGATTAAGCGCTGCACCCTGCGAAGGGGCGCTGGGGAGCGCCTCCATCGTTTTGTAACTGCGACGCCAAATAAAAAACCCGAGGAGGCTTCATGTCGCGCGTAGCAATCGTCACCGGCGGTACCCGAGGTATCGGCGCTGCCATTTCCAAACTGTTGCACCAATCCGGCTACAAGGTGGCGGCCAATTATGCCGGCAACGAGGAGAAGGCCCGCGCCTTCGAGGCCGAGACCGGCATCAAGGCCTATAAGTGGAGCGTCGCCGATTACGACGCCTGCGT
Source organism: Ferrovibrio sp. (assembly GCF_019636075.1). Classification (GTDB taxonomy): domain Bacteria; phylum Pseudomonadota; class Alphaproteobacteria; order Ferrovibrionales; family Ferrovibrionaceae; genus Ferrovibrio. Next base: position 95,179 of record NZ_JAHBYG010000010.1, read on the forward strand.
GGAAGGCGTGAAGAAAGTGGAGCGCGAGCTCGGCCCGGTGGATGTTGTGGTGAACAACGCCGGCATCACCCGCGACGGCACCATGCATCGCATGACCCCGCCGCAATGGCAGGAAGTGATCGACACCAATCTGGGTGGCTGCTTCAACATGTGCCGCGCCACCATCGACGGCATGCGCGAACGCGGCTTTGGCCGCGTGGTGAATATCGGCTCGATCAACGGCCAGGCCGGCCAGTATGGCCAGGTGAATTACGCCGCCGCCAAATCCGGTATCCATGGCTTCACCAAGGCTTTGGCGCAGGAAGGCGCGGCGCGCGGCATCACCGTGAATGCCATCGCGCCGGGCTATATCGATACCGAGATGGTGGCCGCCGTGCCGGCTAATGTGCTGGAAAAGATCGTGGCGAAGATTCCGGTGGGCCGCCTGGGCCGCGCCGAGGAAATCGCGCGCGGCGTGTTGTTCCTGGTGGCCGATGAAGGCGGTTTCATCACCGGCTCCACGCTCAGCATCAACGGCGGCCAGCATATGTATTGATGCGGCGCCATGCCGCACAGGAAAATCGTCGGCCATTCCAACAGCCGTCATGCCCGTACTTGTTACGGGCATCCATCCTTCAACAGCTTTGCTGGGTCAGGCATGGACCACCGGGACAAGCCCGGTGGTGACGATTTAGGCGATTGCGGCGATGCCCCCACCTACGCGGTGGCCGCGGCTTTCAGAATTTGAAGATGAAGATCACCGCCGCCACCAGGCAGGCGAAGGCCGCGAAGTAATTCCATTTCAGCGGTTCGCCGAGATAGAAAATCGCAAACACCGCGAATACCGCCAGTGTGATCACCTCTTGCGTGATCTTCAATTGCGCCGCGCTGAACCCGCTGGAAAATCCGATGCGGTTTGCCGGCACCGCCAGGCAATATTCAAAGAAGGCGATAGCCCAGGAGATCAGGATCACCTTCCACAGAATCTGCTCGGGATATTTCAGGTGCCAATACCAGGCAAAGGTCATCAGCACATTGGAGCCGAGCAGCATCAGGATCGTGGTCATCGTTGGACCTTAGGTGTTTGGGTTTGGCCTATTCCACTTTGGCGATCCGCAACACGTTGGTAGCGCCCGGGGTTCCGAACGGCACGCCGGCCGTAACCACCAGGCTGTCGCCCAGCTTGGCCAGGCCGCTCTCACGCGCCCGCCCCACTGCACGCATCACCATGTCTGCGAAATTCACCGCATCTGGCGATACCACTGGATTGATGCCCCAGGCAATCGCCAATCGCCGGGCCGTGGCCAGCGAAGGCGTGAGACAGAGGATGGGCGATTTCGGCCGCTCGCGTGCCGCGCGCAGGGCCGTGGAACCAGACATCGTATAGGTAACGATGGCCGCAGCCCCGATGGTTTCCGCCACCTGGCGAGCGGCGGCCGTGATGGCATCGGCGGATGTGGCATCGGGGCTGGCATGTTCGGCATCCATGATGCCGCGATAGAGCGGGTCGCGCTCCACCTGCTCGGCGATGGCATTCATGGTGGCCACCGATTCCACCGGATAATCGCCAGACGCGCTTTCCGCCGACAGCATCAGCGCATCGGCGCCGTCATACACCGCCGTGGCCACATCCGACACTTCGGCGCGCGTGGGTACCGGCGCCTTCACCATGCTATCCAGCATCTGGGTGGCCACCACTACCGGCTTGCCGGCCCGGCGGGCCTGCCGCACGATACGCTTCTGCTGGCCCGGCACTTCGGCCAGCGGCAATTCCACGCCCAGGTCGCCGCGCGCCACCATCAGCGCATCCGCCAGGGCGACCAATTCCTCCAGGCAGGCAATCGCCGCCGGCTTTTCGATCTTGGCCAGCAAGGCCGCACGCCCGCCGATCAAACCGCGCGCCTCGATCAGATCTTCCGGGCGCTGCACGAAACTGAGCGCCACCCAATCCACACCCATATCCAGCGCCACCGCCAGGTCGGCACGATCCTTGGGCGTAAGCGGGCTCATCGGAATCACCACGCCAGGCAGGTTCACGCCTTTGCGGTCGCTCAGATAACCGCCGACGATCACCTCGGCTTCGGCCCAATCGCCACCGGTCCGGCGTATCCTGAGCCGCAGCTTCCCGTCATCCAACAGCAGATCGGTGCCAGGTTGCAGGGCTTGCAGCACCTCCCCATGGGGCAGGCAGACCCGGTTGGCATCGCCCGGCGCCGGATCGGAATCCAGGCGGAACAGCTTGCCCGCCGGCAGGTCGGCGCCACCCTTGGCAAACACCCCCACGCGCAGCTTCGGCCCCTGCAAATCGGCCAGCAGGCCGATCGGGCGGTTCAGTTCGCGCTCCAGCGCCCGCACGGCATGGATGCGCTGGCGGTGATCGTCGTGGCTGCCATGGCTGAAATTGAGCCGGAACACATCCGCGCCGGCCTCCACCAAGGCCTTGATCTGATCCGGCCGCGAACTGGCTGGACCCAAGGTAGCAACAATCTTGCAGTTGCGCGCCCTTTTAGCGTTATGCTCGCTATGCATGCAGCCTCCCCCTTGAATGCCAACAGGTTAGGGCTTCTGTGAGACACTGCCAAGGAAATCTGTGTTTTATAATCAATATATAGAAACCGAAGCCAACCGGCGCGATATCAATCATTAAATATTGTCCAATGCTAACATCTTTGTATCTATTCGATGATTAGCGACCAGATCAGTTTTAAATTTGACCAAACCTCCGATGGAAATCGGATAACCGCCCATATCATATCAAATAGTCCATGCGAGTCTTCGACATCCGACGAGCGCAGCTCAACTTTGTCAGTTGGAAGTACCACTGCAGTTCGGTCTATCGCATTGTAAAAAAAGTATTGATGCTCTGTAGCCCCGATTAAACGCATTGAGCAATTAGGATATGATAAAGGGGGTGCAAAGATATACGAAATACATGGATAGTTTTCAGCAGTAAGAAGCCTCTCGACATCCAACATTGTTGTTGCTGACCTGAGCCCATAAAACT
>NZ_JAHBYG010000011.1 GCF_019636075.1 Ferrovibrio sp.
TTCAAGCTATCGGAGCCCGCAGCCAGATCGATGCTGGCGCCCGCCACCGTGCTGGTGAGCGTGACGCTATCCGCGCCGGTGCCTCCGGTGATGGTTTCGGTATTGGCCACCGAAACGGTGTTGCCGCCCGCACCGAGGATCAGCTTGTCGTTGCCGCCGGCCAGATCGATGCTGCCGGTGCCGCTATAGGTGACCGTATCCGCGCCCGAATTGCCGGTGACGGTTTCGACATTGTTGACGGTGAGCGTGTTGGTGCCGCTGCCCAGTGTGAGTTTGTCGGCGCCCGCGCCACCATTCACGGTCTCGACATTGCTGACCGTGATGCTGCCGCCGGCCGCACCGAAATTCAGCACATCGTTGCCAGCCCCCAGATCCACCCGGCCAGTGCCGTTGAAGGTGACCGTATCGGCGCCCGTGCCGCCGGTAACGGTTTCGATATTGGTGGTGGTAAGCGAATTGGTGCCATTGGCCAGGGTCAGGCTGTCATTGCCGGCCAGCAGATCGTAATTGCCGCCAGAGACCACGGAGGCGAGCGTGACATGGTCGTCGCCCGTGCCGCCGGTGATGGCTTCGATATTGCCGGCCGTCAGCGTGTTGCCGCCATTGGCCAGGGTGAGGCTATCGCTGCCGCCACCGAGATCGATGCTGCCATTGCTCAGCTTATTTTGCAGCGTGACCGCATCGTTGCCCGAACCGCCGGTGATGGTTTCGGTATTGGCCACCGTTACCGAATTGGCCGCGCCGGTGAGGATCAGGGTGTCGGAGCCGCCTGCCAGATCGATGCTGCCGGTGCCGCTATAGGTGACGGTATCGTTGCCCGAGCCGCCCAACACGGTTTCGACATTGGTAGCGGTGAGCGAATTGGTGCCATTGGCCAGTTGCAGTTTGTCGTTGCCATCACCCAGATCGTAGCTGGCACCCGAGACCGCACCGGCCAGCACCAGGATATCATCGCCGGCACTGCCCGGCATGGTGACTTCCTGGCCATTCAGCAGCAGGCCGTATTGCACAGCCAGCGTCACGCCGCCATTGGCGAAATTGGCATAGGTGATGCCGTCCACAACCGTATCGGCCAGGCGGCCGGTGAAACCGCTGGCATTGATCACATCGCCTGCATCGCCACGGATCACCAGCGTGTCGCTGTCGGAAATGCGCAGCACATCGGTGGGCGTGAGGGTAACCGTATCAAGGCCGCCATTGGCCAGGTCCAGCACCTCGAAGCCGGTGATGCGGCTGTCGTTCAGGTTCAGCGCGCTGGTGGCGCTGGCAACCTTCAAGGTATCGGTGCCGCTGCCGCCGGCGATCATGGTGTCGGCGCTGTCGTAGATGATTACGTCGTTGCCGCTGCCGCCATCCAGCTTGTCGGCGCCCTCCCCGCCATCCAGATAATCGCTGCCGGCGCCGCCATAAAGATTGTCGTTGCCCTTGCCGCCCAGCAACGTGTCGTCGCCCGAGCTGGCCCACAGCACGTCGTTGCCGTCGCCGCCATCGATGGTGACCGAGCCATGGCTGTAGGTGGTGCTGGTCAGATCCACCACATCGTTGCCGCCGCCGGCATTGATGAACTCGACATTCTTGATGCGCGCGCCGCTGACCGCGGCATCGCTGTATTTGTCGTCGAGGAACAGCGCGTCGTCGCTGTCGCTCAGCTGCACCGTGTCGATGCCGTCGCCGCCATCGATGATATCGTAGGTGCGCACATCGCCGGTGATCGAAACGGTTTCGTTGGTGCCGGCCGCATCCGGGCTGCCGACATTCTTGGCCGCCCAGCCGCTGGTCCAGATCGCATCCTGCGAGGCGATGAACAGATCATTGCCGGCTCCGCCCGACAGGATATCGGACCCCGCGCCGCCGCTGATGGTATCGTTGCCATCGCCGCCGGTGAGCACATCGTTGCCATCGCCGCCGATCAGGTACACGCCGGTGGAGCCGGTGACCGTGATGGTATCGTTGCCCGAGCCGCCGGTGACGGTTTCCACATTGGCAACGGTGATCGTGTTGGTGCCATTGGCCAGTTGCAGGCTATCGGCGCCCGCACCGAGATTGATCGTTGCACCAGTGACGGCGCCCGACAGCGTGACCGCATCGTTGCCAGTGCTGCCAACGATGTTTTCCACATTCGCCAGGGTGACATTGCTGCCGCCGCTGAGCGTGACCGTGTCGTTGCCCGCGCCAAGATCCAGCGTACCGGTGCCGGAGAAGCTGACGCTATCGGCGCCCGAACCGCCGGTGACGGTTTCGACATTGGCAACCGTGAGCGTGTTGCCGCCATCGGCGAGCTTCAGGCTGTCGTTGCCGGCGCCGAGATTGATCGTACCGCTGCCAACCGTGTTGCTGAGCGTGACCGCGTCATCGCCCGAACCGCCGGTGATGGTTTCGGTATTGGTCACCGTGACGCTGTTGCCGCTGCCGGTCAGAGTCAGCTTGTCGGAGCCGGCACCAAGGTCGATCGTGCCGACGCCGCTATAGGTGACGTTATCGTTGCCCGAACCGCCGGTAACGGTTTCCGCATTGGCAATGGTGAGCGTGTTGGTGCCATCGGCGAGTTGCAGGCTGTCTTTGCCGGCACCCAGATCGATATTGCCGCCAGCAAGGGCGCCGCCCAGCGTGATGATGTCGTTACCCGAACCGCCGGTGATGGTTTCGATATTGGTGAGCGTGGCGCTGTTGCCGCCATTGGCCAGCTGCAGGCTGTCGGAACCCGCCCCCAGATCGATCTTGCCATTGTTCAGGCTGGCCGTGAGCGTGACCGCATCCTTGCCGGAGCCGCCCTGGATATTCTCGATATTCGCAGCCGTAACGCTGTTGGCGCTGCCGGTCAGGGTCAGTGTGTCGTTGCCGCCGGCCAGATCGATGCTGCCGGTGCCGCTAAAGCTGACGCTGTCATCGCCCGAACCGCCGGTGATGGTTTCGACATTGGCGATGGTGAGCGTATTGCCGCCATCGGCCAGCTTCAGGCTGTCGCTGCCCGCGCCGAGATCCACCTTGCCATTGGTGAGGCTGGTGGTGAGCGTGATGCTGTCCGCGCCGGTGCCGCCGGTGATGGTTTCGATATTGCCTGCGGTGACGATGTTGCCCACGCCATTCAGGATCAGCGTATCGGAGCCGCCGCCGAGGTCCACCTTGCCGGTAAGCGCGGTGGAAACCGTAACCGTATCGTTGCCCGAGCCGCCCGTGATGGTTTCGGTGTTGGCAACCGTAAGGCTGTTGGTGCCATCGGCCAGGGTGAGGCTGTCGGAGCCGCCAGCCAGATCGATGCTGCCGCCGGCCACGGCCGCCGCCAGGGTGATAGCGTCGTTGCCCGAACCGCCGGTGACGGTTTCGACATTGGCCAAGGTGGCGCTGTTGCCGCCATCGGCCAGCTTCAGGCTGTCGCTGCCCGCGCCGAGATCGACCTTGCCATTGCTGAGGCCGGTGCCCAGGGTGACTGTATCGGCGCCCGAACCGCCTGTGATGGTTTCGATATTCGCAGCGGTGACGCTGTTGGCGGAACCGGTCAGGGTCAGGCTGTCGGCGCCGGCGCCGAGATCCAGCGTGCCGGTGCCGTTATAGGTGACGGTATCGTCGCCCGAACCACCCTGCACGGTTTCCACATTGGCGACCGTGAGCGTGTTGGTGCCACCCGAAAGGATCAGCTTGTCGGAACCGGCGCCGAGATCGACGCGGCCTTCGGCATTGGCGCCGAGCGTGATCGTATCGTTGCCCGCGCCGCTGGTGACGGTTTCCGCGCCGCCCACCGTGGCCGTAACGCCAGTGCCGGTGAACTTGATGCTGTCGGCGCCATCGCCCAGATCGATGGTGCCACCGGCGCCATTGAAGGTGACGGTGTCGTCGCCATAGCCGCCAGTGAGGCTTTCGACATTCGTGACAGTGAGGCTGTTGGTATCGTCGGCCAGGGTGAGGCTGTCGGTGCCCGCGCCCAGATCGACGCTGCCGCCGGCCACGGCCGCAGCCAGGGTGATGTTGTCATTGCCCGAACCGCCGGTGATGGTTTCGACATTGCCAATCACGGCGCTGTTGCCGCCATCGGCCAGCTTGATGCTGTCGGCGCCATCGCCCAGATCAATCTCGCCATTCACCAGGCTGGCCGTGAGCGTGACCGCATCCTTGCCGGCGCCGCCTTCGATATTCTCGATATTGGCAACCGTCACGGCATTGGCCGAACCGGTGAGGATCAGGGTGTCGTTGCCGCCCGCCAGATCCAGCGTGCCGGTGCCGCTATAGGTAATCGTGTCGTCGCCCGAACCGCCCTGTACGGTTTCGACATTCGCAACCGTCAGCGTGTTGTCGCCGCCCGAAAGGATCAGCTTGTCGGAACCCGCGCCGAGATCGACATTGCCAGTGGCATCGGGGCCAAGCACCAGGGTGTCGTTGCCGGTGCCGCCGGTGACATTCTCGACATTGCTGGCGGTGACGGTGACGCCGCCATTGCCAAGCTGTAGCGTATCCTCGCCATCGCCGAGATCGACACTGCCAGAGCCGTTGAACGTGACGGTATCGTCGCCCGAACCGCCCACCAGGGTTTCGACATTGGATACGGTGATGACATTGTCGCCATCGGCCAGCGTCAGCTTATCCTTGCCGCCGGCCAGATCGATGCTGCCACTCAACACCGGATCCTGCAGGGTGATGTCGTCGTTACCCGAACCGCCGATCAGGGTTTCCACATTGGCAACCGTGAGCGTGGAGCCATCGGAAGCCAGGATCAGCTTGTCGTTGCCATCGCCAAGATCGATGACGCCCGCGACAGACGGCGGCACCAGAGTGACCGTGTCGTCGCCCGCACCGCCGGTAATGGCTTCGACATTCGAGACGGTGACATTATTGCTGTCGCCGGTCAGGGTCAGGCTGTCTTTGCCGCCGCCGAGATCGATGCTGCCAGTGCCGCTATAGGTGATGTCGTCGTTCGAGGCGCCGCCCTGCACAGTCTCCACATTGGCGACCGTGAGGCTGTTCGGGCCCTCGTTGGAAAGGATCAGCTTGTCGGCGCCATCGCCGAGATCGACGCTGCCGCCATCCACGGCGCCATCCAGCGTAACGGTATCCGCACCCGTGCCGCCCGTGATGGTTTCCACATCGGCGATGCTGACCGTGTTGCCGCCATCGGCCAGCGTGACGCTGTCTTCGCCCGCACCGCCCTGGATGGTTTCGGCGCCAGCAACCGTGACATTGGCGCCATCGTCGTCGAGAACCAGCTTATCTTTGCCGGCGCCAAGATCGACATTGCCGTCGCCGTTGAAATAAACCGTGTCGTCGCCCGCACCGCCGGCCACGCTTTCCACATTGGTGATGGTGACGCTGTTGCCGCCATCGGCCAGCGTGACGCTATCCTCGCCATCGCCGAGATCGATACCACCGCCCTGGATGGGTTGGGTGAAGGTGACATTATCCGTGCCCGACGAACCGTTCAGGGTTTCGACGCCGGACACGGTGACATTGTTCGGCCCCTCGCCGCCCAGCGTGAGGGTATCGTTGCCGCCGCCCAGATCGATCTTGCCGGATCCGTTGAAGGTGACATCATCGTCGCCCGCACCGCCGGTCAGGGTTTCGACATTGCTGACCGTGATGGTGTTGCCGCCATCGGCCAAGGTCAGTTTGTCGTTGCCATCGCCGAGATCCACTTCGGCGCCATCCACCGGGCCGCCAAGCGTGACATCATCGCCGCCAGTGCCGCCGATGATGGTTTCGGTACCGGTGACCGTGACGCTGTTGCCGCCATCGGCCAGTACCAGCGTGTCGTCGCCACTGCCCAGATTGATCTGCGTGCCGGTGCTGGGCTCGCCCAACGTTACGGTGTCGTCGCCCGCGCCGCCATTGATGGTCTCGGTGCCGGTAACGGTGACATTGCCGCCACCCGGGCCGAGCGTGAGCGTATCCTTGCCGCCGCCCAGGTCGACATTGCCATCGCCATTGAAGGTGAGGGTGTCGTTACCCGAACCGCCAGTGACGGTTTCGATATTGGTGGTGGTGAGCGTGTTGCCGCCATCGGCCAGGATCAGGCCGTCATTACCATCGCCGAAATCGAAATCGCCGTTGGAAACCGTGGTGTCGAGCTGCAGGGTAACGTCGTTGATCACCGAGTCCGAGATGATCTTTTCGACATTGACCGCGGTAATGCGGCTCTGATCGTTGGCGAGCTTGACCACATCATAGCCAGCGCCGCCATCCACATAGGATTTGCCGGTGAGCAGGATGTAATCGTCGCCCGAACCGCCGATGATGGTTTCGACATTGCTGACGGTGACGGTGTTGCCGCCATCGCCAAGCCGCAGCAGATCGGCGCCATCGCCGCCTTCGATCACGCCGCCCTGCAAGCCGCCGGTAAGATTGATGGTGTCGTTGCCGCTGCCGCCGGTGATGGTTTCAACGCCGGAGAGCGTGACGTTATTACCGTTATTGGCGAGCGTAACGGTGTCTTTGCCGGCACCGCCCTGCACGATTTCGACATTGGCCAGCGTGACCGAGTTGGTGCCATCGCCCAGCTTGACCACGTCGATGCTTTCGCCGAGATCGAGATAGGCCTTGCCATTCAGGGTGATGGTGTCGGTGCCATTGCCGCCGATAATGGTTTCGGTATTGGCGACTTCCAGCGTATTCGGGCCGTTGGCCAGGATCAGCTTGTCGTTGCCGCCAGCCAGATCGACCTTACCGCCATTGATCTGTTCGGAGAAGGTGACGGTATCGTTGCCGGCACCGGCCGTGAGCGTTTCAACGCCAGCCACAGTGACGGTATTGCTGGCACCCACCAGAGTGAGGCTATCGGCGCCGGCACCCAGATTGACGCTGCCGGTGCCACTGAAGGTGATGGTGTCGTTACCGGTGCCGCCGACCAGGCTTTCCACATTGTAGACCGCCAGCGTGTTGTCGCCATTGGCCAGCTTCAGGGTATCGAAGCCGCCGAACAGGTCTACCTTGCCGCCGGTCACCGCGCTGGCAAGGGTGATGCTGTCCTGCCCGCTGCCGCCATCCACACTTTCAACATTGGCGAAAGTAAGCGTGTTATCGGCATTGGTGAGGCTGATCTTGTCGTTGCCGGCACCCAGATCGATCACGCTGCTGGACGGCCAGGTGCTGGTCAGCGTGAGATGGTCGTTGCCGGTGCCGCCGCTGATCTGCTCGATATTGGCAACCGTGGCGGCATTGTTGCCGCCATCGGCAAAGCGCAGCACGTCGGTGCCTTCGCCCAGGTCGATGCGACCGGTGCCGGCGAAGGTGACCGTATCATTGCCAGTGCCGCCGGTGGTGGTTTCCACATTGGCGACAGTGAGCGAGTTGGTGCCGTTGGCGAGTTTCAGCGTGTCGCTGCCGCCAGCAAGGTCCACCTTGCCATTGGTCATCAGCGAGGTGAGCGTGATGTTGTCGGCGCCCGCCGAACCCGCCACCGCCTCGATATTGTTCAGCGACAGCGTATGGGTGCCGCTGAGGCCCACGGTGTCGAAGCCCGCGCCCAGATCCAGGCTGGACAGCGACTGATTGGGGCCGAGATAGACCGTATCGTTGCCCGAAGAGCCGACAACGGTTTCGACATTATTGACGGTGATGACGCTGCCGCCGACAGCCAGCACCAGCTTGTCTTTCAAACCGCCGCCGAGATCGTAGGAGCCGGTAACCGCATCGCCGATGGTGATGGTGTCGTTGCCGCTGCCGCCGATCAGGGTTTCAACGCCGAATACGGTCTGGATATTGGTGCCGTTGGCCAGTTTGAGCGTGTCGTTACCGCCGCCGAGATCGACGGCCTGGTTCTTCACCACCGCCTTGTTGGTGATGAAATCGTCGCCCGAGCCGCCGACGATGGTTTCCACGCCACTGACGGTAAGAGTGTAGTCGCCATCCTTCAGGGTCAGCTTGTCGGCACCGCTGCTCAGATCGACGCTGCCGGTCATGCCGCCGGTAAGAGTGATCTGATCGGCGCCCGATCCGCTGGTGATGGTTTCGGCGCCGCTCACCTCGACGACATTCGCACCCTTGGCGAATTTGACGCTGTCGTTGCCGGCGCCGAGATCGACGCGGCTGCCCGCATTCATCTGCGTGGAGATTGTCAGCGTGTCGTTGCCGCTGCCGCCGGTGATGGTTTCAACATTGCTGATGGCGATCTTGTTGGTGCCATTGGCCAGCTTCAGGCTGTCGTCGCCCGCCCCCAGATCGATGGTGGCCGAGGCCAGCGCCGAACCCATGGTGAGCGTGTCGGCGCCATCGCCGCCGATGATATTCTCGACATTGGTGACGGTGCCGGTATTGGCGCCGCCGCTGGCCAGGAACAGACGATCGCTGCCGGCACCAAGATCGATCGACACATTGGGCGTGAGCAACTGGCCCATGCGGATCACATCGGCGCCGGAATTGCCGGTGATCACTTCGATATTGGATACCGAGATATTGTTGGAGCCCTTGGCCAGATTGAGCTGGTCGGTGCCCTCCATCAAATCGACCTGGCCGGACATGGCCTTGCCGAGATTGACAATGTCGTTGCCGCTGCCGCCGATGATGGTTTCGGTGTTCTGCACCGTCAGCGTATTGCCGCCATCGGAAAGCTGCAGGGAGTCGCGGCCGCCAGCAAGATCGATCTTGGCATTGGTAAGCGAGGTGGAGGATGTGACAACATCCGCCGCACTGCCGCCCGTGACCGTTTCGATATTGGCAATGGTGACATTGCTGCCGGCCGAACCGAGCTTCAGCGTATCGGCACCCGCGCCCAGATCGACATAGGACGGCACTTGCGCGCCAACCACCGAAACGGTGTCGCTGCCGCTGCCGCCGATGGTGGTCTCCACACCGCCGATGGTGACCTTGTTGGTGCCATTGGCCAGGATCAGGGTATCGGCGCCATCACCAAGCTGCACATTGGCCTTGGCCGTGGCATTGCCCAGCGTGATCGTATCGGCCTGATTGCCACCGACAATGTTTTCGACATTGGTGACCGCGCCGGTATTGACCGCATCGGCCAACTGCAGGCTGTCCTGGCCCGCGCCAAGGTCGATCTGATGCGACGTGGTGAGCGCATCCTTGAGCTGGACCGTATCGGCGCCGGAACCGCCGGAGACGGTTTCCACATTGGTAAGGGTGAGCCTGTTGGCACCGCCGACGGTGACCACCTTGTCGGCGCCCGCACCGAGATCCATCTCTGCGGAGCCGGCCTTGGTGACCGTGACGGTATCGCTGCCGCTGCCGCCGGTGACGGTTTCAACACCGGCAACCGAGATATTGTTGGTGCCGTTGGCAAGCGCCACGCTGTCGTTGCCGCCCGACATGTCGATGACCATGCCACTGGCGGGCGCACCGATCTGCACGGACTCGCTGGCATTGCTGCCGGTCAGGGTTTCGGTATTGACGACCGTAACCGTGCCGTTGGTGCCGTTCAGGGTCAGCTTGTCGTTGCCGCCGCCGAGATCCACCGTGCCGGATGCGGCATCGCGGAAAGTGACGGTATCGGCGCCCGACGAACCCACCAGGGTTTCGACGCTGGCAACCGTGAGCGAGTTGTCGCTGCCGGTAAGGGTCAGCTTGTCGTCGCCGGTACCGAGATTGACGCTGCCCTTGACGATCGAGGTGCCAAGCGTGATGTCGTCGTTACCGGATTCGGCGCCAGTGGAGATATTCTCCGCATTCTTGACGGTGCCCACATTGTTGGCGCCCTCAAGGCGCAGCGTATCGATGCCGGCGCCGAGATCGACACTGGACGATGTGGTGAGCGAATCCGTGAAGGTGATGTTGTCGGTGCCGGAATTGCCGGTAACCGTTTCGATATTGGTAACGGTGAGCGTGTTGTTGGCCTTGCCCAGGCTCAAGCTGTCTGCGCCATCGCCCAGATCGTAGCTGGCGCCGCTGATCGGCTTGTCGGTGGTGATGATATCGGCGCCGCTGCCGCCCACCAGGGTATCCACATTGGCAATCGTTGCCTTGTTGCCGCCATCGGCCAGCTTCAGGCTGTCGTTGCCAGAGATCAGATCGATATTGCCGTTCTGCAATTGCGTGGTGAGCACCAGGGTGTCGGCGCTGGCGCCGCCGGTGATGCTTTCCACATTGGCGGCGGTAACGTTATTGGAATCGTTGGAAAGCTTCAGCGTATCGTTGCCGCCGCCGAGATCGACGTTGAGCGCTTCGGCGCGTTGCGTGACCGTGACGATATCGGCGCCATTGCTGCCGACCAGGGTTTCGACGCCCGAAATGCTAACCGTGGAAGCGCCGCCGAGCACCACGCTGTCTTGCCCGCCGCCGAGCGACAAGCTGAGCTTGCTGGTGCTGCCCGATACATAGATCGAATCATTGCCGGTGCCGCCGGAAACGGTTTCGACATTGGCAATCGTGACGTTGTTGGTGCCCGAGGTCAGCGACAATGTGTCGGTACCGGCACCGAGATCCACAACAACATTCGGATTGTCGCCAACCAGCGTGACGGTTTCGCTGCTGGCGGAGCCCGTGATGGTCTCTACATTGGCGACGGTGAGATTGTTGGTGCCCTTGGACAGGGCGAGAGAATCCGCGCCGCCGCCGAGATCGACCTGCACGCCATTGGCGCCATTGGTGATGGTGACGGTATCGGCCCCATTGCCCGAAAGCAGGGTTTCCACGCTGCTGACCGAAACCACGTTGCCGCCATCGGCCAGCGTGACCTTGTCGGCCCCATCGCCCATGTTGAACACGCCGCCGGTAACCGCGGTTTCCACGGTGACCACATCGGCGCCGCTGGCACCGCTGACGCTTTCCACATTGGCGACGCTGACGGTATTGCCGCCGGCGCTGAGCGACAGCGTATCGGTGCCACCACCAAGATCGACGCGGGAGCCGGATTCGAAGGATTTCAAACTGGAAACGACATCGTTGCCACTGCCGCCGATAACGGTTTCCACGCTCATCACACTGACGGTGTTGCCGCCATCGGCCAGTTTCAGGCTATCGGCGCCATCGCCGAGCGAAACCGTGGCCTTCGACATCGGCGTGGCATAAGTGACGCTATCCGCGCCCGCGCCGCCAATAATGTTTTCGATACCGCTGGCCGTGACCGTGTTACCCAGCGAAGACAGATTGAGCGTGTCGGTGCCACTGCCGAGATTAACGAAAGCCGAACCGGACGTGCCCAGGCTGATCGTGTCGTTGCCGCTGCCGGTGGTGATACTTTCGGTGTTGCTGACGATGACGCGGTTATTGCCGTCACCGAGGATCAACTGGTCATTGCCACCCAGCAGATCGATCGGAGCGTTCGCCGCGGCTTGCGCAATCGTGACGACATCATCGCCGGCGCCGCCTGTCAGCGCGTCGATGCTGTTTAGGGTAACATTGTTACCACCGTCACTCAGCGTGGTTGGATCAGCCACGGTCGCGCACACTCCTTCGAAAGAACCAGTTCATCGCAGGTCGGTTTTCTGAACCGCAGATGAACCATTGAAAAAATCGCCACCACAACAAAAGCACCAAAAGTGACAAAACCATTTTAAGACAAACAAACCAGCGGCCATCCATTTCAGGATGCCTGCCGGTTCAAAAGCCCTCGCCACTTCCACCACTCAAGACTGCTGCACCGCCTTCCGGCGTTCAGAATTTCGAGTGGTTTTCACTACCGCCAGACGACTAAACCTGATTCGGCTTAACCAGCCTTTCGCGATGGCCAGACACTACCACGGATTGCGCGTCAACCAAGCAAAAAAGACAATAAAAACATGATAATCATCACATGCGGCATTTTAGCACGCACCTGCGAAATCGCGTCATAATTCCATGGATTCAGGCTCAAAAGACCTAATCATGGGTTGTATTTCCAACATCCGAGCAAGGCCATATCGGCTCGCCCGACACCCTGCGAAAGTAGGCCCGATGGTCGATATAGCTGACCCAGCGGAAGTCTTAGCCGCCTGCGCGTTCCTGATGGACTGCTGGCCACAATGTTCCAAGTCTGAAATCTGCGGCCACCCCAAACCAAATGATGCCCAATATTTCGCCACAAAATTCAGCGGCTTAGTTCGAAGTGACTAGATCAGCCTCAAGGCCATGCCAGAAGTATTGCGAATTTTTATCGAACAGAAATACAACTAAACAAAATTTTTATGTGTAATACACTAATGCCGCCCGATATCCGCGGAACTGCAAAACTGGCACCAGCATCAATCATGATCACGGTCGCGTGATGCGCGGCATACGCTAATGGCCGACGGAGATCAGCCCTGCCCTGCCTGCCAGGCAGCGGCATCGCGGATCACGATGCTGAATCGGTCAGCCAGCTCCACCAGCGCGGCCCGGCCGACCGCTTCGGCCGAGAGCGGCTCGCCCCCCAACGGATCGGGCAGCGCGCGGGTGCCCGTGGCAGCCGCCACCACGGTGTTGCGGAAGCCCAGATCGAGGGCGGCCCGCGCCGTGGCCATACCTGTCCCATACGCAATCAAAAATGCACAGTCACCTGGAACAAATCACTATGCCAACAAAGATTATGATCGCGCCAACAAGACGCAATCTGCGCACATCCTCGCGCAACATGAAATAACCGAAAAGCGTAACCACGAGGACGCTGGTTTCACGCAATGCCGACACGACACCGATAGGCGCTCGCGATAACGCGAACAAAAAAATGGAGAATGAGGCCGTGCCCAATAATCCACTAAGTAAAATTGGCGCCGCCTGATCGCGTAAAGCAGAAAACAAACGGCCCCGGCGCATCACAAAAGCCACCAGGACAAAAAAACTGCCATCCAGGGCAACAAGCCAAGCAATATATGAATACGGCTCCCCACTTGCGCGTATGCCCATGCCATCGACGGCGCTATAGGCCGCGACGGATAAAGCCGTAGCGATAGCAGCAACCCAGAAACGTGGGGCTAAAGCCACGCGCCTGCCGTCCAAAGCCATTGCCAGCAAACCGCATGAAATCAGCAATATGCCCGCTGCCTGAGCCATGCTTGGAATCTCCCCAAGCAAACCGAACGCTGCCAACGTGGCAAAAAGCGGCACCAGCCCCCGTGCAATAGGATAGCCTTGGCCAAGATCGCCCGTAGAATAAAGTACGGAGATAGAGAGTTTATATATTGCATGGAGCAGGATTGAAGCGGCCAGCACTGGCCATACGGATTGCGGCAATGGAGGCAGCCAGAAAACTGCCGGCCAAGCTATACCAGCACTGACGATGTTCATTCCCGCCAAGCCAACGAGGCGATCCGCACCGGCTTTGATGAGGGCATGCCAGGCCCCATGCAGCACTGCCGCGCCGATCACGACCAACAATATCCAGTCGGTCTGCATGCTCACGAAGCCATTACTCAGCCGATACGGCTGCGATTGATGTGCTGCCAAAGCGCAAAGGCGTCGTATGGCGTAATCCGCGGCATGGCAAGCAAGGCCTGAGCGCTGAAGGCGCCTATGGCGCGGCCTTCGCCAAGCCTTAATTCGGAAAGTTGCTTGGTTGGCAACGTCACTTCATAGAAAGCTCGTGAAATCTTGCCGAGACCGCAATAGGTGAAGTCGAAATCAATCCTGGAAAAATACCTTGGCAAAGAGGCAGGTATAACAAGAGCGAGCTCTTCATGCAGTTCTCGAAGCAAACCGTCTATTTCCGTCTCTCCTTCCTCCATAGCTCCGCCGAACAGACCCCAATGATCAGGAAAGAATATCTGCGGTATCGCATCGCGATGCTGCAACAGATACCTACCATCATCAAGCTGTAGGATCGCAACTGCGGCAGGTTGCGGCCGCAGGCGCGCCGTGGAAACCAGGAAAGGATGATCCGGGGGCAGCATGCCCGACGGTTGTTCGTCCCGCGGAGGATCGCCGACAATCATTGCGAAGCGGCGGCTCCAGCCTCGACAGAATGCGCCGTTGCGAGGCCGTCTTCCAGAGAGGTGAAACGAAAATCAGGGAAAGCCTTGTGCAAAGCCGTAATATCGAAACGCCGATAAGTTATCGGAGATTGGCGCGGGGTATGCACGACCGGAACAGGCGGCGAGAAATGCCCCGCCACCAGCCGCGCCACATCGTCGAAACTTGGAGAATGGCCCGTAGCCAGATTTAGTACGCCATCCGATGTATGTTGCAGCACCAACTGGATCAGCGCAGCGGCATCATCGACTGCGATATGGTCTCGCGTTTCCTCACCCGCCCCACCGAGCGTGATCTTGCCGTCCTTAACGGCTTGGCGGCGGAAACGGTTGGGACCGTAAGAATTATGCGTATCTCCAGCACCATAGACCATTGTAGGGCGAAGAACCGCATAAGGAATCTTGGCCGCCGCCTGGCGCAGCAACGTTTCGCGAGCTAGGTGCATGGCGCTGTATAGATCTGTGGAAATCGCCGGGCTTTGCTCAGAGACAAGGCCATTATCGAATGGATAGACCGCATCCGAACTGACATAAACAACATGGGATGGTGTTTTCATCTCTATGGCGCCGCAAACAGCGTCTGCCATGGCGATGTTGCGCATAAAGGTGGCGCGATCTCGCCCTTTATCTGGAGTCAGCGCGCTGAGCAGCACCACGGCATCGCCTTCCCGCAGCACGCCTGCCAATGCCGCCCCTGCCTCAGCCTTGGTAAGATCAATTTCGGCAGAGGTAAGCGGCAGATGCGACATGCCGGCTGCGGTCAATCGCCGGCATAGCGCACGGCCGATGAAGCCCCTGGCCCCGATAACGACGACCCGAGGCAACTGCGCTCCGGTGGCTTCTCGATGATGCGTCAGCATGGTTCTCTCTCAACTGGTTCCAAGCGTGTGATATTCCAGCCCGAGCGCACGTGCCGCAGCGCCATCGACAATACGGAATGGATCTATCAATAACCTCGGCCCGCGCAATTCCGCCGCCATTGCAGGCAAATTGATTGTGCGAAACACCTGCCAAGGCGTCATAATCGCCACCGCATCCGCTCCGGTCCACGCAGCCTGCATGCTATCCATGATCGCATGTCTTGCCGGCAAATCAGGAAGCGACTTTACCTCAGGATCGAAGGCGCGGAGGTTAAGATGCGGCAGCGCCCGTAGAAGTGCCACAGCCGGAGAATTCTTGATGCTGTGCGTATTTTCCTTGTAGGCGAGGCCAAGCAGCCCCAAAGTGGGGTTATCAACCCGACCGACAAGGCGTTGCTGCAAACGCCGCAATGCCCAATCCTTACGATACCGACTATTCGCCATCCAAGCGCGCACAACCCCAACATCCGCGCCGACACGATCACCCATCGCTACGACAGCAGCCAGATCGCGCTCCAAATTGCCGCCGGATATACCGAGGCCAGGATTGATATACGAATACGGACCGATGCGGCGATCAAGCCGCAAGGCCGGCACTATTTCCGCCCAATCGGCACCGATGCCTTCACTCACCTCTGCCAAGGTATTGGCCACCGATACCGAGGCGACAAGGCAACAGTTAATAGCTATTTTCGCCAACTCTGCGCTCTCGAAGCGCATCGGCAATAATGGGCAACCAAAAGCCTCGAGATAAATCCGCCATGCATCCGGCAATGGCCGCGAAGGATCATCCAAGCCAAGAATGAAACGCTCTGGCTGAGCAGCCCGCTCAATGGCTCGGCCGAAGATAAGAGTTTCGACCTGATAGAAAAGATTCTTCTTATCGCGCGACAAAGAGCGTGTGAATCCCGGCTGCACCTGGCTAAGCACCACCATTGCAGCGTCTTTCGCCATGGCGCCATCCACACGGGCAATGAGATTCTGCAAAGGTCCGAAATCAGCTCTACCGGCATCGTCGGTAGCGACATCCAATGCGATATACACCACGTCGCAGTTGGCCAAGTCGGAAATATCCGCACTAAAGATCAGCGAGGCGGCATTCCTTGCCGCCATCTCCGGCAAATCAGGCTCCGATATCGGCCAGCGCGCCGCCTGTAAAGCCGCGATCAGTGTGGGATCAGGATCGTAACACAGAATCTCGAAGCCCTTGTCCGCCGAGGCAATAGCCGAGTTGAGCCCAAGATGGCTCATTCCAGCGAACCCTATGCGCGGCCTCTTGCTCACGACACCTTATCTGTCAGGTGCCGGAGGTGGCCATTGATCCAAAGATCGTTGCCGATATTGCCAAAGCCGTGAGCCGCCGGATCTGAGCAGCGGCGGCAGAATTCAGCATATTCCAGCGCCCAGGTCGGATCCGGCATTGTCAATACGCTCGTTTCTTCATCAGGACGGCCGCTGGGCAGCTTGCGATCGCGTAAAGTGAAACTAGCCGGCCCCCATTTGCATAACGAACTTATATGCGCGCTGCCCTTCTCTGCCATGATGTCGGCAGAAAAGTGATTGCGCCAGGAAAGCAATGTCATTTCCATCTCAATATGGATATCACCATCCAGGGCGAAAACGACATGGTCGTAAGCCGCATTCTCGAAGCGCCGCGCCGATATCATCCTTGGCAGCCCAAGATTCGCCCCGAACCAGTACAACACTGTATCCAGAAGATGCGAACCGAGATCAGGCAATACTCCCGCGCCCTTATCGCGCCAGACGGATTCACGAACCAACCGGGCAGTACCATTACCATAAAACAACCGCACCGAATAAATGCGGCCCAAAACCCCACTGGCAATCACCTCGCGCATACGGGCGAAATGTGGCTCGAACCGGTGATTATAAGCCGTATAGCAAAGCACGCGTTTTCTTTCAGCTATGCTTTGCAATTCCCTTAACGCGGCGTCGTCTTCGGCGCCAAGAGGCTTCTCCACCAATACATGTTTGCCGTTCTCCAGCAGATAGCGCAGTAAAGACAACTTTGCGCCATCAGGGGTGCAGACCAATGCCGCATCATAATCCGCCAACGGGACGTCACGAATATCTCTATAAGAGGCCTCGGCATTGATTGGGTCGATGGTGGCGATGCAAGACGCACCGGCAGCGCTCCGACGCTTATAGCCTTGCACCCCTAACCCAACGACGACGATGCGCATAACAATATCCGTCAGATCTGGTAATGCGTGAGCTTTTCAAGCCACGATAGCTTGCGCCGCACCGCCTCCGGCGTGACGGGCTCATTGCCATCCACTTCGCATTCAACGGCCGCAGCTATATTGCCGAGAATCGAAGCCAGAACCTCGCTGCCTGTCGCCTTCAGCACTAGCGTAGAGTAAGCAAGCAGGGCATCTCCTGCGCCAACCGCATCCTTTACATGATCGACAAAACTATCCACTGCAAAGAACGAGCGAGGATCATGCTCCGGACGCTTGCGGTAGGTTAGGATGCCGCGATCACCGAGTTTCAGTATCAACGTGTTGCAGTTGGCGCGGCGATGCAATTCCGTAGCCAAGGGACGCACCACGGAATCCTGGTCACCTAGGGCAAACCGGGCTTCCCGCTCATTAGGGGTTATGAGGTCGAACCCCTCGAATTCGAGGATATTGCCCCAGCGGCTAGCCACCTGACTATCGGCTACCCGCAACGGCCCCTGTGGAATCGATGCCACCAACGGCGGGATGGTGTGGCGATTAAAGATACCGTGTCGAAAGTCGCTGAACACAACAATATCGGATGTCACATCAGCGATCTGCTGCTGCAGCTTCTGTAGAATCTTGTCGGAAATAGAGCGGTTATCGAGCGTATCCACCTTGAGCAGCCGATAGCCGCCTGTTTCGATGGCATTCTTATTCGTGGTGGGACGGGTCGGATCAATCATCGGACGGCAATCGACGCCGAATTCCTCAAGATCCTTCACCACAAAGTCGCGATAAGCATCATCGCCCAATACGGTAGAGAAGATCACCTCGGCCCCGGCTGCGCGCAAATGCTTTGCGACAATACCGGCGCCCCCGACGAAATCGTCTTTCTCCTCAAAACGCACACTGATGGTCGGTGTCTTGGTCATGCCCCCGATCATCGAGCAGCGGGTAATGGTATCGACGATGGTGTCGCCGATAACATGCACCTTAAGGCCCTGAATGGCATCAAGCGCTTCGCTGAGCTGGTGAAACTCCAACCCCTCGCCTTTGAGCAGCATCAACAGCTTCTCAATAGCTATACGCGGCGGTCCGGCCTCAATCAAATGCGAAGAGGAATAAACAATATCGCCTGGCGTGAAGATGATTTCGCCGCCATAGGATTCGAGAACATCTAATTCTTCACGAGTTCTTGGATGAAGGCCGCCGCCTTCAAAATATTCATAGCCCTTGGCGAAATAATCCGGCTGGATCACCTTAAGATTTTCCAAGGGAGTCGGATTGCGATCAATCACCACATAATCAACCGGCTCGAAAGCAGCCAGATTAATGGCACGCAAATCTTCCGGCACATACGGTCGGAAATTAGCCTTTTTGATGAACTGATCGGCCGTCAGGCTAGCCACCAGGATATCCGCCTTGCTCTTGGCATAGAGGAGGTGGCGGACATGGCCTGGGTGCACCACATCGAATGTGCCGTGGCACATGATGACTTTCTTCTGCCGCGGCCGTTTGCCGATGGCTTCGGCCAATTCATCGGCAGTCTTGATCTTGCGGCTGACGATAGCCTGGCTGTGCTTATCCATTCTTTGCGCCTGCTGCTGACGGATCGAGATACTGGAACCAAGTACGCGTGGCTTGAGCAATACTGTCGGGCGTCCAGAGCGGCGCCTCGCGCCAGTATTCGATATTTTCGAGAATTCTAGCCACACCTTCCTCGAAGGAGATGCGCGGCTTCCAGCCCAGCTCACGCTCGATCTTGGCAGTGTCGGCCCAAGTTACATCCGGTTCGCCCGGGCGCTTGGGTAAATAGGTCACGCTGCCGCCAAGCAATTCCACCAGGCGATTTACGGATTGCGGCGCATTGCAGCCCACATTCCAGGTTTCGCCATTCAGCGGTGTCTCGGCCGCCGCCAAGAACGCGCGCGCCACGTCGGATGCGAATACGAAATCCCGCCGTTGAGTTCCGTCTCCAACCACGGTGAAAGGTTTGCCGGCCAGCTTTTGGCGCAAAAAGACCCCAAACACCGCGCCATAGGCGCCTGAAGTGCGCGACCGGGTGCCATAGGCATTGAAAATACGAATCGAATTCGCGGGCAGGCCATACACTTTATGCCAATGAAAAGCCGCCTGCTCTCCCTGATACTTGCTCAGTGCATATGGATATTGCGGGGTTATCGGATGGTCTTCGCGCGTAGGCGTTGCCGCCAACCCGTAACAGGACGAAGACGCCGCATAAACTAGTTTTTCAACGCGGGCTTCACGTGCCGCTTCCAACACATGTACGCTACCCTGCACATTGACCGACATGTATTCCATCGGCCTTTCGATGGATGGCACGATGTCGCCAATGCCCGCGAAGTGAAAAACGTACTTTACGTTAGAAAAAAGCCCGTCACCCGGCTGAATGGCGCGAATATCCTTACGCTCCAGGCTGACATCCGCATTGGGAGCATGATGAGCAAGATTTTGCTCGCGCCCGCCAACCATGTTGTCCACCACACGCACTCGGAAACCGGCCTGAACCAGCACATCCACCATGTGGCTGCCAATAAAACCGGCTCCACCGGTGACGATCGCAATGGGCTTAGCCGTCATTTCGCGTTGATCGCCTTAAGCCGCCGGACATTGAAATACTTGTCGTCGGTCATGCTGTTCGGCAGTTTGCCTGCCTTGAAGGCCCGGCAAAGATCACGCACGGCATCTTCAATGGTATGCGTTGGCTTGAACCCGAGTTTTTGCGTAATCTTGTCTGAATTGATGTGATAGGAGCGGATATCATCGGTTGGCGTGGTGACGATCTCGATCTCACCCTTCTCCGGAAATTCTTCCTTTACGACTTTGCGAACCAGCAATGCCAGATCCATGATGCTCATGTTCTGGTATCCGCAATTGAAGATTTCATTGGCAATCTTGTCGTCGGGCGTTTCGAGCAACAACTTACAAAGATCGCAGTAATCCTGAATATGCAGGTTGGGGCGCAATTGCGAACCGCCGAACACCGTGATTTTGCCATTATTGATGGCATGGTTGGTGAGGATATTGACAGAAAGATCCAAGCGTTGGCGCGGCGCATAGCCGCAAACCGTTGCAGGGCGATAAACCACTCCGACGAAATCTTTCGTGGTATGCTTAAACAGCACAGGCTCACAAAGGCCTTTATACTTATTGTAGAGCGTGAGCGGTACCAGCGGGTGATCTTCGCGCACATCGGGCGATTCCGAAACGCCGTAAACCGAGCTGGAGGATGCGAAGACGAAGCGCTTCACACCGGCTTGCTTCGCAGCCAACACCATCGGCTCGAAAGCGTCATAGTTGATCGAGGTGCTGAGATTCTCATCCAACTCGAAGCTGGCGTCATTGGAAATGCAGGCAAGCTGAACCACAGCATCGATGCCCTGCATTGCAGCCGTGAGTTTAGCGATATCACGGAGATCACCCTGCACCACCTTAAGGCGCGGATTGTTGCTGGGCAGGAAATCGCTGCCAAAGAACATGATATCGTAAACTGTGACTTCATAACCGAGATCGAGGAGCTGTGGGGTCAACAGACTGCCGCAATAGCCAGCTCCGCCGATAACCAGAATCTTCTTGAACTTCACGCTGTCGCTCCTTCTGCTTAAGCTTGGCCTGATAGGCAGGCTGAGTGAGATTGCGAAGGCTTAACCTACGGTTTCGATGACGTAGTTAGCCGCCTTAGCGTCGCGATAGAACATTTCCACCGTCTCGAGTGAGAAAAGGTCCAGATCCTTGCCCGCGCCTTCGAGCTTCTTAATCAAGTCGTTGGTGACGGTTATAATGTGGCAGCCCACCTCGTCGGAATGGAAAATATTCAGCACTTCCCGCGGACTGGCCCAGAGAACCTCTGATTTCGGCTTCGCCTTGGCGATAGCAACCGCCTCACGCATAAGCGGCATCGGGTCTACACCCGTATCGGCAATCCGGCCTGCAAAAATTGAGAGAATGGCCGGGGTCTTTGCATCAAGCGCGGCGACGATATCCCGCACATGCTGAAGCGTGAACATTGCCGTGACATTCACCTGCACGCCACGGGCGGAAAGCCGCCCTACCAGGGGTGCAGTAGACTCGCCCTTAGTGTTGGTGATCGGAATCTTCACGTTCACATTCGCGCCCCAACCGGCGATCTCTAATGCCTGCGCCTCCATAGTAGGGAGATCATCAGCAAAAACTTCGAAGGAAACCGGCTTGTCGCGCACCAAATCCAACACGCTCAAGGCAAAAGCCTTGTAATCGGTGACGCCTGCTTTGCGCATCAGAGTTGGATTGGTGGTGAAACCCTTGATCAAGGGATTGGCCTGCATCTCTTTGATGCCGCCAATATCAGCCCCATCGGCGAAAATCTTTACCTTGAGCCTCGAAACCAGTGGCGACATGCATCCCCCCGAGTTAACCCTCAATTGCGGGACAATACAAAATCTATCGCCGCAAGCGGGTCGGCAACCACGGCATCCGGTTGATCCGGGCGCTTCTCGTGATAACCATAATCTACAAAAATGCTAAAACACCCAGCTGCCTTACCAGCGCCCACATCCCGCCAACGATCCCCGATCATATAGCTGGCAGAAAGATCGATACCATGGGCCTTAGCGGCATCCAGCAGCATTCCAGGTTTCGGCTTGTAACACCGGCATTCTGGGCTGTCCAGTTCCATGCAAACCCGGATTTCATCAAGCGGTAAAAGGGTTTTAAGCAGGGCATGGAAAGCCTCCAAAGCCGCTCTCGACTGCTTACCGGTAACCACATCCGGCTGGTTTGTGGCCACGATAAGGAGGAAGTCTTTCTGCTTGAGGCACGCCAGGGCCGGACCGATACCTGGGGTTATGATTTCTCTCGTCAATTCCCGTGGTGGATACGGTTTCCCGTCGCGCAACTCGACCCTGTTCAGAATGCCGTCGCGATCCAAGAAAACCGCACGTCGCTCCATTTAGCCTACCCCGCCAAAACAGGCCGTAGAGCCACTTTCCTCACCATTTGGTCCGCTTCACTTGCAGGATGGGATGAGACACAAGGCAATGCCAAACAACGACATGGAACGCTTCAGTATGTGGCGTAAGGCGGGAAGGCTCGTCCACCGGAATAACAAGGGCGAGGTCGGCCTGTTGAGCGGTATGCCCGGTGGCACGCCCGACAATGCCGAAAACCTTCATGCCGCGCTGCTTGGCGTCATCGACCGCCCGCACGATATTCACGCTGACGTTTTTCTCAATGTCGCCGCCGCCAACCGAAAAGACCAAAAGCGCGTCTTTGGCGTTGGCCCTGCTGACATCCATCCAACCGGTGAAAATGGTTTCCCAGCCTTCATCGTTGGCGCGGGCAGTCAACTCGGAGACATTGTCGGTGGGCGCATAAGCCTCAATACCGCACAGTTTACGAAAATCGTTAACTGCATGGCTGCAATTGCCCGCACTGCCGCCTACACCCACAAGGAAAAGCCGACCGCCGCGTTCACGCAGGGCCACCAATTCTTGAGCCAATTGTTCGATTTGCGCTTTATCGAGCTTCGCGGCTATCGTGGCCACTTCCGAAAAAAACACATCCGCATGCGTCGCCATTGCAGCCTACCAGAATTTCCATCGCTCGAAGCAATCCAGCCGATGCAAAAACCGCCCAACTATTACTCACGGTTCCTGCCAGACCCTCAACTTGAGGTCAGCAAATTTAGCATATAGTCTGCCCGGCACAAGCACGCGCACCCCGGCTCTCCAAATTTACCTCTTCTCATGCTAACTAATTATAATAGCTTGAGGAATTTTGCTTCACAGCGAGTCAAACTTGACGAATCGCCCCACCCTTACAGCCATTGTCTGCAATAGGAATCATGCGGCCTATCTACCCCGGGCGCTCGCGGCGATTCTGTCTCAATCGCCTTCATTCGATCAGATCATCATTGTTGATGATGCCTCAACCGACGAAAGCGTCTCAGTCATCCAAAGCCTTGGGAAAGAGCATCCGAATTTCCTATTCATCCGCCAGCACGAGCAAAGGGGTGCAACCATCTCTGCAGCGGCAGCACTGCAAAAGGCAGAGGGTGATTATGTCGGCTGGTTTGCCGCTGACGACCATATCATGCCTGGCTTCACCTCCCGCGCCTTGGCCCTGCTGGAAAGCCATCCTGGCCTTGGCGTGATTGCCGGCGAAGTGGATTTCGCACAAGCTGACGGAGACGGCCACGTAACAAGAGAATACCGCTACGATCTCAGTGCCGACCGCATCTTATCCCCAGAAGAAGTCTTTCACTGGATGCAAAGAAAATATCTTTGGCTGCCGGCCTATGCTGCCCTCGTGAAGCGAGACTTATTACTGCAACTGGGCGGCTGGCTGCGCGAGTTGGACTGGTTCAGTGACTGGTACCCCGTGCAGATGGCCGCATATATGGGGGGCGCAGGTTTGATCGCCTCGCCCATGGCGAAAATCTATGAAAATGAAAATTCAGATGGCCAGCGCGGGCGCCACACTCCAGCCCGCCGCGACGCGGCCCTTGATGCCCTGCTAAATCTGCTGAATCGCGCCGAGAATCTGGAATTTCGGCGTAAGGCGCGTGCCGCCCCAGCCTTAATCTTCGTACCATTCAGCTATCCCATTTTGCATCGATTAATCCGCCGACCATCGGACTGGGATCTCATGGTCGCAATCCTGTGCATGCTGGCGTACAATTTCACGCGGCACCGCCTAAAGAGGCTTATCAAAATCTGATGGCGCAATGTTCATCAACCCAGCCCGAGAACCATGCCAGAAATCAACCTGACCCGTAGCCTTCCAAACGCAAAGCGCGATCTGAAGGCGCGCAACGCCGCACAAACGGCTGAAAATATTGCGATAGCCAAGCAGTTTGGCGAGGCCTATTTCGATGGCAGCCGAGATACCGGCTATGGCGGCTATCGCTACGATGGGCGCTGGTTACCGGTAGCCCGCGACATCGTTGCGCATTTTAATCTAAAGCCGGGCGACCGGGTGCTTGATGTTGGTTGCGCCAAGGGTTTCCTTGTAAAAGATTTGATGCTGGCCTGTCCGGGCCTGGAAGTGTTCGGCCTGGATATTTCAGAATACGCCATACGCCATTGCCCGCCGGAACTCATCGGCCGCCTGCATCTGGGCAGCTGCGACAAGCTACCCTTCCCCGACAATGGCTTCACTATGGCCCTGTCAATCAACACAATTCACAACATGGATCGCCCAGACGCCATCCGCGCATTGCGGGAATTACAACGCGTATCAAGCGGTCGCGCCTATGTCCAAGTCGATTCATACCGCACCCCAGAACAGCGTGAATTATTCATGCGCTGGGTGTTGACGGCACAATATCATGACTATCCGCAGGAATGGCTGCGCTGCTTCGAAGAAGCCGGCTATACCGGCGATTATTACTGGACAATTCTCGAATAAGAACCGCTGCAGGCCTTAGAACGGCCCGTTGAAAGAGGCATCCGGTACATCAAGCATATCGGCCGGCATTACGCTATCGAACGGCTCAGGCCAATCGCGGCCAAGCAGCCCGGCCGCAGCTTTCGCCACATGGCCCGGCAGCGGATAATAGTAATTCGCCAGCGCACGGGTGGTAGGCGTCGGGATATCGGGAAGCGCAATGCGTACCGGCGGCGCCTTCAAGTCGGAAAATGCCTTCTCTGCCACACGCGCAACAATTTCACCTGCATAACCAGCCGTCAGGGTACCCTGGTCGCACACGACCAGACGACCGGTTTTCCTGACTGATTCAAGAATCATGGTGTCATCAAGCGGGCTCAGCGTGCGCAAGTCGATCACGTCGGCCTGAATACCCTGTTCAGCCAATAGCGCGGCGCCTCGCACGGCGTCCACCGTTGCATAGGACGATCCCACGATGGTGACATCGCCGCCCTCGCGCACGAGGCGCGGCACACCGAGCGGCACTCGATAAATCCCCTCAGGAACATGCCCCTCGATATTGTAAAGCCAACGATGCTCGATGAAGATGACTGGATTGTCATCCTCGATAGCGCTGATCAACAAACCTTTCGCATCATGGCTGTTGGCCGGCATCACCACCTTGAGGCCGGGAATATGAGCGAACCAGGCATGCAGGCTCTGCGAATGCTGCGGCCCCTGCCCCCAACCGCGCCCTACGATCATGCGGATGACCATCGGCGCGGAAGCACGACCGCCAAACATATAATGCCATTTAGCCGCCTGATTGCTCATCTGATCCATAGCCAGCATGGAGAATTCCAACCGCATATGGCTCATTACCGGACGCATGCCGGTCAAGGCGGCCCCCAGGGCAACGCCTGTCATGGCATTTTCTGAAATCGGCATGTCTTGCACACGACGTTCGCCGTATTTCTTAACCAGATCGCGCGTGGTGCCAAAAACCCCAACCGGATCGGAAATGCCGAGGCCCAGCAGAAATACGCGAGGATCGGCTGCAAGAGAAAGGTCAAGCGCTTCATGAATCGCTTGGCTGAATTTGACGAGACGAGAGGACATCTGCAGATCGTTTCCGTATAGGCGCCGGCAAACCGGAGCGACGAGGAGGGTCAGACGTAAAGACCAACGGCAAGTTCTCGCCGCTCGGGGAATGGACTCTGATGGGCGAAATCGACCGCAGCCTTGAATTCCGCCTCAATGGCAGCACGCTTGGCTGCAATCGTTTCAGCGTCGAGCAAACCCTCTGCCAGCAACCGCTCTTCTTGTATGCGCAAAGGGCAGCGCGCGGTCCAACGCTCGAATTCGCCGTCGGGGCGGAAATCGAGGTGCGTATCAGATAATGGGCCGCAATGTTCGAGCCAGCGGTAGGTCATCAATTCCAGCAAAACCGGCCCCTCGCCCGCACGCAGATCGTCAAAAGCACTGGCCGCGCGACGATATACGGCTTCAACATCCTGGCCATCTTCCTGATCGGCGCGTATGCCGTGGCCATGCGCCAGGTCCGTGATGGACCGAAGATTAGATTGCCGAACCGACATTGGCGTATTTACCGAGTAGAGATTGTTCTCGCAAACAAACAAGACCGGCAGGTGATTCAGTGCAGCGAAATTGACGCTTTCATGAAACAGCCCGGTCTCAACCGCCCCATCGCCAAAGCAGATTATCGAAAGCGCTTGCTCCCCACGCAGCCAAGCGCTGTAACTGGCACCAACACCAATTGGCATCGTGCTGCCAACGATGGGCACACAGCCGAGGAAATTCACTTCCGTGGCAATCAGATGCATGGAGCCGCCCTTACCGCCGGCACAGCCGGTAGCTTTTCCATACAACTCGGCCATCATGCGCTTGAGATCGCCCCCCTTGCAGAGATAATGCGCATGCGAGCGATGCGCACTGATGGCATAATCTTCACGTCGTGCATGGGCGAAAACGCCAACCGCAGCCGCTTCCTGACCGATGCTGAAATGCGTGGGGCAACGCATCTGCTGCTCGTCACGATACAAGCGAGCGATGCCTTCCTCGAGCATCCTCACCCGCAGCAAATCATCATACAGCCGAATGCGCGTCTCTCGATCCAATACGACGGGCGGCGCAGACCGCTTCATGTTGCTCATCTTGCAGGGCCTCTCTCGCCTTCGGCTAGCTTCTTTAGTGTTCCCTAGAACGCAGGCTGAATAATATATTTGGACAAGGGATATTCAACTGTTGAGGTTGATAAAGCCAGGTCAACCGCCTGAGCGCATCAATCAAAACTGGGAAGGATATCGCCAACCAGCCCCAACCCACGCTCCAACAACTCATCATAGGGGTCTACCAGCCTAAGCGCCCCGGTCATACCGGCTATTTGCGCCGCATGATCGCCGATCTTGGCCGCCCTACGCTCCTCTTCCAGATGGCCGTCAACAAAATCAGCAGGCAGTGCTTGGCGGATAGCAGCATTAGCTTCCGCCTCTGAGGCATAAACCCTGCCCTCCAACTCAACAAGGCTACCGCTGAACATATGGAAACGGTATTGGCCGGGATGAATCTCGATCAGGTAGGCCACCGGAACTACGCCAAGCCGCAGCCATATCCGATCGGTATGCGAACCATGGCGACTAGCATTCATCTGATTTAAACGCCGTCGATAGGATTGCAGTTTTTCTGGGTAGGCCGGGCCAGCCTGCAACATGCGCTTCTCAGTCAAGCGAAGGGCATTGCGATAAAGGGCAATATCATAACGGTTATGCAGACAAGCCGCCGCTAGGGTTTCGGCATCCCATTCTATGGGCTCCAGGCCGCCACTGGTATTGAGCGTCTCGGATACATAGGGCTGATAGCCCATCTCCATACCTAGAAGCGCCATAGTGGCCTCTAGGTTGCCCGTTGTGCCGGCTATAACCCTGGCATCTGAAAGGTGCTGGTTGGCTTTGATGAACACGCTATCGTCTACGCCACCGATAAAGCGCCGGTTCCCCTCGAAGATCGTTGGATCTCCGGCAAGATAGCGAGCCTGAAGATTGTCTATCGAGCGATCAACGCCTCGCATGACATATTGTTTGAAACTTATATTGTGGTCCTCGATAAAATCATGCAGGTAGGAATTCCGATAATTACGATAATAACGATAAGCGGACATGATCCGCGCCAGCGGATTGCGCAAGATAATCAAGTAGCGCCAATCGCTAGACAGTTTTTCATGCAAACCATACGGCATGTGGCCATATATCAGCCGCATGCTGCGCTGACGATCTGGGGGCAATTCACTGAACAGGCGGAATGTGGAATGGTCTTCGGGGCCGGCTAACGTGAGCGCCTCGGGAACGCAGCGCCGCAAAGCCTGCGTAACGCTCACGCCCGCGGTTTTAGGCACATGCAGGAATATCAGGCAGGGCCGTGCAAGGCAGTCCACACTATCCAGCGTGGCCGGTTCAGTAATAGGAACGGCTGCTATCGGCACATCGGGCATAACAGTGGCGCGCGGTGTAGTCGGCTTCCGCCTGCTACGCGCCAATTCACGTGCCTGCTCGAAGAGCGAAACACCTGGTTGATTGCGCTGACGGAGCAATTCATAGGTGCCCGCCGAGACCGACGGCAACTCCGGCAAGCGAAGTTCATCAGGGTTGAGATAAACCGCCGGCCAGCCCATGGCTACAGCCAATTCCGGCAGATCGGCTTCAGCCTCTTCGACTATACCGACATGAAGAAAATAGCTTCGCAAATGATGCAGCGCCGCAGCCACTTCCGACGGCCCGACCACGCTAGTTCCTGCCGGTCGCCCAAGAAGCAGCGCTACCGCCTGATTATCGGCCTTGCCGCTTTCATCGAGTCTGATGAAATCCTCGAAGGGTAATTCGCTACCTCCATCACGCCACCCCTCGGCATATATCCGTAACGCTGCGCTAACGGGATTTGAAAGATAGACCACATAATCGCATGCATTTGCTATCAATTCATGCAAGCCAAAAAAGAAGTCCCCCTTGATGGCAAGCAGCCGCCCTCTCTGTTCAGGCGTAAGGGTATCGAAATTTTCGGTCCAATCCGAGCGATAGCGCAGCACGGTAGTTTCAGGCAGATTGCGCGCCAACAGGCTCGGCAACGGGCCCAGGATCATTCCGGGAGGCTGCATAACAAGAAGCGTGCGGCTCATTTGCGGATCAACCCACGGGCTTCGAGGCCATTTGCCGCTGCTTCGGCATAGACTTTCATGCCAAGGAGCGATGGATGGGAGTCGATCGCGGTACGGCCAATTTGCCTGACATCCCCGATCGGGTTGAAATTATTGATTGTTTCGATCGGCGGCTGACCGACAATATCGGTTAGGCTTTGCAGCAAGGCGTTTTCCTGAGATCCCAAACGATATTCCTGGCCAGAAATAAGTTCTTGAACCGTTGCAAGGTGCATCAGTACAACCGGAATGCCTAGCGCCGCAAGCCGCTCCATTCCCTTCCCGAACCGTTCGTCGCGGCGAAAATCCAACATTTTATGCCGAGGATTCTGCGACCCTCGGGCGCGCAGCCGAAGCGTGGCAAAGGAATCGCCCTTCATGAGGCGATCGAGCAAGGTGGAAAAGCTCGGGTCGTAGAAATCCATCCGTAAACCCGAGCGCGCCTGAGCCTCGCGCGCCACGGCTTCCATGGTCTCGAACACCTTGTCTCCGGGCTGGCGTCCTCGGTGCACGACAGTCTTGCACCATTCTTCCGTGGCGGCTGAATGCATGATGGCGGTATCGGCGGAAACCGAGAGGTCGGGATGCGGCTTAGGATCGGTGGTGGTAAGAATGCGTTCACGGCCATCGACCACAGTAGCGGTGCGCCAAAAACGATCACGCGTCAGGTCGTCGGTGATGAAGGCGATGACGATCAAGTCCGGCTTCTGCTGCTCGGCCTTAACCGCCGCCATATCTATCATCTGCAATATCCCATAACCATCGCGACCGTAATTCACGACATGGCTGCGTTTGCCGCTGCGCCGGTCCAATTCCTGCTGCAGAAAATTCGGCCAGGTCAGATCGCCTTCCTGCTGGGCCGTGAATGAATCACCGAACACCAGAACCTTAATATCGGCCGAGGCATAGTCGCCATCGATGCGTCCGATATTACCCTGCGAGTTGGTCCACCAGCTCCAGCAAGATGTTATGCGGCCGGCCGCGCTGGAGCCCCCATGAATGGTCCCCGGCACATACTCATAGCCGAACTCGAGATTGAAGCGCCAAGGAGACTGCTGGAAAAACCATAAATCCGGCGGGTTGCCGGAGGATGCAATAAAATGTTCAGGGTATTGCGACGACAACAGGTAGCGATGGCCGAGTTCGAGCAGCACAAAGCCTATGGCCATGCTGAACATCAACAGGATGCCTTCCAGAAACCTGCTCTTCATGCCGCTACCAGATTATGCATATGGCCGAATGCCCCTATCTTCCAACAAATACAAGCAGATTTTATTGTAAATGCAGCCGGCAGCAACAGCTGTTCATGATTTATTCTCATCGTTGCGGGCCTCTTGAGCGACCTGGCCTTGCCCAGTGGCTTATCCAGCCGCTAGTACTTTTCCTTCAATATATAACGCCGCAGGATCGCATGGCTCTTCTCGACCGCATCACCGAATGCAACGCACAGAGCTTGGCAGATATGGTGCCACTGCATTTCCGCTCTGCTCAAATCGGTTGGATCGACCCATTGATGTTGCCGCGTCTGCAAGCAGAAACCGCTGTCTTCCTGATGCAAGCAGGAATTCTGACGATCCGCGATGATCTGGGCGACCTTACAGCCACAGGAGATGCCCTCGATACCGCCCTGCGCCGGGTATATGAGCGCGATCCGACCGGTTTCGGTCGTTGGTGCCCGGATTATACGCCTGTGCTGGAATTCGATAGCGGGAAGTCTCTTTTCCGATTGCAGCGCGCGGCTATACCAGCCTTAGGGATCATGGCTGGCGGGGTTCATCTGAATGGCTTCTCCGGTCGAGGCAGCAAACAACGCCTATGGGTGGCACGCCGGGCCCAACATATCGCGGCACAACCCGGTAAGCTCGACCAAATTGCCGCCGGTTTCTTGCCACATGACGAGGATCCCAGGATCAAACTCATCGAGGAAGCCGAGGAAGAAGCTGGCATTCCAAAACCGCTCATGATGCAGGCCCACCAAACAGGCATTGTCAGCTACCGGATGCGGAGGCCACTTGGACTGCAGATCGGCCTGATTCAATGCTTTGATCTTGAATTGCCGGAAGACTTCACTCCCAGAAATACCGATGGCGAGGTGGAGGGATTCTTCGCGCTAACACCCAAAGAGTTGATCGAGGTTCTGGCGGAAGGACAAAATTTCAAATTCGATTGCGCCTTGGTGGCAATAGATTTCCTTATCCGCCATGGTTGGCTGACATCCGAGCGTGACGACTATATTGCTCTCTGCCGCGGGCTTAGGCACTAGAAAACAATACGGAAGCCAAAATCAACGTTCGCGCAGGCTTTCATCCCGATGCCGCGCAATCGGTGAAAGCAGATAATCTATAACGCGACGACGATCTGTCTTGATCTCCGCGGTCAACGCCATTCCCGGCGAAAGTTTTACCTCACGCCCGGCCACTTCAACGTATTCCTGATCAAGAGCGATACGCGCGATATATACGAGTCCTCGCGTCTCATCTTGTATCGCATCGCTGGAAACCGTATCGACACGGCCGGCTACCGTGCCATATTTGGTGAAAGGGAAAGCTTCAAGCTTCACTTCGACGGGTTGTCCAGGCTGCACAAAGCCGATGTCACGATTCAACAATTTGACTTCCGCGAAGATCGGCATGTCGGCAGGAACAATCACCATCAATGGCTGTGCCGACGTTACCACGCCGCCGATCGTATTTATCGCGAGCTGTTGCACCACACCGGCAGTTGGGGCCGACAAACGCTGCTGCCCCTCTCGAGTACTGACCTTGAGCAATTCCTCGGTGAGTGATGCAATTTTCCGGTCCACCTCGGTCAATTGCGTAAGAACATTCTTACGATATTCAGATTGATATTGGCGCACCTGTTTTTCCAATGCCGCAATGCTGGCATTGCTTTCCTCTCGCTTATGGCGCAAAGAAACCAATTCATGCTCTTGTTCTACCTGTTGCTGCTGCAATTCCAGAAGCAGCAAACGCGAGCCGAATCCTTTTTCAGCAAGTTCGCGCCGCGCATCGACACGCTGGCGCAGCAAAGGCAGAGCCTTCTCTGCTCGCTCTATACTGGTTTCCAGCGTACGCCGCTCCGCGCGGCGACGAGCCATTTCATCGGTCAGGCTTGCCTGGCGGGCATTGTATTCCTCGACCTGGCTTAACAGCAGAGCCCGACTGCCAGTACGAAGCGCCTCGGGAATAATGCTCGAAGGTTGAAAATGTGCCAAGGGTGCATCCGGATGAAGCGCCGCGCGTAACCGCGATGCCTCAGCCTCGCTAGTTACAAGGTCCGATTCCAGCCGCCGTTGATCTGCGTTCACCGCTGCGGTGTCGAGTTCGATCAACAAATCTCCAGCGCGCACAGACTGGCCGTCCTGGATATGGATAGCGCGCACGATCCCAGCCTCCAAAGGCTGCACGAGCTTCACTTTGCCGGCTGGAACCAACCGGCCTTCGGCCACCGCGACAACATCGAGTTGGCCGATGAAAGACCAGCCTATAGCCACCGCAATGAGCGCAGCCAAACTCCAGAATAAAAGCCGCGCCGTTGGCGAGGGTGGCGTTTCCAATAATTCAAGCGCAGCAGGCAGAAAGGCCGTTTCGTCTCGGCCACGCGCCGTGCGGGCCGGTAGACTGCGTTCGTGCGCCAAAGCAGCGGCCGTCACGCCCGCAATGCGTCTGAGACTATCAAACGGCATGAATGCCTCCCGCTTGGAGGCGGTACATAGCAGCGAAACGCCCGCCTTTATGCAGCAATTCCTCTGGCTTGCCGTCTTCCACGATCACGCCCTGATCCAGTAACACCACACGATCTGCGCTGCGCACGGCAGAAAGCCGGTGCGCAACAATCAAGACCGTACGCCCCTGGCGTATCTGGCTCATGTTTCGTTGAATCGCGAGTTCGGATTCCACGTCAAGCGCACTTGTCGCCTCATCGAATATCAGGATACGCGGATCTATTGCCAAAGCGCGTGCTATGGCCAAACGTTGGCGCTGGCCACCGGAAATATTGAAACCGCGCTCGCCCACTAGCGTGTCATATCCTTGCGGCATAGCCATGATAAAATCATGCGCTCCTGCAAGCTTAGCTACATGGATCACCTGATCGAGCGCCAAACCCGGATTAGCCAAGGCTATATTCTCGCGCACGCTGCCGGAAAAAAGTACGTTTTCCTGCAATACAACGCCGATCTGGCGGCGTAGCCCAATTACATCCACCCCCGCGATATCCATACCATCCAACAACACACGACCGCCCTGGGGGGCATAAAGCCGCTGCACCAGCTTGGTCAATGTGCTTTTGCCCGAACCGGAAGGTCCGACAATGCCCAGCACCTGTCCCGCCGGCACATGCAACCCGATCTGTCGCAATACGTCGGGGCCATCGGCAGTATATCGGAAGGTGACGCGGTCGAAACCGATCTCCCCACGCAGAATAGGTAACGACGCACGCCCAGTCCGCAACCCCGCCTCGCCGGGTACATTCATGATGTCACCCAACCGATCAACCGAAATCCTGGCCCTCTGGAAATCTTGCCATATCTGCGCCAGACGCAGGATTGGTGTGCTCACGCGACTTGCCAACATATTGAACGCGACCAACTCCCCAACCGTGATAGCGCCTTCTATGACCAGCTTAGCGCCGAACCAGAGGGTGGCCGCGACCACAATTTTGTTGACCATTTGAGCCAATTGCCCGGCTACATTGCCAAGAAAATTGGCGCGAAAGGATGCCCCGACATAGCCTGCGAGCAATTCCTCCCAACGGCGTTGCGTCTGCGGCTCGACAGCCATTGCCTTCAAGGTTTCAACGCCGCTGACGCGTTCGACGAGGAAAGACTGGCTCTCCGCGCCGCGCACAAAAGACTCTTCCAACCTACGACGCAGCATGGGCGTGACGATGAACGACAGCAACACATAAACCGGTAACGATAGAAGCACGATCATCGAAAGAAAGCCGCTATACGCAAGCATTACCGCTATGAATACGATAGTGAAGGCGACATCAACTGCAACCGAGAGAGCAGAACTGGTCAGAAAATTGCGGATCGTCTCTAATTCGCGCATTCGGGCTACGGTATCGCCCACTCGCCGAGCACCAAAATAGGCCAAGGGTAGGCTCAAAAGCCTGTCGAAGAGCCGAGCGCCAAGCTCTACATCGATACGGTTTGTAGTATGCGCCAGAAGGTAGGCCCGCAAGCCGCCGAAAATTGTCTCGAAAACCGAGATCACCAAAAAGGCAAACACCAGTACATCCAGCGTTGTGAGCGAGCGATGCACGAGGACCTTGTCGATCACGATCTGGAAAACGAAAGGTGCAGCTAAGGCCAAAAGCTGGATTAAGAAGGAGCCGAACAACACCTCGCCCAACAGGCCGCGATACTTTACCAGCGCAGGGATAAACCAGGTGAAATCGAAGCGCCGCTGGTCGCCGGCCAGACTGGCGCGGCTTGCAAGCAGGATAAGCCTGCCGGTCCATGAGCCTTCGAATTCAGTCCTGGAGAGCGAGACTGGCCGTCCGTTGCCCTGATCCAGCACCAGAACAGCTTCTTTATCGGCTTCTGCACGCCGCGCCGCCAATAAAACGAACCGCCCATCGCGGCATTCGGCGATAGCCGGCAATTGCGTGCCGGCCAGCTTCTGCCAGTTGCTTTCGATCAACCTTGCTTTAAGGCCCAATTCCCGCCCGGCCCGCACGATCTCCGCAGCCCCGAGCATCTGCCCAGGGCGACCGAAGCGGTGTTGCAGTTGCTCAGGATCCATCGGCTGCCCAAACAGCCGCAGCAAAGCCGCGAGGCTGAACAGGCCGGAATCTATATTCGGCAATGGGTTGATGCTGTCGCTCATGGGCGATTTCTACGATTTCGAGGTAACTAAGTTATTTCTTTTCCGGTAAAAAGCCACGCTTTCCGATATGCCGCAAAGCAGCATTAACGCCAGGTGGCCGCAATGAGGGTTTCCAATGGATCATAGGCTGGATTAGACAGTGTCGTTTCGCCGAAAGCAGGCACGGAATAACCCGCCATGGCATCCACCAAAGTCTGGACTTGCCCCTCGATCAACTGTTTGCCATCGGCCAGCCGGAAACGCTCCACCCGATATTCGCTGCCCGAATACCAGTTCTGAATCTGGATATGATCGAAGGTGCCGATGATGGCGATATCCAGATTGTTGCCGGAACGACTGAGCCAAAGTTGATCCGCTGTGATCGAACTGCCGAAAAGCAGATTATCTTCCACGCCGATAGTGCTGTCGTTTTCGGAAATGGTGTCGGCGCCATCGCCACGCCCGAACAGATAATTATCCGCGCCAGCTCCGCCCACCAATGTATCTATGCCCGCTCCGCCGCCCAGCACGTCATTGCCGCCGCCCCCATTCAATGTATCGTTACCGGCATTGCCGAGCATCCAATCGACGCCGCTGCCGCCGGTCAGCGTATCGTCTGAGGCCGAGCCGTTCAGGATCGTGCCATAGGTCATGTCGATCCTGGTGCCATCGGCAAAGACGAAGAATTCCACTTTGTTGGACGCGGAATACCAATCCTTCATCAAGGCACGGTCCGCCGCAGCGGAAGCCGACGCCAGACTGCCATCGGTGATGCCAACGATCAGATCGTTGCCGGATTTTTCGAGAGCGATGTTCCAAACGGTAATACCAGAGCCAAGGCCGAGCGAGTCGGCATTGCCGGTTTCCAAATTGCTTTCAATGATCGTATCGAATCCGGAGCCGGTATAGAGGGCGTAGCGATCATTGCCCGTGCCGCCATACAGCATATCCGTGCCGGTGCCGCCATCCAGAGTATCGTTGCCGGCATTGGCGGTCAGCGTATCGTCTCCGCCGCCGCCCAGCAGCCAGTCGTTACCGGAAGCGGAAACGATGTTCTCATTGGAATTTTCGCCGTTGATTACCGATGCGCCGGCAATGTCGATAACCGTGCCATCCACGAAGCGGAGATTTTCCACCAATCCACCGGCCGTGTAATAATCCTTGACCAGAATGCGATCGACCGACAACAAGGCATGATTATTGCCATCGCGCAGCGAAACATAGAGGTCGTTGCCCCATTGCTGCATCATCACGTCCCAGGCCGTGATGCCGCGCGCGAAACCGATGCTGTCGTTGCTTCCGCTGCTTTCCACCAGGGTATCGACCTGGCCGCCGCGTCCGAAATTATACGTATCGTCGCCAGCGCCGCCGCTTAATGTGTCGTTGCCGGTACCGCCATCCAATGTATCGTTACCGTCATTGGACTCGAGCACATCATCGCCGCCACCGCCGAGCAACCAATCGTCGCCGGCCGCCGCCACGATATGCTCCGGCCCCACATCGCCATTGATGACGCTGGCAGCCCCCAGATTGACCACGCTGCCATCAACAAAGCGCAGTTCTTCTATGCGGTTTTCCACCGTATAGAAATCCTTGATCAGCATGCGATCATAAGACAGCAGGGCATGGTTGTTGGCATCGCGCAACGAAACATAAAGGTCGTTGCCCCATTGCTGCATAATCACATCAAGCGCGGTGATGCCGGCGCCGAATCTGATGACATCGTAGCCGCCGCTATCCTCGATGGTGTCGACACCGTCGCCTACATTGAAGTTGTAGGTATCGTTGCCGTCGCCGCCGCGCAGCGTATCGTCATCCGCTCCGCCATAAAGGATGTCGTCTCCTGCGCCGCCCTCTATAATATCGGCGCCCGACATGCCCCAGATCGAATCCGCACCCGTGCCGCCATAAAGCGTGTCTGCCCCGAAGCCGCCATCGATGCGATCATCGCCATCGTCGCCATAGATTGTATCTGCTCCTTCCCGACCTGTAATGCTGTCGGCTCCGGCGCCGCCATAAAGTATGTTTGCGGCGGCATTGCCGATCAGAGTGTCCGCAAAGCTGGAGCCGATCAAACCCTCTATTTCAGAAAGAATATCTCCCTGCGCATGGCCACCCGAGGCACCACCATAGGCAAGGTTGATGCTCACCCCTGCATTGGAGCCTTCGTAACTGGCGTAATCGAAGCCAGCCTTACCATTGATCGTGTCGCCGCCCGCACCGCCGCGGATAACATTGTCGTTCGTATCGCCAACCAGAAGATCATCGTATCCAGAACCAATGATATTTTCAAAACCGCTATACTGATCGCCGGCCGCATCGCCTGAGCTACCGCCCGTGACGAGATTCATCATCACGCCGCCACTTGCATTGGCAAAGCTTACGGTATCAATACCCGCGCCACCGACCAACGTATCGGCGCCATAGCCACCCTCGATTATGTTGTCGCCATTATCGCCAGTTATCGTATCGGCGTAATTCGTTCCGATGATATTCTCGATACCGGAAAAAGTGTCCCCCGCCGCTCCGCCGGACACGACGCCGGTTGAAAGATTTAACGTTATGGCAAGATTTGCGATTGAGTAGTTTACAGTATCCGAACCATTGCCACCGACGAATATATCGCCATAGAAATGGCCATAAAGCATATCATTACCATCACCACCATTGAGATATGCTGTATAATTGTCAAACGAATAGCTGTTAATTGCGGAGGCAAATAGCACGTCATTGCCATCTTCGCCGTAGATGTAATCACCGTATCCGCCACCTACGATATAGTCATTGCCAGAGCCGCCATAAATCGTATCGGCACCCTGGCCCCCATCGATAACATCGTCTCCGGAGCCGCCATAAATTGTATCAATGGAAAACGATCCATAAATCGTGTCGTTGCCGTTCCCACCATCCATCCAATTCGTGTTGGACGATCCATCGCTTAAGTTAACAGCTCCGGCGTAAATTACATCATCGCCATCTTCGCCATAAAGCCAGTCATTTCCTCCTCCGCCATAAATTGTATCGTTTCCGCCCCCGCCTCGGATCGTATCGTTTCCGCTCCCACCATCCAGAATATTAGCGGCGCCAGT
This sequence comes from Ferrovibrio sp., assembly GCF_019636075.1. Classification (GTDB taxonomy): domain Bacteria; phylum Pseudomonadota; class Alphaproteobacteria; order Ferrovibrionales; family Ferrovibrionaceae; genus Ferrovibrio. The sequence continues at coordinate 37,314 of NZ_JAHBYG010000011.1, forward strand.
ACCTGTCAGATCGTCGGCATAGCTTGATCCGGTGACATTTTCGACATCCGACGCCGAATCTCCTGCCGCGAAACCGCCCGAGAAACTTGCGGTGGCTAGGTTTACATTCACCCCGGCAGTAGAGTTGCTGTAGCTAAGCAAGTCAGTGCCCGCGCCCGCATTGAAAGTATCGGCGCCCATACCGGCGTAAAAGGTATCATCTCCCAAACCGGAAACGAAGGTCATCGAATATGTCGAGCTTATACTCCCCTGAACCACGTCAGAGAAATTGCTGCCGATAAGATATTCGACATCGATGATGTTGGTGTAGCTTGATTGAATTCCGACCGCGGATGCTGACAAATCGGCAATATCGTAGCCACTGCCGCCGTTAATGCCCCAACCTCCAAAGCCGCCCGGGTCTTCATACAAATCATAAAAAATATCGTCGCCATCGCCGCCATTCATGTAGTCGACGCCGGCGCCGCCATAAATTATATCGTTGCCAGCACCGCCATACAGGCTGTCTTTTCCTGCCCCGCCTTGGAGCATATTATTCGCAGCGTTGCCGTATATCGTATCGTTGCCGGTGCCCCCGATCGCATTCTCGATGGTGGCGCCGAAAGCGATGGCAACGTTATTGGTGCCGTTGATAGAGCTGAAACTGCCGGCATTCAGATTGATGGTCTGGCCGGCCGTGGCTCCGGTCAGGTCGATGGTATCGGTGCCGCCGGCATCCCAAATGGTGCGGATCTGCGTGGTGCCGCTGAAATAGCTGGTCCAGCCATAAGTGGTGTCGCCGCTGCGGGTGGTGGTGTTGACGCCATAGATGAATTGCAGCGCCTGGATATCGTACAGCATCGGCGTGAGCGGATAGATGCTGCTGTAATTCGGGTGGGTGTTATACGCCATCACCGAATACTGATTGGTATTCTCCGCGCCGGAGAGCGTAGAGCCGCCGCCATCGGATTCGAAAGTATGCTTCAGGCCGAGGGCATGGCCGATCTCATGCAGCAGCACGAGGTAATCGAGGTTCCCAGCCGTCGGACTGCGTACCGAATTGTCGATAAAAACATCGCCGCCAACCTTGTAGCCCGAAAGCGACTGATTGGGGTAATAGGCATAACCGAGCGTATCGGACTGATTGGTATTGGCGAATTCTATATTGGCGCCGGTGCTGCTCGAGGCGTTGTACGCCACCTCGACGAATGTGAGATTGCACACTTCAGCATATAGAGCGAGAATTTCCCGCGTCGCCTGCTGCTGCTGCGCGTTGAAAGCATTCAAACTGGCGAGTTCGGCGACATCCTCGGGGTCATTTCCGCTCAGCGCCACCAGTTGCTGGTAGCGGAACGGCGTCGAGGTCATGAAACTATAGCTTACCGTGGCGCCGGTGCCGGTAGTGCCGCCGTTCCAATACAAGCCGTATTGATTCAGCAATGCGTTGGTGGTGTTCGGCGCCCCATAAATGGCATCGCTGGCAGCGGACTCGGCCAGCGACTCAAACGGAACGCCACCCAAGCCTGTATAGGCTGCCGTCACGCAGGCTGGGCAACCACAGCCCCCCGTGCCGGCGGCCTGGGAGGCCGATCCGCCTTCGATATCCACGCCTTCTGCCATACTCTTTTAACCGTTGCGGCCCAGTGAATACAAACCAAGGTGGTAAGTTTACGGCATAATTAAAAAAATATCCGCTACTTATCGGCGTGTTCAGCAACTTTTTGCCCAAACCCGGCAGGATTAATTTTTTAATTTTTTGCGAAAAACAGCCACTTTATATGGAGCTAATGACTGCCAGGCCTCTTTCCAGGCGTCTTTAACGCCCCGAGACACCAAAGATATCGATATTGACTTGGCCATTACTTAGCCGAAGCCCTAACGGGCCAAGGTGGGCTGGAAAGCATCGTCATACCATGATGGCGCCGCCCGCAACCAAAGTCTTCCTGATCAATCACATGAAATACGAATCGAAATTACCATCGGCTGACCCGATACTTTTGCCCCCATTAACGCGATCGGCTCATCGATAAGCGACAAACCGATTTACAACGCGATATCCAACGCAGCGAAAAAGCTGGCATAGGAAGAGATAACGGATTCGCTGTCCAGATAGGATCCGGTTACAACCCGCCTCTACCGAGGATTGACAAGCGCTCGGGGACCGGAGAGTTTCAGTCGGCGTCGGTTGGCATCTAAACCGATCAAGGTAATGCCACCAATCCTATACACCCTACCTATACAATTCTTGCAGGCAGAGCGATGGCAAAGACTTATGCAGTGATCGGTGGTGGCGGCTCATTCGGCATCCATACGGCGCTTTACCTGCTGGATCACGCCGATCCCAAAAAAGTGCTGGGCATCGGCCGCAATTCTCTCCGCCCTGAACCGTTTTCGCTCGGAATCGAGAAGCGCAAGAATTATGAATACCATGCACGGCATGTCACTTATGAACTCGACCTGCTGATGGAGTTGCTCGATAAAGAGCGACCGGAAATCATCATCAATTATGCAGCTCAAGGCGAAGGCGCCGTTTCCTGGAAGCATTCCTGGCGCTTTTTCGAAACCAACAGCATGGCATTGACCCGCTTCGTCGAGGAATTGATGAAGCGCGACTACGTAGAGCGATTCATCCAGATCGGCACCTCGGAGCTTTATGGCTCTGTGGAGCATGCAGCCACCGAAGACGACCCGATCCGTCCCTCCAGCCCCTATGCCGCCTCAAAGGCAGCATTCGATCTGTATCTGCTTTCTGCACAGAAATTCCTCAAATTCCCGATGAACATCATCAGGCCCTCCAATGCTTATTGCCCGGGTCAGTTGCTGCATCGCGTTATCCCCAAGGCTGTGGTGTGCGGCTTGAAAGGCATCAAGTTGCCGCTGCATGGCGGCGGCCGCGCAGAAAAATCCTACATCCACGCCCGCGATCTGGCGCGCGCAATCCTAATGGTCTGCGAAAAGGCCCCGCTGGGTACTGTTTATAATTGCGGCCCGGAACAGCCCACCGCTATCCGTCGCGTGGTGGAATTAACCGCGGAAGCCCTCGGCGTGCCATTCGATCAGCTTTGCGAGGTGACCGGCGACCGTCTGGGCCAGGATGCCCGCTATTGGCTGGATTCCTCAGCGATCATGCGCGATGCAGGCTGGAAAGCCGAAATCACCTGGGAAGAGGGCCTTGCCGAGATGGTTGCCTGGGGCCGCAAATATTTCGACGAGATCAAGGACTGGCCGACCGACTACGTTCTGCGCGGCTGACAACCCCAAAAACCAACCCTTCACGCAGCTTCAATAATTTGAAAGCTGCGTCAGCAGGTCAACCAGGGTCTCTCGCGTATAGGCGTGCGGCGGCTTAAGTTCCGGGTATATGAACTCGTAAAACAGCTTATAGGTTCGCATTGTACCGTCATGGATGCGGGCAGGCTGCAAAAAGTCGCGTGGGGAATGCTGCCCCATCAGATGATCCGGTGCAAAATCTCGACCGGATGCGCCGAATAATCGATCCACTGGATGAATGGCGCGGGTGGAATTGACGAAACGTTGCCAGAGATGCTCCGCGGTAGAGCGCGCATCCATCCCAGCCATGCGATCTTCAATAATCAAATCGATCACATCTTTGCGGACGAATGGTTTGATATAATCCAGTCCATACAAATCAAACCCGATTGTCAGGATATCATCCGGGGTGAGTTCTCCACATTCCTTGACACGATCAATCAGCAACTGCCGGAAAGCAGGATAATCCTGAAACAAAGCCTGTGGCGATTGGCAAAAAATCTGGTGCGGATGCCACATGGCGGGCGAGAGCGATTCGCCCGTGCTGCGTCCTAGATAGAAATCATCCAACCGCAGGATATTGCCCGCAGCAGCAGCCGAAAGGCCTGACCAAATCTCAGCCAGCAATGTGGTTTTGAGGCGGTCACATCCCTTCCATTTGGCGACGAAAACCGGCGTGCGGAACACTGCATACATCATCACATCGTAATGCCGCATCAACCACAATACACGCTTGTATGGCGTCGGCTGCTGCAAGGCAGCATGGCGCTGTACGGTGTAGCTGATATTGAAATAATCCTTATCCTCGATGAAATTGAAATAAATGCCATGGGCGCCAATGGCATCCGGCGTCGCCTTAAGCGCATCAAGGCATTTGGCCAGCGCTGGCAACAACACCAGGTCGTCGTCGGCGATCATGGAGCAGTAGGTCGTTTTGATCGTCTTCGCCCCCTCATAGAATTTATCATAGGGGTGGATATTGGGCGGAAACGGCATGAAGGTTACGTCGAGCGGCGATGCTTCCGCGCGGGCGCGATTGATTTCCAGCAAATCGGCACGGCTGGAGTCGAATACCACGATCGGAAACGGGGCTTTGCTGCGCTCGAGGAAGCCAAGCAAGCGGTCCAGCATTTGCGTGCGGTTATGCGCCGGAATGATCAGCGTGTAGTCTTTAAACCTGTCCTGCAAACTACCCCCCCATCAAAAGCGCCTTGTGCGGCACAAACAGAGCAATACCGCTTTTTTTCAGGCCGGTTGCCTATAGCACACCTATTACCAATAGCACTGGAGAATTGCGAAACGCTTGCTGCGATAACAAGAGACAGATTGCGGGCTTCTAGTACCGAAAAATCTGAAGTTGAATAGGCGGCGCAAGAATCATACCGCCAGATAATTTTATAGGATTATAGTCCCATTCCACTTCCCTGCAAAAGCCAGCATGGATAACCAATACCCCTGCCGCATGCTATAACCCGCTGCGTATTTCAAAAGACAACCCGAAAACAGGGAAATTGTTACGTGCAGCATCGTCACATGCTATATGGTCCGCGCGTTGCCGGGCTACTTTCTGTCAAGGGAATGGTTTGAATGAAAAGGCTCTTGGTGTTCTTTTTGGCGCCGATTGTGGTCATGGGTTTGGCTACGCTTGCACTGCTGCTGTTGACCGACCAACCCGTCAATACGAGCCGCCGGCCGATCGTTACCTGTCCAATCGAGGCCAAAGCAGAATTCGCCAAGACCTTTGATAACAAATGGCTGATTTGGACCGAAGACGGTAACGTCAAAGCGCCTTCGGTGCGGGTCGACCAAAGTAAATCCGCAGCCAGCGGTATGCCTTTCAGCAATACCTGCGAACTCAGCTTCAAAGCCCATGAAGCCGGCCAAGGCATCGACTGGCGCATTGGCAACACCGCCGTCGATGTTGCGCCTTTCCGAGGAAAGATGGTGCAGTTGCGGGTATGGGTGAAATCCAGTGTTCCTGTCGAACTGAGCACTGGAACGGCCTATTTCTACGATGGCCGATCCGTAACCGGAAAAGCGGTGCGCCGCATAGATCAAAACTGGCAGACGATTGATGTAATTGGCCCGGTTTCCAAGGATGCAGGCAGCTTCGAATCATGGTTCAGATTGGTGCTTGGAGACGGCACGATTAAGCCACAGGAAGGCAAGATTCATTTTGCGATGGAAGTATCGCCCAGTGATCGTCCTTACGAGGCGCCCACGCCACCTGCCCCAGCTGCAGCTTCGCCATTCGTTGCGCATCGCTGTCCCGTCGAAATGTCTGACTCTGTGTTGGCACTCACAGGCTCTACGCGCACAGAGAACAAATGGACCTCCTACCGCTTTGATGGCAGCAAACCCGCTCCCGAAGTGATTGCACAAGCCGACGGCGTACCCTTCAACGGAAAACCGACCTGCCGCCTCAAGTACTTCAAAGCCCCGGGCAGCCCAGGCTCCGCAGTGGATTGGCGCATCGGCTTCCAGTTTCCCGACGCAGCGGTCTTCCGCGGTAAGGAAGTCACGCTGACCATCGCCGCCCGCGCCGAAAAGCCGATCAGCCTCGATACCGGGTCAATCTATATTTACGATGGGCATAAGGTGGCCCAGATACCAGTTACCAAAATCGGGCCTGAATGGACCGACATTACGATAAGCAGCTCCATCGACCCATCCGCATCTGTATTGCAAGGGTGGTTTCGCCTTTTGCTCGGCCAGGGCACAATTGTCCCTGCAGACGGCGAAATAGATTTCCTCGCTCGTTTTGATGTTCTCCCTTGACCCATTGCCTGTTGAGAAACGATGAAACGCAATCGCCAAGTCCAATTATACCTCGCCATGACCCTGATCAGTCTGATCCTAGGCCTGGTGGGCTCGGAAATTATGATTCGTGCCTATATTGCTTTTAAAGATCCCTATGTTTTCACAGTGAAACCTGTAGATACGAAGGCCTCTCTGGCTACCTACAGCATATCGCACTGGGAATTCGATAAAGACTTCGGATACGTATATCCGCCAAAACGCAAAATCGACCTGACCATGCTCGCGGACGGGCTGGTGCGCGGTTGCGCCGTTCTCGATGTCATCAACAGCGACGGCAATATCGGCCCGGAGCAGCCTGACTATAAAGATGCGGAAATTAAGATTGCCGTATTCGGCGACTCATGGGCAGCATTCCATGTAAATGGCCGCAATTGGCCGCAAGCTTTGCAAGATGAATTGCAGAAGCGCCTCAACAAGAAGGTCCGCGTTATAAATTTTGGCCGTGATGGCTATGGCGTCCTACAAATGGTGACGCTGGCCCGTGCGAAGCTGAAGGAATTCAAACCGGATCTGGCACTAATTACCTTCATTACAGATGACATAGACCGCGACCGATTCTGGCGAACCGCCGTCGTTAAGAATGGCGAAGACCGGGTTCTGACCACGCTTGATCCAGATCCAAACCCGCCCCTCAACCGCGCAGCCGACACCTTCTTGCTTCACCCCGGCGCCACATACGACTGGTGTACCCGAACACAGGGCAAGCGCGACCAGGTCGTCGAAGAAATCGAGGACAAATACGCGCGCTACATCTCAGCTGTCATGGAAGATCGCGCGGAAACCGTAAGCATCTTCACCTTTCGGCATTCATTCCTTTACAATCTGATTGTTCATCGCAACGCGGTACACTCCATCTTCCGCAACTACAAAAACCCTCAAAATCCCCGCATCACCGAATTAACATATAACGAGATTCCCGGGTTTGTAGATGAGATAAAGGATCTGAATAGCATCGGGGTGCCTTGGCAACTGGTGCACTTGGCCTTCTATCCCGAGGTAAAGGATGGAACCGAGTATCTGCTGACTCCAGCGCGCGAGAAGCTGTTGCAGTCGCTTGAAAGCATTGCAAACCATAAAGCCCTGCAAACGCTCGACTACGTGACTCTCCCCGTCGAAAAGCCAGAGCGCATGAATGTTACCGAAGTCAATTTCCATCCTTCACTCTGGGGCATGGAGTTCTATGCGCAGGCCGTGAGTAAAATGATCATCGAACAGGGGTTGATCAAGCCGTGAGCATCGTTGCGAAGCTAGCGAACAGGTATCGCCTCTGGCGTCAAGCGCGTCATGAATATGCCGCGCTGCTATCTTCCATACCTCGCGATCGCTTTGCCGCCTTTTTCGACTTCGGTTATCAACATTATGCACTCGGTGACGTGCTAACCACCATGGTCAACCTTGCCTGCCAGGCCGAGGATGCTAAATGCAACGGAATGGATATCTATATCCATATCCTGCCCTATGCTCCGTCGGCCCCACAGCAAGGGCATATCACACCTGACAATTACCTAACCCATCTCGACAATCTTTTTCCTGCCTTCCTGTGCAACCCTCTGCCGGGTGCGCTGCGCTTGCTGCGCGACTATGGCCTGCAAGCGGGATTGGTGCTTGAACAGCTTCATGCCAGTGGCGTTTCTGTATGGCCATCGTTAGAGCAGCATCTGCGGCGGCAGATGAACTATCCGATGGGCCACGCGCTGATCAATGGATTCCACAAACAGCATGGCCGCCTGCCGCAACTCGGGGCGCCGCGCGGCTACGACCGCTGGGCCAAACAGCTGCGTGACACCCTTTTCAAAGACCGTTTCCTGGTTTGCGTCAATCCGCGCCAGAGCGGCCTGACCACGACGCCAAGCACTATCTACCGCGATGCCCCGATGGATGAGTGGATTGCCTTTTTCGGCCGCGCAAGACGCACTCATCCCGATGTACATTTTGTCATGCTCGGCGCTTATGCAGAGGCAGACCGCCGTCTCTTGGCATTGGAGAATGTGACGATCCTGCGCGCACTAGGTTATGGCCTGGCGCATGAACTAGCGCTGTTGGCCAATGCAGATATGTTCATGGGCACATCCAGCGGTTTCGCCACCATGGCAACATTCAGCGGCGCACCCTACTTCATAACCGGGGTCGAGCCAGTCTTCTCTCACTATGCGGAGATTCCCGTGGGGGCAACGGCCTATCCTTTTGCCAAGCAGCACCAATATCTGCACTGGGCGCGGGAAGACGCAGCCATGCTGCTGGATTATCTTGGTGTTGTACATGCAGCAAATAGTCCCCTGATGCAGCTTTATCGTAAAAAGGCAGCAGCAGAAGCAGGTGCAGCGCAATGAGACAACCGCCTGCATATTATTTTTACCGCACCTACCAGGAACTGAAAACTGCAGCATCCTGGGCATTGCGCTTACATGCCTTTTCCTGGACCGAAACGCCGCCGCAGCGCATCCTCGGTATCCTGGCGCGGTTCGGCTCCCGCAGCACCAAGCCCTGGCGGCAGCGTCTCATGATCAACATGCAGGCGCGGTTGAAGTTCCGGGAATTACGCTACGCCGATAAGATGAATTTTCAGGCTCGGATCATGGGCCCTGTTGGAGCACGGGAAAAACGGAACTTCCTGCTATGGCAATATTGGCTGCGCGCCCACAACCCTGAAATCCCACCTACGCTTGCAATTCATGGCACCCTGCTGGTCGAAGGCGACGGCATGGATACGCAGTTGGATGGCTTGCTTTCACTGCTCTGCCTGTCCGGAGGCTTTTGTAACTTCAGCATCCACTGGGATGCATCACAAAAGGACGCACGTGTCTTGAATGGCGCCACGTTGCGTGAGCGCGGACGCATCACGGCCGATATGGCACCGCCATTCGATCTTCGTGCCGAGCATACCGATTTTGCCCGCACCATTGACCAAAGCCAACCTAGCCGGCTGCTGCATCAACCTATAGAGGCGCGCCGATTGTTCAACGACCGGGTGAAGACCATCTTTCCCGGACGTATGATCGTGGCGCTTAATCTGCCAAGCGATCAAGAAGGCTATAGCGATGCTGAATTGTTGCGTTGGCTACCCAGCCTGCAGCAACTGCAGCAACGCATACCCGGCCTTGGCTTTTGCCTGCTCAGCAATTCGCGGCACCCAGCATCGGATTGGGATGTTTGGTCGAAGAGTCCTGACATATGGCCAGCTCTGCGCCATGGCTGCTCCCAACATGAAATATTCGCCTTCGCAGAAAAGAGTGATATCTACATCGGTGTGCTGGATGCCCTGGGACTAGCAGCCCTGGCAGCAGGGCGACCCGGGATTTATTTCAACCCGGCGGGCGGTGATTTCCACGATGCAGCAAGACTGGTCTGGGGCTGGGTCAATCCCGATCCAAGGAATTCCATCGGTCCGATTGAACACATTGTAAAACGTGCGCAGCCCGATTGGGATCCAGAGCCTTGGCAGATTGATGTCGGTCCGCAGGACTTAATCGCGCCCGCATCTCAAGCTCCTATGGCAACACGCCCCAATGCGGCCTTACCTGCGCCCGCCATAGCGGTTCAACCACCGGCCAGCACCACTGCGAAGCCTGAGTTGGTTTTTTATATCGATGTGTTCAGCCATTGCAATTTGCGCTGCCCATCCTGCCCGGTAGGCAACTGGACCAAAGGCGAGGCCCTCTCTGAGGGCGGCCTGATGAGCCCCGACCTGTTGCGGCGCCTATTGGAAAAAGCTGTCTCGGAAGCGACGGTGAAAAGCGTCGGCCTCTATAACTGGACCGAACCGCTGCTGCATCCCAACATCGCGGAGTTGCTGACACTGGTGAAATCCTTCGGCCTGTTCACCTCGATCAGCACCAACCTGAACAAGTTGGAGCGTGAAGACGCATTGCTGGCCTCCGGAGTGGACTGGATTCGCATTTCGGTTTCCGGATTCACTCAGGAAATATATGAACGTGGCCACCGCCACGGCAATATCGAGCGGGTTAAAGACAACATGCGTCGTCTTGCCGCCGCACGTGACCGCCAGAATGCCAAAACCGATATCGAAGTCTTCTACCATCGCTATCTCGATAACGAAGCCGACGAAGCCGCGATGAAGGCTTTTGCCGAAAGTCTCGGGTTCCGCTTCGTAAAGGCCTGGGCGTATTTCATGCCGGTGGAGAAGATGCTGACTTATCTGCATCCGGACAAACCATTCACCAAGCTGACAGCCGAGGACCAGGCACTGATCGACCGCCTTGCCCTGGAGCCCAAGCAGGCTGCCGCCATCAGCCGTGAGCATCACCTGAAAGATTGCGATCTCTACAATTACCTGACCATCGACACCACCGGAGAGGTTTACCTGTGTTGCGCGGTTTCAGCACGTGAGAGCAACCGCATAGGAAATTACCTGGATGTGCCGCTCGCCGAAATACAAGCGCGCCAGCGCAAACATGATCTTTGCGGCCCCTGCATGGAGGATGGCCTGCAAGTGCTCTATGGTCATGCCGACCCCGCCTTTAATGATCTGGCCGAGAGGGAACGCGAACGCCATAGCCAGGCAGCCCAGGCGAAATGACAATAGAAGCGCGTAGCACAGATTCCGACCAGTCTAGCGCCGTGCCGTCACGCCGCCCGAGCGTCACCATCCTGTTGTCCAACTACAATCAAGGGCATTATCTGCGCAGCGCGCTGGATGGTATCGTAGGCCAATTCAGACCGGCGGATGAAATCATCCTGGTCGACGATGGCTCCACCGACAATAGCCGCGCCATCATGGCCGAATATGTGAAAGCCCATCCACGTATCCGATTCATGCAGAACGAGAGCAATATCGGCCTGCAAGCGACCATCGAGCGCGTGCTTCCCTTGATAACCACCACACATATGGTCTGGACCGCGTCAGACGACCGTCTGCTGCCAGATTTCCTGACGGAATCTATGCCGGTTCTGGAGCGGCACCCGGAAGCCGGACTTTGTTTTTCTGAAACCGTGGAACTACGCGGCACCGATCCGTCCAATGAGCTAGCCGTGCGTTTTGCCACCACGCCAGGTGTTGCTCATATCTTTAATCTAGGCGATTTGCCCGAAATGCTCGATCCTGCCGCCGTGGTGGCCAGAATGCAGAGGGCCTATCTGCCGATCGCAGGCAATACCGCGGTGGTGGATTGCGCGAAGCTACGCGCCATAGGCGGCTTCGTGAACGCATTGGAATGGCACTCCGATCTGGTCGCATACACCATTCTGACCCTTCGTCACGGCGCTTGCGTGGTTGCTAAGCCGCTGGCCTATATCCGGGCGAATCCACAATCCTATTCCTACACAGGCATGCGCTCTCCAGCGAAATTGCGTGAAGTGCAGGAGGAAATGCTGAAACTATTCAGCAAACGGGATTTCCGCGATATCCGCCGTGCGCTCCGCCGTGCACCGGCTTTTTTCTCGGTCTGGGGCAAGGGTATCATGCCGGTCATGGCCCGCCGTATGGATTGGGATTTGCTGCTGCCCTATGCCACGTGGTGGCTGCGGGAATACAAGCGAGGACACCGCATCGGCTGGGGCGAAATTATTCGTCGCGCTTATAACTCCACTAAATATCGCCTCACCACGCCGCGTGCTATTCGCGCCCGTCTCAGCGGCGCGGAAATGGAACGCGACGCGGGCCGCCAGCAGATCGCGCAATTGACGGCCGAGCGAGATGCAGCACGAGCCGAACGAGACGTTGCGCAGACGACTCTCGGGCAACGCACCGCCGAACGCGATGGAGCAGCGAATGCCCTTTTGGAGCTAAGAACCGCGCACGAACAAGTGCTGGCCCGCCTTGCCGAGACAGAGCGCAATCTCGAGGTCGCCTACAACACTATAGCTGCCGCCGACACCCGTGCTGCCGATCTATCTGGCGCTTTCAAGCGGATTCTGGCGGAGCGCGACGATATCTTCAAGCAACTGCAGAAACTGCTAGCGCGCCAAAGCAGTCAGGACAAAGTGCCGGACCTGACGGCACGGTTGCAGGAAACTGAACGACAATTAGCTGCCCATCGTGCCGAAGCCGAGGCCCGGCTGGCTGCAGCTAACGCCCAAGCCGATGCTCAGTTTGCAGCCGCCAAGGCGGAGGCCACAGCGTTGCAAAACCAGATCGCCGCGCAACAAGCTGAATTGGAGCACCTGCGCCAGACGGTTGCACGCATCAAGCTTCCACCGATGCTGGTGACGACAATGCCTAAATCCGGCACATACTTCATCAGTGGTTTGTTCGAGGCCGGGTTGAAAATCGACAGCAGGATCGTCAGCCATCAATATTTTCCCGACGATGTGATCCGCCAACCTGAATTGCGCATTCTCTCCGAAGGCAATTGCATCAGCCAGGACCATTTCGGCGCAAGCCGGATCAACCTGACTCATATCGCGCGTCACGTTGATCGCATAATGGTGCACCTGCGCGATCCCCGTCAGGCAACTTTGTCTTACGTACATTACCTGGCCGACCCATCCTTCCGAGCCAACGAGGCGGCAACGTTGAAGTTTGTCTATCCGCCGCTGCCGGCGGATTTCTACTCCCTGCCCTTCGAGCAACGGCTGGATTGGGGCATCGACCATTGGTTGCCGCTTCTCATCGAATGGGTTGATGGCTGGCTGCGCGCAGAGGCCGAGGCAATGGCCAATGGTGGGACACTACGCATAGGCTTCACCCGTTTCGAAGATATGGCAGCGGACCAGGAAGCCTTCATCGGACATGCGCTGGAATTCTTCGGCATTCCCGCCGAACGCTTCATCAAACCACCACTGAAGGCTGAAGACGTAAAACATTTCCGCCGGGGCGAAGTGGATGAATGGCGCCGCGTCTTCAGCTCCGAACAAGCCGCACGGGCCACACGGCTGATCCCGCCAGCCATGGCCGAACGCTTCTCCTGGCCGCTCGGGCAATGAAGCGCAACCTGCTTTTCATTCTCCGTGACTGGGCCAGTGGCTTTCTGCACTGGCGTTACTGGTGGAATTTCGCGCTGCTCGATATATCGTTACGCTATCGGCGATCGATCCTAGGGCCGTTCTGGCTCACCATCAGCTTCCTGATGACGGCAGCCGGCCTTGCCGTGGTCTATTCTGCGCTGTTCAATATGGAAATCAGGCATTACATCCCTTATCTGGTGGCCGGCCTGTCCAGCTGGGGCTATGTCAATTCACTGATCAACGAGGGTTGCACGGCCCTGACCCGGCAAGCCGGCACAATGCGCGATCAAAATCTCCCGATTATGGCCCATGCCATCCGCGCCGTTGTCAGCAACACCGTGATATTCGGGCATAATCTTCTTGTCGTAGCCGCCACGGTGCTGATTGCCGGCACGCCGATCACATGGTCCACTCTTTTCGCATTGCCGGCACTGGCGCTGCTGGCCTGCAATGGCGTTTGGATCACATTGATTTTCGGTTTGCTCTGCGCCCGCTACCGCGACCTCCCGCCGCTGGTCTCAGTCATTACCAATTTGCTATTCCTGATCACACCAGTCTTCTGGTTACGCGACATGCTGGGCCCACGCGGCTTTATCGCCGACTTCAACCCACTCTACCATTTCGTTGAACTACTGCGCGCCCCCATGCTCGGCAGCATGCCGCCGCTTCACACCATTATCATCATGCTGAGCATCACTGCTTTCGGCTGGCTACTGACGCTGCTGATTGCTATGCGCCTGCAAACGCGCATCGCGTATTGGGTCTAACAATGGCGCGCATCACCGCACGCGATATCGAAGTGATCTACCCGGTGGTAACCCAACGAGGCCAATCCCTGCGCCTCAAACTCATGCACTATGGCAGCGGCGGCATCTTGGCCCAGGATGCGCGCGGCATCGTCAATGTACGGGCGCTGAGTGGGATTGATTTCGATATTCGTGAGGGCGATCGCGTGGGGTTGGTCGGCCGCAATGGTGCCGGCAAGTCAACCCTGCTGCGTGTGCTAGCCGGGATTTACCATCCCAGCCGAGGCGAATTGAAGATTGAAGGCGAGGTTTCCGCAATTTTAGGCCTTGGCCTCGGCATAGACGAAGAACTCAGTGGCCACGAAACTATCGACTACGCCCTGATGATGCGCGGCGTGCCGCGCGACGTCATCCCATCTCTGCATGATGAGATCGCCGCCTTCACCGAACTGGAAGATTACCTGCAACTGCCGGTCCGCACCTATTCCTCGGGCATGAAGATCCGGTTGGCTTTCGGCGTCGCTACATCCAGGCGTCCCGATATCCTGCTGCTGGACGAAGGCATCGGCGCAGGAGACGCATTTTTCTTGCAGAAAGCGCGCCGTCGCGCGGAAAGTTTCGTGGACGATGCCAGTATCCTGGTGATCGCTTCGCATTCCGATGATCTACTGCTCAAAACCTGCAATAAGGGCTTGCTGCTTGATCGCGGCCAAGTTATCGCCGCTGGCCCGATCAGCGATGTAATTGAAATGTATCGCCAACTTGAATACGGCGACAGCAACGAAACAACGGAAGCCAAGCCGGAAACCATTGCCAGTAGCGCCACTGAGGGTGCGGGCGTTGCAGCGGCCTTCGATGGCTCTGTGCTGTCTCATTGGCATTCCACTGCTGGCGACCCAACCCCTTGGATCGGTCAGCGCTTCGAGGAACCAACGGTAATCCGCACGGTAACTTTGCGACAATGGAGTGGTCGCCTGGACAACACCGATTGCGTACATCGCATAGCCCTGCAAACCAGTAATGATGACTTTCAGCGCGATATACGCGAGGCAGGAATCCTTGAAGTGCCGGCTCGTCCGGCTATACACACCATCCGCTTGCCCACAACAAACCGGGCGCGTTGCTGGCGGGTTGCGCCAATGCAGGATGCTGCCATGGACAGGGGCTGGGGCGTTACCACTCTGCGCTTCCATGTCGAAGAGACAGGCAGAGTCGACAAAATCGCAAAATTGTATTGCGACCACCCAGAGCACAGAACCCTATCTGATTGTCTGGATGCGATGGAGCATACTAGGGAGGCACTGCCCACCCTAGCCGATGTGAACGAGCGCTCCTGCTTACTGGAACGGACCAAGCTGCATATAATCCGCCTACGCCGCGGCCATGGAGACGATTTCGCCGCTTTCGATGCATTGGTACGGCAGCATCTGGATTTCTTGCGCCTCAATCTCTCATCGCGCTGGCTGATATCTATTCTGGATAGTTATGCAGATGGCGGAAGCGAAGTCGAACGCAGTGCTGCGATACTGGCCTCAGGTTTATTCAACTGGGAAAAACTGGGCCTGACCAGACGGCATATTGACCTGCAAAGACTGGACGGCGACTATCTCGGACCCGTCGACCTCACGCCTTTCCGCACACCTCTATCCCTCTGGGATGGCATGACCATCCTAGGTATACCCGGCGACATGCCGCGCGCCTTCGTGAAACGCCTGCGCCGCGCTCTACGTCCCGCCCCACACTTGGCCGCGATTTTCGAGATACTGCTTGAGCGGGCGCTAGATAATCCGCAAGGCACCCTCAATGCCATAGGGGGGCGTTACGGGCGTGATTTCAAGGCGGAATTGCGCATAGCCGCCGAGGATAGCTGATGGTGAGCATCTCAAAGATATGCCACGACCCGCATCATCACGACTGGCATGAATGCGCCCGCGCCTTCTACCGCGCCCGGCGTGGCGAGGGCGATGGTCTAAAAGCCACCTGTCCTTTCGTGCAACTGAGACACCTGATGTTTGCGCTTCAGGACGGCGAAACACAATATATGTCCGCCTATCGCACTGCGCTCGAAAGCCATCTGGAACAAATTTGCCAGTATATAGATACGCGCTGGATCGTCGCTCTATTGGAAATTCTGGCTGATTCCAGCCAGGGTTTGGAAATGCAAAACGCCACTCTAGCCACAACCCTCCCGAATTGGGAAAAATTGCTGCTCACCCGCGCTGCCCTGGACAAAGCCGCCATGCAAGGCGCAGCTACGCAGCGCTTCGATGCCGCGAGCATGAACCAGCCGTTACCGCTCTGGGATGGCATGTCGATCTTCGGTATCAAAGGCGACATGACTTTAAATCTGGCACGGCGCATGGGCGCGGCTTTGCGCCCCACGCCAGTAATTGCCACGCTGGCCCTAGCACTTCTTCGACGCATGGCTTTTGGCCAGGATACCACGCTCATCGCTTTGGGGCGTGACTACGGCCGCGACCTGATCGGTGAAATGGCACAAAGCTTCGCCAAGGCAGCCGGACTGGAGAAGCTGGTGTGAACATCAAGCGTCTGACCGGAAATCTGGCTTTGTTGCTGGCCTCGCTTCTGATCGGCGGCTTGGTTATTGAAGGTTACTTTCGCTTCACATCGCAACAGGCGAATCATCCAATCCAAGCGACCAGCAATCAATATTATTTCTATCAATTCGATCCCGTACTAGGTTGGTCTGGCCGGCCTGGCGCACACGGTGTAATGAAGCGCGAGGAGTTTTCGAACCATGTCACGATCAACGCAAACGGTTACAGGCAAACGGCTATAAGCGCACAGCCCGACATCGTCATTCTTGGAGATTCCTTTACTTGGGGAATCGGCGTCGATGAAGACGATCGGTTCAGCGATAAATTTCTCGCAAAAACCGGCTTCTCAGTTTGGAATCTGGGTGTTTCCGGCTATGGCCCAGTACATTACCTGCTGCAAACCGATGAAGTGATTCGTCGAAAGCCAAAACTGGCGGTGATTGCATTCTGTCTGGGAAACGATTTCGTAGATACCGTGCACTGGGTGCGCTACGGGTATTTTAAACCCTATGCTTACCTAAGCAGCGATGGCAGATTGCATCTGGGTGGCTATCCGCTGCCCTATGCAAAGCAGGAGCAATTTCGGTTGCCTATGGTATCCAGCTTGTTCGGGTGGAGGCCGCTAGCTTGGCTTTACAATCATTCGATCTTTTTTCAGCGCCTCGATATCGCATATACTGAGTTGTACACTCGCGCCGATGCTATGGCACAACAAGCCGATCCGCGCCTTGAGCAAGCGTTGCTCGATCTCCGTTCAGACCAAGACCAGATATACCATCCCGAGCGTTTCGGCGCCAAAGGAGAAGCGGTAGCGCATCAGGCCATTGCCACGGTTGGCGCAACCATGGCAGAGATAAATCACCGGCTGAATGTCGCCGGCATCAGCTTGCTGGTAATGACAGTGCCAACCAAGTGCGAATTCGACGATTGCGTGCGAGGTGGTAGCGAACGAAACACCCGAGCACGTGATGCTCTGATCGGGGCGCTGGACCGGGCCGGCATCCCCTGGCTAGACCTACTGGATATCATTGAACCTACTGATTTCTGGCAGTCGGATGGGCATTGGCGCCCCAGCGGCCACCGTAAAGCCGCAGAACGCCTTACCGCCCACTTAGCCGAGCATCCCAACCTGCTGCAAATACGGCCTCTGCCATGACTTTTACCACAGCCCTATACGGGTAGCATGGGCCCCAAAACCAGGTAGGAAGAATTGCCTCAATCTCGCATTCCGTGTATCAAAATACTCAAAACTCCAACAATGGATGCAACGGCGTGGTCATGCAGGTAGCATACGAAAGAACCGACATCCGCGATGTTTACATCGTGAAGCCGGAAGTGTTCGAGGATAGCCGCGGCTTCTTCACCGAGGTTTACCGCCAGGACCAATATTCCGCACTCGGCTTGCCTGCCAATTTCGTGCAGTTCAATCATTCGGGCTCGGTACGCAACACGGTGCGCGGCTTGCATTTTCAATGGGAGCCGCCGATGGGCAAGCTGATGCGGGTTAGCGCCGGCGAAGCTTTCCTGGTGGCAGTGGATATCCGCAAGGGATCCCCTACATTGGGCCGCTACGTCAGCCTCACCACATCCAGCCGCGACCGCAGCATGCTGTGGGCGCCTGCGGGTTTCGCTCGCGGATTTGCCGTGTTGAGTGATTACGCCGAAATTCAGTATCTCTGCACCGGCACATATAGCAATAAAGGCGAGAGCGGAGTGCTGTGGAACGACCCCAAGATCGGCGTGCCATGGCCAGTGGCTGAGCCGCTGCTTTCCGACAAGGACCGCGTGGCACAAAGCCTTGAGCAATGGCTGGAACGTCCGGAATCGATGCATTTCACATACTAACGGCCGATTGCCGGACGGGAGGATCGCATGCGCATTTTGATTGCCGGAGGAGCCGGCTATATCGGTTCGGTTTTGGTGCCCAAATTGCAGGCGCGCGGCTATCAGGTGGATGTGCTGGACCTGCTATGGTTCGGCAACAACCTTCCCAAAGGCACGCATGTGCTGCAAAAGGATGTGATGTCGGCGACCCAGGACGATATGAAGGGCTATGATTGCGTGATCTTCCTGGCCGGGCTTTCGAACGACCCGATGGCCAATTATTCCACCGCCAACAACTTTATCGGCAATGCGGCGGCGCCCGCTTATCTAGCCTATACAGCCAAACAAGCCGGCGTGCGGCGCTTCATCTATGGCGGTTCTTGTTCGGTCTACGGCTATGCCGTTGATGAATTCTACGACGAGCAGGCCCCCACTATATGCCATTACCCCTATGGTATCTCTAAATTGCTTGGCGAACATGGATGTCTAAGCCTGCAAGACGAATCCTTCTCCGCCATCGTTCTGCGCCAAGGCACCGTGTGCGGCTATAGCCCCCGCATGCGGCTGGATTTAGTGATCAACACTATGTTCAGCCATGCTGTGCAGAACGGCACGATCACAGTGACAAATCCGTCGATCTGGCGCCCTGTACTGGCGGTGCAGGATGCAGCCTCGGCCTATATACGCGCCGTCGAGGCGAATGAAGAGATTTCAGGCATCTTCAATATCGCCTCGGGCAATTACACGCTGGGTGAATTGGCCGATCTGGTGCGCGATGGTGTGCGCGAATTCCACGGCACCGAGCCCAGGCTGGAAATCCGCAATGTGCAGGATTTGCGGAACTACAAGGTGAATTGCCGCCGCGCCAACGAAGTGCTGGGCTTCCATCCGCGCTCCGACGCTAAGGCGATCGTGGGCGAACTAGCAGCCAATCTGGACCGCTTCCGCAATTTCGAGAACGATGCCTATTACAACATCAAGGTCTTCACCAAGCTGGAAGCCAGCGGCACGGCAGGACTGATCGATAGCCGGACACGGAGCTGACTCCACCATGCCCCCTAAACGCATCGCCATCATCGGTGCCAATGGCCAGCTCGGTAGCGATCTGGTCTCCGAATTCGGCAAGCGGGGTCATGATATCGTGCCGCTCAACCATGAGCGCATGGATATCGGCGATGCCGAGGCCGTGCGCCGGGTGCTGAGCGAAACCCGACCCGATATCATTCTCAACACAGCGGCGATGCACAACGTAGAGGCCTGCGAGGCCGACCCGGTGGCGGCCTTCCGCGTGAATGCACTGGGCGTGCGGCATCTTGCCCTGGCTGCGGCGGATCTGGATGCCGTACTGGCCCATTACAGCACGGATTATGTTTTCGACGGCGCCAAGCAGGCGCCTTACGCCGAAACAGATGCGCCGCGGCCGCTGAATGCCTATGGCAACAGCAAGCTGGCTGGGGAATATTTTGTCCGCAGCCTTGCACCCCGGCATTTCGTGTTGCGAGTGGGCGCGATCTACGGCCATGCCCCCTGCCGAGCCAAGGGGGGACGCAACTTCGTCACCACCATGTTGGCGCTGGGCCGGGAGCGGCCTTTCCTGCGGGTTGTTGACGATGAAATCGTAAGCCCTACCCCCACGGCAGCCATCGCCGGTCAGAGCGTCGCTCTCTGCCAGACCGAGCATTACGGGCTGTACCATATGGCCGCGCGCGGGCGATGCTCGTGGCACGCCTTTGCCGCTTCCATCTTCGATCTGGCTGGCATCAAGACCGACCTGCAAGTAGCCGCCCCAGGTGAATTCCCCGCCAAAGTGCCCCGCCCCGCCTATTCCGCCCTGGAAAATGCCGGTTTAGCCAGGATAGGTCTCGATCTCATGCCCGATTGGCGCGACGGCCTGAAGCAGTTCCTGGACGGCCGAAGCTAACGATATTGCTGGCTTTGGTATTTAATGCTACTACCGCCAAAAGTCGTGTAAACGCATGGCTTCAACCCTTTACCTTCAAGCCCTCGGAAATGAGCAACAGCCACGAGACATTCGATCGACCGGATGACGTGAAAGTCGGCTCCGAAAAGAGCTTCGGGCTCGTCATGGGAATTGCCTTCGGCCTGATCGGTGGCTGGCAAGTTTGGCATGCCAGAAACTGGGGCTATTGGCTATTGGGCATTGCGGCGGCATTCCTGCTGCTGGCCTTCGTGGCACCGCGCCTGCTGCGCCCGCTGAACTGGCTGTGGTTCCAATTCGGGCTAATGCTGCATAAGGTTACCAATCCGCTGATCATGGGCCTGCTATTCTTCATCGCCATGTTGCCGATCGGCCTGCTGATGCGCGTGTTGGGCAAACGCCCGCTAGCGCTGGATTTCAATCCGACTGCTGCGAGTTACTGGGTAAAACGCGAGCCGGCTGGTCCAACCGGCGAAAGCTATAAAAAGCAATTTTGATACGAGGCGGATAGCGATGGCCTTCCTTATCGAACTCTGGGAATTCATGCGAGTGCGCAAGAAATTCTGGTTGCTGCCGATTCTGATCATGGCTGTGTTATTCGGCGCATTGCTGGTGCTTACCAAAGGTTCGGCAGTAGCCCCCTTCATCTACACGCTGTTCTGAATAGCATGCGCGTTCTCGGTCTTTCCGCTTTTTATCATGATAGCGCTGCCGCATTGGTTGTGGGTGGCAATATCGTGGCGGCAGCGCAGGAAGAGCGCTTCACGCGCAAAAAGCATGACAGCAATTTTCCCAAGCACGCCATCGACTATTGTTTGGCTGAAGCCGGGCTGACGCTCAACGACATCGACCGCGTCGTGTTTTACGACAAGCCTTTCCTGAAATTCGAGCGCTTGCTGGAAACATATTTGGCTTTCGTCCCGCGCGGTTTTTCTTCGTTTCGTATCGCCATGCCGATCTGGCTGCAGGAAAAACTGTTCCAGAAAGACTTGCTGCGCAAAGAATTCGCCAAGTGGGCACCGGATTTCGACTGGCAAGGAAAATTATTATTCTCCGAGCACCACCTCAGCCATGCCGCTTCAGCCTTCTTTCCCTCGCCCTTCGAGGAAGCCTTGGTGCTGACCATGGATGGCGTGGGTGAGTGGGCCACCACTTCGGTGGCAATCGGGCGCGGCAATACCCTGCAGATCGAGCGTGAAATACACTTTCCGCATTCACTGGGGCTGCTTTACTCCGCCTTCACCTATTATACCGGTTTCAAAGTCAATTCGGGTGAATACAAACTGATGGGGCTAGCGCCTTATGGCCAGCCGATTTATGCCGATCTGATCAAGCGCCATCTAATGGACATCAAACCGGATGGCAGCTTCCGCTTGAACATGGATTATTTCGATTATTGCACCGGCTTGCGTATGACGAATGCAAAATTCGATGCTTTGTTCGACGGACCGGCACGCAAACCGGAAGAACGCCTCACGCAAAAACAGATGGATCTCGCAGCCTCCGTTCAGCAGGTTCTGGAAGAAGTCGTACTTATGCTTGGCCGTAGCCTTGCGCAAGAATACGGCATCCATAATCTATGCTTGGCGGGCGGCGTGGCGCTCAACTGCGTGGCTAACGGAAAGTTGCTGCGCGATGGCTCATTCAAGAATATCTGGATACAACCTGCGGCCGGCGATGCAGGCGGCGCACTTGGCGCCGCGCTTGGAGCCTATCACCTCAATCTCGAGCAACCGCGCCGGATAACGCCCGGTCGCGATGCGATGAAAGGCAGCTATCTTGGCCCAGCTTTCTCGCAGAGCGAGATAGAAAGCCGCCTAAAAGCCGCCGGCGCACGTTTTCATGTTCTGAGCGATGACGCTCTCATTGATGCTGCCGCAAAAGGCCTGGCTGATGAAAAAGCGCTCGGCTGGATGCAAGGCCGCATGGAATTCGGTCCCCGCGCGCTGGGCGGTCGCTCCATCCTTGGCGATGCACGCTCCCCAAGCATGCAAAAAACCTTGAACCTCAAGGTGAAATACCGCGAAAGCTTCCGCCCCTTCGCGCCATCTATATTGCGCGAACATGTCGCTGAGTGGTTCGATCTGGACGGCGACAGCCCGTATATGCTCCTGGTTGCCGATGTGAAGGAGCAGCATCGGCGTACAATGTCGGCGGATGAACAGGCATTGTTCGGTATCGACAAGTTGAATGTGCCGCGCTCTACGTTGCCAGCCATCACCCATGTTGATTATTCGGCACGCATCCAGACCGTACATGAGGAAACCAATCCGCGTTATCACGCGTTGATCAAGCGTTTCCAGGAATTAACCAGCTGTCCGGTCGTGGTGAACACCAGCTTCAACGTGCGTGGTGAACCAATTGTGCATAGTCCGGAGGATGCTTTTCGCTGCTTCATGGGCAGCGAGATAGAACTACTCGCCGTCGGCAATTGCCTGCTCTACAAGGAAGAGCAGGATCCAGCTCTGAAACTGGATTACAAAAACGCCTTCGAGCTGGATTGATCCCTAACTCCTCGATTGCGTTCCCGCTTATTGCCGAGATCAGCCTTGCCCTGCCTGCCAGGCAGCGGCGTCGCGGATCACGATACTGAACCGGTCGGCCAGTTCCACCAGCGCGGCCCGGCCGACCGCTTCGGCCGAGAGCGGTTCGCCGCCCAATGGATCGGGCAGCGCGCGGGTGCCCGTGGCAGCCGCCACCACGGTGTTGCGGAAGCCCAGATCGAGGGCGGCCCGCGCCGTGGCGCTGACACACATATGGGTCATGAACCCGCAGATCACGATCTCGCGTCGACCGGAGGCCTTGATCTTGTCGGCCAGATCGGTGCCGGCGAAAGAATTCGGCAAACGCTTGATCACCACCGCTTCGCCATCCATGGGCTTGAGCTGCGGCAAAATCTCGGCCATCGGGCCACTCTCATCGAATAGGCCTCTGCCCGCCGGCGCATGATGCACCACATGAAAAACCGGCACGCCCTGGGCCCGTGCGATGGTCAGCAGCTTGGCAATCTCGGCTGTGGCGGTGGCAACATTGGGCAGCGGCAGGCCACCTTCGGAATATTCGCGCTGCGCATCGATGATCACCAATGCAGCATCGGCATAGCGGCTGGGATGGTTCGGCGCCTTGGCCATTTGCAACAGAGAAAGCACTTGCCCCGTCATGAGAACCCCTCCCGATTAAAATCAGCGCCACTTTATCGGCGGCGCAAAATGCAGACAAGCCGACAGCCACGTATAAGGCTCGTCCGGTGCTACAAAAAATATGCAAATGCATAGGAGGGTATGGTGGGCGGTGAGAGGGTCGAACTCCCGGCATCCTCGGTGTAAACGAGGCGCTCTACCACTGAGCTAACCGCCCGCGCACGCTATATAGCAGCCGAATGCGCTCAAGGCTATTCCCCAGCCAGATTCGCTGGGCAGATTTACACCTATATTTCGGCTGTTCGTTGCATGAAAAACAGGGCAAATTAGCCGCTATGCCCGGTTTCGATCCCACCCAATTGCCCGGTGATTTAGCCGCCCTGTACGCGCTCTGGCAGAGCAAGCGGCAGGGCCGGCGGATGCCGGCGCGCGCCGATTTCGACCTGCTGGAATTGCGCCCCTGGATGGGCCGGCTTCACCTGGTTGCCGTTGAAGGCGATGATGGCCGCTATGCCGTGTTTGCCACCGCCTCGGCCGAACGCCTGGGCCGCGAGATGACCGGCAAGCGGCTGACCGACTACCAACCCGCACAGATGGCCGAACAGGCCCTGCAGAAGCACAGAGATGTGCTGCAGGCCCGGGAACCCGTCTTCCGTGAATGGAACGAGCTATACGTGGACAAGCCGCTGCATTGGTGGCGACTTGCCTTGCCCTTGGCCGACGATGGCGAAACCGTCGACCGCTATTTCGTGGGCCTGCACTTCAGGGGCTGAACAGCCAAGCCAAGTCGGCTCAGCTCACCGCTTCCTTCAGCGTCTTGCCGGCACGGAACTTGGCCTGCTTGGTCGGCGGCAGATCGATACGCTCGCCGGTGCGCGGGTTGCGACCGGGACTGGCCCGCCGGGTGCCAACGAAGAAGCTGCCGAAGCCGACGATGCGCACCTCCTCACCCCGCTTCAAAGCCTGGGTGATGAGGTCGAACACGGTTTCCACCGCGCGCTCGGCCTGCTCCTTGGGGAGACCAGTGGTTTCGCGCAATTGCGCCATGAGATCTTGTTTATTCACGACTACCCACCCTTATGGCTGCCGTCATCGCGCATCAATGCTTGATGACGCCGGTCTGTTCGGTGTCTGCCTCCGGCTCCACCACCGGCGGCTTGCTCAAATCCTCATCATCCGCCCACTCGATCGGCTCGAGAGGACGGACCAATGCATGACGCAGCACTTCTTCGCAAGTGCTGACCGCCACGATCTCCAACCCCTTCTTCACATTCTCGGGGATATCGACCAGGTCCTTCTCATTCTCCTTCGGGATCAGCACCTTCTTGATGCCACCGCGATGGGCGGCAAGCAGCTTCTCCTTCAAGCCGCCGATCGGCAGCACGCGACCGCGCAGCGTAACCTCGCCGGTCATCGCCACATCCTTGCGCACCGGAATGCCGGTAAGCACGGACACGATGGAGGTGACCATCGCCACGCCGGCCGAGGGGCCGTCCTTGGGCGTGGCGCCCTCGGGCACGTGCACGTGGATATCGCGGCGATCGAAGATCGGCGGCTTCACGCCGAAGGCCACCGCGCGAGACCGCACGTAAGAGCGCGCCGCCTGCACGGATTCCTGCATCACCTCGCCGAGTTTGCCGGTGATGGTCATGCGGCCCTTGCCGGGCAGCATCACCGCTTCGATGGTCAGCAATTCACCGCCCACCTCGGTCCAGGCCAGGCCGGTGACAGTGCCCACCAGATCCTCAAGCTCGGCCTCGCCATAGCGGAACTTCCGCACGCCGGCATAGTCATTGAGGTTCTCGGAGGTGACATTCACCGCCTTGATATCCTTTGACAGGATTTCCTTCACCGCCTTGCGGGTCAGGTTGGCGATCTCGCGCTCCAGGCTACGCACACCGGCTTCGCGGGTGTAATAGCGCACCAGGTCGCGCAAGGCTTCATCGATGATCGACCATTCGCCCTTCTTCAGGCCAGCCGCCTTCACCTGCTTCTCGATCAGGTGGCGCTTGCAGATTTCCACCTTCTCATCCTCGGTATAGCCGGGGATGCGGATGATCTCCATGCGATCAAGCAACGGCTGCGGCATGCGCAGGCTGTTGGCCGTGCAAATGAACATCACGTCGGAAAGGTCGTAATCCACTTCAAGATAATGGTCGTTAAAGGTGCTGTTCTGCTCGGGGTCGAGCACTTCCAGCAACGCCGAAGACGGATCGCCACGGAAATCCTGGCCCATCTTGTCGATCTCATCGAGCAGGAAGAGCGGATTGGTACTTTTCGCCTTCTTCATCGACTGCACGATCTTGCCGGGCATCGAGCCGATATAGGTGCGGCGATGGCCGCGAATCTCCGCCTCGTCGCGCACGCCGCCCAACGACATGCGCACGAAATTGCGCTGCGTGGCCCGCGCGATCGACTTGCCGAGCGAGGTTTTGCCCACGCCCGGAGGACCGACCAAGCAGAGGATCGGGCCCTTCAGCTTGGCCGAGCGTTGCTGCACAGCCAGATACTCGAGTATGCGCTCCTTCACCTTGTCGAGACCGTAATGGTCGTCGTTGAGCACGGTCTCGGCATTCTTGATGTCCTTGCGCAACTTGCTGCGCTTCTGCCACGGGATGGTCAGCATCCAGTCGAGATAATTGCGGATCACCGTGGCTTCGGCCGACATCGGGCTCATCGAACGCAGCTTCTTCAATTCGGCCTGCGCCTTTTCGCGCGCCTCCTTGGTCAGCCGGGTCTTCTTGATACGCTGTTCGAGTTCGGCCAGCTCGTCGCGGCCTTCCTCGCCCTCGCCCAATTCCTTCTGGATCGCCTTGAGCTGTTCGTTGAGGTAATACTCGCGCTGGGTCTTCTCCATCTGGCGTTTGACGCGCGAGCGGATCTTCTTCTCCACCTGCAGCACACCGATCTCGCCTTCCATCAGCGCATAAACGCGCTCAAGGCGCTCGATCACGCTGGTGAGTTCAAGCAATTCCTGCTTCTCGGCGATTTTCACGGTGAGATGCGAGGCCACCGTATCGGCCAGTTTGGAGGGGTCTTCGATCTGGTTCAGCGAAACCAGCACCTCCGGCGGAATCTTGCGATTCAGCTTCACATATTGCTCGAACTGATTGATCACCGAACGGCCCAGCGCTTCCACTTCGCGCTGTTCGCCGCCTTCATCGCCCAAGGGTTCGGCCTGCACCTGGAAGAAATCGGCATTCTCGGTGAACTTCACGATACGGGCGCGCTGGCCACCTTCCACCAGCACCTTCACAGTGCCATCGGGCAGGCGCAGCAATTGCAGCACGGAAGCAATAGTGCCCACACCATGAATATCGCCGGGCTCGGGATTGTCCTGACCGGCATTCTTCTGGGCCACCAGCAGAATTTGCTTATCTTCCTTCATCACGTCTTCGAGGGCCCGCACCGATTTCTCGCGGCCGACGAAAAGCGGCACGATCATGTGCGGAAACACCACGATATCGCGGAGCGGAAGGACCGGATAAAACTGGGCGCGGGGAGACGTGGGCATGCTTTAAACTTCGCTAGACTGGGCCGACGGGACAATCCCGCAGGCAACCGTTGAAGAATAAGATGGGTGGCAGGCAGGGTTCCGTCAAGCCACCCTCGGCTCAAACTTTGCTGGATTTCGGCCAAAGCTTCCGTAAAGGGAAAGCCACGCGATTCCCGACTCGTGCGAGCGGTTGGCGGGCCGGAAACCGCCCCACGAACTCGCTTGATGCGAGCAGGCCACATGATAGTGCAGCGGACCCAGACTGCGCCCTGCAGCCCGCGCTATGGCATTGAAAAGGCTTGAACCAGGCGCCGTTCAGGCGCCCAGTTCCTCGCGCTTGCGATCGGCATGCACCAGCAAGGGCTTGGCGCGGCCTTCAACCACTTCGGGCGAGATCACCACTTCCTCGACGCCTTCCATGTTCGGCAAATCGTACATGGTCTCGAGCAGGATATTCTCCATGATCGAGCGCAGGCCGCGAGCGCCGGTGCGGCGCGCGATGGCACGCCGCGCGATGGCGGCAACGGCTTCGTCGGTAAAGGTGAGGCGCACATCTTCCATGTCGAAGAGCCGCTGATACTGCTTCACCAGGGCGTTCTTCGGCTTGGACAGGATGTCCATCAACGCCGGCTCGTCGAGATCGTGCAAGGTTGCCAGAACCGGCAGACGGCCGATGAATTCAGGGATCAGGCCGAATTTCAACAGATCGTCGGGTTCGACCTCTGCCAGGATATCACCGGCGCGGCGCTCATCTGGTCCGCGCACTTCCGCGCCGAAGCCGATCGAGGTGCCCTTGCCACGAGCGGAAATGATCTTCTCCAGGCCGGCAAAGGCGCCGCCGCAGATGAACAGGATGTTGGTGGTATCCACCTGCAGGAATTCCTGCTGCGGATGCTTACGGCCGCCCTGAGGCGGCACGGAAGCCACGGTGCCTTCCATGATCTTCAGCAAGGCCTGCTGCACGCCCTCGCCCGACACGTCGCGGGTGATCGAGGGGTTATCGGATTTGCGGCTGATCTTGTCGACCTCGTCGATATAGACGATGCCGCGCTGCGCACGTTCGACGTTATAATCCGCCGCCTGCAGCAACTTCAAGATGATGTTCTCCACATCCTCGCCGACATAGCCGGCTTCGGTAAGCGTGGTGGCATCCGCCATGGTGAACGGCACTTCCAGGATACGGGCCAGCGTCTGAGCCAGCAGGGTCTTGCCGCAACCGGTGGGGCCAACCAACAGGATGTTGGACTTGGCGAGTTCTACCTCGTTGCCCTTGGCACCCTGGCCGATGCGCTTGTAATGATTATGCACCGCCACCGACAATACCTTCTTGGCATGCGGCTGGCCGATCACATAATCATCAAGAACCTTGCAGATTTCCTGCGGCGTAGGAACGCCGTCGCGGGTCTTCACCAACGCAGATTTATGCTCTTCACGGATGATATCCATGCAGAGTTCAACGCATTCGTCGCAGATGAAAACCGTGGGGCCGGCAATGAGCTTGCGCACCTCGTGCTGGCTCTTGCCGCAAAACGAACAGTAGAGGGTATTCTTAGAATCGCCGCCGCTCAGCTTGGTCATGCCCACTCCGTCCAGCAACCGGCAGTCTGAAACCGGGTGCTTCATAGACTCGACATAATACGGAAGCCGGACGGATCGCACAACGCCCCCACAGGGTCGGGGGGCCCGGGCAAACCTTAACGCTGGCGGCAGCCCGGGAGAGCCGATCCATGGGAAGAATTTCCCTGGGATGGCCATCCCCGGCGGGCCGCCGAGCCCGGCTTCTGGTTCAGGTGTTTCTGGTTAGCTATTTATGGTAGCCCGCATACAAAGCAATCCGGGCAAAGCAATCCAGGCAAAACAATCCAAACCCGCCGGAAGCGGGGCCGCGAAGCCTCAGGGCTTCTTCGGCTCCTCAAGCCCGCCACGGTTGGTCACAACTTCGTCAATCAGGCCGAATTCCTTGGCCTGCTCCGGGGTCATGAAATTGTCTCGTTCCATTGCCGCTTCGATCGCTTCCACGCTCTGGCCGGTATGCTCGGCATAGATGGCGTTCAGCCGGCCGCGCAGGGCAAGGATTTCGCGGGCATGGATTTCGATATCCGCCGCCTGGCCCTGATAGCCGCCCGACGGCTGGTGGATCATGATGCGGGAATTCGGCAGCGAATAGCGCATGGTCTTTTCGCCGGCGGCCAGCAGCAGCGACCCCATGGATGCCGCCTGGCCGATGCACATGGTCATCACCTTGGGGCGGATATATTTCATGGTGTCGTAGATCGCCAGGCCGGAGGTGACCAGGCCGCCGGGGCTGTTGATGTAGAAGGAGATTTCCTTGTTGGGATTCTCGGCTTCGAGGAACAGCAATTGGGCAGTAATCAGCGAGGCAACGCCATCATGCACCGGGCCGACCAGGAAGATGATGCGTTCCTTCAGCAGCCGGGAGTAGATATCGTAGGCACGCTCGCCCCGATTGGTCTGCTCGATGACCATCGGTACCAGCGTATTCATGTAAGTATCGGCCATCTTCTCCATGGGACTCTGTCGCTCCGGCTGGCGTGATTCGTCTGGGAAGGAGATAGTGGGGCGGCGGGCGGCCTTAGGCAACCGCCCGCCCCGCCTTATACTGCTTAGGCGCCCGCCTCTTCGGCGGCTTTGGCAAGTTCTTCCTTGCTCACCGGCTTTTCGGTGACAGTGGCGATTTCCAGGATGAAATCCACCACCTTGTCCTCGAAGATCGGGGCGCGCAGCGAGGCCGCGGCTTCCGGATTCTTCTGGAAATATTCCATCACCTGGCGCTCCTGGCCCGGGAAACGACGAGCCTGCTGGATCATCGCCTGGGTAACCTCATCGGGCTTCACCTCGATGTTGTTCACCCGGCCGACCTCGGAGAGCAGCAGGCCGAGGCGAATACGGCGCTCGGCAATCTTGCGATACTCCGCCTTCAGTTCGTCCTCGGATTTCTTCTCTTCGGCAAGCTCGGCTTCCAGACGGGCCGGATCCGCGCTCACTTCCTTCCAGATGGTCTCGAATTCCAGATCCACCATGCCTTCCGGCACCTGGAAATCATGGCTGTCGGCCAGGGCATCCAGCAGGCCGCGCTTCACATGCAGGCGCGACAGGCCCTTGTATTCCTGACCCAGGTCGCGCTTCACGTTGTCGCGCAGTTCCTGCAGCGAGGCGAGGCCGAACCGCTTGGCGAATTCGTCGTCGATCACTGCCTTCTCGCCGGCCTTCACTTCCTTCACCGTGCAGGCAAACACCGCGGCCTTGCCGGCCAGATCGGAATTGCCGTATTCGGCCGGGAAGGTGACATTCACATCGCGGCTTTCGCCAGCCTTGATGCCGACCAGCTGATCCTCGAAACCGGGGATGAAGCTGTTGGAACCGAGCACCAGGGCATAGCCCTCCGCGGTGCCGCCATCGAACTTCACGCCATCCACGCTGCCGGAAAAGTCCAGGATCACCTGGTCGCCGTTTTCGGCGGCGCGATCCACGGCGGCATAGGTCTTCTGCTGCTCGGAGATGCGGTTGACGAACTCATCCACCTCGGCGTCGCTCACTTCGACAACCAGGCGCTCCAGCTTGATCGCCTTGAAGTCGCCGGGAACGATCTCGGGCAGCACCTCGATGGTGATCGAGCATTCCAGATCCTTGCCTTCCTCGAAGGAGGACAGCAACTCGACCTTCGGCTGCATCGCCGGCTTAAGAGAATTTTCCTCAATGGCCTTTTGCAGGGCGGCATTGACGGTCTCTTCCATCGCCTCGCCCAGCAGGGCCTGGCCATATTGCTTCTTCAGCAGCGCGGTGGGCGCCTTGCCCGGGCGGAAGCCCGGCATGTTCACACGCTGACGCAGGCCTTCCAGCTTCTCGCTCACCGTGGATTCCAGCGCGGTGGCATTGATCACCACTTTGAATTCGCGCTTCAGGCCGGCGGAGCCGGTTTCGGTAATCTGCATGACCTTACCTTCACACCCAGTTATTCCAGAATTGCTCTCTAAGCCGCGGAAGCGATCCCGGCGGCGCGAAATTGGTGCGGGCGGAGGGATTTGAACCCACACGCCTTGCGGCACGGGAACCTAAATCCCGCGTGTCTACCAATTCCACCACGCCCGCATTCCAAGGCCCGGCCTGCCGCTATCGCGCCGATCCCGCCCTGCCGCTGACCAGCCATATAATGGCGCAGCCCGGACATGGCCTGGAGGCGCGCCGGCTGGCCGGCACGAGGGCGCAGTCTATAACATGCGACCGAGCGCCAGGATAGGGTTTTGCCGGGATTTCCGGAAACCCGCTTAAGGCTTGAGGAACAAGGCTTATTTCTTGGTGCGCTGGTCGCAATGCAGCAGTCGCTGACGCTCGGCGAACCACTCCGCCGAATAGCTGCAATCCTTGAAATCGTCGTAAAACGGCCCCCCTACGGTGTAATGCACAATGGAAACATCGTCGGAATGCGGGTCGTAATCGGCCAAGTGGTTCCAGCGATGGGGAATTTCCCCAATCAAGCCGTCATCGCCCAGCCATTTGAACTGGTGCAGTTCCAGGCCGGTGGCGGAATTCACGTAATCGGGAGTGAGCGCGGTGCAGCGGGCGCAGTTGAACAGCATCACGCTGGACCAGTTTTTCTTCTCATACTTGGTCTGCACCTTGCCGAGGAATTTCTCTTCTTCCTTGGGCACATGGGTGTGTTTCACGACCTGGACGGCATAGGCCGGATCGCGCAGCGCCCATAGCTTGGCGATGTCGTCCAGCACCAGCATGTCGTCGTCCATGAAGATCGCCCAATCCTGGTAACCGGCCAGATAGGGCGTGAGAAAGCGCGAGAAGCTGAAATCGGTGCTCTGCAACTCGTGGCGCGGGCGGGTATAAATACCCTCAAGCTGGCTCAGCGCAATGAAATTGACCGAAACCGGCTGGCTGGAGCGGGCAACGATGCTATGCGCCGCCACGGCGGATGCGACCGGCGCGGAACGGCTATATCCGATGAAAACCCTGATCATGCTGACACTCTGCCCTGGATGAAGTTGCCCAATGGTTAAATTCACCCCGCTTCCTCCCTATCTTATAAGAGTTACCAACTTCCTGACGAAAAAGCCGCCTGCGATAATGAGCCGCAGGAGAGCCAGCCGAAATCCGCCCGGGAGGATGGCTTTTTACCGAATGCGGTATTAAATTACCGCAACATCCACTTTTAACTGGCGCCTGAAAATGCTGGTACCCAAACTCATCACCGTTCTGCGCGAAGGCTATCGCTTTCCGCATTTCCGCAACGATCTTTTCGCGGGCATCACCGTGGCCATCGTGGCACTGCCGCTGGCCATGGCGATTGCGATTGCCAGCGGCACCACGCCCGATAAGGGGCTGTTCACAGCCGTGGTGGCCGGCTTCATCATTTCCGCCCTGGGCGGCAGCCGGCACCAGATCGGCGGCCCCACCGCAGCCTTCGTGGTGGTGGTGTTCGGCGTGATCCAGAAGCATGGCTTCGATGGCTTGGTGCTGGCCACCCTGATGGCCGGTGCGATCCTGATCCTGGCGGGCCTGCTGCGACTGGGCACGCTGATCAAGTTCATCCCGCATCCGGTGGTAACCGGCTTCACCGCCGGCATCGCATTGGTGATCTTCTCCACCCAGATCAAGGATTTCTTCGGCCTCGACATGACCGAGATGCCGGCGGATTTCCTGCCGAAATGGTGGGCCTATATCCAGGCCGCGCCAAGCTGGAAACCGGCTGCCTTCGCGCTCGCCCTGCTCACCCTGGTGATCATCGTCGGCTTGCGCAAATGGCGGCCCAACTGGCCCGGCATGCTGATCGCCGTGGCCGCCGCCACCCTGCTGGCCAAGCTGTTCGACCTGCCGGTGGAAACCATCGAAAGCCGTTTCGGCGGCATCCCCAGCACGCTACCGATGCCGGTTTGGCCCAGCTTTACCCTGCAGCGCGCCATCGATGTGCTGCCCAGCGCCATCACCATCGCGCTGCTGGCCGGCATCGAAAGCCTGCTTTCCTGCGTGATCGCCGATGCCATGACCGGACGGCGGCATCGTTCGAATATCGAACTGGTCGGCCAGGGCATAGCGAATATCGCCTCGGCGCTGTTCGGCGGGCTGCCCGCCACCGGCGCGCTGGCCCGCACCGCCACCAACATCAAGGCCGGCGCCCATGGCCCGGTTTCGGGCATGCTGCATGCGGTATTCCTGCTCGGCTTCATGTGGCTTTTGGCGCCGCTGGCCGGCCTGATTCCGCTGGCGGCCTTGGCCGGCGTGCTGATGGTGGTGGCCTGGAACATGAGCGAGATCGAGCGCATCCGCCACCTCGCCCGCGCGCCCGAGGGCGACCGGCTGGTGCTGGTCGTCACGTTCCTGCTCACCGTGCTGGTGGATATCACCGTGGCCATCGAGGTGGGCATCGTGCTGGCGGCGCTGATCTTCATGCGCCGCATGGTCTATGCCAGCGAGGTTACGTCGGTATCCAGCCGCAGCCTGGCCGAACGCGCCGAAACCGAGGCCGGCGCCTCGGCTTTTGCCGGCCTGGATATTCCCAAAGGCGTGGAAGTATTCGAGATCGAAGGCCCGTTCTTCTTCGGCATCGCCACCAAGCTGGCCGATATCCTGGATGCCATCGAAGCGCCGCCGAAAGTGTTCATCCTGCGCATGGGTAATGTGCCCTTCATCGATGCCAGCGGTGTGGAAGCCTTGCAAAGCTTCATCGAAAAGAATCAGGCGCGCGGCACCCGCGTGCTGCTCACCCGGGTGAATCAGCCTTCGCTGCGCACGCTGAATGCAATGGGGTTGATCGACAAGCTGGGCCCGGATGCCGTGCAGAAAAACCTGGTGCGCGCGCTGGCCAAGGCGCGGGAGATTATCGGCGAAGCCTAACGCCGCCGCACCTTAACGCCGCAGGCGCTGCAAGACCTTAACGCCGCAGGCGCTGTAAAACTGGCCGCAAGGCCTCGGGCAGATCGTCGGCGATCAGGCCGGGCCCAACCTCCTGCCCTGCCGCGCCATGCATCCACACCGCCGCACAGGCCGCATCGAAAGCCGGCATACCCTGAGCCAGCAAACCAGCGCAGATACCAGCCAACACATCGCCAGACCCGGCCGTGGCCAGATCGGGCGGGGCGTTATCGTTGATCGCGGCACGCCCCGCCATGCCATTTTCCGGCGGCGCGGCGATAACCGTATCCGGGCCTTTCAGCACGATCACGGCATTGGAACGTTCGGCCGCGGCCCGACAACGCGCCAGTTTGTCGGGCAGCCTGCCGAGATCAGGAAACAATCGGGCGAATTCGCCGTCATGGGGCGTGAGCACGCAAGGACTGCGGATTTCGGCAAACAGCGCCGGGCCCATCCCCTCGAAAGCACTCAGCGCATCGGCATCCAACACCACGGCGCGGCGTTGGCGCAGGGCGGCCAGCACACATTGCCGGGTAAGCTCGCTCACCCCACTGCCGGGGCCAAGCAAAAACACGTTGCGGCGCGCATCGCGCATCGCCGCCACCCAGCCGCTCAGGCCCTCAGCCTCCGTACGCATCAGCGCATCGGGCGTGATGGCTTGCGACAAGGCTGCATGCGGCACGGCCAGTGTGCAAAGCCCGGCACCGATCCGCAGCGCCGCGCGGCCGGCCAGCCTGGCTGCACCCAATTGCGCACCAGCCCGCACCAACACATGGCCCCGGGCATATTTATGGCCATCCAGCTTGGGCCGAGGAAGCAGACCCTGCCAGTTTTCAGGATCGTTGCGCCATTGCCGGGGCGCAACATCGCCCAGCACGGCGGGTGGAATGCCAATATCCGCCAAAGCCACGGGGCCGCAGAGCAGCCTGCCAGGCAGCAACAGATGGCCAGGCTTCAAGCGAAAGAACGTGACGCTACGGTCGGCCCTGATCGCCACGCCGCGCGGCAAACCATCATCGCCGCCTACGCCGCTGGGCAAATCTACCGCCACGATAGGCTTGCCGCTGGTATTGGCGGCCTGCACCAGGTCTGCCGCCTTGCCTTCGATGGGTTTGCTTAAGCCCGCGCCGAACAGGGCATCCACGATCACATCGGCGGCGGAAAAATCCGCCTCTCCAGGCAGCAGCACCGGGCCATCCCAGCGCGATGCCATCAATGCCGCATCGCCTTTCAGTGCTGAACGTTCGCCCAGCAGCACCAGGCGCACCGGCCAGCCGGCGGCTTTCAGGATCCGTGCCGCCACAAAGCCATCGCCGCCATTGTTGCCCGGGCCGCACAGCACCAGCACCCTGCCATGGGGATAATTAAGCCGCACGGCATCGGCCACGGCTGCGCCGGCATGCTCCATCAATATTTCGCCGGCAATACCGGAGGCGATGGCGGCCCGGTCAGCCGCCGCCATTTCGGCAACACTCAGCAATTCGCTGCTCATGCCGCGATCTCCGGCCGGCGGCGATGCCAATCGCTGGCGGATTGATAGGCCGCGCCCGCGCGCAGCACCAGATCGTCGCGATGCATCGGCCCAACGATCTGCAGGCCGATCGGCAGGCCATCGGCGGTAAAACCGCAGGGCACGGAAAGCGCAGGCTGTTGCGTGAGATTGAAGGGATAGGTGAAGGGTGTCCAGGCGGTCCAGTAGGCATCGCCCATATCCGCCGGCGCCAGACGGCCGGCCTCGAATGCCGGCACCGCCAGGCTGGGCGTGACAAGCAACGTATAGCGCTGATGGAAATCGCGCATCGCGGCACCAAGCCTGCCGCGCGCATTCGCAGCCCGCATGTAATCGGCCAGCGAAATCGCCTTGCCCATCCGGTAGGTTTTCAGCAGACCGGGATCAAGTCTGGCGAACTCCGCCTCGGGCAGATTAAGCAATGCGTTATAGGCGCCTGCAAACCAATGGGTGTGAAACATCTCGGTGCAATCGCTGTCAATCGGCGGATCCACTTCCTCCACGATGGCACCCAGATCGGCCAGCACCTGCACGGCCCTGCGCACATCGGCCGCCACTGCCGCATC
The DNA here is from genome assembly GCF_019636075.1 of Ferrovibrio sp. Lineage (GTDB taxonomy): Bacteria > Pseudomonadota > Alphaproteobacteria > Ferrovibrionales > Ferrovibrionaceae > Ferrovibrio. The sequence continues at coordinate 72,947 of NZ_JAHBYG010000011.1, forward strand.
CACCTTGGCAAAGCCCAGGCGCGGACTATAGGCAATGCGCCAGCCCGCAATGCCGGCCTCCAGATCGGCGGTGTAATCCACATCCTGCCAGGGCAGCCCGAACCAATCGCGCGGATCGGGCCGCGCCAGTTCGCGCAGCATCAGCGCCGCATCGCGCACATCGCGGGTCATCGGCCCGAGATGCGCCACAGTACCGAACGGACTGAGCGGATGCGCCGGCACCCGGCCGAAGCTGGGCTTCAGCCCGGTGATACCGGCAAAAGCCGCCGGGATGCGGATCGAGCCGCCGCCATCGGTGCCCACCGCCAGCGGCCCCAGACCGGCCGCCACCTGAGCCGAAGCGCCGCCCGAAGAACCGCCTGGCGTGGTGTCGGTATTCCAGGGATTGCGGGTGATGCCGGTGAGCGGGGAGTCGGTCACGCCCTTCCAGCCGAATTCCGGCGTGGTGGTCTTGCCCAGCAACACGCAACCGGCCTCGCGCAACCGCGCCACGGCCGGGGCATCTTCGTTCCAGGCTTGATCGGGATTCACGGTGAGCGAACCACGCAAGGTGGGCCAGCCCTTGGTGAGGATGATATCCTTGATTGAGGCCGGCACCCCATCCAACGGGCTGAGCGGATTGCCCGCCCGCCAGCGCGCCTCCGAGGCACGCGCCTGCTCCAGCGCCGCAGCTTCATCCACCAGATTATAGGCATTGAGGCGCGGATTGAGCCGGCCGATGCGCACCAGCAACATACGCACCACTTCCACCGGCGAAACGGCGCCGCGCCGATAGGCACCGGCCAGTTCCGCAGCGGTCATGAAACCGATATCGCTGTCACTCATGCTCTTGCCTCCTGAGACGAGGCTAACGGCTTTGCGCCACCATCGGCAAGCCCGGCTGCGGACGTAAAGTGATCTTCGCTATCGGCGTTACCACCGCACCTTGCGCCATGCGGAAGCGGAAACGCCTGGCAAGCGTGGCCAGGATCAGCACCGCTTCCGCCATGGCAAAACCCATGCCGATACAGATGCGCGGCCCGGCGCCAAACGGCAGATAGACAAAACGCGGCCGTGCGGCACTGGCCGTAGGCGAAAAATTCTCCGGGTCGAAACGCTCCGGGTTTTTCCAATAGAGTTTGTGGCGATGCATCAGCCAGGGTGAAATGATCACCGCCGTACCTGCCTTGATGGTCAGATCGCCGATACGATCATCGGCCAACGCCACGCGCGAGGTGCTGTGGGCCGGCGGATAGAGCCGCATCGCCTCCTCGATCACCATGCGCGTGTAGGGCAGTTTTTCCATATCGCCCCAAACCGGGTCTCGCCCTGGCAATACGGCATCGATCTCGGCGTGCAAACGGCTTTCCACCGCCGTGTCATGCGCCAGCAGGTACCAGCACCAGGCCAGCGCCGTGGCCGTGGTTTCATGCCCGGCGAGGAAGAACGTGGCCATCTGGTCGCGGATTTCGGCATCGTTCAGGCCTTTGCCATCGCCCTCCTCGTCGCGCGCCGCCAGCAACAGGCCCAGCATGTCGTCGCCGGCCGGCCGGCCATTCGCGATAGCCTTGCGGCGGCGGCCGATCAAATCGTTGATAATGGCATCCATGGCCGCCAGCGCGGCACGGCCCTTGGCGGCGCCGGGACGCGGAAACCATTCCGGCAGGCCGATCAAATCGGCCACACCGGGGCGCACGGTCACCTGATAGGCATCCATCGCCGCCCCAACCGCCGAGACATCGGTATCGGCATCGGCGCCGAACATGCTGCGGGCGATGATATCCAAAGTGGCATGCATCATGGCATCGGCCATATCCACCGGCGCACCATTATGCAGGCGATTGCCCAGGGCTGCGGCGCATTCCACCATCAGCGGGCCGAAAGCCTGCACCCGACGTGGGGAAAAGATCGGCGCCAGCATGCGGCGCTGGCGTTTCCAATCGGCGCCTGAGCTGGTGAGCAGGCCATTGCCCAGGCCCGGCTCCAGAATCCGCTGACCCAACGGATCGCGTGGATAATTGCCCCAGTTATCCAGCATCACATGGCGGATGATCGCCGGGTCATTGGCCAGCAGAATGCGACGCAGCAGCATGCGGTATTGGATATGGGCGCGCTCATAGGCTTCATGCCCCCAGGCGGCGATCACATTGTCGCGCACCGTGCGGATCACGCTGATCAGGCTGCCGCGCTTTACCGGCGGTTGCGGCCGAACGGGAATAAAGCCGGTATCCGCTGCCATACGTGGTTATCCCATCAAGGTGGTGGTCATGCCGCCATCGACGGCCAGAAGATGGCCATTCACATAAGCACCGGCCGGCGAGGCCAGGAACAGCGCCGCACCGGCCAGCTCGGCCGGCTTGCCCCAACGGCGCAGCGGCGTGCGGTCATTCACGAAGGCGACGAATTCCGGCTTCTTCATCAATTCGGCATTGATTTCGGTTTCGAAATAGCCGGGCGCGATAGCATTGCTGGTCACGCCATGCGGGCCCAACTCGGCGGCAAGCGCCTTGGTAAGGCCGGCAATGCCATGCTTGGCTGCCGTATAGGCCGGGATAGTCGCGCGCCCAAGGATCGAAAGCACCGAGCCGATATTGACGATACGCCCCCAGCCACGCTCGGCCATGCATAAGCCGGCGGCACGCGACAGCACGAAAGCCGATGTAAGATTGGTATTGATCACCTGCTGCCAATCCGCCAGGGCATAATCCGCCAACGGCTTACGGATATTGATGCCGGCATTGTTGATCAGGATGTCCAGGCCGCCGAAATCTGCTTCGATAGCAGCCACCGCATCGCCCGCCGCTTGCGCATCGGTAACATCGAAGGCCAGGATATGCACATCGCCGCCGGCCTTTTGCAAAGTTTCCGCAGCAACCTGCAGCGTATCGGCATGGCGGCCGTTCAACACAACGCGCGCGCCAGCCGCGGCAAACAGCCGCGCGATCTCAAATCCGAAGCCGCGCGAAGCACCGGTAACCAAGGCCGTACGGCCATCGAGACGAAACATTTCCAGCATGATTGACCCTCCCGTCCGACATAGTCTAGCGTCTTGCCAAGCCTATTACAGCCATCGAATGCTTGCCGTTACGATAGGCAAAATGGAGGAAATCATCGTGCTGCGCAGCTACCGGGTCGCCGAATTCACCAAACCCTTGGTTCTGTCTGAGGAAAGCCTGCCGCAGCCGCAGGGTGGCGAAGTGCTGCTGAAGATGGAACGCTGCGGCGTTTGCCATTCCGACCTGCATATCTGGGATGGCTATTGGGATCTGGGTGGCGGCAAGAAGATCGTTGCCGCCAATAATGGCGCCCTTTTGCCTCTGACCATGGGGCACGAAATCGTCGGCACCGTGGTGGCGGTTGGCCCCGATGCCAGAAATGTTGCAATCGGCCAGCGGCGGCTGGTCTTCCCCTGGATCGGCTGCGGTGTCTGCCCGGTCTGCCGCGATGGTGCGGAGCATTTATGCGCCGGGAAGTCGCCTGCCATCGGTATTTTCAGCCATGGCGGCTATGCCAGTCATGTGATCGTGCCCCGCACCGATTGCCTGCTGGATTTCGGCAGCCTGTCGGCCGAACTGGCCAGCACTTATGCCTGCTCCGGCCTCACCGCCTATTCGGCGCTGAAGAAGATCGGCAAACTGCATGAGGGCCAAAGCCTGCTGATCGTGGGCGCAGGCGGCGTGGGCTTGAACGGCATCGCCATGGCCAAGGCCGTGACCGGCGCAGCCCCCATCGTAGCCGATATCGATCCGGTGAAGCGGGAAGCGGCCTTGAAGATGGGCGCCCGCGAGGCCATCGACCCACGTGCCGAAGGCGCCGGCAAGGCCTTGGTGAAAGCCACCGGCGGTGTGGCTGCAGCCGTGGATTTCGCCGGCTCGCCGCAAAGCTTTGAATTTGCCTATAACGCCCTGCGCAAAACCGGCCATCTGGTCAGCGTGGGTCTGCTGGGCGGCCAGGTGACGATCTCCCTGCCGCTGTTGGTGATGAAGGGGGTGCAGATTTCCGGCTCTTACGTGGGCAGCCTGCAGGAATTGCGGGAATTGCTTATGCTGGCCCAGGCCCAGCACCTGCCCGCCCTGCCAATCGAAATCCGCCCGCTGGATGCGGTGAATTCCGCCTTGTCAGACCTCAAAGCCGGCAAGGTGGTGGGGCGGATCGTTCTGGCCGATTAAGGCGCTCTGGCTGATTACAGAAACAGCGACAACACGCCGGTATAGCCATACATGCGGGCGGCGGCGATCTCGCCACCGCAATACATGCCGATCAGCGGCAGGCCAGGGAAAGCCGCCTGGATACGATCCAGCTCGCCGGGATTCTGCACGAACTGGTCCTGGCTGCGCGCCATGCAGGAGAAATATATGCCGCCGCGCGGTGTGGCATCGCCACAACGGCGGCGCAGATCGGCCAACATGCGATCCATGTCGCGCCCCGCACTTTCGGAATCGCGCCTGCAGAAGAACAACTGATCGCCTTCTTCCATCAGCGCGCCCACGGCCAGAGCGCCAGCCTGGGGATCCACGCCCATGATATTGCGCACCAGATAATCCGGGCGGTCGGAGCCCCCCACCGGCAGCGCCACCATCATGCCGCCGCCGGCCCGGCGCAGATCGCGCAGGGTTTTCACATCGAAAGCATCCTGCAGGGCGGCATAGGCCGGCATGCCATCGAGCTCCAGCACCATGTTGTTATCGGCGGAAGTAACAGTATGCACCGGGCCGACCTGACTGCAGCCCTGGCTGAGGCCGGTCACGATCGGCTGCCCCTGGGTGAACAGAATGCCGGAAACGCCGCCCTCCACCAGGCCGCTGGCCCATTGCGCCCGCGCCTCACGCGCCGCCACCAAACCACCCACCAGATAGGCGCCGGAAAGCTCGCCCATATCCATCAGCAATTCGTCCAGCGCCGTGACATGCGGATCGGCGTGCACGATGCCAAACCAGCCGCCGGCGGGAATCTTGTTGGGCCGGTCGAACAGCATGGCGCTATCGGCAGGCACCGCACCCACCATGCAGGCCACCGCGGGCTCGTCCACATACTCACGTGCGCCGCCGATGATGGAATGGCTGATCGCCGCCACCAGATGCGGCAAGCCAGTGGCTTCGGCCAACCGGCGCATGATGGCCGGCATGTGGCGCGACAACGCCTCTGTTACATAAACGAAGCCGACATTGGCGCCGGGTTGCAAAGGCAGCAATTGCAGCAGGCAGCCATCCACGGCAATCCGCCAATCCGGCGAAGCCGATACGCCGAGACGGAATTTCGAGCCAATGGTCTGTTCGGTCATGGCTTGGGCTCCTGAGCACTGGGCTGCGGCACGAACACGGTATCGAGCCGGCAGTATATACTGGCCAGCGGCAAATCGGCAGGGACTTGCGCGATCACATTTGCTACACTTGTACCATTCCGTTACCCGGATCCTTGAACCCGCAAGAAGGCCGCCTGATGGCCCCCTGTCGCACCCTTGCCCTGCTGTTGCCGTTGCTGGCGGCCTGCCTGCCCAATGCCCTGCTGGCGCAATCTCCTATCGCCGGCAAATGGCGCACGATCGACGACGAAACCGGCGGCGAGCGCTCCATCGTGGAAATCCGCCTGGTGGATGGCGAGTTGCAGGGGCGTATCCTGCAAATATTCCTGCGTCCCGACGAGAAACCCGATCCGGTTTGCGAGGCCTGCGACGGCGAACGCAAGAATCAGCCCATCATCGGGATGACTTTCCTCTGGGGCCTGAAGCCGGACGGCAAGGATGCCTGGGCCGGCGGTTCGATTCTCGATCCGAAGAACGGCAAGATCTATAACGCCAAGGCCAACCTAGCCGATAACGGCCAGGCCTTGCGGTTGCGCGGCTTTATCGGCACCCCATTGCTCGGCCGCACGCAGACCTGGCAACGCGAGACGCAATGACCGGCCGACACAATGACTGACGAGAAAAAATGAGCGCCTCCGCACCGGCCAGCAAATTGATCCTGCTGCGCCGCGTGCTGCGCCGCGCTCTGCCCACATTGGTCCTCTCTGCCGGCCTGGCCGCTGCATTCCTGGCCCATGCCGTGCTGCGCGACCGCGCCCTGGATCTCGCTGCCGATGAAATCCGGCAAGAAGCCCGCCGGGTGGTTTCCGCCTTGCAGGACAAAGCCCAGACCGCCGATTTCCTGCTGGCTGCACTTGGGGCGCTTTATGCGGCTTCCGTTTCGGTTGAGGAAGACGAACTGGACCGTTTCCTCAACAATCTGCACCGGAATGCCCAGGAAGCGGCGGTGGATTATGTTGGCCTGATCACTCATGAGGAATGGCAAGCCGGCGGCCAACGCGCCTTTGCATTGCATGTCTTTATCAATACCGCAGATGACGCTCAGTTGCGTATGCAGGGCAACCCGCTCTGGCACCAGGCGATACAGCGCAGCATCGAAAGCAGCCGTCCGGCCACGATTCAATCCGGCACCGAAACAATCATGGCGCGGCAGGCGCAAACCAGCCACGGTATTGTCTACATCATCGCAAGAATTGATCTGAGGCGCATCATCTCCGCGCTGATAGGCCCAGCCGCAGACCGCATGATTTTCCGCTTGTCGCAAAATAGCGGCGCCAACAGCGTGCAATTGCTGCAGGCCGAATTCGGGGCAGGCCAGCCAGTGAACAGCTTGGAATTTCCACTGCTCGGCTGGCATTGGCAGTTGGAAACCCAATTGCGCGACACCATACTGCTATCCAGCGACATGACGATGGCGCGCCTAGCGCTTGGCAGCGGCATGATCGTCAGTCTAATCCTGTTTTATGCCGTCTTGCGGCAACGCGAATCGCGCACCGATGCCGATCGTGCACGGTTGCAACTGGTCGATGCCATTGAAAGCCTGAACGATGCTTTTGCGCTGTTCGATGCCAAAGACAGGTTGGTGATCTGGAACCGGCAATATGCCGAAGCGCTCAGCGCCATTGCCGATCGGTTGAAGCCCGGCCTGGATTTCGAGGCCCTGTTGCGCCTGGGTTACGAACGCGGTGTGTTTCCACCGACCGAGAACCAGGAAGCCGTGATCGCCCAGCGTGTCGCCCTGCATCGCCAGGGTGGCGGTAGCATGGAACAGGAATTATCCGATCATCGCTGGATGCGTATAGCCGAGGCGCGGACCAGCGACGGCGGCATCGCCGGCACGCGTGTGGATATCACCGGCAGCAAACACCGCGAAAAAATGCTCACAAGCCAGGTGGCGCTGCTCGAACGGGTGGCCCAGGGCGGCCCGCTGGAGGATGTGCTCTACCAGGTGATGCAATGGGCGGAAGACAGCATCCATAACGCCCAGGCCTCGTTGCTGCGGCTGGATAGCAGCGGCACGAAGCTGGCCAGCTATCTCAGCGGCCGGCTGCCAGAGGCTTATATGAAGCAGTTGCTCGGCCTCTCGATCGGGCAGGATGTCGGCTCCTGCGGCACGGCTGCCTATACCCGCAAACCGATCTATTGCTCCGATATCAGCACCGACCCACGCTGGGCCGCCTTCCGCGATATGGCGTTGTCGTTCAACCTGCATGCCTGCTGGTCTGTGCCGATCATCGGTGCCAACAGCCATGTCTATGGCACCTTCGCGGTGTATTTCGATACCCCGCGTGAACCCGACAAAACCGAAAAATCGATTCTGGAAATCGCCGGCAATCTGGCTCGCCTGGCCTTGGAGCGTGACCAGCATATGAACCGCCTTACCGCACTGGCCCGCCATGATGCGGTGGATCGGCTTTCAGGCGGCATCGCACATGATTTCAACAATCTGCTGCAGGCCATGGAACAGGCAACCGACCTGCTGCTGAACCGCGATCCCACGCCGCAGCAAAGGCCATTGCTCAACCTGATCCGCGAAGCCACCGGGAAGGGCGCGGCGCTGATCCGCCGCCTGCTGGTTTTTGCCCGTGGCCAGGAGCAGAACCGCGAGACGATCTCACCCGATGAAAGCATACGCGCCTTGGAGCCGCTGTTACGTCAGGCTGTAGGCGAAGCCGTGGTTCTGGATTTTCATCTCAGCCTGCCCGGCAAAACCATCCAATGCGACCGCGTATTGCTGGAGAGCGCCCTGCTCAACCTGGCGATCAATGCGCGTGATGCGATGCCGGATGGCGGCCGGCTGGTATTCACCTCTCGGCGGCTGGATTTGTCCAAAGGCATTCCGGCGCTGGAACTGGCGCCCGGCACCTATGCCTGCATCAGTGCCAGCGATACCGGCAGCGGCATGGACCAGGAAACCGCCCGCAATGCCTTCGTGCCGTATTTCTCCACTAAGGAGGTAGGGCGCGGCTCCGGCCTTGGCCTGAGCATGGTTTATGGTTTTGCGCGCAGCAATGGCGGCGGCGCCGGCATTGAAACCGCCCCCGGCCAAGGCACCCGGGTTACGATATACCTACCTCTGGATTAAGCGGCGGCTTCTCGGCCATCGCGCGGCTTATGGCCTGGGCCAGGGCATCGGCATTGAAGGGCTTGGGCAAGGCGGCATCGGCTCCGAATACCGAAGCGAAATGCAGAAAATCCTGGGTGCCGCGATAGCCGCCGCCCGACACCGCAATGATACGCAGGTTGCCATCCCGGGCACGAATGGCGCGGATGAGTTCCAAACCATCCATATCGGGCATCAGGATGTCGGTGATCACCAGATCGAAGCGGCCTGGCGCGATGCGTTCATTCGCTTCGCGAGCCGAGGATACAGCCGTAACACTATGGCCCTGTGCTTCCAGGGTCATGGTCAGTGTAGCGAGCACAAGCTCATCGTCGTCCACGACCAAAATGCGGGCCATCCCGGCAATGCCCCCAATCCAAACGCATAATCAAAACGCGGCGGACAAATATCCGCTCAAATCCGGCGGCATGCAAGGCAAGCCGACGGCTCGGTTCAATATGAAATTTTAAGCACTTCCAGGCTTTGTCGCCCCAGCGGCGTGCGCACCTCAACGGTGTCGCCCACCCGCGCCTTCAGCAAGGCACGGGCTACCGGGGAGATCCAGCTGATCTCGCCATGCTCCTGCCGCGCCTCGTCCACCCCCACGATACGAACGGTTCGCTCCGTATCCGCCTCATCGACATACGTAACGGTGGCGCCGAAGAATACCTGCTGCCGATTGGTCTGCAGATTTGGATCCACGGGCTCGGCGATTTCCAGCCGCTTGCGCAGGAAACGCACCCGACGGTCGATTTCTCGCAGCCTGCGCTTGCCATACAGATAATCGCCATTCTCGGAGCGGTCGCCATTGCCGGCCGCCCAGGACACGATCTCCACCACCTTGGGGCGCTCCACATTCCAAAGCTGTGATAATTCATCGCGCAGGCGCTGCAAGCCCTCCGGCGTGATGTAATTCTTTGTGCCCGCCGGTAATGCCGGGCCGGCTTCGGCCTCGTCATCCTGGTCGTTATCGGTTTCCTTGGTGAATGCCTTGCTCATGCTGCGTAGTTTAGGGTGAGGCCTGCTTTGCGGATAGACCTGTGCCAGCCCGTGAAAATGAAATGGCCGACCAAGCTAAAGGCTTGATCGGCCATCCGAATTTAGATGGGGCGAGAGACGGGACTTGAACCCGCGACCCCCAGAGCCACAATCTGGTGCTCTAACCACCTGAGCTACTCCCGCCACGGCGCAGGCTTACTACTCCGGGACGCAGTCCGGGTCAAGACTGCCGAACCACCTCAGGCAAGGCGGGAGAATGGCCGGTCCAGCCTTCCTGACGCGGATAGCACCCCATCCCTTTCAATTTATACGAGCCCGATCAATCACTTGCGCTAAAGCCCGGAAATCAGCAAATTATAGCCATGACAGAATTCTGGCTGATTCTCGGCGCGCTGATCATCGGTATCCCAGGCGCGGTCTTCATTGTGATGCAAGTGATCTCCGCGCATAAGCGCCAGGTGATGGCCTATGAGTGGAGCACAGCAGAAGTTGCGCGCCGCGGGCAGCGACTGGACCAGCTTGAGCGGCTTACCAAGGATGCGCAGAAACGCATCAACGATCTCACCAAGGAAAATACCGTTCTACGCGCAGAAGTGTCCAAACTTGAGCGCATGGCGGGCCAGGCCATCACCGGCCCCTCACCCGACGACAAGAAATTCCAGGCCGGCATCACCAATGCCGAAGTGCGCCGCGCCCATATGATGGGCCAGAAGCACCGCAACCTTGACGACAAATGGGCCGAGATCAATTACGAAGACATCTTCGCCGCCAACGAAGAAGCCGCACGCAAGGTTCTGCTGCGTAAATATCCGCCTGAGCGCGGCTTCGTGATCAGCAGCCTCACCCAGCAGAAAGGCTGAGATCGCGCGTGGCCAGCACCCGCAGATCCAGACTGGTCTGCCGGTCTATCTCGCCCAGCGGTGCAAGCGCCCAGGTCCATTCGGTTTCAGCCGGCGGCAAAGTGATATCCAGCACGGCACTTTCGCTTACCACCGCTTCTCCAGCCCGATTGCGGAAGATGCGGCGATGATCGCTGATCAACCCGACCCTGCAGGGCAATGCGCGCAAGGCCGAGAGATGCGCCTGCAGAATGCGCCTTCCATAGGCTTGCCGCTCCGATAGCCCCACCCCCTGCCGCTCCAGCCATTCCAACGGCAGCAGCGGCAATTGCGACAATAGATTTACCGACAGCACCAGAGACGGCGCGGTATCGTCCAAGGGCAAATCTGCTGCTGGCTCCGGCAATGGCTGGCCCGGATGCCAGCCTGTAAGACCGGCCGTCACGCCGGTGGCATCAAACAGGCGCGGCTCACAGCGCGGTACAGCCTGTGCGGCATGCCAAACCTGCCGCATGAAACAGATATCGGCCAGCAGCACATGATCGAACTTTGCCGCCAGCGCCGCCAAGGGCAGGTCTTCCAGCAAACCCGCGCCCAGCACCCAGCAATTACCACCCGCAGGCAGATCCTTGAGCAGGGCCTCGATAAAGCTGCGGGTATTGGCATGATGCTGCGCCCAGGCAGCGTGGCAGCGCTTGGCACGCGACCACAGCCCCACCTGCGCACGGGCATAGCCCAGCTTTCGCGCCGGCGCGTCGCAGCGCATGCCGACCAGTTGCAGCCATTCCAGCAGCAAACATCACCCCCGAAGATAGCTCAGCCGCCGAAGCGGGCGGCAATCTGTTGGGGGGTATAATAGCCGCGCTCGATGTCGCGGGCGATGGCCGCCTTGTCGCGCTGTTTCGGATCGCCGAAACCGCCCCCGCCCGGCGTGGAAACCCGCACGCGGTCGCCGGGTTTGATCACGATATCCTGGTCCTTGGAGAGATGCGGCGGCGTATAACCTACCACCCCATCGGCGGTTTCATGTTCAATCGTCACCCGGTTGAGGCCGCCATCCTCGCCGCCCATCGCGCCGCGCGGGCCGGTGCGGCCATGATCCATCACCATACTAGCCCGCGCCTCGCCGCGCCGCAGCCGGATGGTGTAATTCACGCCGAAACCGCCGCGATACTTGCCGGCACCGCCCGATCCCTCATGCAACGAAAACTCCTCGAACAGCACGGGGTAATATTGCTCCATCACCTCGATAGGCGTGGTTTTGGATATCCCGATGGTGGAACAGCCGTTGCTCAAGCCATCACCGCCATGCCAACCGCCATAGCCGCCGCCGGAAATCATGTACATCACATAGGCACGCTTACGTTCGGGATCATATCCGCCCAGCGCAAGATTGCCCGATGTGCCGGCCGGCGCGGCAAACAGCTTATCCGGCATCGCCGGCACCAGGGCATTGAACACCGCCTCGGCAATGCGCTGGCTCACCTCGGCCGCACAGCCGGAAACCGGGCGCGGATATTTCGCATACAGGAACGTGCCCTCGGGATCGACGATCTTGAGCGGCTCGAATGTACCGGCATTGATCGGCACATCGGGAAAGATGTGCTTCATGGCCAGATAGATCGATGATTTGGTGGTAGCCAGCACCGAATTCATCGGCCCCTGGCAGGGCGGGCTGGAACCGGCCATATCGAACAGCAATTCCTCGCCGCGCTTTTCGATTTTCATCTCGATGCGCAACGGTTCGTCCACAACGCCATCGGAATCGACCACGGCGCCGCCACGATAGACGCCATCGGGAATCTGGGCGATACGCGCCCGCATGCGCTGGCTGGCCCGGCTTTTCAATTCGGCAATCGCCGCTTCCACGGTTTCCGCGCCATAACGATCGAGCAATCCGGTGAGGCGCTTTTCGCCGATGCCCAAAGCCGCCGCCTGCGCCTTGATATCCCCGATACGCTGATCGGCAATGCGGATATTGGAGAGAATGATCGATAGTATCTCCTCGTCCAGCACGCCTTGTTTGTACAGCTTCACCGGCGGCAGCCGTAGGCCTTCCTGTTCCACTTCGGTGGCATTGGCCGAAAAGCCGCCCGGCACCATGCCGCCGGTATCCGGCCAATGGCCGGTATTGGCCAGCCAGGCAAACAGCTTGCCACGATAGAAAAACGGCTTGACGAATTTCACATCCATCAGATGCGTGCCGCCCAGATACGGATCGTTGACGATAAAAATATCGCCGGGTTTGATATCGCGCGCCCGCTCGATCACCGCCTGGGTGGAAAACTGCATGGTGCCGACAAAAACCGGCAAGCCGAGATCGCCTTGCGCAATCAATTCGCCGGTATCCCGATGATAGATACCATCCGAACGATCCAGCGCCTCCGAGATGACCGGCGAAAAGGCCGCACGGCAAAAGGCCAGATCCATCTCGTTGCAAACCTGCTGCAAGCCATTCTGAATCACCACCAGGGTGACAGGATCGAGGTCGCTCATGGCGTCACCGTCACAATCAGATTGCCCAAGGAATCCACATCCACCGCATTGCCCGGCTCTATCACCGCCGTGGTATCAAGCTGTTGCAAAATCGCTGGGCCCGCAAAATGCGCGCCGCGCGGAAGGCGTTCGCGGTCATAAACCGGGGTGTCCTGCCAGCCGCCCTGCTCGAACCAGACATCGCGGCTGCCTAACCTGGCCCCATTCACATCATCGGCCGGCTTTGCCATCAGCAACCGATCCAGTGTGAGGCGCGGGCGACGACCGATCACCGCCGTATGCAGATTCACCAATTGCGCACGAATCTCCGGCAGCTCAACGCCGAAACGCTGCCAATAGGCCGCCTCGAAAGCCGCCTGCAGTTCCGCCTTGCTCACATCGATATGCGGCAAGCTTACGCGCAGCAGATGACTCTGGCCCTGGAACTGCATGTCTGCATTATGCAGCAGTTGGATTTCCTCCACCGCCACGCCATCGCGGGCAATGGTGTCGCGTCCTTCGGCGATCTGGCCTTGCAGCACTTCACGCACCAGCATATCGGGTAAACTTGCCACCGGCTTGTTCACCGTGCGCACATAATCATGGCGCAGGTCGGCCACTACACATCCCAAAGCGTTGGTGATGCCTGGCCGCGCCGGCAGCAGCAGCTTGGGAATCCCCAACTCACGCGCCAGCGCCGCCGCGTGCAGCGGCCCAGCGCCACCAAATGCAAACAGCGCGAAATCGCGCGGATCATGGCCACGGCTGAGCGACACCATGCGGATGGCGCCGGCCATCTTGTCGTTGCCGATGCGCAGAATGGCGGCTGCCGCCTGCTGCCAATCCAGGCCCAGCGGCTTGCCCACATGCTGAAGGATCGCATCGCGCACGTCCTGCAGCGATACCGGATTATCCACCGAGAGCAAACCGGCCGGATCGAGCCGGCCCAAAGCAAGATTGGCATCGGTGATGGTGGGCCTGGTGCCGCCACGGCCATAGCATATCGGCCCGGGCCTGGCGCCTGCACTCTCCGGCCCCACTTTCAACATGCCTGCATCATCGATACCGGCAATCGAGCCACCGCCCGCACCGATGGTATGCACATCCACCATGGGCACATGGATCGGCATGGCATATTCAAGCTCAAGCTCGGAAGAAACCTGCGGCACGCCAGCCTGAATCAACCCCACATCGGAAGACGTGCCGCCCATATCATAGGTGATTACATTGGGCAGACCTGCTTCGCGCGCCGTGTAGGCTGCCGCCATCACACCGGAAGCCGGGCCAGACATCACAGTGTTAACCGCAGCTTCCGCCACGATGCCGGCGGCGATGGTGCCGCCATTGCCTTGCATCACCAAAAGATCGCGCCCGAACCCGCGCTTCTTCAACTCGCCATCCAACCGCTCGATATAACGATGCAACACAGGCTGCACCGCAGCATTCACGCAGGCTGTGGTGCCGCGTTCGTATTCGCGATACTCGCTAAGCAGGCTATGGCCAGCAGTGATATAGCCGTTGGGCCAAAGTTCCGTAGCAATGTCCAGCGCACGATTTTCGTGTGCGGGATTGATATAGCTGTGCAGGAAATGAATCACCAAGGCTTCGCAGCCGGCAGCTTTTAATTGCTGGACAGCTTCGCGCACCGCCGCTTCATCCAGAGGGGTTACCACGCCGCCTTCGGCATCCAGACGTTCCGGCACTTCCAGGCGCCATTGGCGTGGCACCAAGGGCTCGAATATTCCGGTCAGGCCATAGGGCGTAGGCCGCGTGCGGCGACCGAGTTCCAAGCTATCGCGGAACCCCTTGGTGGTGATCAAACCCACACGCGCCACCTTGCGCTCCAGCAGCGCATTGGTGGTCGTGGTGGTGCCATGCACGATGGTGGCTGTATCGCCGAGTGCGATGCCGGCCTTTTCCAGGGCGGCCAACACCCCGAAGGCCTGGTTCTCTAGCGTGGTTGGCACTTTCGACAAGGCCACCTTGCCCGATTGCGGTTCGATGCCGATCAGGTCGGTAAACGTGCCGCCAACATCGATGCCGACAATCCAACTCGCCGCCATGGCAGCCTCACACTTGCAGGAAAGCGGCGCGCACTTCCGTGTCGCGCATCAGATCGGCCATGCTGCCGGAATAACGTATGCGCCCCTTCTCCACGATATAGGCGCGATCGGCCACCATCTCGGAGAAGTGCAGATTCTGTTCAGACAGCAGCACCGCCAACCCTTCCCGCTTCAATTCGCGGATCGTGTTGGCCATCTGCTCGACAATAACCGGGGCCAGGCCTTCGGAAGGTTCGTCCAGCAGGATCAGGCGCGGGTTACCCATCAGCGTACGTGCGATGGTGAGCATCTGCTGCTCGCCGCCCGACATGCGGCCGCCCGGGCGATCTTTCATACGGCCAAGATTAGGAAACAAGTCGAACAGGCGTTCCGGCGTCCAGGTCGGCGCGCCATCGCGCGATGGCTGGCGGCCCACTTCCAGATTCTCCATCACGGTCAGATCGGTGAATATCCGGCGTTCTTCCGGCACATAGCCCAGGCCTGCGCGCGCTATGCGATAAGGCGATTGGCGTTCGATGGACTTGCCCTCGAACTCGATGCTGCCGGCTGAAGGCTGCACCAGGCCGATGATGGACTTCATGGTGGTGGATTTGCCTGCCCCATTGCGGCCCAGCAACACAACCACTTCACCCTTATTGGCTTCCAACGCCAGGTCGAACAGAATATGGGCGCGGCCGTAAAAGCTGTTGAGGCCGGATATCTTCAGCATCAATGCGCCTCCGCAAAAACGGCACCGGAGCCAAGATAAACCTTCTGCACCTCTGGATCGGCTCGCACCGCCGCAGGCTGGCCCTCGGCAATCAGCTTGCCGCGATTGAGCACGATAATGCGGTCGGCATGGGCGAATACCACATCCATGTCATGCTCCGTGAACAGCACGGCTATATTGCCGGCTCGCGCCAGTTTCGCGGTGAGTTCCATCAACGCCAGCCGCTCGCCCGGCGCCATGCCGGCGGTAGGCTCATCCATCAACAGCAAACGCGGGTTGTTTGCCAGCGCCACGGCCAATTCCACCCGCTTGAGATCGCCATAGGCAAGGATGCCGCAGGCGCGCTCGGCCTGATCGGTCATACCCACGCGATCCAGCAGGGCCATCGCCTCGTCGCGGTATTGCAGGTTGGCGGGTTTCCAAAAGCGCATCAGGCCGCGATTATGCGACAGCAAGGCCATCTGCACATTCTCGCGCACGGTCATCGAATTGAAGGTGGCAGTGATCTGGAAAGTGCGTCCTACGCCGAGACGCCAGATATCGCGGGGCGCCATGCCAACCAACGATTGCTCGCCAAGCCTCACGCTGCCGGCATCAGCCGGCAATTGGCCATTCAGCATATTGAAGCAAGTGGTCTTACCAGCACCATTGGGCCCGATCAGCGCCAACAGCTCGCCGGCCGACACCGAGAAGCTAACATCCTGCACAGCCTGCACGCCGCCGAAGGATTTGCTCAAGCCTGAAACCGTCAGCACACTCATGCCGCCTGCCCCCCTGCTTCCGGACGCGCTCGCATTCTCGTCCATGCAATCTTGGCAAAGCCTGCCACGCCGGCCGGAAATGCCAGCACGATGGCCAATACGGTGAAGCCCAGGATTGCGCGCCAATACTCGGTATTGCGGGCAATCTCATCTTGCAGCCAGGTAAATAGCGCCGCACCCACAACCGGGCCGGTCAATGTTTGCACGCCGCCCAGCAACACCATCACCAGGCCATCCACAGAACGCGGAATCGCCAGCGTTTCCGGCGATATGCTGCCCTTCGAGAAGGTATACAGTCCGCCGGCCAGCCCCGTGACCGCGCCGGCAAGCGCGAAGCCGTACCATTGGAAGCGCCGGAGATCGATGCCGATGGCATCGACACGCAGAGGCGAATCACGGCCCGCTCGCAGCACATAGCCAAACGGCGCATGCACCACACGCCAGAGCAGGATCACGCAGCCGGCGCAGATCGCCATGGCCAACAGATAGAATATGGTCTTGTCCTTCGCCCAGGCGCTGGGCCAGATACCGATCAGCCCATTGGAGCCGCCGGTGAAGGCATCCCATTGAAATACCACCGACCAGGCAATCTGCGCGAAAGCCAGGGTGAGCATGGCAAGATACACACCCGAAAGCCGCACGCAGAACCAGCCGAATACCAAGGCCCCGATCCCGGCCACGATCGGCGAACCGATCAGTGCCAGCTCCATCGGCCATTTCAACTTCAGGAACAGCAAGGCCGCACCATAGCAGCCCAAGCCGAAATAAGCGGCGTGGCCGAAGCTGACCATGCCGGCTGGGCCCATCAGGAAGTGCAGCGCGGCAGCGAACACAGCGAAGATCGCGATATCAATGAACAGCACCAGCAAAAAGTCATCGCCCACCAGAGGCAACGCGGTGAGTGCCAGAAGCAGGCCCACCGTAATCGCCCAGAACCCCTTGTTGAGCGGCAGCATCAGCGGCTCCACCGTTGAGGCTCCGCGCTGGCTGCCCTGTGGCTTGCCCAGCAGCCCCCAGGGCCGCACGACAAGCACGATCGCCATGACGATGAATTCCACCACCAGGGTCAGTTTGCTGAAACTAAACACGATGCCAAAAACGGTTACATCGCCGATGCCGATACAGAAGGCCTTGATCTGCGCAATCAGCAAGGCCGCCACGAAGGCGCCGCCGATCGAGCCCATGCCACCCACCACCACGATCACGAAAGCATCGGAAATCGTGGTGACATCGAGCATCAATTGCGCCGGCTCGCGCGGCAATTGTACCGCGCCGCCCAGGCCGGCCAGGAAGGCACCCAGGAAAAACACGCTGGTGAAAAGCCAGGCCTGGTTCACGCCCAGAGCGCCCACCATTTCCCGATCCTGGGTAGCCGCACGCACCAGTGTGCCCCAGCGTGTGCGATTGAGCAGCAACCAGAGCAGGCCCAGCACCACAGGCCCGATCACGATCAGCACCAGATCATATTGCGGGAAGCGTTTGCCAAGAATTTCGACGGCACCGCGCAAGCCCGGCGCACGCGGCCCCAACAGATCTTCCGCGCCCCAGATATAAAGCGCGACATCCTTGATGATCAGCACCAGCGCGAATGTGGCCAGCAACTGAAACAATTCCGGCGCCCGATAGATGCGCCGCAGCACCGCAATCTCGATCACGGCGCCAATCACGCCAACCGACAAGGCGCCAAACAGCACCGCACCCCAAAAACCAAGAATGCTGCCGCGGCCGAAAAATTCGACGAATGTGTAAGCCAGGTAGATACCCAGCATATACAGCGAGCCATGGGCGAAATTCACAATGCGGCTGACGCCGAAGATGATCGACAAACCCGCAGCCACCAGAAACAGCGACGATGCGCCAGCAAGACCGTTCATAAATTGAATGACGATATTGGCAAGCATCGGGGCTGATCCGTTTTTTGGGGAGAGGAATGGCGATGCAATCACCCGCCGGCCGGAGCCGGCGGGTGACGAAAGCTGCGTCAGTTGGCCGGACGCATCTTCTTCACGTCGGCATCCGAGGGCAGAAATTTGGCACCATCGGCATAGTACCAGTCGGCCATCACGCCCGCGCCATTCTTCAGCGCCAGCTTGCCCACATAGGCACCCATGGTGGA
>NZ_JAHBYG010000012.1 GCF_019636075.1 Ferrovibrio sp.
CGCCACCTATATCGGCATCCTGATCGCGCTGGCGTGGCCGGCGGCACTGGTGTTCGGCGCGGTCTGGCTCGGCGTCGCCGCCGCGTTCCGCTACTCCTCCCTCGCCGCGCTCGCCGCCAGCGCGGCGACGCCATTCGTGCTGTGGTGGCTGGGTGCGCAGGACGCGGCAGTGTTGATGGCGCTGCTCACCGTGCTCTTGTGGATCATGCACCGGCAGAACATCGCCCGGTTGCGCGCCGGGACCGAGACCCGGATCGGCAGCCGCTAGGCCGATCGCGCCACTCCCGGTTGTGTCCGCGCCATGCTTGCGCGAAGCTCGCCATCGGGGGCAAGCCGTGAGCACACGCGGACGGATCGCGCTGACCGACGAGCAACGGATCGACTGGCTGCGCCTGATCCGCGCCGACCATGTCGGCCCGCGCACCTTTCGCACCCTCATCAATCATTACGGTGGCGCGGCAGCGGCGCTGGCTGCCCTGCCCGACCTCGCTCGGCGGGGCGGCGCCGCGCGGCCGGGCCGCATTCCCGCGCGCGCGGAAGCGGAAGCGGAGTTCAAAGCTGCACGCGACCATGGCATCGCGCTGGTAGCGCTCGGGGAAGCCGATTATCCGGCGAGGCTCACCGCCATCGACGATCCGCCGCCGCTGCTGGCGGTGCGCGGCCATGCTCCGGTCCTCACCCAGCCGCTGGTCGCCATCGTCGGCTCGCGCAACGCCTCGGCAGTCGGGGTGAAATTCGCCGAGCGGCTGGCGCACGATCTCGGCGCGGCAGGTTTCGGCATCGTCTCCGGGCTCGCGCGGGGGATCGATGCCGGCGCGCATCGCGCGAGCCTGACGACTGGCACGATTGCCGTGCTGGCCGGCGGTCACAACCGGATTTATCCGGCCGACCATGTGCCGCTGCTCGACGCGATCCTGCCGCGCGGCGCGGCTGTCTCGGAAATGCCGCTGAACTGGGAGCCGCGGGCGCGCGATTTCCCGCGCCGCAACCGGCTGATCTCGGGTGCTTCGCTAGGCGTGCTGGTGGTGGAAGCGGCGATGAAAAGCGGTTCGCTGATCACCGCGCGCTTTGCTGCCAGCCAGGGCCGCGAGGTGATGGCGGTGCCGGGCTCGCCGCTGGATCCGCGCTGCAATGGCACCAACGATCTGATCCGCAATGGCGCAGCGCTGATCGAGCGGTTGGAAGATGTGCTGGCGGTGATCGATCCGATCCGGCGCGGCGCGCTGCAGATGCCCGAGCGCAGCTTTTCCGCCGGCCCGGCCGAGCCGGTGGATGATGACGATATCGTTGCAGCCCATCGCCGGCTGACGGAATTGCTCTCGCCCAGCCCGGTTGGCATAGACGAGTTGATCCGCTTGTCTGGCCAAACTCCGGCTGCGATCCATACCGCACTCTTGGAGCTTGAACTGGCGGGCCGTATCATGCGCCATCGCGGCAACAAGGTTTCCCTGAGCTGACACAATGCATTCCCCGCGCCCAAGTTTTGCCGAAGCCGCCCGGCTTTGGCTGAAGATCGGCTTGCTCGGCTTCGGCGGCCCGGCCGGCCAGATCGCGCTGATGCATCGCCTGCTTGTTGAAGAGAAGAAGTGGATCGGCGAAGCGCAATTCCTGCACGCGCTGAATTTCTGCATGCTGCTGCCGGGACCAGAGGCACAACAGCTTGCCACCTATATCGGCTGGCTGCTGCATCGCGGCAAGGGCGCGCTCGTGGCCGGCCTGTTGTTCATCCTGCCTGGCCTTGCGGTGATCCTGAGCCTGAGCGCGGTGTACATGCTGTGGCGCGATGTGCCGTTGATCAGCGGTTTGTTTTTCGGCTTGCAGGCCGCCGTGCTGGCTTTGGTGATCGAGGCCTTGCGCAAAGTGGCCGCCAAGGCAGCAAAAACCCGCTTTCTGATGCTGCTGGCGGCATTGGCCTTTATCGCCATCTGGGCGTTACACGTGCCATTCCCGCTGATCGTTCTGGCGGCAGCCATCATCGGCCTGATCGCGGGCGCGGTAAAACCCGGCTGGATGGCAACCGCTGCCGGTTCGCCGCAGGATGCCGATGTATTGCCCAGCCCGCCGCCCAGCGCCGGACAAAGCATCGGCACACTGTTGATCTATGGCGGGCTTTGGGCGCTGCCGGTTGTTGCAAGCCTGCTGTTGCTGGGCGACGGCCATATATTCAGCCGCATCGGCCTGTTCTTCAGCGAAATGGCGGTGGTTACTTTCGGCGGCGCCTATGCCGTGCTGGCTTATGTGGGCCAACAGGCCGTGCAGGCCTATGGCTGGCTGCTGCCGGGTGAAATGCTGCATGGCCTTGGCCTGGCCGAAACCACGCCGGGCCCGCTGATCCTGGTGCTCAGCTTCGTGGGTTTCGTGGCCGGCTTCCGCGAGGCCGGCATCGATCCGCCATTGCTGGGCGGCCTGCTCGGCGGATTGCTGGCCACCTGGGTCACCTTCGCGCCTTGCTTCCTGTGGATATTGCTGGGCGCCCCTTACGTGGAACGCCTGCGCCATATCCGTGCCTTGCGCGATGCGCTTTCAGGCATCACCGCCGCTGTGGTGGGCGTGATCCTCAATCTGGCGGTATGGTTTGCGCTGCATGCGCTGTTCAAGCAAAGCAGTATGCTCAGCCTTGGCCCCCTGCACCTGGATTGGCCCCTTTGGGCCAGCCTTGATTGGCGCATGGCCCTGCTCAGCGCATTGGCTTTGGTTGCGGTCTTCCGCTTCAAGCTGGCCATCGGCTGGCTGCTGGCCGGCGCTGCGCTGGCCGGCATGCTGATGATCAGTACGGCATCGTGAAGTTCACCGGCAGCACGATATCCATCACGCTTTTATTCAGTGCCACCGGAATCGGCGGCAGCGGCGTGGCCCGCTGAATCATCTCGATCACGGCTTCGTCCAACAACCGGTAGCCTGAACTGCGATGCACGCTATAACTTGAAATGCTGCCATCGCGGTTCAGTTGAAACCGCAATTGCACCGTACCTTGCTGGCGGCGCTGTTGCGCCCGGCGCGGATATTCCTTGTGCTTTTCCAGCGTCGCCACCAGCAGGCCCAGGTAATTGGCCTCCAGCGACGGATCCGGCGCCATGCGCGGCGCGGCCGGCATCGGCACGGCCACGGGGGCCGCCGCTACCACAGGCGCCGGCGGGGCCGGCCGGTAAGTCGGCTGCGGCTCGGCGGCCGGTTGCGTCGCCGTCTGCTGCGGAAGCGGTTCCGGCATCGGCTTGGGCGGCTCGGGTTTCTTTTCCGGCGGCTTCGGTTTGGGCGGCGGCGGCCGCTCCACAAGCTTGGGCTTGGGTGGTTCCGGTTTGGGCGGCGGCGGATCCGGATCAGGATCGGGCTCAGGCGCCTTGGATTCGATCAGCGGGATTTCTTCCTGTGCCTGCGGCGGTTCCGGAGCAACCGGCGGAGGCGGAGGCGGCGGAGGCGGCGGGGGTTGCACAGGCAAGGCCGCCAGGGCGATGGCGATGGTTTGCATTTCCTCGCCCTTCTGCACGTGCAGATTCAGGCTCGGATGCCAGATCAGCAAAGCACCCGCGCAGGCATGCGCTGCAACAGAAACAATCCAGCCACGCCTGGACATACCTAGCGCGCCTCGCCTTTCTTCTGGCCTTCCGCCACCAGCGAGATGCGGGAGAAACCGGCCTCGCCAACCCAGCCCATAACCTGCATCACCCGGCCGTAATCCAGCGCCTTATCGCCACGCACATAGATCACCTTATCGGGCTTGTCGCCGCGCAGATCGCGCAAACGCGCAATCAGGTCGGCTTCTTCCACCGCATCCTTCAGGATGAACAGCTTGCCATCCTTGTCGATGGACAAGACCAACGGCTCGGCCTGCGGCGTTACGGTTTCGGCGCTGCTCTTGGGCAGTTTCAACGGCACACCGACCATCATCAGTGGCGCTGCCACCATGAACACGATCAGCAAAACCAGCATCACATCCACCAGCGGCGTGACGTTGATTTCGGAAAGCGGACGATAGCCGCCCTCGCCTAGTTCGTCGTCATCCAGGCCGGCGCCCAAACCGCCGCCCATCGGGCTCATCGCCATGGCGCAGCCCTCACTCGGCGGCGTGGCTGCGGGCCACGCCTGACGTGTCGCTGGCGGTCAGCCTTTCGCCGAGAATACCGATGCAGGCATTGAAGCGCTGGCCGATGCGGCCAAGATCGGTGGCGAATTTGTTATAAGCGATAACCGCCGGAATGGCGGCCACAAGGCCCAATGCCGTGGCCAGCAATGCTTCCGCGATACCCGGCGCCACCACGGCCAAGGAAGTATCGTTGGATTGCGCAATCGCCGTAAAGCTGTTCATGATGCCCCAGACCGTACCGAACAAGCCGATGAACGGCGCCGCCGAACCCAGCGTGGCCAGGAATGGCAAGCCAGGCTCCACCTTGCGCAGATAGGCGCCTACGCCGGCACGCATGGCCCGCTCGATACGCTCGCGGCGGTCCTTGCGGCTTTCTTCCTGGTCGCTATCCCGCCAGGCGGCCAGGCCACGCTGCACCATATGGCTGCCCAGCGGCAGCAGGCCGGCTTCCGAAGGCAGGCCGGGACGTGCCGTCGCCGCTTCCACCGCCGTCGCTTCGCGCTTCAACCGGCGCAGCACAAAAATCTTGTCAACCACGATCGCCCAGCAGGCGATGGATGCCAGCAATAGCAACAGCATCACAGCCTTGACGACGATGTCTGCCTGCATGAACAGGCCAAGCATGGAATGGTCCGGGGCGGCGGGCATGAGTTCGGTCATCGAATGTCACTCTTCGTATCGCGCGGCAGAAACCCGCGTATTCCAATGAAGCCTTTATCGGGCCGGGTTGGAACATCGCACTTAACCTTGCTGGCCAACGGACCGGGGGTTCCGCCCATGGCATGGGAAGATTGATGCCCTTCGCACTAGCAGCATAGCTTGCGGTGTCGACCGTTTATAGGGGCTTACACATTGGTTTGCAATACATTCTCATTTGCATAATGACCGATAAAAACGTTCGTGGCTTGGCTGCGGTATCACATCAGGCAATCGCTGCCGATTGCCGTAAGGTCCCGGCAGCCGGTTAGCGCCATTGTCAGTTCAAGTTCTGCGCGCAGCATGTGCAACACGTGCGATACGCCCACGGCGCCCGCGGCCGCCAGGCCATGCATATAGCCGCGCCCCACCAGTACCGCCTTGGCGCCCAATGCCAGCGCCTTGAAGGCATCGCTGCCGCGCCTTATCCCCCCATCTAGCAGTACGGGTACGCGGTTTGAAACGGCGGCCGCGATATCCGGCAATAGATCTATGCTGGCCGGCAGGCCATCCAGCATGCGGCCGCCATGGTTGGAAACGATGATGCCATCAACCCCATGCTGCATGGCAAGCACGGCATCCTCGGCCGATGTAATGCCCTTCACCAACAGCGGCAGCCTGGTTTGATCGCGCAACCAGGCGAGATCGCGCCAGGTGGCTGCCGCAGCCATCAGCGCTCCGCCCAGCAATACCCCCTCGCCTGCCTGCGCCTGCTTGCCGGGCGGCGCCTGAGCCAATTGCAACGGCCGCATCCCACGCAGGTTGGCGGCCTGAATATCGGCAGGCAGCGCAAAGCCTGTCCGCTGCTCGGCATTGCGCAAGCCGTTCACCGGGGCATCCACGGTCAACACCAGCGCGCCGTAGCCGGCGACTTCGGCACGCCGCACCAGGGCCAGGGTGAAATCACGATCAGGCTGGATATACAGTTGAAACCATAACGGAGGCCTGCCTGCCCGATCATCGGCCACCGCATGCGCAGCAATCTCTTCCAGCGTGATGCTGGCCTGGGTAGAAACCACCATGCCGGCCTGCATCGCCGTCGCGCCCAGCAATGTGGCCAACTCGCCATCGGGATGCGCCAGCCTGTGATAGGCCACCGGCGCCAGCAGGATCGGATGCGCGAAATCCTGTCCCAGCAGGCGCAGCCTGGTATGACCGCCACTCAGATCCCGCAGCACCCGGCTGCGCAGACGGATGCGCTGGAAAGCCGCGCGGTTTTCCTGCAGCGTCCATTCATCCGCCGCGCCGCCATTGATATAGGCCCAGGCACCGGCATCCATACGCGCACGGGCATAGGATTCATAATCCGTAACAGCGGCGATATCCGGGGGAATCCTGCTCAGCTTCGGCAAGGGGGCGGCGGCTTGCATCATGTTTCGGACCCCATCACGTTTCAGACCATTGCCTTAGCAGGTTATGATACAGGCCGGTCAGCCGCAGACCGGCGCCATGCTCGGGGTGATCGCCGCGCAAATCGCGGATCGTATCGTCCAGTTCCAGCAGCAAGGCGCGGCGCTCGGCCTCTCGCACCAGGCTTTGAACCCAGAAGAAAGCGCCCAGCCTTTCGCCACGCGTGACCGGGCGTACCTGATGCAGCGTCGTGGCGGGATACAGCACCATATGCCCTGCAGGCAGCTTTATCGGCGGCACATCGCCCAAGCCCTGCATCTGCAACTCGCCGCCATCGTAATCGGCCGGATCGCTGAGAAACAGCGTGGCCGAAAGATCGCTGCGGATGCGCTGGCTGCTGCCAGGCAAGGTGAAAATCGCATTATCGACATGATAGCCATAGGTGCCGCCGCCGGCATGACGATTGAAACGCGGCGGTAGAATCTTCAGCGGCAACGCTGCCGCGATGAAACGCTCGATCTGGCCAAGCCGTTGCAGGATGAATTCTCCCAGCCGGATCGCCAGCGGGTCGTCGTTGGCCAATTGCTGGTTATGCTTTACCTGGATCGCTACATGGCCGGCGGTTTCGCTGCCATCGCGCCAGGCGGCCTGCTGCAAAGCCTGGCGTATCTGCAGGACTTCCTCTGGTGTGAGCACGTCGGGAATTTGCAAGATCATGGCCGCAGCTTGCCTCGTCTGAAAAACAATGACCCCGGCTGTTTGCACAGCCGGGGCCGGTGGGCCGGAGCCCTTGGGCTAGAACTTGAAGTCGGTGGTCAGCATTACCGTACGCGGAGCCCCGAGCGCGGCTAGCGTGCCGTTCCAGTTGGTGCTCACCGCATAGGTCTTGTCGGCGATGTTATCCACGTTCAGACGCAGGCTTACGCTCTCCGTCAGTTCATATGATGCCATCGCGTTGAACACCATATAGGCCGGCAGCTTGCCGAACACACCATTGGGAATGATGCGGAAGGCATCGTCCGGGCGGCCGAGATAGGATTCGCCTACATATTGCAAACCGCCGCCGACAGTGAGGCCGATCGGAAAACGATAGGTGGTCCACAGATTGGCTGTCACACGCGGCGTGAAGGCCAACTCGTCGCCATTGGTGCTGGTATAGCTGGCATAGTCGGCCGGATTGGCGCGGCGACGCACGTCATCCAGATAGGCGCTATGCTTACGCTCGCTCTTGATCAGCGCAAGGCCGCTGAACACTTTCCAGCCTTCGGTCACCTCGCCCGACAAACCGAATTCGATGCCCTGCACGATCTGCTCGCCATAGCCTTTCAACGAATCTGCCGCGTCGCCCACGTCGCGGCCGGTGATCGGCACATCGGTCTTTTCCGTGCGGAACAACGCAGCCGATGCCGACAGGCGGTCGTTGAAGAAGTTCCACTTGGTGCCGATCTCGTAATTGAACATCGTGACCGGCTTGGCACCGGGCACGAAACCCGGGAAGGCATTGTCGCCCGTGCGCGAGATATCCGGGTTGGACAGGAACGAAGCCGGCGGCAGATGCGACATGCCGAACGACGTGTACACACTGGCATTCGGCAGCGGTTTGTACACAACGCCCAGTTTGCCGCCCAGCGTGCTCTCGGTGTCGCTATAGCCGTCGAAGCCGCCATTCGCGGCGCCGGTGGCGGTCTTGCTGTCCAGCTCCACTTTATAGCGTTCCGCCCGCAGGCCGCCGGTCACTTCCCATTGCGGCGTGATGGTCAACGTGTCGTAGGCATATAGCGCCAAGGTATTCACCAGCACCTTGTTGGTTTCCGCCGCGCCGCCATTGCGCGCGGAGAGACGATCCGGATTCGGATCGAACAGGCTGGTATTGCCGGCATTGGCGGTGCCGAAACGATCCGCATCGGAGGTCTCGCGGGTCAATTCCAGACCCGACACGAAATTATGCTTCAGCCCGGCGGTTTCGAACTCGGTGGCATAGCTGGTCAGGTTGGTGAGCGTGATATTTTCTCGATGATAGAATTGCGACTGCGTGGTGACGATTCTCGTGGTTTCGTTATAGCCGGTTGGCAACGTATAGCGCGCATCGCGCTTCACCCGAGACAATCGGATCTGGTTGCCGATGGTGGAGGCATTGCCGAAATCGTATTCGAAATGCGCCTGCAGCACATCGCCAATCGTGTCGTCGTAATCCGACCGGAGGCCATAGAAGGAATCGCGTGACGCGCCAGCGGTGGAATGATGGTAGCGGAACAAGCCGTCCACCATCGCACCAGGCACGCCCCAATCGGGCAGGTCGCTGGAGCTGAGCCGCTCATACGACAGCACGGTGCGGAATTCCTTGTTCAAGCCGAAGGCCACGGATGGCGCGAAACCATTCACCTTGCGCTCGGCCACTTCACGCCCGGCAACGCCGCTATCCTCCAGCAGCATATTCAGACGCAGCGCCGTGCCATCATCCACTTTGTAATTACCATCCAGCGTGGCACGCTTGCGGGATTCGGAATCATACTGGTCCAGCCCATAGCTGACGCTTCCGGAAAGGAAAGTGTCGAGCTTCGGGGTCTTGGTCACCATGTTCACATAACCGCCGGCGCCGCCACGGCCGTTATCGGCCGCAGGCCCCTTGAACACTTCCACCTGCTCCATATTGAACACGTCGCGGGCGTAGCTGCCGGAATCGCGCGTGCCATCGATGAAGATGTTGCCGCTGCCATCGAAGCCGCGCATCTTGAAATTGTTGGTTGAGGTGGCGAAACCGTTTTCGCCGGCATCGAAGCTGATGCCGGGGGTATTTTTCAGCACTTCGGTGAGGGTGCGGGCGCCCTGCTCCTTGATCACGGCCTGCGGGATCACGCTGATGGTCTGCGGCGTATCCAGCAGGGGCGCTGTCTGCTTGGACGATTGCGCCTCGTCCACCTTGTAGGTTTCATCGCTCTCCGGCACCACGCGGCCTTCGATCTGCATGCGCGGCAATTGCACGGGTTGCTGGGCTTGCTGGGCAAAGGCCGTGCCCGGCGCGGTGCCCCCGGCTGCCCCCAGCGCCATGGCTAGCGTCATAAGGCCCAGGCGGCCGGGCTCTACCAGACGTGGCGCCAGACTGCTTAGCGCATGAGAATTTGATATATTTTCGGTATCAGCCATAACCATCTCCAATTGAATGAAATCGAGATTGGCTCGCTGGCTTGGCGGATTGCCTCGCTGGCTGGCTGATTGAGTCCTTCCCCCTTTGACTCATGCCAAACTTCGGGAATAATTGGTCTTTATATGCTAATTACTCTTAATAACAGTCATAATGTTACAGATGGTCATAATATTTTTGTGAGTGGCAAACACCGGAAGTAGAAAACCGCGAAAAATGCCGACAAAAAAAGGGGGCCAAAGCCCCCCTTTTCCAGTGTTTTTGTCGCGCGATCGGATCAGAGGCCGATCTGGCTGATGAACTTGGTGTTCAGATAAGCCTCTATGGCCTCCGAACCGCCTTCCGAACCATAGCCCGAATCCTTCACGCCGCCGAACGGCACTTCCGGCAGGGCCAGACCATGATGGTTGATCGACACCATGCCGCTCTCGAAAGCCGAGCCGATGGCAGCGGCCGTCTTGGCAGACTTGGTATAGGCATAAGCCGCCAGGCCGAACGGCAGGCGGTTGGCTTCCGCCACCACCGCATCGAAATCCTTGAACGGCACGACCGGGGCGATGGGGCCGAACGGCTCCTCGTTCATGATACGGGCATCCAGCGGCACATCGGTCAGCAGGGTGGGCTCGTAGAAATTGCCTACATTGCCGATGCGCTTGCCGCCGGTCTGCAGCTTGGCGCCCTTGCTCACGGCATCGGCCACGAACATGTCCATGGCTTCCACGCGGCGGCCATTGGCCAGCGGACCCATGCGGGTATCCTTGTCCATGCCATTGCCCACCTTGGTGCCGGCCATCAGCTTGGTCATGCCATCCACGAACTGGTCGTAGACCTTTTCATGCACCAGCATGCGGGTCGGCGACACGCAGACCTGACCGGCATTGCGCAGCTTGTTGGTGCCCAGCACCTTCACCGCCACATCAACATCGGCATCCTCGAACACGATGGCCGGCGCATGGCCGCCCAGTTCCATGGTGGCGCGCTTCATATGCAGGCCGGCCAGCATGGCGAGATGCTTGCCCACCGGGGTGGAGCCGGTGAAGGTGATCTTGCGGATGATCGGATGCGGGATCAGGTATTCGGAAATCTCCGCCGGCACGCCGTAGACCAGGCCGACAGAGCCTTCCGGGAAACCGGCATCGATATAGCACTGGATCAGCGCGGCGCAGGAGGCCGGGGTTTCTTCCGGGCCTTTCAGGATCACCGAGCAGCCGGCGGCCAGCGCGGCGGAAACCTTGCGCACAGCCTGGTTGATCGGGAAGTTCCACGGCGTGAAGGCGGCAACCGGACCCACCGGTTCCTTCACCACCAGCTGATACACGCCCTCGGCGCGCGGCGGCACGATGCGGCCATAGGTGCGACGCGCTTCCTCGGCGAACCAGTCCATGATGTCGCCGGCCAGAGCGGTCTCGCCCTTGGCTTCCAGCAGCGGCTTGCCCTGCTCGATCACCATGTTGGCCGCTATCTCATCGACGCGGCTGCGGATGATGTCAGCCGCCTTGCGCAGCAGCTTGTAGCGGTCGAAGGCGGACAGCTTGCGCAGCGCGGCAAAACCCTTCTGGGCAGCGGCCAGCGCGGCATCCAGATCGGCCTTCTCGGCATGGGCGACGTGGCCGGCAACCTCGCCGGTGGCGGGATTCAGAACCGGGATGGAGCGGCCGCCGGCGCCGTCGCGCCAGGTGCCGCCGATATTCAGCTGGGTATTCGGATACATTGGTCCTCCTGCGGAATGCCCTACCGGCCGGGAAAAAACTCCGCGATAGCCGGACGGGGCCGGGATTATGGCCGAAACCCCGAGCCACCGCTACAGCTTGCATCCTGCCAGGCAGCATCGCTAAATACCCGCCCGACCCGAGACGAGAGCAATGAAAAAGACCGTATCCGTCAAGAATACGGGCCAGGCCGCAACCAGCGCCGCGCCCCTTACTAACCCTGGCTTCACCCCAAATGCCACCCCAGGTGCCATCGCCGACACTCTGGCCCGCATCGCAGCGGCATTGGAACGCTTGGTGCCGCCTGCGCCGCCGGCTTTCGATGATCGCGCCGCCGATGCCTATGTGTGGCATGCCCAACCGGCTCCGGGTTGGTTGGAACCGGTAAAACGCGTGAATGCCGTGTCGATCAAGCTGCTGCGCGGCGTGGATCGGGTGCGCGACATATTGCTGGAGAATACGCGCCGCTTCGCCCAGGGCCTGTCGGCTAATAACGCGCTGCTCTGGGGTGCGCGCGGCATGGGCAAAAGCTCGCTGGTGAAAGCGGTGTCGGCGGCGGTGAACCGCGAAAAGGGCGCCGACCTGGCGCTGGTGGAAATCCACCGCGAAGACATCCCCTCCCTGCCCGATCTGCTGAAGCTGCTGAGCGGCTCCGCCCGGCGCTACATCCTGTTTTGCGACGACCTCTCCTTCGATGCCGAAGATCAGCATTACAAGTCGCTGAAGGCGGTGCTGGAAGGCGGCATCGAGGGCCGGCCGGAGAATGTTATCTTCTACGCCACCTCGAACCGCCGGCATCTGCTGTCGCGCGAGATGGTGGAGAATGAGCGCTCAACGGCGATCAATCCCAGCGAGGCGGTGGAGGAAAAGGTTTCGCTGTCCGACCGCTTCGGCCTCTG
Source organism: Ferrovibrio sp. (assembly GCF_019636075.1). GTDB lineage: Bacteria > Pseudomonadota > Alphaproteobacteria > Ferrovibrionales > Ferrovibrionaceae > Ferrovibrio. Next base: position 11,878 of record NZ_JAHBYG010000012.1, read on the forward strand.
GCTCGGCTTCCACTCATGCAGCCAGGACGATTACTTCGCCATGCTGGATGCCTATTGCACCAATTACGGCCTGAAGATCGACCAGAAGCAGCTGCGCGCCGAAGCGGTGGAATGGTCGATGACGCGCGGCGCCCGTTCGGGCCGCGTGGCCTGGCAGTTCATCCAGGATTTGGCTGGCCGCCAGGGCGTGCGGCTGGAAAAAGCCAAGCGCTGAAGCCGGCTTGCGCGAATTGCGGCGTGGCGCCGCCATCCAGCAGCGCCACGCTGAGGAATTTCGCCGGGTCCACCGCCTGGGTGCCGCGCCGGATCTCGAAATGCAATTGCGGCTGGTCCACGCCGCCGCTGGTGCCCACGGTGGCAATCGCCTGACCGCGCGTCACGCGCTGGCCCTTCTTCACCAGCACACGATCGAGATGGGCATAGGCGGTGATCCAGCCATCGGCATGGCGCAGCAGCAGCAGATTGCCGAAACCACGCAACTCACTGCCTTGATACACCACCACGCCGTTTTCTGCCGCGATCACCGGGGCACCGGCACGGGCCGCGATATTCAGCCCGTCGTTATGCGTGCCATCAGGCTTGGTGCCGAAGGTGGACAGGATGCGCCCACGCACCGGCCAGGCAAAACTGCGGCCTGAACGCGGCGGCGGCTCAGAATCGGCATCGGCGCGAGGCGCGGGTTGCGAAGGCGGTGTAACGGTTGCCGCCGGCGCTGCAGGAGCCGGGGCCGGAATCTGGGCCGGTGCTGGCGGCACGGCAGCTACCTGTGGGGCCGCTTGCGGCTCAGGCTCGGCGGCGGCTTGGGGCTGGACCTGGGCCTGGACCGGGGCCTGGGGCTGTTGAGGCTGTGAAGACTGAGCCTGCGGCGCTTGCTGCGCCTGGCTTGGGGCTGGCGCGCGTGGCACCGGCAAGGGCGCAACAGCGGTTTGCTGTGGAGCGGGCGTTGGCTGCGTTGCCGGTGCGGGCGCAGCGGATGGCGGCGGCAAGGCCTCCATGGTCACGCCGCCCGCGCTGCTGGTGGCCGGCGCGCTGGAGGGAGTATTGGCTGGCGCAATCGTTTGAGCCACGCTGGTATCCGCACCATAGGCCTGCGGCGCGGCTGCTAGCGTGGTTCCGCTGCTGATCGGCTGGCCGCTGATAGACTGGCCGCTGGTCGGTATGCGCAGCGATTGCCCGGCACTCAGCAGATAGGGTTGCGGCAGATCGTTGGCCTGGGCCAGGCTATACATGTCCACATCATAGGCACGCGAAATCGCATAAAGCGTTTCCCCGCGCTGCACCAGATGGAAGCGTTGGCCGGGCAAACGCAAACGCTGGCCCGGCTGCAAAACATAGGGTGCTTGCAGATCGTTGGCCTCGATCAGCGAACGCACCGGCACCTGATGTCGGCGCGATAGCGCATAAAGCGTGTCGCCGCGCTGTACCTCGATATCGCCCTGCATGGGGGCCGGCGCCACATTGACTGGGGCGACACTGGCCGGCGCCATGCCATGGCCAACCTGCGCGGTTGCTGGCGGCAAACCCGAAGGCGTGGCCGTCTGTACCGGCACATGGTTAAAAACAACGGGCGCAGGCGCCTGCTGGCCACAGCCGGCCAGGACTAAAAGCAGGGCAAAAGCGCGAATCCGTTGCATGGCGCGGAGTCTAAGCGCTTAGGCTGGCAGCGACAATCGGCCCAGCCAATGCGCCGCCTAGCTTTACGCTGCATACGCAGCATCCATATCTACTTAAAGTACAATATACCTTGGGCGCGGCATCGCACCTGCTATACTCTGCGCAACATAGACTGCGGATATCCGGGGAGCGTATCTAACCATGGCTGCTGGCCAAAGCCATACATTCCAGGTTTTTGCTGGAAAAACCGGCGATACTCCGGAAGCGGTAGAACCCTATTCCTTGGGTGTTACGCTCGGCCCCTTGATCGCCGCCGCCGTGGTTGGCGGTGCGGTGCTTGCCGCTTCGCTGCTTGGTATTCTCTCCCGCCCGATAGGCCAATTAGCCAGCTTCTGGCCAACCAATGCGCTGCTGCTCGGCCTGATGCTGCGCGACCGACAATTTACCCAGCCGCTCTGCTGGGTGGCCGCCCTGATCGGCTATCTGGCCGCCGACCTGATCACCGGCAGCACATTGCAGCGTTCGGCACTGCTCACCATGGGTAACTTCGCCGGTGTGATCGGCGGCATTGTGGCCTGGCGTTTCGTTGCAGAGGAAAACCGCAGCCTGGGCACACCGTTGGCTGTGCTCTATCTGCTGCTGGTGGCGATCGTGGCATCGGCATCGGCAGGCCTGGTTGGCATGTTCATCAGCGCCTTGATCTTCAACCGGCCGCCTCTCACCGCCTGGGTCTACTGGTTCATTTCCGAATTGGTGAATTTTATCGCCATATTGCCGGTGATGCTTACCCTGCCAAAACTGCCCTGGCGGCTGGGGCGGATGCTGTTCGAGCGCCGCCGTGCCGGTGGGCCGCCGCTACGCCTGCACAAGCTGGTGCCCTTTGCCACGCTGATGCTTTCCGTGCTGCTTGCCGGTGCGCTGGGCGGCCCAGGCGCCATAGCCGTATCGGTGCCGGCCCTGCTGTGGTGCGCCCTCACCTATCCGCGCTTCATCACCATGCTGATCACTTTGCTATGCAGCGCCTGGGTTCTTGTGGCTGCCGCGCTTGGGCATATGGATCTCGGCGTCGATACCAATGATTACTCCACGCAGCTTTCCATGCGGTTAGGCGTGATGCTGATCGCACTGGCGCCGATCACCGCCGCCAGCGTGATGGCTGCACGCAACGAGTTGCTCGATCGCCTGCGCCACATGGCCGATCATGACAGCCTGACCCGCACCCTGAACCGCAATGCGTTTCGCAAAAGCGCGCTTGACTTGCTCGATCAGGTTTCGGTCGATAACCGCTCGGCCGCTCTGCTGATGCTCGATCTCGATCACTTCAAACTGGTGAACGACACACATGGCCACCAGGCCGGCGATATGGTGCTGATCGGATTTTCGCAATTGGTGGCCAGCCACCTGCGGGCAAGCGACGCTTTTGGCCGGCTGGGCGGCGAGGAATTTGCAGTGCTGCTGCCGCATTGCAGAGCCGAGGATGCCAAGGCGATTGCAGAGCGTATCCGCAGCAGCCTTGCCGCAACCAGGATAAAGCTGGCCGATGGCAGCGAAGTCTCCATCACCGTTAGCATCGGCCTGGCCCATGCCGATGCCGCGCAATGCGACCTGGAAGCGCTGCTGCAAAGCGCCGACCGGGCGCTGTATCGCGCCAAGAATGGCGGGCGCAATCGCGTGGAATTCGTCAGCCTGTCGGGCTGAAACGCTAGCCCACTTCCTTGGCGATACCGGGCAACAACGGCACGAAACGCACCGGCAGCAATTTCTCTTCGGCAATCCCCAGGCCGTTCTTGGTGTAGCGCACGATCTCTTGCTTGTCGGGATCGCGGCCCACCGGGGCCACCAGGATTCCACCCATGGGATTCAGTTGATCAAGCAGCGCATCCGGCCGGGTATCGGCGGCGGCCGTAACCAGGATGCGATCGAACGGCATCTGCTCATGCCAACCCTTGTTGCCATCGCCCAGCTTGGCGGTCACGTTGCTGATATTCAATTCCGCCAGCCGGCGCTCGGCCTGCAGCAGCAACGAACGATAGCGTTCGATGGTGTAAACGCGCCGGCACAGCTTGGCCAGCACGGCGGTTTGATAACCAGAGCCGGTGCCGATCTCCAGCACCTTCATGCGGTCGTTTACCTGCAAAGCCTCAGACATGAAGGCAACCACATAGGGTTGGCTGATGGTCTGGCCCTGGGTGATCGGCAGCGCGATGTTGTCGTAGGCATGCTCCAGGAACTGCGCCTGCACGAAACGGTCGCGCGGCACCCGCTCGATGGCAGCCAGCACGCGCGTATCCGTGATGCCCTGGTGGCGCAACTCCATGATCAACTGGATGATGCGCGGATCGGTCATGCGTTCAGCCGAAGGCAGACTTGAGCTTCTTCAGCGCCTGGGTGTTGGTCATGTTCAGGTGCAAGGGCGATACCGAAATCTGGCCGCTTTCGATAGCAGCCAGATCGGTGCCCTGCTTCGGCGCGCCGTTATCATGGCGGAAGCCGATCCAGTAATACGGCACGCCGCGGGCATCCACGCGATGATCCAGCATCAGGTCGGTCAGGTCGCGCTGGCCCTGCGAACAGATCTGCACGCCCTTCACGGAATCATGCATCACATCGGGGAAGTTGATGTTGATCAGCGTATCCTTCGGCCAGCCGGCTTTCAGCAATTTGCGGATCAGCTTGGGGGCGTGCTGTTCGGCGGTGGCCCATTTCACCGGATGGCCTGGCGTTAGTTTCTGACTCAGCGCGATCGAGGGTATGCCCAGCAGCGTGCCTTCCATCGCCACCGCCACGGTGCCGGAATAGGTCACGTCCTCGCCCAGATTGGAGCCGCGGTTGACGCCGGACAGCAGCAGATCGGGCCGCTTGCCCTTGAAGATTTCGTGCACCGCCATCATCACGCAATCGGTGGGCGTGCCGCGCACAGCGAATTTGCGCGGATTGATCTTGCGCAGCCGCAGCGGCTGGGTGAGCGTGAGCGAATGCGACGCACCCGATTGTTCGTATTCCGGCGCCACAACCCACACATCCTTAGACAGGCTGGCGGCGATCTTCTCCATCACCTTCAGGCCGGGCGCGTGGATGCCGTCGTCGTTGGAAACCAGGATGCGCATCAGGCTGCCTTCTCGATCTTTTTCAGGCCGCCGGTATAGGGCAGCAGCGCATCAGGAACGGCGATGGAGCCATCTTCCTGCTGATAATTCTCCAGCACCGCGATCAGCGTGCGGCCCACGGCCAGACCCGAGCCGTTCAGCGTATGCACGAAGCGCGTACCCTTCTCGCCCGGCACGCGGCAGCGCGCATTCATGCGCCGGGCCTGCCAGTCGCCGCAATTGGAGCAACTGGAAATCTCGCGGTAACGATCCTGCCCCGGCAGCCAGACTTCGATATCATAGGTCTTACGCGCCGCACCGCCCATATCGCCGGCGCAGAGCAGCATGGTGCGGAATGGCAAGTCCAGGCGCTTGAGCACGGTTTCGGCGGCAGCGGTCATGCGCTCATGCTCGGCTTCGGAGTCTTCCGGCCGGGTGATACTGACCAGTTCCACCTTTTCGAATTGATGCTGGCGAATCATGCCGCGCGTATCGCGCCCCGCCGCACCGGCTTCCGAACGGAAGCAGGGCGTCAGCGCCGTGAGCCGCCAGGGCAACTGGCTTTCGTCGATGATTACATCGCGCGCCAGATTGGTCAGCGGCACTTCCGCCGTCGGGATCATCCAATAGCCCGTGGTGGTGCGGAACAGGTCGTCGCCGAATTTCGGCAACTGGCCGGTACCGAAAGCCGTGTCGTCGTTCACCAGCAACGGCACGATGGTTTCGCTATAGCCGAATTCGGTGGTGTGCAGATCGAGCATGAATTGCCCGAGCGCACGGCTGAGCCTGGCAAGCTGCCCGCGCATCACGGTGAAGCGCGCACCGGCCAGCTTGATGCCGGCCTCGAAATCCATCAGGCCCAAGCCCTCGCCGAGATCGAAATGCTCTTTCGGCTTGAAGGCGAAAGCGCGCGGCGTGCCGTGGCGGCGCAGTTCCTGGTTGGCGTTTTCGTCCAACCCATCGGGCACATCGGCCGCCGGCAGGTTGGGTATAAGGCTCAGCGCATCGGCCAGCGCCACTTCATGCTGTTTCTGCTCGGCTTCCAGCGCCGAAAGGCGGTCCTTCAACTCGCCCACCTCGGCCATCAACGCATTGGCCCGGGCTTCGTCCTTCTTCGCTTTGGCGGCGCCGATTTCCTTCGACAGCGTATTACGTTTGCCCTGGGTGGCGTCGAACTCGGCCTGGGCGGCGCGGCGCTTGGCATCCAGCGCAATCAGGCTTTCAGCCAAAGGCGACAAGCCACGGCGCGCAATGGCGGCATCGAAGGCGGCGGGATTTTCCCGGATGATCTTTATGTCATGCATGGCGGTCTATCACGGCGGCGGCGGATTGGCGCCGGTTTCTCCGGTTTCAGCGGGCTTGGGCGGCGGCGCTTCATCGGCCTCCTGCTCGGCCTTTTCCGCGGCCTCGCGCTTGGTACGATCGCGCTCGATCAACTTCACCGCCCAGATCGACATTTCGTAGAGCAGGATCAGCGGCACGGCCAGGCCGACCTGGCTGATCACGTCTGGTGGCGTTACCACGGCGGCGAAAATGAACATGCCAACGATGGCATAGCGGCGCTTGGCGGCCAGGCCTGCGGCACTGACAATGCCCACCTTGCCCAGCAGGGTGAGCAATACCGGCAATTGGAAAGCCAGGCCGAAAGCGAAAATCAAGGTCATCACCAAGGAAAGATATTCATTCACCTTGGTTTCGAGCTGGATCGGGATGCCGCCATTGCCGCCGGGCGATTCAAAGCCGATGAAGAATTTCAATGCCAGCGGCATGATGAACCAATAAACGAAACCGCCGCCGATGGTGAATAGCACCGGTGTGGCCACCAGAAACGGCAGGAAGGCGCGGCGTTCGTTCTTGTAGAGGCCGGGCGCCACGAACATCCATATCTGCGAGGCGATGATCGGGAAAGCCAGCATCGCCGCCGCCCAGAAGCCCAGCTTCACATAGGTGAAAAAGGCTTCCTGCGGCGCGGTGAAGATCATGCGCCGGCCTTCGATATCGCCCAGGGCGATGATCAGCGGGTGCATCAGCATGTTGTAGATCTGCGGCGCGAAATAATAGCAGACCACGAAGGCGATCAGGATCGCGCCCACCGAATACATCAGCCGATTGCGCAACTCGATCAGATGATCGAGCAACGGCATGCGGGATGCTTCAACCTCATCCGCCTCTGGGGTCTTGTCCGCGCTCACGGCTTCTGGCTCCCGGCCTCTGGAACGACGGGGGATTCGACCTTCGGAGTCTCAGCCGCCTGGGCTTCAGCAGCCTGGGCTTCAACAGGGGCCGGTGTTTCAGCCGCAGGCACTGCCGGGGTGCTAGGCACATCCCCGCTCGGGGCATTCGCCAGCGCATCGGCATTCAGCGTACGCTCGAGGCTGCCATCGGGATCGATGGTCTTCTTCACTTCATCCTGCAGCGAAAAGCTGCTCACATCCTTGGCGGCCTTGCGCAGGTCGTCCAATTCCGCTTCACGCACCATGTCGTCGATGCCGGACTGGAACTCGCGCGCCATCGCGCGGGCCTTGGCGGTCCACTGCCCGATGCTGCGCAAGACTTTCGGCAAATCCTTGGGGCCGATCACCAGCAGCGCAACGACTGCGATAACCCCCAATTCGGACCAGGCGATGTCGAACATCCCCGACGCCTTTACTCGGCTGGCCCGGACTGCCCCGCAGGGCAGCCTGGGCGGTTGCAATACGCGTTAGTGCTTTTCGCCGGCATTGGCGCCAGTGCTGCTGCCCTGGTTCGCACCGGGGGCAGGCGGCGGCGTCTGCTGCTGGATGGTGGCGGAATCCTTGGCCTCGTCACCCGGCTCTTCCTTCATGCCCTTGCGGAAATTCTTGATGCCCGAAGCCAGGTCGCCCGCCACCTTGGGCAGCTTGCCGGCGCCGAACAGTATCAGGATGACCACCAGAACCAGCAGCCAATGCCAAATGCTGAACGAACCCATGATCTTTCTCCTTCAAAAGGCCCGTTCCAAGCAGGCCCGGCCCGACGCCTCCACCCGGCGCCAATCCCTGCCCGCACTATGACAGACATAACCATGCCGGCGCAATTCGCAGGCCCTGGTTTAAGTGCCCGAAAACACGATACAAGCGGCGCGATCAATGGCCAATTTCAGTGTTGATCCGGCAATCAGCGGCGGACCCGGCGGCAGACGCGCCACCAGCAGGTTTTCCGGCACTGCCCCCTGCCCGGTTTCCGCTGCCACTTCTACGCGCCGGAAGGGCCCCAATACACGGTCGCGGATCACGCGGAAAACCGGGGCATCGTCGCGCTCGAATAGGCTTTCGGGACGAAACATGGCCAGCGCCGCAGCGCCCTCGGGCAGGCCCTTTGCTGCAATAGCCCCCCAGGGAGTAAGCAACGCCCCATCCTGCACGCGCCCTGCCCATTCATTGGTCTCGGCCAGAAAGCGCATCACGAAAGGCGTGGCCGGGCGGGCATAAACCTGTTCCGGCGTACCCACCTGCACCAGGCGGCCATCCTGCATGATGCCGATATGGTCGGCCATGCGCATGGCTTCTTCCGGATCGTGGGTGACCAGCAAGGTAGGCGTGCGGCTGTGCTGCAACAGCGCCACGGTGTCGTCGCGGATACGATCGCGCAGACGGTTGTCGAGGCTTGAAAACGGTTCGTCCAGCAGCATCACCGCCGGCTGCGGCGCCATCGCGCGGGCCAAGGCCACGCGCTGTTGTTCGCCGCCCGAAAGGCTGTGCGGATAAACTGCGAGATGGCGCGACAGGCTGAGCCGCTCCGCCCATTGCCCGGCAATGGCGGCCTGCTCGCGCGCCGACATATGGCTGAGGCCGAAAGCGATATTCTCGCGCACGGTCAAATGCGGAAACAACGCATGGTCCTGGAACACCATGCCCACGCGGCGATCTTCCGCCGGCAGGTTGATCCTGTCGCCTGCCACCAGCTTGCCGCCGATATGCACCTCGCCCTGTTGTAGGGCTTCAAGGCCGGCAGCGATGCGCAATGTGGTGGATTTGCCGCAACCCGAGGGCCCAAGCAGGCAGAAGATTTCGCCTGCCGCCACATCCAGTCCCACATTCTCCACCGCCAACCGGTCGCCGTAGCGATGGCTGACATGGCGCAGGGTCAGGCTCATGGTGTTCTCACCCCAGGTCAGGCATCCCGCGATTAAGCATTTTTGGGTGCCGATTCAGTATCCGGGGCATTTTCAGAATCCGCTTGGGAAGCATTTTCAGCTTCGTCGATCAGCGGGTCGACAACGAATTCGCTGCCATCGTCATCCTCAGACAGCGGGTCTTCCGGCGTGTAATCCATCGCCTCGCCCGGCATCGGCAGGCCGCCGCTGCTGGGCAGCGCCTCCAGCAAGCCGGTGGCCCGCAGTTCTTCCAGGCCTGGCAGGCTATCGATGGTTTCCAAACCGAAATGCACGAGAAATTCGTCGCTGGTGCCATAGGTGATCGGGCGGCCCGGCACACGGCGGCGGCCGCGCACCTTCACCCAACCGGCTTCCATCAGCACATCCAGCGTGCCCTTCGACAACGCCACGCCGCGAATTTCCTCGATCTCGGCGCGCGTCACCGGCTGGTGATAGGCCACGATGGCCAGGGTTTCCACGGCGGCGCGCGACAGCTTGCGCGTCACCTCACGGTGATGCTCCAGCATATGCTTCAGATCGGGCGCCGTGGTGAAGGCCCAGCGCCCGGCCAGATTCTTCAGCACCACGCCGCGATGGCGGTATTGGTCTTCCAGCGCGGCCAGCAACGCCTTGGTGCGCGCGCCCTTGGGCAGGCGCTTGCGCAAGCTGGCTTCATCCAGCGGTTCGGAGGCGGCAAACAACAAAGCTTCCACTACGCGCAGCTGAGCGGCGAATTCCACTTCGGCATCGGCCGGTTCGGCGGCCGCATCTTCGCTGTCGTCGTCACCGTCTGCGTCGGCGTCATCAGAGCTAGCCCCGTCATCAGAGCCAGCGTCATCCTCGGAGACTTCGTCCAGCTCCGTTTCGCTGCTCTCGGCAACGGTGTCGTCGATCTCGTCTTCCGGCAATTCGGTTTCGGGCAACTGCGACATGACTCAGTTTTCCTTGGCTTCTTCCTGGGCCCGCGTATCAATCTGGGCAGCGTCGTCGCCCATCCCAGGCTGCGCGCCAGTGCTGCGGCGAATATAGATCGGTCCGAAAGTCTGCACCTGGCGCAGCTCGATATGGCCCTGCTTGGCCATTTCCAGGCTGGCATTGAAGGTGGAGGCTATCGCCGAGCGTATGGTGAAGGGGTCGTCCATATCGGGCGGCAGAAATGCCTGCAGCGTGGCCCAATCCGGGATCGCGCCAACCATGTTGCGCAAACGCTCCAGCGCCTCTTCCACCGACACGATGCGGCGGCGCGCCAGCTTCATGGTCAGCACCTCGGTGCTGCCCTTCGACGAACGGAATTCGGCATAAGCCTTCAGCAATTCGTACAGCGTGGCGGAATACACCGCCTTGCGGATCACCCGCACGCCTTCGGGCATGCCGCGCATGAACACGCTCAGGCCAACCTGATCGCGGTTCATCAACTGCTCGGCAACCTGACGCATGGCTTCCAGCTTGCGCAACTGCAATTGCAGGCGCTCAGCCATCTCCTCGCCGCTCGGCTCGCCGGGCTTTTCCTTTTCCGGCAACAGCAGGCGGGATTTCAAATAGGCCAGCCAGGCGGCCATCACCAGGTAATCGGCCGCCAATTCCAGCCGCGCCTTGCGGGCCTCGGCCACGAAAACAAGATATTGCTCGGCCAGTTGCAGGATGGAAATGCGGCGCAGATCCACCTTCTGCTCGCGCGCCAGCAGCAGCAGCACATCCAGCGGGCCTTCGAAGCCGTCCAGGTTCAGTTGTAGCGTCTGGCCAATATCCACAGGCTCGCCAGAACCGCCCGCAGCCAGGCCATCGCGGGTCGGGCGCTCGAACGGCTCTACGGTTCCGGCATCGGGCATGGGCCCGGCGTCTGGCGCAGGAACGGACTCAGCAGGAATGGCAGGTATATCGCTCACGAAAGGGGTGTTACCGGCTATGGCCGGACAAAACAAGCAGGATGTCTTCCAAACCCGCCACCATGGGGAAAAGCAGCTGTCCCACCGGGTTGATCGCCACCCCCATGGCCTGGCCCAACAAAGGCACAGCAAGCAATAAAATCAACAAGATGACCATGCCATAGCGTTCCAGCCGGGCCAGCGGACGGGCCAGGAAAAGCGGCAGCCAGCCCACCGCAACACGGCCGCCATCCAGCGGCGGCAATGGCAACATATTGAAAACACATAGCAGCAGATTGATCAGGATGGCATTTTGCAGATTCGCCGCGATCCAGGGGGCGGTATAGCTGCCGAAATAGGGAATCAGGTGAAACAGCAGCATGGCGATATAGGCCTGGGCCAGATTGACCAGCGGGCCGGCAATGGCCACCACCGCCATGTCGCGGCGCGGCGAAGGCAGGCGCATGAAATCAACGGGCACCGGCTTGGCCCAGCCGAACAGGAAAGGTGCCTTCAACAGCACCAGCATGCCAGGCACAACCACGGTGCCCATCGGGTCGATATGGCGCAGCGGGTTGAAGGTCACCCTGCCCTGCATGTAGGCGGTATCGTCGCCCAGCTTCCAGGCCATCCAACCATGCGCCGCCTCATGCAGCGTGATGGCCAGCAGCGCCGGCAACACCCAGGTGGAAACCGTGTAAAGCAGACCGACGATATCCATGCTCAACCGGCCGCAGCGCGCGGTAAATTCTGGTTCAGCAATTGATCCAGCCTCGTGCGGTCGGCGGCGCTGAAAGCCTTCGGCGCTGCCGGCTTGCGCGCGGCCGCCTTGGCCACCCGGGCGGCGGCCTGGGCATCCATTGCCGGCAAGGCCTGCAACAGGCTTTGCATTTCATCGAAGGCGCCCGAGCAATGCAATGCCAGATCGCAGCCTGCCGCCAATGCCGCCTGCCCGCGCGACACGACATCGCCGGCCAGCGCCTTCATGGTCAGGTCGTCGGAAATCAGCACGCCATCGAAACCGATATGGCCACGGATCACCTCGGCGATGATCCTTGCCGAAGTGGTGGCCGGCTGGGCGACATCCAGCGCGGTGTAAAGGATATGCGCGGTCATCGCCCAGGGTGCCCCGGTATGCTTATCGGCCAGTTGCACGAAAGGCTGGAAATCGCTGGCTTCCAGCGTGGCGCGATCCGCATCCACGCGCGGCAATTCCAGATGGCTATCGGCGCGCGCCCGGCCATGGCCGGGAATATGCTTCACCACCGGTAGCACGCCGGCATCCAGCAGGCCATGCATCACCGCACGGGCGATATCGGCCACCTGCTGCGCGCTGAAACCATAGGCGCGGTCGCCGATCACATCATGGGCGCCGGCCACCGGCAGATCCGCCACCGGCGCGCAATCCACATCGATGCCAAGGGCCGTCAGTTCAGCTGCAATCGCGGCCGCATTCAGATAAGCGGCTTCGCAAGCCGCCTGCGGATCGGCGGCATAGAGTTCGCCAAACCGCGCACCGGCGGGAAACACCGGCCAATGCGGCGGCTTCAGGCGCGCCACACGGCCGCCCTCCTGGTCGATCAGCACCGGCGCCTGCGCATTGCCCACCACGGCACGGAATTGCGCCACCAAGCTTTTCACCTGTGCGGGCGTATCGATATTGCGCGCGAACAGGATGAAGCCCAGCGGGCGATGCCGCTTGAACAGCGCTATCTCGTTGTCGGTCAATGCCTGACCGGCGCAGCCGACAACGATGGGCGCGAAGCCCTGCCAATCAACGGCCGACAACGAGGCACCCCTGCTTGGCGGCCGAGAGCTTTTCGCACAAGGCCTGAGCGGCGGCACGATCACGCAACGGGCCGGCCTGCAAACGGAAATAAATACCGCGCGCGCCGAGATCCACGCGCTCGAAGCTGGGCGAAAGCCCGCCAAGCTCGGCTGGGAATTTGCGCTGCAGCTGGGTCCAGGTGGCCTGGGCCTGAGATTGTTCGGGCAAGGAAGCCAATTGCACACGAGCGCTGCCGCCGGCGGAAGCCGTGGTTGCCGGGGCCTGAACTGGGGCCTGAGCCGGCGCGGGCGTTGCCGCTGGGGCCGCTGGGGCCGCAGCACGCGCAGCCGGTTGCGCCGTCTGGGCAGTATTCGCCGGCGGATTCAGCGGCTGCACGCTGGCCGTGCGCGGCGGCGCTGCTGCTGGGGCCGGCTGCTGTGCGCTCGGGCTCTGGTTCGGCACGGCCTGCGCAGCCGGGCGATTTTGGATCGTAACCGCCGGCCCGGCGGTCGGCCCGGCGGTGGGCCCGGGGGTTGGGCTGGCGGTAGCCGTGGCTGGTGCCTGTGCCGCAGCCACCGATGTGTTGCCACCGGCGCCATTAGGCAGCGGACGTTCAGGCGGCGGCAGCAGGCGTTCCACCTGGCCATTCTGCTGTTGGTTACCGCCCAGGCGTTCGAAAATCTGCTTGTCCTGATTGGGCACCTGCATGCCGCCGGGATTTTCCGGCGCCACCTTGGTTGGCGATTGATCGGCGCGGATCAACGGCGGCGCGCCGCTGGCGCCGCGTTTCACACCCTGGTCGTAGGCAAACCAGATGCCGATGCCGAACACCGCCACCGCACCCAGCGCGATGCCGGCCGTGATCGCCCGTTTGGGGCCGCCCGGCTGCGGAACGCCCCTGTCCGGCGTGGGAACCGGTCGCGAAGACCGGTCGGTGCGCAGATCGCTCATGACTACCTCATTTCCTCAACGGGCGTGACACCCATGACGGCCAGGCCGGATGCGATCACAATCGCCACCGCCCGGATCAACCCAAGCCGGGCGCGGCTCAGTTCGCGCTCCTCGGGCAGCAGAAAACGCAAGCCCGCATCGTCGCGTCCGGCATTCCACAAACCATGGAAACCGGCTGCCACATCCTGCAGGAAAAACGCCACGCGATGCGGTTCATGGGCATCGGCGGCGGATTCCACCAGGCGCGGCCAGCTTGCCAGCAATTTCAGCAGAGCCAGTTCGGCCTCATGCTTCAGCAGGCCCATATCGGCGCCGGCCAGAGCCGAATCCGTAACATCCAATCCGGGCAATTCCGTGGCAGCATTGCGAATCACCGAACTGATGCGCGCATGGGCGTATTGCACATAGAAAACCGGATTATCCTTCGATTGCTCGGTCACCTTCTTGAAATCGAAATCCAGCTGCGCGTCGTTCTTGCGCGTCAGCATGATGAAGCGCACCACATCGCGGCCCACTTCGTCCACCACATCGCGCAGGGTCACGAACGTGCCGGCCCGCTTGCTCATGCGCACCGGCTGGCCATCGTCCAGCAGGTTCACCATCTGCACCAGCTTCACATCCAGATCGGCCTCGCCGCCAGACATCGCCTTCACGGCGGCCTTCATACGCTTCACATAGCCACCATGATCGGCGCCCCACACATCGATCATGCTGTGGAAGCCACGGCGGTATTTGTCGTCGTGATAGGCGATATCGGCGCCAAAGTAGGTCCAGCTATCGTCAGACTTCTTGAGCGGACGGTCGGTATCGTCGCCGTATTCGCTGGATTTAAACAGTGATTGCGGGCGCGGCTCCCAATCGTCGGGCAGCTTGCCCTTGGGCGGTTCCAGCACACCGGTATAGATCAGGCCGCGCTGTTGCAGGCGGTCGTATGCCTGTTGCACCGCGCCCGATTCATGCAGCGCGCGCTCCGAGGTGAATACCGCATGGCGGATATTCAGCGCCGCCAGATCATCCTTGATCATCGCCATCATGGCATCGGTGGCGGCCTGGCGGAAAGTTTGCAGCCAGTCGGCTTCCGGCGCATTGCGATAAGTGTCGCCGTATTTTTGCGCCAGCGCCGCGCCCACCGGCTTCAGGTAATCGCCGGGATACAGGCCTTCGGGAATCTCGATGCTTTCGCCCAGCGCCTCGCGGTAACGCATATGAACAGAGCGCGCCAGCACATCCACCTGGGCGCCGGCATCGTTGATGTAATATTCGCGGCAGACCTGATAGCCGGCCTTTTCCAAAAGCGCCGCCAGCGCATCGCCGAACACGGCGCCACGGCAATGGCCCACATGCATCGGGCCGGTAGGATTGGCCGACACGTATTCCACATTCACCGGCTTGCCTTCGCCGCGCTGGCTGTCGCCATAGCCGATGCCGGCCTTGAGGATCACGGCGGTCTGCTGCTGCCAGTATTCGGGCTGGAGGCGCAGGTTGATGAAGCCGGGGCCGGCAATCTCCACCGCCGTCACCGCCGGATGGGCTGCCAGCAACGGCTGCAGCTTTTCGGCCAGGGCGCGGGGCGCCAGCTTGGCCGGCTTGCCCAGCACCATGGCCACATTGGTGGCGAGGTCGCCATGGCTGGGATCGCGCGGCGGCTCCACGGCAATGGCATCAAACGGCAGGCTGGCGGGCAGGTCGCCCTGCTCGGCAAGCGTCTGCACGGCTTGCATGACCGTGCGGCGAAATTCGGCGAAAACGTTCATAATCGGGTCTGGCCTAAACGAGTCTATCGGGGGCGGCGGACACTAGCGACACGGCCCCGGCATGGCAATCCTGGCAAGCTTACTGAATATCCAGGGATAAATTGACATCCGGCAGAAACCGCCTAAATACTGGTACAGCAAGGTAAACCGCCAAGGTAAACCGTTGGTAAACCCGCAAAAGCCGATCCGAAAGTGCATCCCATGACCAGCCTGCAAACCGAGACCGCCTCGCCCTCCCCGGCACCTGCCGCCGGCGAGCTGACGCTTTCGGCCAATGCGGCGGCCCGGATTCGCAAGATCGTGGCCTCTGAGGGCAACCCGGATTTGAAGCTGCGGCTCTCGGTTTCCGGCGGCGGCTGCTCGGGTTTCCAATACGGCTTCACGCTGGACGACAGCCAGGGCCATGACGATCTGATCATCGAGCGCGACGGCGCCGCCCTGGTGATCGATACGCTGTCGGCCGAATATATGCGCGGCTCGGAGATCGACTTCGTGGAAGACCTCTCCGGCGCCGGCTTCCAGATCCGCAACCCGCTGGCCACGGCCAGCTGCGGCTGCGGCAATTCCTTCGCTATCTGACCGCGCCCGCCAGACCGTGCGCGTCGCTTCCTGGAACGTCAATTCCATCAAGGCCCGTCTGCCCAATGTGCTGGACTGGCTCGGCAAGGTACAGCCCGATGTGCTGCTGATGCAGGAAATCAAATGCCAGGACGGCGACTTCCCCGCCCTGGAATTCGAGAGCCTGGGCTACAAGGCCGTGGCCCATGGGCAGAAAAGCTATAACGGCGTGGCGGTGGTTTCGCGCCTGCCGATCCAGGCCGCCCGGCCGGTCCTTCCCAAGCTGCAAGACAGTGATCCCGACGATCCCCAGGCGCGCTACCTGGAAGTCGAAATCAACGGCGTGATCCTGGGTAATCTCTATCTGCCCAACGGCAATCCCCGGCCTGGCGATAAATACACTTACAAGCTGGAATGGATGCAGCGCCTGCACAAGCATGCCGCCAAGCTGCTGCAAGGCGACATGCCCTTCCTGCTGGCCGGCGATTACAATATCTGCCCCACCGACCGCGATCTCTACGATCCTGCCGGTTGGGCCGAGGATGCGCTGTGTTATCCTGATTCTAGAAAGGCTTACCGAGCAATCCTGAACCTCGGCCTCACCGAATCTTGGCGCGCCCTTCACCCGAATATCCAGGATTACACCTTCTGGGATTACCAGGCCGGCGCCTGGTTCAAGAACCACGGCCTCCGCATCGACCATTTCCTGCTCTCCCCGGCCCTCGCCGACCGCCTGCAAAGCTGCGAAATCGACCGCGCGCCCAGGGGGCTGGAAAAGGCATCGGATCACACACCGATTGTGTGCATGATTGGGGATTAAAGGCTCAGGCCCCACCAATCGTCACCCTCGGATTTATTCCGAGGGTCCATGCCCGACCCAGCAAAGCCACTGAACCATGGACCGCCGGGAATGGACCACCGGGACAAGCCCGGTGGTGACGCTCTTGGGCTCTCACCCGTACCTATCTTCCTTCCAGGGGTCGCCTTCGTTGTGATAGCCGCGCACTTCCCAATAGCCGGGTGCGTCGCGGTCGAGGAAGGCGATGTGCTTCACCCATTTGGCGGATTTCCAGAGATACCAGCGCGGCAGCAGCATCCGCACCGGGCCGCCATGTTCGCGCTTGAGCGGGCTGCCTTCCCAGCTATGGGCCAGGATCACATCGGGGCCGCTGAAATGCTCGAAGGTCACGTTCGTGGCATAGCCGTCATAGCTCTGGAGGACGACATGCTTCACCTCCTTGCGTGGCTTCACAGCCTTGATCAGATCGCGTGCCAGCACGCCGGACCAATGGTTGTCGTAACGCGACCAGGCGGTGACGCAATGCATGTCCGACACCGTGTCGGTCTGCGGCAGATCGAGGAAATCATTCCAGGTGAACTTGGTGGGTTTTTCCACAAGCCCACCAATAGTTAGCTGCCATTTATCGAGCAGAATGTTAGGCTGTACGCCGAGATCCAGCACCGGCCAGTCGCGGGTCAGGCGCTGGCCCGGCGGCAGCCTTCTGCCTCCTGGGGCAGCCGGCGCTTCGCCAGTCAGCAAACGGCCATCCTTAGCCCATTGCTGCTTGGTATTGATCAGCTTGTCCTTGATCTGGCCGATCAGGCCCGGCTTGTAATCGTCATCCATGACGCTTCAGCCTTTCTCGCGCAAAAGCCTCTGCTTCTCGCGGTTCCAGTCACGCTCTTTCTCGGTCTCGCGCTTGTCGTGCAGCTTCTTGCCGCGCGCCAGGGCGATCTTCAGCTTGGCCAGCCCGCGTTCGTTGAAATATAGGGTCAGCGGCACCAAAGTCACGCCGCCGCGCTTCAGGCTGCCGAGAAGTTTACTGATCTCCTTGCGCTTGAGCAGCAAGGCCCGCGCCCGGCGGGGTTCGTGGTTGAAGCGGTTTGCGCCGGGATATTCGGGAATATAGCAATTGATCAGCATGATCTTGCCGTTTTCCTCGGCGGCATAGGCATCCTGGATATTGGCCCGGCCGGTGCGCAGGCTTTTTACCTCGGACCCCAGCAGAGCCAGGCCGGCATCGTAGACTTCATCAAGGCTGTAATCGAACCGCGCGCGGCGGTTCTCGGCCACGGTCTTGGAGGCCGAGAGCTTTGCTGCGCCCATCGGCTGCTTACCGCTTCTTGCGGATGCCGGCCGCCTTGAGGGCTGCGCGCACCCGCGCCTGGGTTTCCTTGGTGGTGGTCACCAGGGGCAGACGCACATCCGGGCCGCAGATGCCCAGCAGCGAGGCGGCGAACTTCACCGGCGCCGGATTGGGCTCCACGAACAGGCTCTGATGCAGCGGCAACAGCTTTTCCTGAATCGCCAGCGCCTTGGCATGGTCGCCGGCTAGGCTGGCTTCCTGCAGTTGGGCCACTTCCTTCGGCGCGATATTGGCGGTCACCGAAATGCAGCCGACGCCGCCATGGGCGTTGAAGGCAATCGCAGTCACGTCATCGCCATCGAGCTGGCAAAAGCGGTCGCCGGCGGCTTCGCGCATGCGCAGCGGACGCACGATGTCGCCGGTGGCATCCTTCACACCCCGGATACGCGGCAGCTTGGCGAGTTCCGCCATGGTCTCCACGCTCATGTCGATCACGCTGCGCGGCGGGATATTGTAGATGAAGATCGGAATCCGCGTGGCATCGTGCAGTGCCTTGTAATGCGCATACAGGCCGGCCTGGTTCGGCTTGTTGTAATACGGCGTCACCACAAGCACGGCATCGGCGCCGGCCTGCTTGGCATGCTTGGTCAGCGCGATCGCCTCGGCGGTGGAATTCGAACCCGCACCGGCCATCACCGGCACGCGGCCATGGGCCACCTCGATGCACATCTCCACCACGCGCTTATGCTCGTCATGGCTCAGCGTCGGCGATTCACCGGTGGTGCCGCACGGCACCAGGCCATGGGTGCCCTGCTTGATCTGCCAATCCACCAAGTCTTGAAATGCCTTCGCATCCACCTTGCCGTTCTTGAACGGGGTGATCAGCGCAACGAAAGAGCCCTTGAACATGGCCGTATCCTCGTAACCATTTGTTCCGCGCACCATAAACGCGGCCCGGGCCTGCGGCAAGGGTCGTGCTTTTTCTGCCAACGATGCTATTCTGGCCAGGATGATCAAGCGATTCACAGAGTTAGGTCGCAGCCTCGGGCTGCTCGCGGTGCTGTTTCTGGCGCTGCCGTCTGTCGCGGCCGAGGCCACGGAAGCGCAGGCTGCGCCCAAGCCTGCCGCAAAAACCTCCGCTGCAAAAATTGCACCCGGACAATCCGCGCAGCCGGCCAAACCAAAAACCAGCCAGGCCCAAAAACCGGCAAGTACCGCCAAGACGCCCGCCCAGGCTAAGTCTCAGGCCAAGTCCCAGGCCAAGCCCCAAGTCAGTCACCAGACCAGTCCCCTGGCCAGCCCGCTGCACCCTGCCATCCTGAGCGAGCAGGACCGCGACCTCGGCCGCCAGGCGATGCGCGAGGCATCCGCCGGCCGTTTCGACAAGGCGCGTGAAATCGCCAGCCGCGCGAAAGAGCCGTTGGTCGGCCGGCTGGTGCATTGGCTGTGGTTGCAGACCACCAATTCCGGCGCACCGTTCGAGCAGATCGCGCAATTCATCGAAACCTCGCCCGACTGGCCCTCGCGCGAGGCGTTGCTGCGCCGCGCCGACGAGGCCATCACCCAGGCGGTGGGCGATGCGCGCATCCTGGCCTGGTACAAGGCCTATCCGCCGGAAAGCGGCCTGGGCTGGCTGCGGCTGGCGGAGGCGCTGGAACGTCAGGGCCGCGATGCCGAGATGATGGCGGCTTTGCGTCGGTCGTGGAGCGACGGCAATCTCAGCCTCACCGATGAAACCGAGCTGTGGCGCGAATTCTCCACCCGGCTCACCGCCGATGATAATGCCCGGCGGCTCGACCGGCTGTTGTGGGAAGAGCAATACGATGCCGCCCGCCGCATGCTGCCGCGCGTGACGCCCGAGGCGCGCGCCATCGCCGAGGCGAGGCTGGCGCTGGGCCGCAACATCGATGGCGCCGAGCGCGTGGCGGATTCCCTGCCGCAGATCCTGCAATCCGATGGCGGCCTGGCCTACGACCGCATGCGCTGGAACCGGCGCCGCGGCAAGGACGATATCGTGGAAGCCCTGCTCTATGCCGCGCCCGACGATCTGGGCCGTGCCGAGAAATGGTGGGTAGAACGGCATTTCCGTGCCCGCAAGGCGATGGCCGAGGGCCGCATCTCGGAAGCCTATCGCCTGGCTGCCGGCCATGGCCTGAAAGCCGGCAACAGCATGGTGGAAGCCGAATGGCTGGCCGGTTGGATCACCCTGCGGCTGTTGCAGGAACCGCGCATTGCGCAGAAGCATTTCGAGGCCCTGCTCAGTTCCGTCACCACGCCGGTCAGTCAGGCCCGTGCCGGCTATTGGCTGGGCCGCAGCTTCGAGGCATTGGGCGACCGCGAACAGGCCCGGCTCTGGTATAGCCAGGCCTCGAAGCATGCCACGGTTTTCTACGGCCAATTGGCCAGCTTCGCTCTGACCCCAAGCGCGCAGTTACGCCTGCCCCAGGAAGCCGAACCCAGCGCCGAGGCCGTGGCGCGGTTTAACCGCCGCCCGGTGGTGCGTGCGGCAAAAATCCTGGTCGAGCTTGGCCAGGAGCAACGCCTGCGGCCTTTCATCCTGCGGCTGGCGCATACATCCGAAAGTGTCGATGAACACCGCTTGGTGGCCCGCCTGGCGCGCCAGTTGAACCGCGTGGACCTTGCCGTGGCTGCCACCAAGCGCTCGGCGCGCTATGGCGGCCTGGCCCAAGTGCAGGAAGCCTTCCCGCTGGTGGAGCCGATGGCCCGCACCCGCATGCCGGAAACCGCTCTGGTGCTGGCTGTGGCCCGGCAGGAAAGCGAGTTCAACCAATTCGCGGTTTCGCCGGCCGGCGCGCGCGGCCTGATGCAATTGATGCCGGCCACAGCCAAAGGCGTGGCCAAGGAATTGAAGACCGGCTATGCCCCGGCCAAGCTGACCGACGATGCCCATTACAATGTGCAGCTCGGCAGCCATTACCTGCAGGGCCTGCTGGATAACTGGGATCACAATTATGTGCTGGCGCTGGCCGGCTATAATGCCGGCGAGGCGCGGGTGCGGCGCTGGATCAAGGATTGGGGCGATCCGCGCCTGGATGGCATCGACCCGGTGGATTGGATCGAGTTGATCCCGTTCTCCGAAACCCGCAACTACGTGCAGCGTGTACTGGAAAGCGTGCAGGTCTATCGCGCCTTGCTGGGCGGCCAAGCCCCCACCACCGAACGCCTGCTGGCCGATATGCGCGGCCTGCAACGCCGGGCCTGTGCAGCCAATGTGGGCTGTTGATCGCATAGCGCCTCTGATCCGGCCCGCCGCCCTGCTGGGCTGGCTTTTCATCGCAATCCCCGCTTTCGCCCAGCCGGCACCGGAAGCCGCCAGCCAGCGCCAGGAAAAAGCCGAGGCGCGCGCCCGCACATACATGGCGGCCACGGCGCATCCGCTGGCAACGGAGGCAGCCGTGGCGATGCTGCGGCGGGGCGGCAACGCGCTGGATGCCGCAGTGGCGGCGCAGATGATGCTGGGCCTGGTGGAGCCGCAATCATCGGGCATCGGCGGCGGCGCGCTGATCCTGTATTGGGATGCCGCCAACAAACAATTGCATGCCTTCGATGGCCGCGAAACAGCGCCGGCCGCCGCCCGGCCCGAGCGCTTCCTGAAACCCGATGGCAAACCGATGGGCTTTGCCGAAGCCGTGCCCAGCGGGCTGAGCGTGGGCGTGCCCGGTGCGGTTGCCGCGCTTGAAATGGCCCACAAGACCCATGGCCGGCTGCCCTGGTCTGCGTTGATTGCGCCAGCCATCGCCCGCGCCGAGCAGGGCTTTGCCGTCACCCCGCGCCTGCATCAGTTGCTGACTGTCGATCCGCTGCTGCGCAACGATGCCGACGCGGCCTCGTTGTATTACCCCGATGGCAAACCGTTGGCGGTGGGTGCGCATTTCAGCAACCCGGCTTATGCGCAAAGCCTGCGGCAGATCGCCGGCCAAGGCGCGGCGGCCCTGCAACGCGGCCCGCTGGCAGACGCCATGCTGGCCAAGCTGCAAGCGCGCGGCAGCGACATGACGGCCACGGATCTGGCCGCCTATCAGCCCAAGCAGCGGCCCGAACTCTGCGGCAGTTTCCGCGTCTACCGTATCTGCGGCTTCGGCCCGCCAAGCTCGGGCGGCATTGCCGTTCTGCAAATCCTGGGCATCCTTGAGGCATTGGACCCCAATCCATCCGCTGCATTCTCGGTTGTCGATATCCATCGCTTCAGCGAGGCCGGCCGGCTCGCCTTTGCCGACCGTGATCTCTATGTGGCCGACAGCGACTTCGTGTCCGTGCCGGTGGCCGGCCTGATCGACAAAGGCTATCTCGCCGAACGCGCCCGGCTGATCCGCACTGACGCCAGCCTGGGCAAGGCGCAGGCCGGCAGCCCGCCGGGCCGGCGCGGCGCCCTGCCCGGCCTGTGGCCGCAAGCCGATCTGCCCGGCACCAGCCATGTTTCTATCATCGACAGCCAGGGCAATGGCCTGAGCATGACCACCACCATCGAAAGCGCCTTCGGCGCCCGCATGCTGGTGGCCGGTTTCCTGCTCAACAACCAGTTGACCGACTTTTCCTTCATGCCCGAGATCGAAGGCCGTTTGGTGGCCAACCGGATACAGCCCGGCAAACGGCCGCGCAGCTCGATGGCGCCTACGCTGGTTTTCGATGCCAGGGGAGACTTGCTGATGGCAGCGGGTTCGCCCGGCGGCAGCATGATTATCAATTATGTCGCGCAAAACCTTTTCACCATCCTGGATCGAGGCTTCTCTCCGCAGATGGCGGTTTCGCAGCCGCATTTCGGCAGCCGCAATGGCCCCACCGAGCTTGAAACCGGCGCCGATCCGGCCTGGGCCGAGGCCCTGCAAAGACTGGGACACCGGGTCCAAACCCTGGAAATGACCTCCGGCCTGCATATAGTGATGCGCCCCGGCAACGGGCTGCTCGGCGGAGTCGATCCGCGCCGCGAGGGCTTGGCGCTGGGCGACTGAGAAACGCTGAGCGACTGAGAACCTGAGGAAACCGCCGATGAACGCGCCTTTAACGCCGCCAGCCGTAACGCTGCCCACCATCCGCGATGTGGAAGATGCCGCGCGGCAATTGCGCGGCGTGGCGCTGGGCACGCCGCTCTGCGAACATCCGCTGCTGAACGAGCGCCTGGGCGGGCGGCTGCTGGTGAAGGCGGAAACCCTGCAGCTTACCGGCTCGTTCAAATTCCGCGGCGCCTATAACCGCATCAGCCGCCTGAGCCCCGAACAGCGCGCGCGCGGCATCGTCGCCTTCTCATCGGGCAACCATGCCCAGGGCTGCGCCTATGCCGCCAAGATCTGCAATGCGCCGGCGGTGATCGTGATGCCGTCGGATGCGCCAGCCATCAAGATCGCCAACACCCGCGCCTATGGCGCCGAAGTGGTGCTGTACGACCGCTGGACCGAAAGCCGTGAGGCGATCGGCCGCAAATATTCCGACGAGCGCGGCATGACCCTGGTGCCGCCTTTCGACGATCCCTATATCGCCTCGGGCCAGGGCACCGTGGGCCTGGAGATTGCGGCCCAGCTTGCCGAGCGCGGCCTCGTCGCCGATGCCGTGCTGGCGCCGGCATCCGGCGGCGGCCTGGTTTCGGGCATCGCACTTGCGATCCACGACCGGATTCCCGGCGCCGAGGTGTATTGCGCCGAGCCGGCATCCTTCGACGACATCGCCCGCTCGCTGGCCAGCGGCAAGATCGAAAGCAACGGCCCCGATGCGGCGCCCAGCTTCTGCGATGCGCTGATGGCGCCTGCGCCCGGCAACATCACCTTCGGCGTGATGCGAGACCATCTGAAAGGCAGCCTCACGGTGACCGACGCCGAGGTGGAAGTGGCCATGGCCACTGCTTTCCATTACCTCAAGCTGGTGGTGGAGCCCGGTGGCGCCGCCGCTTTGGCCGCCATCCTGGCCGGCAAGATTTCCATCAAGGGACGCACGCTGGTGGCCGTGTGTTCCGGCGGCAATGTGGATGCCGCTTTGTATGCCGCCGTATTGAGCCGCACGAAGCCGGTGCATGCCGACTAGTGTTTATTAGCAACCTCTGTCAACGAGAGACCTTCGGGAGAGACAAATGACAGACGCTTTTATTTGTGATGCCATCCGCACCCCCATCGGCCGCTATGGCGGCGCGTTGAGCAGTGTACGGGCCGACGATCTCGGCGCCATTCCGCTCAAGGCGCTGATGCAGCGCAATCCCGGCGTGGATTGGAAGGAAGTGGACGACGTGATCTTCGGCTGCGCCAACCAGGCCGGCGAAGACAACCGTAACGTCGCCCGCATGTCGCTGCTGCTGGCCGGCCTGCCGGAAACCATTCCCGGCGCCACCGTGAATCGCCTGTGCGGTTCCGGCATCGAGGCCACCTCGGCGGCCGCACGCGCCATCCGCACCGGCGAGGCCGATCTTGTGCTGGCCGGCGGCGTGGAAAGCATGAGCCGCGCGCCGTTTGTGATGGCTAAGGCAGACACGCCGTTTTCGCGCTCGGCGGAAATCTACGACACAACGATCGGCTGGCGCTTCGTCAACAAGCTGATGAAGCAGAAATACGGCGTGGATTCCATGCCGGAAACCGCCGAGAACGTGGCCGAGCAATTCCATATCTCGCGCGCCGACCAGGATGCCTTTGCGCTGCGCAGCCAGCAGCGCGCCATCCATGCGCAGAAGACCGGCCTGTTCGAAGCCGAAATCACCCCGGTGACGATCCCCACCCGCAAGGGCGATCCTATCGTGGTGGACCGCGACGAGCATCCGCGCGATACCTCGCTGGAAGCCCTGGCCAAGCTGCCCACGCCGTTCCGCCAGGGCGGCACGGTAACCGCCGGCAATGCCTCGGGCGTGAATGACGGCGCCTGCGCCATCCTGCTGGCCTCCGACCTCGCAGCCCGCCGCCATGGCCTCACCCCGCGCGGCCGCGTGGTGGCCACCGCCACAGCCGGGGTGGCGCCGCGCATCATGGGCTATGGCCCGGTCCCGGCCACCGAAAAGGTGCTGGCCAAAGCCGGCCTGTCGATCCGCGACATGGATGTGATCGAGCTGAACGAGGCCTTCGCCGCCCAGGGCCTGGCGGTGCTGCGCGGCCTGAACGTGCCCGACGATGCCACCTATGTGAATCCCAATGGCGGCGCCATCGCCTTGGGCCATCCGCTGGGCATGAGCGGCGCCCGCCTGGTCACCACCGCACTGAACCAGTTGGAACGCACCGGCGGCCGCTATGCCTTGTGCACCATGTGCATCGGCGTGGGCCAGGGCATCGCCATGGTGATCGAACGGGTGTGAACCCACTCTGAATACTGGGAAAATTGGCGGCAGGCGGGGCTCCCTCGCCTGCCGTTTTTATTTGTTGTTTCAAGATGGTAGCTGGCGGCTGGATTACCTGGCGTTAAGCCTGCGTAAATCATATTCAACCATCCTGCTTGCCCGATCCGCTGGTTTCCGCGTTAAATCGCCAAGCCAAAGCGGCCAGGGTATGCCATCGCGGCAAGCTTACGGAGGGTGCGCGCATAATGCTGCGCCAGCTAGCCAAACGCATCGTCGGTCAGAAACCAGACGCGCAGGACGAACCTTCGCCGCGCGACCGCGAACGCGTGGACCGCATTCTCAACAAGATTTCCGAGGAAACCTTCCTGGTCTTCGACCTGCTGAAGGATGGCATGGTGAAAGAGGCGTCATTCAAGACCGTTGAAGAAAGCATCACCCGGCGCGGCATCCTCTCCACCTTCGAGCAGGTGCGCGCCGATGCCTATGGCGATGCCGCCAATATCGCCCGCGAGAATTCGCGCCGCTTCGCGCAGGCCGCACTCGACATGCCCGAGCCGCAGCAACGGCAATTCGCGCTTTCGGTGGCTAATGCCTTCGAGCGTTTCGCCAAGCAATTGCAAGCGGTGGAGCGCAAGATGAACGAAGCGGCAAATGCCAAGCTGATGCCGCCGGAAAATTGATCCGGTTGCCGACCAGCACTTGCCAGCATGGCGCAACATCATAAAGTTGGGCCATAGGGCCGTATCCAGGGGGATTTATGTTCGGATCGATTTTCGGCACACGTAGTTATGCCTACGAAATCTATGTGATGGTGGATGGCCGCTGGCGCATGGACAAACGGCTGGAGAGCGAACCCGGCGCCACCAAGCTTGCCAATGAACAATTGGAAAAAAACGCCATCGCCCAGGCCAATGCGCTGCTGAACATGGGCGATTTTTCTGCCGTGCGGGTGATGCGCACCCGTTCGCGCGACGATGGCTTCGGCACCCAGACCGAAATCTTCTCCAAACAGGCGCCAGTCAATCGCGTCAAGCCGATGCAGGTGCGCCCCTTCCGCGGGCAGTTCCCGGTTTGCGAAACCGTCTTCGACCTCACCACCCGCACCGCCTGCCGCGCCTTCGGCACCGTGTTTCGCGAATTCCTCGACAAGCAGAACAGCACCGCCATCGAGTTGCTGCATTCGCCGCAGCATCAGCGCAAGCTGGCCGACAACAGCAACTTCCTGCGGGCCGGTATTTATGCGCTGGCCGGCGCCCAGACCCAGCAAGGCCTGCCCAGCCAGGCCGAACGCAGCCGCAAGCTGGAAGCGTTGTTCGACAAGCTGATCACCCATACCCGCGCGGCGCTTGGCGAAAAAACCCTGCCCACGCTGGAATCCGGCGGTTTCGACAAGCTCTGCGAAGCCATGGCCGCACGTTATGCGCAGCCCAACGATGCGCGTTTCTATACGTTGTTCCAGATCAGCAAGCAGACCATGCAGATGCCCAGCCAGGGCGCCAAGCTGGATTTCACCTTGCGCACCCTGGAAGAACACCAGAACCATGCCTTCGATGGCCTGTTGGATGAACTGGCGGCTTCCTGCATGGATTCCGGCACCCTGGTGCAGGATCTGCTGGGCCATCGCGCCAATCTTTCAGAAGCCCTGCTGGCACTAGCCGAGCTTTCCGCCGGCAAGCTGGTGATCCCACCGGCGCCGAAGCCCGATCCGATGCTGGAAAAGCTGAATGCGCTGTTGGGCCAGAACCGCCTGCCCCTGGTGGCCGAGACTTTGTGGGACCGCGTGCTGAACGCGCTGTCGTCGAAACAGCTGCTGTCCAAGAACGAGCCGAAGAAGGAATGGCAGCTTACCCGCAACCTAAACCACAAGCTCAATACCCTGGCGCCGCCGGCCTTCAAGGAGCCGATCGACCATGCCGGCCGCATGCGCATGGAGCGCGTGCGCGACATGCAGGGCTGAGCCGCCTCAGCCCGCCTTGCGCTGCATTTGCGCTGCCGCGATATAGGGAAACTTGATCTCGATCCAATCGGCCAAGGCCCGTACTTTTTCGGCGGCTTCCTCGCCCATCGGCGTGAGGCTGTATTCCACATGGGGCGGCACCACCGGCAGCGCCTCGCGCCGCACCATGCCATCCTGCTCCAACCATTGCAGGGTCTGGATCAGCATCCGCTCGCTCACCCCGCCGATCTTGCGGCGTAAGTCGCTGTAGCGATGCATGCCCGATTGCAGGGCGATCAGCACCAGCACGCCCCAGCGGCTGGTGAGATGCTTCAACACCTCCCGCGAAGGACAATCCACGGCCATCAGATTGCCGGCCTGCAAATAATTCGACAGTGTTTTTGATTGATATTCCGCGATATCTGCATCGGCCATTATATTTTCTCCATACTTACTTTTATGTAGGTACCTTCTAAAAGTAACTGCCGTAGTTATATGGCGTGGCACCACGACCAAACAAGAGGGCTTTTGCCATGACCATTGCCGTTACCGGAGCCACCGGCCAGTTGGGCCGCATCGTGATTGCAAAGCTGAAGGCCAAGCTGCCGGCGGCTGAAATCGTCGCCCTGGTGCGCGATCCGGCCAAAGCCGCCGATCTGGGCGTTGCCACCCGCGCCGCCGATTACACCAAGCCGGACCAACTGGCCGCCGCGCTCAAGGGCGTGGATAAGCTGCTGCTGATCTCGTCTTCGGAAGTGGGCCAACGCGCGCCGCAGCATCAAAATGTGATCGATGCCGCCAAGCAGGCCGGCGTGAAGCTGATTGCCTATACCAGCATCCTGCATGCCGATAATTCGCCGCTGGGCCTGGCCGTGGAGCATCGCGCCACCGAAGCCGCGCTGAAGGCTTCCGGCATTGCCTATGCCATCCTGCGCAATGGCTGGTATAGCGAGAATTACACCAGCGCGATTGCCGGCGCGGTGCCCAATGGCGGCATCGTCGGCGCGGCCGGAGACGGCAAGATTTCGGCCGCCGCCCGCGAGGATTACGCCGAAGCCGCCGCAGCCGTGCTGACCGGCAGCGGCCATGAAAACACGATCTACGAACTGGGTGGCGACGACGCCTTCACCATGGCCGATCTGGCTGCCGAAGTTTCCAAGCAGACCGGCAAGAGCATCGCCTACAGCAACATGCCCGAGGCCGCTTATGCCGATCTGCTGAAAAGCTTCGGCCTGCCGGAAGCCTTTGCCAACCTGCTGGCGGATTCCGATACCGGCGCGTCGAAAGGCGGCTTGTTCGATGGCAGCCGCACGCTATCCAAGCTGATCGGCCGCCCCACCACGCCGTTGGCCAAGACCGTCACGGCGGTGTTGAGGGACTGAGTATAAAGCCCGGTCGGCGCCCTGCCGTCCGGGCCTTAATCATCCTCATGGATCGGACGCGGCTTGCGCACCAAAGTCACCAGCACGAAGCTGATGATCATCAGCAAGAACCATGAGCCGTATTTGGCAAAGGAAACCATATTCCAACCCCGCATCTGGCTGGGATAGAGCCAGGCGCTGGTGAAGGTGCCGATATTCTCGGCAAACCAGATGAACAAAGCCACCAGCATGAAGCCAAGCAGCAGCGGCATGCGGCGATGAACGCGCCAGACCCTGAAATAGACCCAGCAGCGCGCATAAAGCAGCGCCGTTGCCGCAAACAGCAGATAGCGTAAATCCATCATGTAATGATGGCTGTAGAAGTTGGCATAGATCGCCGCCGCCAGCAGCATGGTCGCCCAAAGCGGCGGATAATGGCTGAAGCGCATGTCGAATACACGGCCGATCCGCGCGAAATAACTGCCCACCGCGGCATACATGAAACCGGTGAAGAGCGGCACGCCGCCAATGCGCAGCAGGCTGACTTCGGGATAAATCCAAGACCCCATGGCGGTCTTGAAGATTTCCATTGCCGTGCCGACCAGATGGAACAGGAAGATCACCTTCGCCTCCTCCCAGCTTTCCAGCCGGAAGGCCAGCATGGCGATCTGCAGGGCCAGGCAGGCGACAAAGAGAAAATCATAGCGCGCCAGCCCAACATCACCCAGGCCAGCATCACGCGGATACCAGAGATGCGTGGCGATCAGCAGCGCCAGCAAGGCGCCGCCAAACAGGCAGGCCCAGGCCTCCTTGATGCCGAACAGCAGGAACTCATACGCCCAGGCCGCCCAGCGCCCACGCGCAATGGCGCGGCGGCCATACTCTTCCTGCAGCAGGAAAAGCCGTCGCGCCAGCATCGGCGGGGGAATCTTTAAGCGAATTCCAGGATTACCTGATCCACGGCCAGGCTGTCGCCCTTCTTGGCGTTGATCTTGCGCACGGTGCCGTCGCGTTCGGCGCGCAGCACATTTTCCATCTTCATGGCTTCCACCACGGCCAAGGCCTGCCCGGCCTTCACCGGTTCGCCCTCCGCCACATTGATCGAAACCACCAAGCCCGGCATCGGGCAGAGCAGGAATTTCGACATGTCCGGCGCCACCTTCTCGGGCATCAGGCGAGCCAGTTCGGCGGCGCGCGGCGTGCGCACCGCCACATCCAGTTCGGCGCCGCCATGGGTGATGCGGAAGCCTTCCACGCGGCTGGCTACACGCGCCACCACCTTCACGCCATCGATCTCGGCACGCAGGAAGGCATCGCCGGGGCGCCAATCGGTGCGCACCTTGATCGCCTTGCCCTTGCCATCCAGCTTCACATCGATGCCACCGGCCGTTTCGTCGATGCTGACGACATGCTCTTCCCGACCGCCGCCAGCGCTGCCCAGCGCCACCACCCATTCAGCAGGGGTCTGCTTCTCGGGCAGTCCAAGCTTGCCGCTGATATGGCCGGCACGGCGATCTGCGCGCAATTGCAGCAGCACAGCGGCCGCGATCAGGCCATTGCGGCGAGCCGGCGGCAGAACGGCGCCGGCAAAACCCGCCGGCCATTCCTCGGCGATGAAATTGGTGGAAAGCCGGCCGGCGACAAAGCGCGGATGCGCCAGAACGGCCGACAGGAAATTCACGTTATGGCCGATGCCGCTGATCCAGGTTTCATCCAACGCACCGGCAAGGGCGGCGGTGGCTTCTTCACGGGTTTTGCCATAGCCGCACAGCTTGGAGATCATCGGATCGTAGAACATGCTGATCTCGCTGCCTTCCACAACGCCGGTATCGTTGCGGATGGCTGCGGATTCCTCCGCCGTGCTCCAGCGCACCAGGCGACCGGTGCTGGGCAGAAAGCCGCGATAGGGATCTTCGGCATAGATGCGGGCCTCGATGGCCCAGCCATTCAGCTTCACATCCTTCTGCGCGATGGTCAGCTTCTCGCCGGCCGCCACGCGGAT
This sequence comes from Ferrovibrio sp., assembly GCF_019636075.1. GTDB lineage: Bacteria > Pseudomonadota > Alphaproteobacteria > Ferrovibrionales > Ferrovibrionaceae > Ferrovibrio. The sequence goes on from NZ_JAHBYG010000012.1 coordinate 42,238, forward strand.
CATCTGTTCGACAAGATCGACGCCGGTGATCAATTCGGTGACGGGATGCTCCACCTGCAAACGCGTGTTCATTTCGAGGAAGTAGAATTTCTTGTCGGGACCGACGATGAATTCCACCGTGCCGGCGCTGTCGTAGCCCACGGTCTTGGAAAGCGCCACCGCCTGCTCGCCCATCGCCTTGCGGGTCTTGGCATCCAGGAAAGGCGATGGCGCCTCTTCCACCACTTTCTGATGCCGGCGCTGGATCGAGCATTCGCGCTCGCCGAGATAGATCACATTGCCATGCTTGTCGCCCAGCACCTGGATCTCGATATGGCGCGGCTCTTCAACGTATTTTTCGATGAACACGCGATCATCGCCGAAAGAATTCTTCGCCTCGTTGGTGGCGGACGAAAAGCCCTGCTCGACCTCGGAATCCGAGCGCGCGATACGCATGCCCTTGCCGCCGCCGCCCGCCGATGCCTTGATCATCACCGGATAGCCGATATCGCGGGCGATCTTGATGGCTTCCTTGCCATCCTTGATGGCGCCGAGATAGCCCGGCACGGTAGAAACGCCGGCCTTCTTCGCCAGCTTCTTGGACTCGATCTTGTCGCCCATGGCGAAAATCGCTTCCGGATTGGGCCCGATGAAGGCGATGCCGGCCTTGGCCAGGGCTTCGGAGAATTTGCGGTTCTCGGACAGGAAGCCATAGCCCGGATGCACGGCCTGCGCACCGCTGCGCTTGCAGGCATCCACGATCTTGTCGATCACCAGATAGCTTTCGGCCGCTTGCGGCGGGCCGATATGGATGGCCTCGTCGGCCATGCGCATATGCAGGGCGCCGTCATCGGCATCGGAATACACCGCCACGGTCTTGATGCCGAGCTTGCGGCAGGTCTTGATCACGCGGCAGGCGATTTCGCCACGATTGGCGATCAGGATTTTGTCGAACAACTTGCCCGCCCCGAAACCGGTTCTGGGAGCGGCAACCTTGCTTACGGTCTTCTTGGCCATGGTTCTTGCGCTCACTTACAGGGGAATGTTGTCGTGTTTCTTCCAGGGATTTTGCAGCTCTTTGTCGCGCAGCATGGCGAGCGAGCGGGCAATCCGGTAACGCGTGTTATGCGGCATGATCACATCGTCGATGAAACCGCGATGGCCGGCCACAAAGGGATTGGCGAACTTCTGCCGATATTCCTCGGTACGCGCCGCGATCTTGTCGGCATCGCCGATCTCTGAACGGAAGATGATCTCCACCGCGCCCTTCGGGCCCATCACCGCGATTTCCGCCGTGGGCCAAGCATAATTCACGTCGCCGCGCAGATGCTTGCTGCTCATCACGTCGTAAGCGCCGCCATAGGCCTTGCGGGTGATCACGGTGATCTTCGGCACGGTGGCTTCGCCATAGGCGAAAAGCAGCTTGGCGCCATGCTTGATGATGCCGCCGTATTCCTGCGCGGTGCCGGGCAGGAAGCCGGGCACATCCACGAAGGTGACGATGGGGATTTCGAAGCAATCGCAGAAGCGCACGAAACGCGCCGCCTTGCGCGAACTATCGATATCCAAACAGCCGGCCAGCACCATCGGCTGGTTGGCCACGATGCCCACCGGCTGGCCACCGATGCGGGCGAAACCGGTGATGATGTTCTTGGCATAGCTGGGCTGAATCTCGAAGAAATCGCCCTCGTCCACCACCTTCTCGATCAGCTCCTTCATATCGTAGGGCTTGTTCGGATTGGGCGGCACCAGGGTATCGAGCGACATCTCGATGCGGTCGATCGGATCGAAGCTTTCGCGCACCGGCGGGCGTTCACGGTTGCTCAGCGGCAGGAAGCCCATCAGGCGGCGGGTCTGGGTTATCGCCTCAACGTCATTTTCATAAGCGTTGTCGGCCACCGAGGATTTGGTGGTGTGGGTGACGGCGCCGCCAAGCTGCTCCTGCGTCACCACCTCCTGCGTCACCGTCTTCACCACATCGGGGCCGGTAACGAACATGTAGCTGCTGTCCTTCACCATGAAGATGAAGTCGGTCATCGCCGGGCTATACACCGCGCCGCCGGCGCAGGGCCCCATGATCACCGAAATCTGCGGCACCACGCCTGAGGCCAGCACATTGCGCTGGAACACTTCGGCATAGCCGGCCAGGCTGTCCACGCCTTCCTGGATGCGGGCGCCGCCGCTGTCGTTGAGGCCGATGACTGGTGCGCCCACCTTCATCGCCTGATCCATGATCTTGCAGATCTTCTTGGCATGGCTGGCCGAGAGCGAGCCGCCGAACACGGTGAAATCCTGGCTGAACACGAAGACCAGGCGGCCATTTATGGTGCCCGAGCCGGTGACCACGCCATCGCCGGCCACCTTCTGCGCTTCCATGCCGAAATCGGTGCAATCATGTTCCATGAACATGTCCCACTCCTCGAAGGAGCCGGGATCGAGCAGCAATTCCAGGCGTTCGCGCGCTGTCAGCTTACCCTTGGCATGCTGGGCCGCGATGCGCTTGTCGCCGCCGCCCTGGCGCGCCTCGGCGCGCTTTTCCTCGAGTTGCCGAATGATGTCTTGCATGGAACTCCCCCGCTAAACCCGGCCCAACCGACACGCCGGATAACACCGATCTTACAGTCTTATGGCGACGCATAGCACACTGTTTCGCAGCGCAAAATAGCCGGCAATGCGCCCGCGCGATGCAATCTTTCAAAATTCCAGAGCGGATCGTAAGGAATTGCAAAACAAGGGTTTTTTATGGATGGAAAATTGCGCAGAGGCAATGGTGCCGGATCAGTTGCGCCGCCGCATGCCGGCCGGCATCTCCGGCAGCCGGCAATCGGTCAGATCGGCGCCATCCAGCAAAGCGCGGGCAAGGTCGGCCTCGTCCATCACCGCATTCTTCAGCAACGCGCCGCGCAGGTCGGCCGAACGCAGCAGGCTGCGGCTGAGATTGACCGGAAAATAGCGCCCGCCGCCCATGGTGAGCGGACCGAGATTGGCATCGCGCAGATCGGCCCGCACCAGATGCGCCCCGGAAAGATTGGCGCCACGCAGATCGGCACCCATCAGGTTGGCATCGCGCAGATCGGCATCCATCAGCTTGGCGCCCTGCATCATGGCGCGCTCGAGATTGAGGCCCTGCAATACCGAGCCGCGCAGATTGGCGCCGGTGAGGATCACGCCCTGACGCGGGCCGATGCCGCGCAGATCCAGTTCGCTGAAATCGAACAGCCTGCCCTGCTGGCCGCCCGTGCCAACCCAGGCGGCATAAAGTTTCAGGGCTTCATCGATGGAAACCCCCAGATCGCTGATCGGCCGGCCCTTCTGGCGGTCATCCAGCACGCCCTGCACATCAGCGCCCGCCATCATTGCGTTTTCCAGCTTGGCGCCCACCATAACGGCGCCGCGCAAGGTGGCATCCTTCAGGTTGGCACCAGACAGGTCCGCGCCGGACAGATTGGCGCCTTCCAGCCGCGCCGCCGCCAGATTGGCGCGCGTAAGCACGCAATTGACCATGATCGCATCGGTGAAATCGGTGCGCCCGGCACTCACGCCAGACAGATCGGCGCCGGTCAGATCGGCTGCTGCCATTTTTGCGCCGCCCAAATCCACCGGATCGTGGTCGGGCTTCTTGATATGCACATTGCCGTATTTGTCGCGTTCGGCCACCACGCCATCGCGCATGTCGGCATCCAGCAGCCGCGCGCCGGTCAGGTCGGCGCCGCGCAAAGAGGCGCCGCGCAAATCGGCCCGGTCCAGCCGCGCGCCCTGCAGATTGGCGCCGCGCAGGTCGCAGGCATACAGCACAGCCTGGCTCAGATTGGTCTCGGCCAGATTGGCGCCCTGCATCTTGCAGCCGGTAAAATCTGCGCCGGCCAAGTCAGCCCCAGCCATGGTCAGATTGGACAGATCGCGGAATTGGAAAATGGTACGACGCCCGCCAGAGAGCCTCTGGCGGTATTTCTCATGATCGGCAATGGCAGCCAGCAACTCGCCGTACCCAACCTTGGGACGCTGCCGATTATCCTTACGCCCAGCCGACACCCAACATCCCCCGAAAAAGCAAAAAGCCCCCGGAAATCCAATGCATGGCAAAACCACGCTTTACCGATTCAGGATTTACGGGCGGACAGTACCGCTCTCATGCAGCACCTGCAACAACAAACAATTAGCCGACAATAACGTGCATATTGCATATTTTTACGCGTATTAAATTGTGGTAACTCTGCGAGACGTTCTTAGATTCAACGCTTTAAAAGTGTATGATTGCATGCATATCATGCCTCCGGCTTAAACCAAGCCCTTGGAGAGCATCATGCAGAAATCTACTTTTTCTGACAAATATGCGGTTCTCATAAGCCTAGCACTGGGCGCAATCGCATTATTGCTCTTCTCTCCCGTTCTGCAGGGCGGCAATCCAGGATGGCGCGAAGGTCTGTTCATACTCTGCGTGCTCGGTGCTGCCGGGCTTGGTTTGAAGCTGATGCGCGGCGCTGCTGCATCTGACGAATCGGCAGCGGCGGATAAACAAACCGCCCAGGCCAGGTTGGTGCAGTTGGAGGCCGCGCTGGCCAATCTGGATGCCAATGTGATGATGGCCGATAACGATGGCAAGATCATCCTGGTGAACCATGCGATCCACCGCATGTTCAAGGAAGCGCAGAGCGACTTGCGGCGTTGGCTGCCGGATTTCGACGCCGACAAACTGCTGGGCGAAAATTTCGACCGCTTCCACAAAGACCGCAATCACCAGCGCAACCTGATCGGCAATCTCACCGGCAGCCATCGCGGCCGCGCCGAAACCGCCGGCCGGGTATTCGATGTGGTGGCCAATCCGCTTTTCGATGCCGCCGGCAAACGCATGGGCGTGGTGATCGAATGGCAGGACATGACCGAGCGCCTGCGTATCGAGCGCGAAGTGATGCAGGCCATCACGGATTCCTTCGAGAGCGGCCTGGCCAAGCCGATCGATCTTGCCGGTAAAACCGGTTTCGTGAAGACTCTATCCGAAACCATCAATGCCAGCGCCGATCAGGTGCTGCATATGGTGGCGGATATTTCCGGCAGCCTGGATGCACTGGCCAAGGGCGACCTCACCCGTAAACTGGACAAGCAATATCCCGGCGTGTTCGACACGCTGGCGCGCAACACCAACAGCGTTACCGAACAGATCGGCGATGTGGTGCGCAAGCTTTCGGACCTGTCGGGCACCGTGCGCGAAGCCGCCGATGAAATCTCCATGGGCAGTCAGGATCTGGCGCAACGTACCGAATCCCAGGCTGCCAATCTGGAACAGACTGCCGCTTCCATGCATCAGGTCACCACCACGGTGAAACAGAATGCCGAGAATGCCCAGGCGGCCAATCAGTTCACCGCCAATGCGCGCGACATCGCCGAAAAAGGCGGCGCCGTCACCACAGAAGCCGTATCGGCGATGAGCGAGATCGAAGGCAGCGCGCAGAAGATCGGAGATATCGTCGGGTTGATCGACGAGATCGCCTTCCAGACCAACCTGCTGGCCCTGAATGCCAGCGTGGAAGCCGCACGCGCCGGCGAAGCCGGCAAGGGTTTTGCCGTGGTGGCGCAGGAAGTGCGTGCGCTGGCGCAGCGCTCGGCCAATGCCTCGAAGGACATCAAGGCGCTGATCCAGGCCTCCAACAGCCAGGTACGCAAAGGCGTGCAATTGGTCAATCAGGCCGGCTCCACGCTCGGCGAGATCGTCGCAGCCATCAAGAAAGTGGCCGACATCGTGGGCGATATCGCCGCCGCCAGCCGCGAACAATCGCAAGGCCTGGAGGATGTGAACCGCGCCGTCGGCAGCATGGACGAGATGACCCAACGCAACGGCGCCCTGGTGGAAGAAACCACGGCCTCGGCACAAAGCCTGGCCGGCCAGGCCCAGGCGCTGGCCGGCATGGTGGCCTATTTCAAGCTGGGCGACGAAGCCACGCGCAAACCGGCTGCCAGCCCCGTATCCAGGCCTGCGCCCTCGCCCAATCCGGTTGCCACACCGGCGCCGCACAAGGCCGTACCCGGCACCACAATGCATACAAAACCGCCTGCCGCCCGGCCCAGCCCGGCCAAACCGGCAGCACAACCTGCCATGGCGCCTGCGGCACCGAAGCCTGCGCCGCGACCAGTGGCCAGCCCGGCCCCACGCCCAGTGGCCAGCACAGCCCCACGCCCAGTGGTCAGCGACGACGACGATTGGAAGGAATTCTGATCAGACCGGTTCGATGGCTGCCGATCTCACAGCAGCTTCAGGAAATGCTGCACCTGGCGCAGCTCTTCGAGCAGGCCTGAACGGCGATCCTGCGCTTCGTAATCCTCGCCCCAGGCTTCCGCCTGAAACAATTCATCGAGCTGGCCGGCAGCAAAAGCCGCATCGGCATCCACCCGGCCAGCCAGCAAGGCCAGCCCGATCACCAGCGAGCCGGTGCCGGTGGTCGCGCTATGCAGAGCCACAAGGCGGAAATCGTCCAGCGCCTCGAGTATCCGGGTCAGGCGCGCCGGCAAATCTTCCGGCTGCTTAACAGCGATGATCCCGGTGGTGACATTCAGCCCGATATCGTAACGCTGGCTGAACCAATCCAGCAAAGGCTGCCAAACCTGTTGCTCGCGCGCGATCAGCGCAGCCGGGTCTTCCGCACGATAGCAAAGCAGATCCGAGCCGCCATAGCGCACCAATTCCTGAACGGTGTAGCTGCGATCCTGCGCCACACGGTCAATCGCCGTGGCGCAAAAGCGCATCAGCGGCATGCTGTCGGGTTTGATCTGTTCGGCCTGCGCCGCCCATTCCGCCGCCACTGCCTCGGCCAGCGCGGCATTCGGCAGCAGCAACGCGGCCTTGGCCGGGGTTTTCAGCACCCGGCCATCCAGCAGCACATGGAAACCTTCAACATCGGAAGCGGCGGCCGGCGCTATGCCGACCGCCTTATAGAAACGCCGCATGGAATTTTACCGCCGCAACAGGCCGCCAAGGCCGCGTTGTAGATTCTGCAGCGGATTATTGTTTTGCTGCTGCTGCTGCTGTTGCTGCTGTTGCTGGCCAGAGCGGTTGCTGGATTGCGGCACCGGCCGGCCTTCGGCCAGGGCAACCGCTTTGGCGCAAGCCGGCTGCCCGCGATCGCTATCAGACGAACCGCCGCTCATCATCGGCATCAGGATCGCCGCCGGCCCCATCAGCGCTGCACCGGCCACTGCCCCCAGCGCACCCTTGGCCATCGCCGCGGCATCCGGCGAGAAACTGGGCTTGGCGAAAGTGCCGCCCACCCGCACGGGAACGGCCAGCGGTGCAATGCCGGCATCGCGCGGCGCCGGCACCACCTTCAAGGCCAGTTGTTCGGTACCCAGGTTGATATCGCCTTCGGCCACAACGCCCAGCCGTCCGGTTTCCATCAGAATGGCCTTCGGCGTGACGATGCCGGATTTGATATCAAGCCCGGCCACCACGCATTCCAGCTTGGTGCGGGCCGTGGCCTGCCCCAGCTTGCCCAGCATGCCAACCATGTCGCCGCCCAGAAAATCCAGATACTGGTCGCGCAACTCACCCTCGCCCACCTTCAGCAGCACCTTGCCATTCAGGCCGGCCATCAACTGGCGCACCGAACCGCCCTGGCTGGTGAGGTCCACCGAAATATCGGTGGGCGCATCGCGCGAGACGATGGCGGTGATCTTGTTGGCCGTCAGATAATCGCTCAGGCCGAATTTCGCGCCATCCAGCTTCACCCGCAAAGCCTTGCTGGCGGCATTGAGCGCGAATTCGCCGTTGAAGCTGCCGCCCGAGGCGTTCAGGCCGAAGGGCCGCACGCTCAACGCACCGTCTTTCAGCGTCAGCACCACATTCACCGCCTTGGCATCCACCATCGGCGCCTTGAAGGCATCGGCCTTGAAGCGCAGTTCCGCATCGGCAGCTTTCAGGCCATCCAGCGGCAGCGGTTCGTCGCTGAACACCCGGCCATCGGATTTCGCGCCGCCGCCGGCACCGCCGCCAGAGCCGGAGCCGGAGCCACTGCCAGGACCGCCACCAACCGTTTTGCCGGACTCGCCAAGCAGCGGCGTGAGATCGAGCGACTTCGAGGCGAGGTCGAATTTCACGGCCGGCCGCGCACCCGCCAAGGCGATATCGCCCGACCCAGCCAGATCGCTGGTGGCAACCTGCGCTGCCAGATCGGATATGGCATAGCGCATGGTACCGGCATCTTTCACCGAAAACTTCGCCGTCACCGGAACCGCCTGAGCCACTTCGGCGCCCAGCGTGGCGGCAAATTTCTTCGCATCCGGGGTGGCAAAGGCGATGGCCAGCGCCAGGCCCTTCTGCGTCAGCGGCTGGGCAATGGCACCGGTCACCTGCACGCGCCCCAGCTTGTCTTCACCCAGCACCAGATTGAGATTGGAAATCGCCGGCTGGCCGCCCTGCTCTTTCACATCGGCAGCAAAATTCAGCGGGCCGAAGCTCGGCGCCTTCTGGCCGGCCAGGGCCGCCAGCTTGGCGATATCCGGCGCGGTGGCGGAAAGCTTCAGCGCATAGCCCTTGCCTTCGGCGGGATTGGCAACGCTGCCTTCCACATTGGCTTTCAGATCGGCATTGGGGATCGAAAGCGCCAGTTTCACCGGCCAAGGTTTGCTGGGCTTCAGCATCTCGGCCAGGGTGCCGAAGCTGCCATCGGCCACGATATCGTTGCCATCGAAATTCGCGCGCAGCTTGGCCACCATGGTGCCGCCGGATGCGCTTTGCAGCGAAAACTCATCCAGCCGCACATCGCGCGTCACAGTTTGCTGCGGGGTCTGGCCAGCCTCGCGGTAGGCCAGCCTGATATTCTTCATCAGCAGGTTATCCAGCGACGGAATGCCAAGCTGCATGCCGCTGCCATCGCCCGCCGCAGGCTGCTGAGCGGGTTGAGACGGCTGCTGCGGTTTGGCCGGCGCGCTGAATTCCCAATTGGCGCGGCCCTGGCGATCCTTCTCCAGCAGCACATCCACATCGGCCAGCACCAGACGATCCACCTGGATACGACGACCGATCAGCGCAAACAGGTCAAGCTCGGCACTGAACTCGCCCACCTTGGCCATCTCCGGCCGGCTGCCCCAGGACGCATTGGCGAAGCTGACACCCTTCACGCTCACTGCCGGCTTGGGAAAGATCGAGAGTTTCAGATCGCCGGCAATCTCCAGCTTGCGGCCGGTGGCATCCTGCGCGGCGGCAACGATCTCAGGCTTGAAGCGGTTCACGTCGATATTCGCCGCCACAATGGCAAGGCCGCCGACCAGCAGCACCAGAACCGCAACCGCGATCAATCCCCATTTCACGAAACGCATGGTCAGCCTCCTGTCGTCATGCGGATCAGAGCCGGCAATTCGCCATAGCTCTCTGCCACCGCCAAAGCCCCGGCCTCCAACAATTCGGCCGGATCATGATACCCCCAGGCCACGCCAATCGCGCGCGCCCCGGCATTTCTTGCCATCAATATGTCGAATGTGGTGTCTCCCACCACCAATGTCGACCCCGGCTCGGCGCCGGTTTCGCGCATTGCCCGCAACACCATATCCGGATCCGGCTTACCGCGCGCGATATCGGCGGTTTGCAGGGTGACAAAGCGATCATGCAACCCATGCAAGGACAGAGTGGCATCCAATCCCCGCCGTGCTTTGCCGGTAGCAATGCCCAGCAGATAGCCATCGGCTTCCAGCTTCGCCAGAGCTTCCAACAGACCGGGAAACAGCGGCTCGTCATGGTCTGGCGCATGGCGCATGGCAAACGCCGCCTGGCGATAGGCCGCCACCACCGCATCGGCATCCGCCTCGGCGCTCAAGGCCATGCTTTCCAGCAAGCGGCGCACAGACACTTCCAGCGACAGACCCACCAGCCGGCGCACCGCATCCGGCGCGGGTGCAGCCAAGGCATGGCTGGCAAAAGCCGCCTGCATGGCGGCTACGATATGGTGCTGGCTATCCACCAGCGTGCCATCGCAATCGAACAGCACCAAACGCGGCGCCTCGAAAGCAGAGGATTGAGTGAATCGAGCGGCAGACATGGCGCCAAGGTCGCATGACTGGGCCGCCAGGGGAAGCGATGGCCAATAAAAAGCGGTTTACCGCAATACTTGCAGACAAAAACAAGCCCCCGGACCTTGCGACCCGGGGACTGTTGCTTGGGGGAAGGACGTTCAGTTGACGGCCTTTTTCGCTTCGGCGGCCTTGTCGTCGGCCTTCTTGGCGAGTTGCTTCTTTTCCGCCTGCTTGGCCGCATGCTTTTCGTCATGCGCCTTCTTGTCGGCGGCCTTCTTGGCATCCGCCTTGTGTTCGCCGGCCTTCTTTTCGGCGGCCTTATGCTGCAGCTTTTCGGTCTGCTTCATTTCGGAAATCGGCGGCGTGGTGGGGGCCACGACGCCCGAAGTGGCGGGAGCGGTCTGGGCCGAAGCATTGGCTGCCGAAAGGCCGAGCAGCAGGCCAAAGCTCAAAGCCGGCAGGATGGCGGCGAGAGCGAAGGGTTTACGGGACATCGACATGGTCGAACTCCTGGTTATCATCACGCGGGGTTCCGGTTCCTGGTTTGCCAGCGGTTGGTTTGGCTGGCGGTACCGGTCTGCCTGCGCACAGTCTTTATCGCCGGCAATCGCGGCGGCCATGGGGTGCAAAAGCGGAAAGGCCGAGGTATTCTCGCGGCGAAATCAAGGCGGACCAGAGTAGCATGGCAAAGAAACAAACAGCCGGGCGCAAAAGCATCGCCCCTATCACCCCTGGATATGCTGTTGGGTTAACCCAGTTGGGCAAACCTGTTGCGGCCCCCACCAGCCCGGAAACCGCCGTGCTGGAAACCGTGCCCAACCCGCATCCCGGCAAGCTTTACGCGATCCGCTTCGTGCAGCCGGAATTCACCAGCCTCTGCCCGCTGACCGGCCAGCCGGACTTCGCTCATCTCTGCATAGATTACGTGCCCAACCGGCGCATCGTGGAGAGCAAGTCGCTCAAGCTTTTCCTGGCCAGCTTCCGCAACCATGGTGCCTTCCACGAGGATTGCACGATCGGCATCGCCGAACGCCTGGTGCAGGCGATGAAGCCGCGCTGGCTGCGCATCGGCGGCTATTGGTATCCGCGTGGCGGCATGCCGATCGATGTGTTCTGGCAGACCGGAAAGATGCCGGCCGGCCTTTGGCTGCCCGATCAGGGTGTGGCCTCCTATCGTGGCCGTGGCTAGGCGCGCATACGCCTTCATCGCCCTGTTGCTTCTGACCGGCTGCGGCGGGTTGGAAGATAATCTGCGCGACATCAATCGCAGTCTCTATCGCGGCATGGGCGGCAAGGCCGATGCAAGGATATCCGCGCCAGGCACCGGCGCCGTTCTGGCCAGTTGCTTCAACCCCGATACCGGCACGCTCTATCCCAGCCAGACCGGCCGCTGCGCCCCAGGCTATACGGCAATTCCGTTTTCCGAAGCCGAGCAACGCTTCATGGCATCACAGGAACCGCCGCCGCCTGCGCAGCCACAGCAACGGGTTGCCCGCGCCACATTGCCCGCCGAACCGCAGCAGCAACAGCCGCCGGCCTATCTGCGCCAGGAAGGCCAGGCGCTATGCTACGACGATGCCAGGCAGCAGATTTTCGGCGCCGATCATTGCCCGCCCGGCAGCCGCTGGATAGATACGCCCGAGGCCGAGGCACTGCAGCGCGCCGCCCTTGAGCAAGCCATGTGGTGTTACTATCCCTCGCGCCGCCTGCTCTATCGCAGCCGCGCCTGCCGCCCCGGTGATCGCGCCCTGCCGCTGGCCGAAGCCGAAACCCTCTGGGCGCAGTTGCCCGCCGCAAACAAACCGCGCCAGCGCCCGGGCGACAGCCAGCGCAACCTGGCCCCGGTGCCGCAGGTGCAATCCGCACCGCGCGGCAGCATCGACGCCACGCCGCTGCCGGCGCCTAATCGCTAATTATCTATACAGAAGTAATTTGCAAAGATTCTAACTTTTACAATCATAATTGACATTAAGCGATAGCCTGTTCGTTTGGCTCTTTGCGTTCAATATAAGGCAACTTTACAAGTAACCACAGGAAGGATGTCAGGGCAGAAAGCACAACCACACTCCAGCTAATTGCCCAATGGAATGATGGGTGCATGGCTACGTCATAGAGTACAGCAATCTGGATACCGAACATAAAAATAAGAATCATACGCATAATTACAATCAAGGTTTTTCTTACTATTACCCCTCGCATCTGTATTCCAAAAGGCTGCTCTTTTCCCAAGCTATCGAAATGGATTGGTGTGTAATCGCCTAAACTATCGAGATAGCGCATATCTAGCGCTTGCAGCGCATGAGCTTTTAAAAGCGGCGATGGAAGATCCTCATATTTATCCAATCGTAACTGAATGCGCGATTTCAACATTTCTCTCATGACCATCAGGTCATTAAATAAGAGGCACCCAGTAAAACTGCCTGCAGTGTGAAGGAATAATAATAACTCCTTTAGCTTATCGACTTCTATATGCACTCCTTGAAACGATATATCTGGTTTCACGCCAAATGCCACGAGCGCAAGTAAAAGCAAAAGCACAACATTGCTAGCTATGATCTTATTTGTAGCAGCACGCTTTTCATCTCTACGTTTCGCTAGAACTTCAAAATATGGATCATCAAAAATGCTAGGAAGTAGATTCTTCTCATACATGCCGAGAATGGAAGAATAATGGATTTTCACCCACAAAGACGGGGCAAAAAAATAAATTTAGAAAGGAAACCCCTAATACTCATTTATATGAACCTCAGCGTTTAGCGTTACGCTTTTCGGCAATTTAAATTAGCCTTTCTCCATACGCTCGAAGGTAGTGATAAAAAGTCTTACCGTCACTAAAGAACGCTCTATCATTCCAGCCATTCATCGGCTTCGGCATCGATCTCCAGCCCCAGCAGATCCCAGCTAGCCTGCATATGGGGTGGCAACGGCGCCTTGGCCTGCAGGATGCCGCCATCGGGATGCTCCAGCCGCAAGGCCCGGGCATGCAGATGCAGCTTGCGGCTGATGCTGCCGGTAAGCTGGTTTTCGCTATCGCCGTATTTGCCGTCGCCGGCAATCGGCGTGCCCAGCGCGGCGGCATGCACGCGCAGCTGATGGGTGCGGCCGGTGATCGGCGCCATGCCCAGCCAGGCGGCACGCCGGCCGGCGGTGGCAATCACCCGATACAGCGTGATGGCGGATTTGCCGGCTTCGGGGTCGCCGGTCATGCGCTCGCCCAGAATGCCCGGCAGCTTGGCCAGCGGCATGTCGATCTTGCCCTCGCGCGGCGTGGGCACGCCCACCGTGAGCGCCCAGTATAGCTTATGCGCCTCACGCTTGCGCAGAGCGGCCGCCAGCTTGGCCGCAGCCGAGGCGGTGCGCGCCAGCACCAATACGCCAGAGGTATCTTTGTCCAGCCGGTGCACCAGGCGCGGCCGCTCGGTGGAACCGAAGCGCAGATAATCCAGCAGGCCGTCCAGATGCTCGGAAATGCCGGTGCCGCCTTGGGTGGCCAGGCCCGGCGGCTTGTTCAACACGATCACCGCATCATCCTTATGCAGCACAGCGGCCTGCAATTCGGCGATACGCTGCGGATCGGCCTTGGGGGCGCGCGGCTTGTCGTCATCCTTCGGTGCTTCGCCCAACGGCGGAATCCGGATGCTTTGGCCAGCCTCTAGCCGCGTGGCCGCCTTGGCGCGGCCGCCATCGACACGCACCTGCCCGGTGCGCAGCAGCTTTTCCAGCTTGCCATGGCCAAGCCAGGGATAATGCCGCTTGAACCAACGATCCAAGCGGATATCGGCCTCGTCGGCGGCAATGATGCGGGTGGTTATGGTGTTTTTTTCAGCCGCCGGCTGGTGCGCCGGCTTTTGCTCAGGCTTTTGCCCGGGGTTTTGATCTGCGTCTAGCGCCATACGCGGCGCACGCGGTCCGGCTCCTGCTGCGGCTCCGGCTGCTGCGCCGCCGGCTCTACCGGTTTTGGCACGGCCAGAGCCTTTCGCTCCAGCCATTCCAGCCGCGCCTGTTCGTGTCCTTCGATCGACTGTACTTCGAGTTCGCATTCCTGGGCGGCCTGGAAAAGGATTTGCTTGTTCAGATTCTTGTAACGACCGATTTTCTCATAAAAACAGTCGTCACGCGAGGGCACCTTGCCCGGCGTATAAAACGGCTTCTCTGCTTCGGAAACGATTTCCAGACCCATATATCCGGCCAGGCCGAGCAACGCCATTACCCCGGCGAAAATTATGCCGAGGCGACCAAGCGAACTACGCTGGCTATTATCTACGGGTGGCGAACGTGACGGCATGGCAGGCACCTTATCCGGTGCGGGGTTAACATATTATTTAGGAAGCCGGGCTGGCTTATTCCAGACAACTTCAGGGGCTTTCGGCCTGTTTCTTTTCCCTAAGTTTTTGCCAGTATTCCAATCTTTTTATAACTTCACGTTCAAAGCCCCGCTCTTTCGGCTTGTAAAATTGCCGGCGATCCATGGCATCGGGGAAATAATTCTGCCCGGAAAACCCCTCGGCAGTATCGTGGTCATAGGCATAGCCGTCGCTATAGCCAAGATTTTTCATCAGCTTGGTGGGTGCATTGAGGATATGCATGGGTGGCATCAGCGAGCCCTGCTCGCGCGCCGCACGCTTGGCACCCTTCTCGGCCATATAGACCGCATTGGATTTCGGCGCGGTGGCCATATAAACCACCGCCTGCATCAGACCGATCTCGCCTTCCGGGCTGCCCAGGAAATCGTAGAGTTCCTTCGCCGCCATGGCCTGCAACAGCGCATTGGGATCGGCCATGCCGATATCCTCGACAGCAAAGCGCGCGACCCGGCGCATGATGTAAAGCGGATCCTCGCCGCCAACCAGCATGCGAGCCAGCCAATACAAGGCGGCATCGCAATCCGAACCGCGCATGGATTTATGCAGCGCGCTGATCAGATTGTAATGCTCTTCCTGGCCCTTGTCGTAAAGCGGCGCACGGCGTTGCAGCAGATTGGCCAGCCTGGCCGGATCGAGCTGGCCCTCGGGCTGCAACTCGAAAACCTGCTCGGCCATGTTCAGCAGATAACGGCCATCGCCATCGGCCATGGCACGCAGCGCGGCGCGCGCCTCGGGCGTCAATGCCAATGGCCGTTCCCGCACGGCTTCGGCCTTGGCCAGCAGGCTTTCCAATGCCGCATCATCCAGCCGGTGCAGCACCAGCACGCTGGCGCGCGACAACAAGGCACCGTTCAGCGCGAAGCTGGGATTCTCGGTGGTGGCCCCAACCAGCACCACGGTGCCATCTTCCACATAGGGCAGGAAACCATCCTGCTGGGCGCGGTTGAAACGATGGATCTCGTCTACGAAAAGCAAAGTGCGTTGGCCCTGTTCGCGCCGCGCCCGTGCCGCCTCGAAAGCCTTGCGCAGATCGGCCACCCCCGAAAACACCGCCGATAGCGGCGCGAAATACATATTGGTGGCTTCGGCAAGCAAACGGGCGATAGAGGTTTTTCCGGTGCCGGGCGGACCCCACAGGATCAGGCTGGCCAGCTTCTTGGCGGCCACCATGCGGGCCAGCGGCGCATCATTGGCCAGCAGATGATCCTGGCCGATCACGTCTTCCAGCTTTTTCGGACGCAATTGTTCGGCCAGCGGCACGTCGCCCTGATTGGCAAACAGCGACGGGCCGGATTCTGGCGCGGCCATCAGGCGCTCACGCAGATCAAGCGCGCACGGTAAGCTGCAATGTCTGCTCGCCGCGACGGATCATCAAGGTCCATTGCTGCGCCTGAACCCGCAACACCTTTTGCAGATCGGCCACCGTTTCGATATCGGCGCCATTCACCTTCAACACCAGATCGCCCGGCCGCATGCGCAGCCTGGCCGCCGGCGAACCCGCACCCAGTTCCAGAACGATCACGCCACTGGCCAGCGCATCCACGCCAATCTCCTCGGCAAAGGCCGGCGAAAGATTGCCCACGGTGGCCCCGGCAAAAGGATGATTGCCGGCCAGCGGGGTTACGTTGCGCGGCGGATTTTCCGGCGCCTCGCGCAGCGGGATAACGAATTGGCGCTGCTGGCCCTGGCGCAATACATCCAAGGTGGCGGTCTCGCCCAGCTTGCGGGTAGCGATGCGGAATTTCACCGCGCGGGCATCATTCACCTCGCGGCCATCCACACGCAGGATCACATCGCCGGTGCGCAGACCGGCCTGAGCGGCGGGGCCGCCCGGATAGAGCGTGCCGACCAGCACGCCCTGCGGCCGCTCCAAACCAAGGCCTTGCGCCACTTCGCTGGTCACCGTGCTGCCATTGGCACCGAACCATGGCCGCTTGATACCCTTGCCGGAAACCGCGCTCGCAACCGTGGATGCCACAAGGTTCGACGGGATGGCAAATCCGATCCCGATGCTGCCGCCCGATTGCGAGAAGATCGCCGTATTGATGCCGACCAGCCGGCCATCCATGGTCACCAGCGCACCGCCGGAATTGCCCGGATTGATGGCGGCGTCGGTTTGGATGAAGGATTGCGTATCCAGATCTCCCACATCGGTGCGGCCCAGCGCCGAAATGATGCCTTGGGTCACGGTCTGCCCCACGCCGAACGGATTGCCGATGGCCAACACCAGATCGCCCACCTGCACATCGTCGGAATCACGGAATTCCAGCACAGGCAGACTCTCGCCACGCGGATCGATCTTCAAGATCGCCAGATCGCTGCGCGCATCGGCGGCAATCAGCTTGGCCTCGAATTCGCGGCGGTCAGACAGCGCCACCACGATTTCGGTGGCGCCTTCCACCACGTGGTTATTGGTGACGATCACGCCATCGGCTTCGACGATCACGCCGGAACCCAGCGATTGCGCCACACGCTCGCGCGGGATGCCGAACATCGAACGGTCGCCGAAAAAGCGGCGGAAGATCGGATCGTCCAGCAGCGGCGAACGCTGCACCACGCGCTCTACCTTGCGGGTATAGACATTCACCACCGCCGGTGAAACCTGCTTCACCAGCGGCGCGAAGGAGAGTTGAACTTCGGCGCGGCTTTGCGGCACCTGGCGCGGCTGCTGGGCCTGCACTTGTGCCTGTACCTGGGCCTGCACCTGGGCGGCAGGCGCCAGCACGAGAACCGCAAGGGCGGCGGCGAGAATACGGAAGGGTCTGAACAGCAGGGTCATGCTGGATACTAAGGACGCCCGGGGGCGGATTTCAAGGCGGGCTTACTGCCAGCATGAAACAATGCTAGGCTTGCCGCCATGATGGAAGCAGAGCTTGAACAGCCGCGCCTGCGCAAGTTGCTTGCCTATTGGCAGGGTAAGCGCGGCGACCGCCCCTACCCTGCCCGGGCCGATATCGACCCAGCCGAATTGCTGTTCATGCTGGGCGACCTGATCCTGTTCGATATCGAAAGCGGCGAGGATGACCAGCCCCGCTTCCGCTACCGGTTGTTCGGCAGCAACATCGCCAGGCGCCAGGGCTTCGACATGACCGGCAAGTATATCGACGAACATCCCTGGCAGGGCTTTGCCCGCCGGGCCAGCGAAGGCTATCTGCGGGTCACTCAAACCGGCGCACCGGATCTGATCACCCGGCGCGAGGAAATCGATGGCCGGCTCTTCCGCCACCAGTCGTTGCTGCTGCCCCTGGGCATCGGCTGTGCGGTCACGCCATACCAGGTGAACAAAATCCTGGTGGGGGTTTCGTTCGATGCTGATCGCTAGAAAAGGCCTGATCGCTCCCCGATCTTAAAAAACGAACGACAAAAAGAAAAAGCCGGCGGGTTGCCCCACCGGCTTCTGCATATCTGAAGTGAAGCTGCCCGATCAGGCGGCTTCGGCTTCCTCAGCAGCGGTCTGCACCGGGCCGGAATCCTTGCCCTTGGCAGACACATCGCGGTCGACCAATTCAACCACGGCCATCGGGGCGGCATCGCCATAGCGGAAGCCGGCCTTCAGCACGCGGCTATAGCCGCCATTGCGGCTGGCATAGCGCTGGTTGAGGGTCGAGAACAGCTTGTCCACCGCCGACTTCTCGGGGATGAAAGCCAGGGCCTGACGGCGGGCATGCAGGTCGCCGCGCTTGCCGAGCGTGATCAGCTTGTCGATCAGCGGCTTCAGTTCCTTGGCCTTGGGCAAGGTGGTGGTGATCTGCTCATGCTTGATCAGCGAGGCAACCATGTTGCCGAACATCGCGCGGCGATGCGAGCTGGTCTTGTTGAGCTTGCGGCCGGAATTGCCGTGGCGCATGGGGTGAACTCCTTCGGATGTTTAGAGGATCAGTACTGATCCTGGTATTTCTTCGCCAGCTCTTCGATGTTTTCCGGCGGCCAGTTGGGCACATGCATGCCGAGATGCAGACCCATCTGCGACAGCACTTCCTTGATCTCGTTGAGAGACTTGCGGCCGAAATTCGGGGTACGCAGCATTTCGGCTTCGGTCTTCTGGATCAGGTCGCCGATATAAACGATGTTGTCGTTCTTCAGGCAGTTCGCCGAACGGACCGACAGTTCCAGCTCGTCCACGCGACGCAGCAGATTCGGATTGAACTCCGGCTCGGCAATCGTCTTCTCGCGGGATTCGTTCTTCGGCTCTTCGAAATTGATGAAGAGCTGCAGCTGGTCCTGCAGGATACGGGCGGCATAGGCCACCGCGTCTTCCGGCTTGACCGAACCGTTGGTCTCGATCTGCATGGTCAGCTTGTCATAGTCGAGAATCTGGCCCTCGCGGGTATTCTCGACCTTGTAGGAGACCTTGCGGACCGGGCTGTAGAGCGCATCCACCGGGATCAGGCCGATCGGCGCATCTTCCGGACGGTTTGCGGAAGCCGGCACATAGCCCTTGCCGGTTTCAACGGTCAGTTCCATGCGGATGCTGGCGCCGTTATCCAGCGTGCAGAGCACGTGGTCGGGGTCCATCACTTCCACATCGTGACCGGTCTCGATCATCTTGGCGGTGACTTCGCACGGGCCCTTGGCATTCAGGTACATGCGCTTGGGGCCTTCGCCGTGCATGCGCAGAGCCATCGACTTGATGTTCAGCACGATGTCGGTGACATCCTCGCGCACGCCCGGGATGGAGGAGAATTCGTGCAGTACGCCGTCGATCTTGATCGAGGTGACGGCAGCACCCTGCAGCGAGGAAATCAGCACGCGGCGCAGGGCATTGCCCAGCGTGAGGCCGAAGCCGCGCTCCAGCGGCTCGGCCACGATGGTGGCGGTGCGGCCCGGCACGGAGCCGGCTTCGATCACCAGTTTATTCGGCTTGATCAGATCGGTCCAATTCTTCTGGATCACCTGCGACCTCGTTCGGTTGCGGCCTGGCCTGGGGGCTTCCCAGGGGCGGCCTGTACCATCTCGGCTGCTGCAGCGGCATCACTCGCGCAGCGGGCCGAGAAAACATGCCCGGCGCCGGGGTTACCGGCGCCGGATGGATCAGATGCGGCGACGCTTCGGCGGCCGGCAGCCGTTATGCGGGATCGGCGTCACGTCGCGGATGCTGGTGATGGTGAAACCCACCGCCTGCAGCGCGCGCAGAGCAGATTCGCGGCCCGCGCCCGGGCCCTTCACCTCTACTTCCAGCGTGCGCACGCCATGTTCGGCGGCGCGGCGGCCGGCGACATCGGCTGCCACCTGGGCGGCATAGGGGGTCGACTTGCGCGAACCCTTGAAGCCCTGGCTGCCCGACGACGACCAGGCAATGGTATTGCCCTGCGCGTCGGTGATGGTGATCATCGTGTTGTTGAAGGAGGCATTCACATGCGCAACGGCAGAGGTGATGTTCTTCTTCTCTTTGCGCCGGGGGCGCGCGGCCTTGTCCTTGACCATGGCGATCCTACAGTTCCTTAAAGTGCGTATATGGGGCCGCCCCTGGTTTGGCCAGGGGCGGCGGAGGGATTAGCGGGCCGCCTTCTTCTTACCGGCAATCGCCACGGCCTTGCCCTTACGGGTGCGGGCGTTGGTGTGGGTGCGCTGGCCACGGACCGGCAGGCCCTTGCGGTGGCGCAGGCCGCGATAGCAGCCCAGGTCCATCAAGCGCTTGATGTTCATAGCGATTTCGCGGCGCAGATCGCCTTCGACCTTGTATTCGCGGTCGATGGCTTCGCGGATCTGCAACACTTCCGCGTCGGTCAGCTGGTTCACCCGGCGCTCCACCGGGATGCCAACCTTTTCACAAATCTCTTTCGCCTTCACCCGGCCGATGCCGTAGATGTAGGTCAGAGCGATCTCTACCCGCTTGTTGGTCGGGATATTCACGCCTGCAATACGCGCCACGCCTTCTCTCCTCGCGTCAACGACTCAGGGGCCTGAGTCGGTCATCTCTTGGGCGACACGGTAGCCAACACGAAAACTCAACGTAAACAATTATTTACGCTGAGCCGACCACCTAGTTGTCCTATCGCGCCCGCTGCCCAAGGGGCGCGATTATAGAAACTCTCCGTAACTAGTCAACTCGAAAAGGATTTTCACGCCTTAACGGATTTAAGCACCTCTCCGATCTGGCGTGTAACCTCGTCGATCTCCGCCATGCCATCGACTTTCCGCAGTATACCACGCCCCTCGTAATACGGGAGGAGCGGTGCGGTCTGCTCGTGATAGGCCTTAAGCCGTGGAACCACGGTCTCGGCCTTGTCGTCGGCACGACGGGTGAATTCGGTAGACCCGCAGCGGTCGCAAACGCCCGCCTGCTTGGTCGGATTGAAATGGTCATGATAGCCGGCGCCGCATTTGGCGCAGGTGAAGCGGCCGGTGATGCGGTCCACCAGCACGCCATCGTTGACCTGCATCTCGATCACGGCATCCAGCTTCAGCTTGCGCTCGGCCAGCATGCGATCCAGCGCCTCGGCCTGCTTGGTGGTGCGCGGAAAACCGTCCAGAATGAAGCCCTTGCGGCAATCCGGCTGATCGATTCGGTCGGCGATGATGCCCACCACGATCTCGTCAGACACCAAACCACCCTGATCCATGATCGCCTTGGCCTTCAGGCCGACGGCGGTGCCGGCCTTCACGGCGGCGCGCAGCATGTCGCCGGTGGAAAGCTGTACCAGGCCGTGGCTGTCGGTCAGACGCTGTGCCTGCGTGCCCTTGCCGGCACCAGGAGGACCCAGCAGGATCAGCCTCATTTCCGCGCCCCCCGCAGCTTGGCCTTCTTGATCAGGCCTTCATATTGGTGCGCCAGCAGATGCGATTGCACCTGGGCAACTGTATCCATGGTAACGCTGACCACGATCAGCAGCGAGGTGCCACCGAAATAGAACGGCACGCTGAGGCGCGAGATCAAGATCTCAGGCAGCAAGCAGACCGCGGCGATATAGGCGGCGCCCACCACGGTGAGACGGGTCAGCACATAATCGAAATACTCGGCGGTGCGCTGGCCCGGACGGATGCCGGGCACGAAGCCGCCATTCTTCTTCAGATTGTCGGCCGTTTCGGCGGGATTGAACACCACGGCGGTATAGAAGAAGCAGAAGAACACGATCAACGCCACATACAGCGCCATATAGAGCGGCTGGCCATGGCCCAACAGGGCGGTGACAGTGGTAAGCCACTCGGGGCCACCGCCGCTGGCGGCAAAGCCGGCCAGAGTGGTGGGCATCAACAGCAGTGACGACGCGAAGATCGGCGGAATCACGCCGGCGGCGTTCAGCTTCATCGGCAGATGCGAGCTTTCGCCGCCGAACATGCGAGCACCCACCTGGCGCTTGGGATATTGGATCAGGATGCGGCGCTGGGCGCGCTCCAGGAACACGATCAGGGCAATCACGGCGGCGCCGCCGACGAAAACCGCGATGATGGCGAAGGAAGACAGCGCACCGGTGCGGCCGAGTTCCAGCGTGGCGGCGAGCGCACGCGGCAGTTCGGCGATGATGCCGGCGAAGATGATCAGCGAGATGCCGTTGCCCACGCCGCGCTGGGTGATCTGCTCGCCCAGCCACATCAGGAACATGGTGCCGCCGGTCAGTGTGATGACGGTAACCACGCGGAAGAACATGCCCGGGTCGATCACGGCGCTGCCGCGGCTGCCGGCCATGCCTTCAAGGCCGATGGCAATGCCATAGGCCTGCAGGGCGGCCAGGAACACGGTGCCATAGCGGGTATATTGATTGATGCGCTTGCGGCCTGCCTCGCCTTCCTTCTTCATCGCCTCGAAAGCCGGAACGACGGAGGTGAGCAGCTGCATGATGATCGATGCCGAGATATACGGCATGATATTCAGTGCGAAGATCGTCATACGCTCCAGCGCACCGCCGGCGAAGACATTGAACAGGCCGAGAATGCCGCCGGCCTGCTGGCGGAAAATGTCGGACAGGATATTCGGATCAATGCCGGGCAGCGGAATGAAGGTACCCAGGCGATAGATGATCAGCGCGCCGAGCGTAAACCAGATACGCTTCTTCAACTCGGTGGCCTTGGCAAAGGCTCCGAGGTTGAGGCTGGCTGCCATACGTTCCGCCGCCGAGGCCATCGCTGCTTCCTTATCCCAATACCGCGCTTGAAACTAAATGGTAGACCGGAGCGGGCAACGCAAGTGCCCTGCCCGCCCGGATTGCATTACTTCTTTTTGGCAGCCTTGGCGGCCTTCACGACTTCCGAGCGCGCCTGCGCCTTGGCCTTGCGGGTGGGGATGATGGTGAGCGAACCGCCCGCCTTCTCCACCGCTTCCTTGGCCGTGGCCGAAGCACCCTGCACGCTGATGGCCAGCTTGGCCTTCAACTCGCCGGTGCCCAGCAGACGCACGCCATCGGCAGAGCTGCCCGAGATCAGGCCGGCAGCCTTCAGGGCTGCGCCATCCACCGGCTTGGTGGCATCCAGGCGACCCTTCTCGATGGCAGCCTGCAGGCGGCCGAGATTCACCACCTCGAAATCCTGCGGGTTGAGCGGGTTGAAGCCGCGCTTCGGCAGACGACGATGGATCGGGGTCTGGCCGCCTTCGAAGCCCTTCACGGACACGCCAGTGCGCGCCTTCTGGCCCTTGACGCCACGGCCCGAGGTCTTGCCCTTGCCGGAGCCGATACCGCGACCAACGCGCATCCGCGCCTTGCGGGCGCCTTCATTGTCGGCAATCTGATTGAGACGCATGATCTGAGTTCCTTACCCTTCGACCCGGACCAGGTGCGCCACCTTGGCGATCATACCGCGCACGGAGGGCGTATCCTCCAGCTCGCGGCTGTCGTGCAGGCGGCGCAGGCCGAGGCCCTTGATGGTCTGCTGCTGATCCACCGTGCGCTTGTTGGCAGAGCGGATCCAGGTCACCTTCACGGTCTTGTTGGCCATGACGGCTTACTCCTCGGTTTCGGGGCGGCGGCCCAGGATGTCGCCGACCTTCTTGCCGCGCTTGGCAGCGATATGCCGCGGCGCGTTCAGGCCCTGCAACGCCACGAAGGTGGCCTTCACCATGTTATGCGGATTGGAGCTGCCGATCGACTTGGTCACCACGTCGGCAACGCCCAAGGTCTCGAACACAGCGCGCATCGGACCGCCGGCGATGATGCCGGTACCGGCGGGCGCCGCACGCAGCACGACCTTACCGGCGCCATGACGGCCCTCGATGTCGTGATGCAGGGTGCGACCTTCGCGCAGATTGACGCGGATCATGTTGCGCTTGGCATGTTCGGTGGCCTTGCGGATCGCTTCCGGCACTTCACGCGCCTTGCCCGAACCGTAGCCCACCCGACCCTTCTGATCGCCCACCACAACCAGAGCGGCGAAGCCGAAGCGACGACCACCCTTCACCACCTTGGCGACGCGGTTGATGGAGACCAGCTTGTCGACGAGATCGCTTTCGCCACGCTCGCCGCGCTCACCACGTTCGGCACCGCGCTCGTTGCGCTCGCCCCGTTGATTACCAGCCATCTGTTCTGACCTTTCTTAGAAGCTCAAACCGCTTTCGCGCGCCGCCTCAGCGAGCGCCTTTACGCGCCCGTGATACAGATACGCGCCGCGATCGAAGATCACCTCGGCGACACCGGCGGCCTTGGCACGCTCGGCAATCAACTTGCCCACTTCCGAAGCGGCCGCCACGTTGGCGCCCGACTTCAGGCTGGAACGCAGACCCGGCTCCAGCGAAGAGGCGGAGACCAAGGTCACGCCCTTCACGTCGTCGATGATCTGCGCATAGATATAGCGCGAAGAGCGATGCACGCTGAGCCGCGGGCGGCCATGGGCGGCCTCGCGGATGCGGGTGCGGTTGCGTTCCTTGCGGCGCGCGTTGAGCGCGTTACGACGGGTTTCATTGCTCATGGCCGCATCCTTACTTCTTCTTGCCTTCCTTACGCAGGATGGTCTCGTCGGTGTACTTGATGCCCTTACCCTTATAGGGCTCCGGCGGCTTGATTGCGCGGATCTCGGCGGCGACCTGGCCGACCAGATGCTTGTCCGCGCCCGAAATCTTGATCGAGGTGGGCTTTTCCACCTTGATCTCGATGCCCGCCGGGATCGGGTAGTTCACGTCATGGCTGAAGCCCATGTTGAGCTGCAGGGTCTTGCCCTGCAACGCAGCGCGCAGGCCCACGCCATTGATGTCCAGCTCGCGGCTGTAACCGTCCTTCACGCCCTTCACCAGGTTGTTCACCAGGGTGCGCTGCATGCCCCACATGGAGCGGGCGCGGCGCGAGGCATGACGCGGCTTGACCGAGATCTTGCCGTCTTCGAGTACCACCGAAAGATCGTCCACAACGGTGAGCTTCAGCTCACCCTTGGGGCCCTTGGCGGTCAGGGTCTGGCCCGCGAGCTGCACTTGCACGCCCTGCGGAACCGGAACCGGATGCTTGCCGATACGCGACATCTGCCTAACTCCTTAGAACACGCGGCAGAGGACTTCGCCGCCAACGTTGGCAGCGCGGGCCTCGCTGTCGGACATAACGCCGCGCGGGGTGGACAGGATCGAGATACCCAGGCCACCGCGCACTTTCGGCAATTCGGAGATGCCGGAATAGACACGACGACCAGGCTTCGAAACACGGCTGATCGTCTTGATCACCGGCTCGCCCTCGAAATACTTCAGCTCGATGCGCAGGTTCAGCTTGTTGCCATCCTGAACGGCTTCGTAACCGCGGATGTAGCCTTCCTTCTTCAGCACTTCCAGAACGCTGCTGCGCAGCTTGGAAGCCGGGCTTTCGATGCTGGACTTGCCGGCCTGCTGGCCATTGCGGATACGGGCGAGCAGATCGCCCAACGGATCGGTAAGAGCCATCTTATGCCCTCCTTACCAGCTCGACTTCACCATGCCGGGGATCTGACCGTTCGAGGCCAGATCACGCAGCATGTTGCGCGACAGTTTCAGCTTGCGATAGAAGGCGCGCGGGCGCCCGGTCAGTTCGCAACGGTTACGTACCCGGATCTTGGCCGAGTTGCGCGGCATTTCGGCCAGCTTCAGCGAAGCCTCGAAACGCGCTTCCGGCTCAGCCTTGCGGTCCTTGGCAGCAGCCTTCAGGCGGGCGCGCTTGGCGGCATAACGGGCAGCCAGCTTGCGGCGGTGCTCGTTCTTTTCAACCGAACTCTTCTTCGCCATATCAGCGATCCTTTCCGGCTTAATTCTGGAACGGCATGCGGAAACCGGCGAGAAGCGCCTTGGCTTCTTCGTCCGTCTTCGCCGACGTGCAGATGATGATGTCCATGCCGCGCACGGCATCCACGCGATCGTAATCGATCTCGGGGAAAATGATCTGCTCCTTGAGGCCCAGGGCATAGTTGCCGCGGCCGTCGAAGCTCTTGCCCGGCACGCCGCGGAAGTCGCGGACGCGCGGCAGGGCAATGTTGATCAGACGGTCGAGGAACTCATACATGTGCTCGCGGCGCAGCGTGACCTTGCAGCCCACGGCCTGGCCTTCGCGCAGCTTGAAGTTGGCGATCGCCTTGCGGGCCTTGGTCAGCACCGGCTTCTGGCCGGTGATGGCGGCCAGCTCGGCGGCAGCCAGCTGCACCTTCTTGGAGTCGGCGGCAGCTTCGCCCACGCCCATGTTCACCACGATCTTCTCGATGCGCGGAATGGCCATGGGATTGGTATAGCCGAACTTGTCCTTGAGCTGCTTACGCACCTCGGTTTCGTAGAAGTCCTTCAGACGCGGAGCGGTCATGCTCGCCTCCATCAACGGTCGATGACTTCGCCGGAGCGCTTAGCAACGCGCACACGACGGCCATCTTCGAGAGTCTTCACACCAACGCGGGTGGGCTTGCCATCCTTGGGATCCTGCAGCTGCAGGTTCGACACATGGATGGAGGCTTCGCGCTGCTCGATGCCGCCGGCATTGCCGCGGCCCGGCTTCACATGGCGGGTGGCCTTGTTGACGCCGCCAACGATGGCGCGCAGCTTTTCGCGGTCCACCGACAGCACCTCGCCCTTGGCGCCCTTCGAGCGGCCGGTGGTGATAACCACCTTGTCGCCCTTCTTGATCTTCAGCTTCACGGCCATGGCTTAGAGCACCTCCGGAGCCAGGGAAATAATCTTCATGTGGCTCTTGGCACGCAGTTCGCGCGTCACCGGCCCGAAGATGCGGGTGCCGATCGGCTCGTTCTGCTTGTTGATCAGAACGGCCGCGTTGCGATCGAAACGGATGGCGCTGCCATCGGTACGACGGATTTCCTTGGCGGTGCGCACGATGACGGCGCGATGCACGTCGCCCTTCTTCACGCGGCCGCGCGGGATAGCGTCCTTGACGGACACAACGATGACATCACCGACCTGGGCATATTTGCGCTTGGAGCCGCCCAGCACTTTGATGCACTGGACCCGGCGCGCGCCCGAGTTGTCGGCGACGTCGAGATTGGTTTCCACTTGGATCATTGGACCTGTACCTCGTTATCTACTGTAAATCGCCGGTCAGGCCTGGTTTTCGATGATAATCCACCGCTTCAACTTGGAAAGCGGACGGGTTTCTTCGATCCAGACCATGTCGCCCACCTTGTGGGCATTGCCTTCGTCGTGGGCGTGGTAACGCTTGGAACGACGAATGAACTTCTTATACACCGGGTCCATGATGCGACGTTCGACCTTGACCACCACGGTCTTTTCGCCCTTGTCGCTCACCACGACGCCCTGCAATACGCGCTTCGGCATATTCTATATCTCCTTAACGCCCGGTTACGCCTTGGTGGCCGGCTGCTTTTGCAGCGCGGTCCGCACCCGGGCGACATCGCGGCGCACCTGGCGCACGCTGGCGGTGTTTTCAAGCTGACCGGTGGCCTTGCGGAAGCGCAGGTTGAACTGCTCCTTCTTCAGGTCGCCGAGCTTGGTCTTCAGCTCGTCCTTGGTCTTGCCAACCAGATCCTTGCCCTTCATGGCTTAGGCTCCTTCGCCGATACGGGTGATAACCCGGGTCTTGATCGGCAGCTTGGCGGCACCGAGCAGGAAGGCCTCCTTGGCCAGCTGCGCGGGAATGCCGTCGAGTTCAAACATCACACGACCGGGCTTGACGCGGCACACCCAGAATTCCGGCGAGCCCTTGCCCGAGCCCATGCGCACTTCGGCGGGCTTGGAGGAAACCGGCAGATCGGGGAACACCCGAATCCACATGCGGCCCTGGCGCTTGATATGACGGGTGATCGCACGGCGGGCAGCTTCGATCTGGCGTGCGGTCACACGCGCCGGTTCCAGGGCTTTCAGGCCGTAGGCGCCGAAATTCAGATCGGTACCGCCCTTGGCCACGCCCTTGATCCGGCCCTTAAAGGCCTTGCGGAACTTGGTACGCTTAGGTTGCATCATGACGCATAAACTCCGCTATCAGCTCGGACGGCCGCCGCTGGCGTTGGTCTGCTCGGCCAGGCGCTTGTCCTGGGCCATCGGGTCGTGACCCATGATCTCGCCCTTGAACACCCAAACCTTCACGCCGCAGGAACCATAGGCGGTCTTGGCGGTGCCACGGGCGAAATCCACATCGGCGCGCAGGGTGTGCAGCGGCACACGGCCTTCACGATACCATTCCACACGGGCGATTTCCGCGCCGCCCAAACGGCCGCCGCAGGTGATGCGGATGCCGCCGGCGCCCAGACGCATGGCAGACTGCACGGCGCGCTTCATGGCGCGACGGAAGGCCACGCGGCGCTCCAGCTGCTGGGCGATATTCTCGGCCACCAGGCGGGCATCCAGCTCGGGCTTGCGGATTTCAACGATGTTGAGATGCACTTCCGACTTGGTCATCTTGGCCAGATCGGAGCGCAGCTTTTCGATGTCGGCGCCCTTCTTGCCGATCACCACGCCCGGACGCGCCGAGTGGATGGTGATGCGGGCCTTCTTGGCCGGACGCTCGATGACGATGCGGGCAACGCCGGCCTGGGCCAGGCGCTGCTCGAGATACTTGCGGATCTTCAGATCCTCATGCAGCAGCGTGGCGTATTCCTTGTCGCTGGCATACCAGCGGGAATCCCAGGTGCGGTTGATGCCGAGGCGCAGACCGATCGGATTGACTTTCTGACCCATTACGCTTGCTCCCCGGCCGCAGCGGCCGCCTTCTTCGTCTTGCCCTTGCCCTTGCTGGCAGCCTCTTCATCGCCACGCTCGCGCACCACGATGGTCAGATGGCTGAAGGGCTTTTCGATGCGGGCGCCACGGCCGCGGGCGCGGGCATGGAAACGACGCATCACCAGGCCCTTGCCGACACTGGCTTCAGACACCACCAGACGATCGACATCGAGCTGATGGTTGTTTTCGGCATTGGCGATGGCCGACTGCAGAACCTTCTTCACATCCTGCGCGATACGGCGCTTGGAGAAGCTCAGTTCCGACAGGGCCGCTTCCACGCGCTTGCCACGGATCAGGCCGGCAACGATGCCGAGCTTGCGCGGGCTGACGCGGATGTTGCGGCCGATGGCAATGGCCTCGTTCTCGCCGAGGCGGGAGGGATGTGCCTGCTTGCTCATGGTTACTTCTTCGCCTTCTTGTCGGCGGTATGGCCATGGAAGGTGCGGCTCGGCGAGAACTCGCCCAGCTTATGGCCCACCATTTCCTCGGTCACCAGCACCGGAATGAACTTCTGGCCGTTGTGAACGCCAAACGTGAGGCCGACGAATTGCGGCATGATCGTCGAGCGGCGCGACCAGGTCTTGATGACCTCCTTGCGGCCCGACGAACGCGACGTGTCGGCTTTCTTGAGCAGATACCCGTCTACAAACGGGCCTTTCCATACAGAACGTGCCACGATCTGACCTCCTCAGCCGGATCAGCTATGTGCGCCCGGCGGACGCCGGCGCAGGATCATCTTCTGGGTGCGCTTGTTGGTGCGCGTGCGCTTGCCCTTGGTCGGCTTGCCCCACGGGGTCACCGGATGGCGACCACCAGAGGTACGGCCTTCACCACCACCATGCGGATGGTCGATCGGGTTCATCGACACACCGCGAACGGTCGGGCGAACACCCATCCAGCGCTTACGACCCGCCTTACCCAGATTCTGGTTCTGGTTATCGGGGTTCGACACGGCACCGATGGTGGCCATGCAATCGCCACGCACCAGGCGCTGTTCGCCGGACGGCATACGCAGCAGCGCCATGCCCTGGTCCTTGCCGACCAGCTGCACATAGGCGCCGGCGGAACGGGCCAGCTGGCCGCCCTTGCCGGGCTTCAGCTCCACATTGTGGATGATGGTGCCAACCGGGATCGACTTCATCGGCATGGCATTGCCAGGCTTGATGTCGGCCTTGTCGCCGGCCAGCACGCGGTCGCCCACCTTCAGGCGCTGCGGCGCCAGGATGTAGGCCACTTCGCCATCGTCGTACTTCAGCAGCGCGATGAAGGCGGTGCGGTTCGGGTCATACTCGATCCGCTCCACCGTGGCGCCCACGTCGAACTTGCGACGCTTGAAATCCACGATGCGGTAGCGGCGCTTATGGCCGCCGCCGATATGGCGGGTGGTGATACGACCGGTATTGTTGCGGCCGCCGGTCTTCTGCAGACCCTCGGTGAGCTCCTTGACCGGGCGGCCCTTGTAGAGCTGCGAACGGTCGATCAGCACCAGGCCGCGGGTGGACGGCGTAACCGGCTTATAATTGCGCAAAGCCATGGCTTCAGATCCCCGTGGTCACGTCGATCCGCTGGCCGTCGGCGAGTTTGACCATCGCCTTCTTCCAATCCGAGCGCACGCCCGGACGGCCACGGAACATCTTGGTCTTGCCCTTCACCCGCAGGGTATTCACGGCCAGAACCTTGACCTTGAACAGAGCCTCTACGGCCGCCTTGATCTGCGGCTTGGTGGCGGTGAGCGGCACGCGGAAGGTCACCTGGTCGAATTCCGAATTATGGGTGGCCTTCTCGGTGATCACCGGCGAAAGGATCACGTCGTAATGGTTGAGCGCAGTCATTTCAGACGAGCCTCCAGAGCCTCGACCGCGGCCTTGGTCAGAACCAGGGTGTCGCGGCGCAGGATGTCGTAAACATTGGCGCCCTGCTCCGGCAGCACGTCGATGTTGCGGAGCGAACGGGCGGCCAACGCGAAGTTGTTGTCCAGCACCTTGCCGTCGATGAACAGCGCGCTGTCGACATTCAGAGCCTTCAGCTTGCCGGCCAGATCCTTGGTCTTGGCGCCGCCCAGGGTGGCCGCATCCAGAACCAGCAGCTTGCCTTCGGCCAGCTTGACCGACAGCGCGGTCTTCAGCGCCAGCTTGCGGACCTTCTTGGGCAGGTCGATGGCATGGCTGCGCACGACCGGGCCGAACGCCTTGCCGCCGCCACGGAACTGCGGAGCGCGGATGCCGCCATGGCGGGCGCCGCCGCTGCCCTTCTGGTTGACGATCTTGCGGGTCGAGCCGGACACTTCGCCATAAGTCTTGGTCTTATGGGTGCCCTGCTGGCGCTTGGCCAACTGCCAGATCACGGTACGCTGCAGCAAGTCGGCGCGAGCCGGCAGGCCGAACACGTCCTTCGACAGGGCGAGCGTGCCGCTCGCCTTGTTGTCGAGATTGGTTACCTTGACTTCGATGCTCTCGGTCATGGTCATGAACCCTTACTTCTCAGCCGACTTCAGAGCGGCCGGCAACGGCAGGTCCTTGGCGCGCGGCTTCTTCACCGCATCGCTGACCAGCACGTACTGACCTTCCGAACCCGGAACGCTGCCCTTCAGCATGATCAGGCCGCGCGCCGCATCGGTGCGGACGACAACCAGATTCTGCTGGGTGCGACGACGGTCGCCCATATGACCGGCCATCTTCTTGTTCTTGAAGGTACGGCCCGGATCCTGGCGGTTACCGGTCGAACCATGCGAGCGATGGCTGATCGACACACCGTGGCTGGCTTCCAGACCACGGAAATTGTGCCGCTTCATCGCACCCGCAAAGCCCTTACCGATCGTGGTGCCGATGACATCCACGAACTGGCCGACCACGAAATGCTCGACCGACAGCTCGGCGCCGACATCGATCATGCCCTCGGCATCCACGCGGAATTCCACCAGCTTGCGCTTGGGTTCCACGCTGGCCTTGGCGAAATGGCCACGCATCGCCTTGGACACGTTCTTCGGCTTCACGGTCTCATGACCGAGCTGCACAGCGGTGTAACCATCCTTTTCGGTCGTGCGCTGAGCAACGACCTGCAGGTTGTCCACCTTCAACACGGTGACGGGAACATGGCTCCCATCGTCTGCAAACAGCCGGGTCATACCCAGCTTGCGTGCCACCAATCCGGTACGCATATCAGCCCCCTCAGAGCTTGATCTCGACATCGACGCCGGCAGCCAGGTCGAGCTTCATCAGCGCGTCCACGGTCTGGGGCGTCGGGTCGACAATGTCGAGCAACCGCTTGTGAGTGCGGATTTCGAACTGTTCACGCGACTTCTTGTCCACATGGGGCGAGCGGTTCACGGTGAACTTTTCGATATGGGTCGGCAGCGGGATCGGGCCGCGCACGCGCGCCCCGGTACGCTTCGCCGTGCTGACGATCTCACTGGTGCTCTGATCGAGCACCCGGTGATCGAACGCCTTCAGGCGGATGCGGATATTCTGGCTGTCCATGGTCTCTATGTCCTAGCCGGATTACTTGATGATGGAAGCGACGACGCCTGCACCGACGGTGCGGCCGCCTTCGCGGATGGCGAAGCGCAGGCCTTCGTCCATGGCGATCGGAGCGATCAGTTCCACGGTCATGGCCACGTTATCGCCCGGCATCACCATCTCCACGCCTTCCGGCAACTGCACCACACCGGTCACGTCGGTGGTGCGGAAGTAGAATTGCGGACGGTAGTTGGTGAAGAACGGGGTATGACGACCGCCCTCTTCCTTCGTCAGGATGTAGGCTTCAGCCTTGAACTGGGTGTGCGGGTTGATCGAGCCCGGCTTGGCCAGAACCTGGCCGCGCTCAACGTCCTCACGGCCAACGCCACGCAGCAGCGCGCCGATATTGTCGCCAGCCTCGCCGCTATCCAGCAGCTTGCGGAACATTTCAACGCCGGTCACGGTGGTCTTGGTCGTCGCCTTCAGGCCCACGATCTCGACTTCCTCGCCAACCTTCACGATGCCGCGCTCGATACGGCCGGTCACCACGGTGCCACGGCCAGAGATCGAGAACACGTCTTCGATCGGCATCAGGAACGGCTTGTCCTTCGGACGCTCCGGCTGCGGGATGTACTTGTCGACTTCAGCCATCAGCTTCAGAACCGCATCCCGGCCCAGCTCAGGCGACTTGTCTTCCAGCGCGCACAGAGCCGAACCGCGCACGATCGGGATGTCGTCGCCGGGGAAGTCGTACTTCGACAGCAGCTCGCGCACTTCCAGCTCGACCAGATCCAGCAATTCCGGATCGTCGACCATGTCGCACTTGTTCATGAACACAACGATCGCAGGCACGCCCACCTGACGCGCCAGCAGGATGTGCTCGCGGGTCTGCGGCATCGGGCCGTCAGCGGCAGACACAACCAGGATCGCGCCGTCCATCTGCGCAGCGCCCGTGATCATGTTCTTCACATAGTCGGCGTGGCCGGGGCAATCCACATGCGCGTAATGCCGGTTGCCGGTCTCGTACTCAACATGGCTCGTCGAGATCGTGATGCCGCGCGCCTTCTCTTCCGGCGCCTTGTCGATCTGGTCATAGGCCGTAAAGGTCGCGCCGCCGCTCTCGGCAAGAACCTTCGTGATCGCCGCAGTCAAAGACGTCTTGCCGTGGTCAACGTGCCCGATCGTCCCGATGTTGCAATGCGGCTTGTTGCGCTCAAATTTTGCCTTACCCATGGTCACTCTCTCCGATCGATATTCGTTTTATCTCTAAAGCCCGTTCAGCCGGCCATCTTGGCCACGACCTCATCCGACACATTCTGCGGCACCTGCGCATAATGGTCGAAGGTCATGGTGTAGGTGGCGCGACCCTGCGTCATCGAACGCAGGTTATTCACGTAGCCAAACATGTTCGCCAGCGGCACCATGGCATTGATCACCTGCGCGTTGCCGCGCTGCTCGGTGCCGGTGAGCTGACCACGGCGGGACGACAGATCGCCCATCACGTCGCCCACGAAGTCTTCCGGCGTCACCACCTCGACCCGCATGATCGGCTCGAGCAGCTTGGCGCCAGCCTTGGGGGCCACTTCGCGGAAAGCCGCACGGGCAGCGATTTCGAAGGCCAGGGCCGACGAGTCCACATCGTGGTAAGCGCCGTCATACAGGGTGGCCTTGAAGTCGATCACCGGGAAGCCGGCGAGCACGCCGCTTTCGGCAACCTGCTTGATGCCCTTTTCCACGGCCGGGATGTATTCCTTCGGCACGTTGCCGCCGACGACGGCATTCTCGAAGGTGAAGCCCGCGCCGGCTTCCTGCGGCTCGAACTTGATCTTCACGCGGGCAAACTGGCCCGAACCGCCCGACTGCTTCTTGTGGGTGTAGTCGATATCGGCCGGCTTGGTCAGGGTCTCGCGATAGGCCACCTGCGGGGCGCCCACATTCGCTTCCACCTTGAACTCGCGCTTCATGCGGTCCACCAGGATTTCCAGGTGAAGCTCGCCCATGCCCTTGATCACGGTCTGGCCGCTCTCATGATCCACGGTGACACGGAAGGACGGATCCTCGGCGGCCAGACGGTTCAGGGCAATGCCCATCTTCTCCTGGTCGTTCTTGGTCTTCGGCTCGACGGCCACCTCAATCACCGGCTCGGGGAATTCCATCCGCTCCAGCACGATCGGGTTCAGCGGATCGCACAGAGTGTCGCCCGTGGTGGTGTTCTTCAGGCCGGCCAGCGCAACGATGTCGCCGGCGCGGGCTTCCTTGATTTCCTCGCGGCTGTTCGCATGCATCTGCAGCATGCGACCGATACGCTCGCGATTGTCCTTCACCGTGTTCAGAACGCCGGCACCCGCCTCGATCACACCCGAATAGATGCGCACGAAGGTGAGCGAGCCCACGAAGGGATCATTCATGATCTTGAACGCCAGGCCGGAGAACGGCTCTTCGTCCGAGGTCTTGCGGGTGATCACGGTGTCGGTGCCGGGCTTGGTGCCTTCCACGCCAGCCACATCCACCGGCGAAGGCAGATAATCCACGATGGCATCGAGCAAGGGCTGCACGCCCTTGTTCTTGAAGGCCGAGCCGCACAGCACGGGCACGAACTTGCCGCCGATGGTGCCCTTGCGGATGCAAGCGGTCAGGGTCGCCTCGTCCGGCTCGTTGCCTTCCAGATAGGCTTCCAGCGCGGTATCGTCGGTTTCCACCGCCATCTCGATGAGCTTCTGGCGCCACTCGGCGGCCTGCTCCTTCATGTCGGCCGGAACTTCGTCGTAGAAGAATTCGGCACCCAGGCTCTCATCCTTCCAGATGATCGCCCGGTTGCGCACCAAATCCACCACGCCCTTGAAATCGGCTTCCAGGCCGATCGGCAAGGTGCAAACCAGCGGACGCGCGCCCAACCGGTCGACGATCATGTCGACGCAGCGGAAGAAGTTGGCGCCCATGCGGTCCATCTTGTTGGCGAAGCACATGCGCGGCACGCCGTACTTGTCGGCCTGGCGCCACACGGTCTCGGACTGCGGCTCAACGCCGGCCACGCCGTCGAACAAGGTCACGGCACCATCCAGCACGCGCAGCGAACGCTCCACCTCGATGGTGAAGTCCACGTGGCCGGGGGTGTCGATGATATTGATGCGATGGTTGTTCCAGAAGCAGGTGGTGGCAGCCGACGTAATCGTGATGCCGCGCTCCTGCTCCTGCTCCATCCAATCCATGGTGGCGGCGCCATCATGCACTTCGCCGATCTTATGCGAACGGCCGGTGTAATACAGGATGCGCTCGGTGCAAGTGGTCTTGCCGGCATCGATGTGGGCCATGATGCCGATATTGCGATAGCGCTCGTAGGGGGTAGTGCGAGGCATGACGGGCTCCGGGGGTGCTCTGGTCGCTTACCAGCGATAATGCGAAAAGGCCTTATTGGCCTCCGCCATGCGATGGGTGTCTTCACGCTTCTTCACAGCGCCGCCGCGGCCATTGGCAGCGTCCAGCAATTCCGTGGAGAGACGATCGACCATGGTGTTTTCCGAACGGCCACGGGCCGAGGAGATCAGCCAACGGATGGCCAACGCCTGACCGCGATCGTTGCGCACTTCCACCGGCACCTGATAGGTGGCACCGCCGACGCGGCGCGAGCGCACTTCGATCTGCGGGCGCACGTTGCCCAAGGCATCGTGGAACAGCTTCACCGGATCCTGGCCGGTCTTGGCCTTGATGCGGTCGAACGCACCATAGAGGATCTGCTCGGCAGCCGACTTCTTGCCGGCATACATCAGCATGTTCATGAACTTGGTGACAACCAGATCGCCGAACTTGGGATCCGGAAGAACTTCGCGCTTTTCAGCGGCGTGACGACGCGACATCGCTTGATCTCCTGCGGCTTACTTCGGACGCTTGGCGCCGTATTTCGAACGGCGCTGCTTGCGGTCCTTGACGCCCTGCGTGTCGAGCACGCCGCGGACGATGTGATAACGCACGCCCGGCAAATCCTTCACGCGGCCACCGCGGATCAGAACAACCGAGTGTTCCTGAAGGTTATGGCCTTCGCCGGGAATGTAGCCGATCACCTCGAAGCCATTGGTCAGACGCACGCGCGCCACCTTACGAAGCGCCGAGTTCGGCTTCTTCGGCGTGGTGGTGTAGACGCGGGTGCAAACGCCGCGGCGCTGCGGGCATTCCTGCAGAGCAGGCACCTTGTCACGCGCCGGATTCGGCTTGCGCGGCTTGCGGATCAGCTGGTTGATCGTCGGCATACGAGTAAAGACCCCGTAGTTGGTTCAACACAAAAACACTAAGGCAGCCCACCCTCGGTCTTCCGACCGGGCGGACCGCCCAACTTTCGCTCCGGACCCATATTCACGGCTTTCACCGCGTAGAGGGGTCTGTATGTCTCATCTGCGTCTGGCCCGCCTCAACGTGAGCGAACGGAAGCTAAAGCCATTTTCGAACCGTGCGTTTAGGCAGAATCCCTACTACCACAGTCGAATCGCGGGGCGGACATTACTGGCTGGCCACACCCCCGTCAAGCGCGATTTCAGCGTATTCTTGAAAAGCCGTAAGCGCCTCTTCGGCCGAGGCAAATGCGGCATTTCGGGGGTTTAAGCAAGGGTCTGGAACGGGTCTATTTTGCGCAAGTCCGCACAAAAACCGCCCGGAAGCCTCAGGTGCAGGCATCAGCGGCTATTGGGGGCGGCTATTGGGAGCGGCTATTGAGTTGGGTGTGGTTTGGAATGCAGGCCGGCGGGCGATGCCGATTTTAAAGGGCTTTAAAGACGCGACCCTATCGGCGTTGCCCGCCGGCCCTACCCGGAAGACTGAAATCAAAAGCTATAAATCACATTAATTTATGATATTTATATATTTTAAAACAATATTTTACATAAATTATATAAACATATTTATTGAATTATGATCGTTACAACACCCCGAAAATATACAGCAGCAGCAACACTGGAATCGGGATACCGAGCAGCCAGAACAATATAAATCGCATGGGGTTTATCTCCTGCGTTGTGGTTGTCCGAGATGCCCTAGGGCACCTGGAGGAGAGTAAATCCCGGCCAAGGGGCGAAATCCGGGCGCAAGCAAGGCAATTGGGAGGCAGTTTCCCCAGCGTTTCAGCATTTTACCGCCGAACGCTGGGACAGAATGACGGCCTGACCCTTTTCAGCCAGCAGGCGTGAGGCCTATATTATTAAGCGAAAGCATATGAGAGCAGCACCGGCCCGCCAAATCGCAGCGCTGGTATCCGAATGCGGAGGGGAAGTTAGTCCATGAGCAAATCCGTCACCCTGAACGACCCGAAATCCGGGAAAGCCATCACCTTGCCGGTGATGGACGGCACCGAAGGCCCCTCGGTCATCGATATCCGCAAGCTGTATGCTGAATCCGGTATGTTCACCTACGATCCGGGCTTCACCTCCACCGCCTCCACCGAGTCCAAGATCACCTATATTGATGGCGACGAAGGCATTCTGCGCTATCGCGGCTACGACATCGCCGACCTGGCCGAGCATTCCAGCTTCCTGGAAACCTGCTACCTGCTGCTGAATGGCGAGCTGCCCAACGGCAAGCAGAAGACCGAATTCGAAAATTCGATCACCAACCACACCATGCTGCATGAACAGATCCATTTTCTGTTCCGTGGCTTCCGGCGCGATGCCCATCCCATGGCTGTGATGTGCGGCGTTGTCGGCGCGCTGTCGGCCTTCTACCACGACGCAACCGATTACGATGATCCGAAGCAGCGCATGATCGCGCAGCACCGGCTGATCGCCAAGATGCCCACCATCGCCGCCATGGCCTACAAGTATTCGGTCGGCCAGCCCTTCATGTATCCGCGTAACGACCTGGGCTATGCGGAAAACTTCCTGCATATGACCTTCGGCGTGCCCGCCGAGCCCTACAAGATGAGCCCCACGCTGGCCAAGGCGATGGACCGCATCTTCATCCTGCATGCCGACCACGAGCAGAACGCCTCCACCTCCACGGTGCGTCTGGCGGGTTCGTCGGGCGCCAACCCGTTTGCCTGTATCGCCGCCGGCATCGCCTGCCTGTGGGGCCCCGCCCATGGCGGCGCCAACGAAGCCGTGCTGAAGATGCTGGAAGAGATCGGTTCGCCCGACAAGGTCGGCGAAGCCGTGAAGAAGGCCAAGGACAAGAATTCCGGCTTCCGCCTGATGGGTTTCGGCCATCGCGTCTACAAGAACTACGATCCGCGTGCCAAGGTGATGCGCGAAACCTGCCACGAGGTTCTGGAAGAACTGGGCGTGAAGGACGAGCCGCTGCTGAAGATGGCCATGGATCTGGAGCGTATCGCCCTGGAAGACGATTACTTCGTCTCCAAGAAGCTCTACCCGAATGTGGACTTCTATTCCGGCATCATCCTGCGGGCCATGGGCTTCCCCACGGCCATGTTCACCGCCCTGTTCGCCCTGGCCCGCACCGTGGGCTGGATCGCCCAGTGGAACGAGATGATCGAGGATCCGGCCCAGAAGATCGGTCGCCCCCGTCAGCTCTATACCGGCGCCGGCGCCCGCCCCTATATTCCTGTCGATAAGCGCAAATAAAGCGTGTAGACTGACCTGGAATTGGCGGCACCGATGGGAGGCGGGCCGATGGCAAAACGGGCTGAAAAGCATGGAAACGGGCAAACTGCGACTGGCGGCCAAGGGGTCGGCGGTCACGGCTGGGTCCGTCCCGGCTTCATCACCCTGCCCGGCCCGGCCAACGACAACCGCCTTACCGCCGCCCGCCTGCTGCGCCAGCCGCGCTTCTGGGTCTGGGCCGGCCTGATGGCCCTGCTGGTGATCGTGCTTGTTTCGCGGCTCTAAGGCCGCCAGTTGCGGTCGCTCGATTGCGCCACATCACCAAAGCCGCCTCCGGGCGGCTTTTTTCATGCCTCGGGCTCAAAGCCGCCTCCGGGCGGCTTTTTCATACCGACATGACGCACCGATTGCGCGCTGCCGGGTATTCGTAATGCGGCGCCAAGCGCATACAATCACCTCCGGGATTATCGCCACTGAGAGAGGCCCATGCGCATCAGCGTGCGCCTGAAACTAGCCGCCGCCTTTGCCACCGCCGTGCTGTCTGCGGCGGCGCTGGGGCTTGCTGCCTTCTGGGCCATGCAGTCGGTCGGCGATCTCGTGGTGCGGCTTTACGATCAGCCGCTGATGGCCATCAATTACGCCCGCCTGGCACAAACCTCCTTCGTCTCGCAGGAGCTCAATACCCGCGAGATGGAAGCCGAGCGGCCGGGCGAGATATCTGCTCTGGCCGAGGAAACCCGCGAGCGTAACCAGACCTTCCTGTCGGATCTCGCCGTAGCCGAAGAACGCGGCCTCAATCCCAATATCAAACACTATGCCGCCAAGGTGCGCGACCTGAACGAAACTTGGTTGAAGCTGGCTCTGGATGCCCTGGCCATGCCCGGCACCACGGAAGCCGCCCATACCGAAATGCTGCGCACCCGCGAGGCCATCGCCGACGAAATCTCCACCAATCTTGAAATCCTCACCCAGCTTGCCGCAGAGGATGGCTTCATATTTCGCACTGAGGCCGAAGCCAAGATTCAGGAAACCAAAAACCGCACCATGATGGCGATCGCCGGCCTGGCGGTTGTGATCCTGATCCTGTCCTGGCTGCTGATCCGCAACATCGTGGTGCCGCTCGGCACCATGACCAACGCCATGTTCCGGCTGGCCGAAGGTGAAATGGATGTAAAATTGCCCGAACTGGCGCGGCAGGATGAAATCGGCCATATGGCGGCATCGCTGCGGGTGTTCCGCCAGGCCATGCAGGATTTGCAGGAAGCTCGCCAGCGCGCTGAGGCGGCCACCCGCGCGAAATCGGAATTCCTGGCCATGATGAGCCATGAAATCCGCACGCCGATGAATGGCGTGCTGGGCCTGACGCGGCTGCTGATCAAGACGCCGCTTGACGGCGAGCAACGCAATCTGGCCGAAACCGTGCTGGAATCCGCCGAAACTCTGCTGCGCATCCTCAACGACATTCTCGATTTCTCCAAACTGGAAGCCGGCCGCATCGATATCGAGGTGATCGATTTCGAATTGGCCCACACCATCCAATCCGCCGCCACCTTGATGCGCAATCGCGCCGATGAAAAAGGCCTTGCCCTGCGCCTGGATATCGCATCCGATCTGCCGCGTTTCGTAGCCGGCGATCCCAATCGCCTGCGGCAAATCCTGCTCAACCTGATCGGCAACGCCATCAAGTTCACCGAACAAGGCGGCGTTACCGTAACGGTGCGCGGCAATCAGGATGGCGGCGTCCTGTTCGAGATTAGCGATACCGGCCTGGGCATTTCCAAGCAGAATATCGACAAGCTGTTTGGCAGTTTCGTGCAGGCGGATTCATCCATCACCCGGCGCTTTGGTGGCACCGGGCTTGGCCTTGCGATCTGCAAGCGCCTGGTGGAGGCAATGCAAGGCAGCATCGGCGTGCGCAGTATTCTGGGCCAGGGCAGCAGCTTCTGGTTCAACCTGCCGTTTACCCCCGGCAAGGCACCCTTGATTGCCGGTCAGACGAAGCCGATGTCGCCCCTGCCCGTGCTGCGCATCCTGGTGGCGGAAGACAATCCGGTGAACCGCAAAGTGGCCGCCGGCATTCTCAAGGAACAGCATCATCAGGTCAGTTTCGCCGAGAATGGCCGCCAGGCCCTGGAGATGGCAGCCAAGAACGAGCCGCCCTTCGATCTGATCCTGATGGATGTGCATATGCCGGAGATGGACGGCATCAGCGCCACGCGGGAAATCCGCAAACTACAGCCGCCGCGCGGCATGGTACGCATCATCGCAGTGACGGCATCGCTGAGCAGCGAGGGCCTGCAACGTTGCCTGGATGCCGGCATGAACGATTATGTCGGCAAGCCGATCCTGCCTGATGCGCTGGATCGTGCCATCCGCCGCAATATGGGTTTTGCCGATGCCATCCCCGAAATCCCGTCTGGTCATCAGAAATCTGGTGCCAGAATACCGCGCCCCCAGGCAACAACCGATCCAGCCGCCTTGCAAAGCTTGGCCGATGATCTCGGCCAGGAGACCGTTGTCGAGTTGATCGACACCTTCCTTGAGATGGCCCCTGAAATCGAAGCCGGGCTGACTGCATTCCTGCAAGACAAGGAGTGTCCGCAACTGGCCGAACTGGCCCATAGCCTGAAAAGTTCAGCGGCCAGTATGGGGCTGGTGGAATTGCACCAACTCTCGGAAAAGCTGGAGCAGGCTGGCCTTGCCGGCGATATCCCAGGAGCGGCGGGGCTTGCCGCACAGGCCTCCGAAACGCTACAAGCTGGCCTCACTTGGTTGCAGCAACAGCGCAAGGCTTTTGCAGCCGCAGCCTCGGCAGGAACCCCGCATGCTTGATGATAAGATACCGGAATTCGAACAGCTGCGGGTTTTGCTGGTGGAAGACAACCTGTTCGCCCAGCGCCTCGCCACATCCGTGCTGCGCCAATTGGGCGTGAATCAACTGACCGTGGTGACCGATGGTCAGGCCGCCATAGACCTGCTGAAAACCACTCAACTGGCGTTCGATCTGATCATTTCCGACTGGAACATGCCAAAGGTGACCGGCCTGCAATTGTTGCAGCATGTGCGAAAGACCTGGGAGAACATGCCCTTCCTGATGCTTACCGGAAATGCAAATGAAGAGTTTGTCATTGCCGCACGCGAGAACAAGGTCGATGCCTACGTGATCAAGCCATTCTCAGCCAGCCAATTGCGGCAGAAGCTGACAGTTATGTTCAATATCAAGCAGAGCTGATTGCATCCTCACGCCAACGTTGCAGTTGTTGCTCGCACAACATTGAGTTTGCTCAGACACACAGATGCCCTAGTATTTGCTCATCGTTCCGGGAGCACAGAGGCATCCATGTACCGCACTCTCTTCACCGTCATTGCCGGCCTATCCACAGCAGCGATAACCGGCCAGGTTTTCGCGCTGGATCTTGCGGGCCTGAATAACCGCAACGAACTCGTCCTGTTCAGCGACCGCGCGCCGGGCAAGACCAAGCTGGTGCCCATCACTGGCGTGGAAGGCAAGATTCTCGGCATCGATCTGCGGCCCGCAGATGGCAAGCTTTATGCGCTGAGCAGCGATAGCGTTCTCTATACCGTGGACACTGCAACCGGCGCCGCCGCCCGCAAGGCCAAACTTTCGGTACCGATCGAGGCGGTGGATCATATCCTGGTGGATTTCAATCCGCAGGCCGACCGCCTGCGCGTGGTCGCATCCACCGGACAGAATCTGCGTGTGAATGTCGATACCGGGCAGACCATCGTGGATGGCAAGCTGGCTTATCGCCCGAACGACAGCAATGCCGGTAAGCCGTTTGGCATCTATGCCGGCGCCTATATCAATTCCTTCCGAGGCGCCACGCAAACACAGCTTTTCAACGTAGACAGCCTGAACGCAACATACACAGTGCAGGATCCGCCCAATGATGGCGTTCAGCGCAGCGTGGGCCCCACCGGTCTGAAACCCGGCACCATCGTTGAAGCCATCGACATCTATACCGATGCCAAGGACGAGTATGTCGGCTTCGGCGTGGCCGATGGTGCGCTGTATCGGCTGGATGTCGGCACCGGCAAGCTGCGCAAAGCCGGCGCTATCGGCAATGGCAAAACGGCGATCATCGATATCGCCGTGTTGACAACCCGCCCGTAGGCCGCGCTTGAAACCCTATCTGCTCGCAGCTATTGCCGGGCTTCTGCTGGGCCAACTGGCACTGGCGGCCTTTCCAGGCCTAAGCCAGGCCGTTGGCCAAGCCTGGGCTCAAACCATGCCTGTCATCACTCAAAGCGGTATCGCCTTCAAACCCGCCAGCGTACAGGTGAAGGCCGGCGGCCAGGTGCTGTTCCGCAATGCCGATCCCTTCGGGCATAATGTGTATTCGCCCAGCAAGGGCGGGATTTTCGATATCGGCCTGCAGGCGCCGGATTCCGAAACCGCCGTCACTTTCCGCGAGCCGGGCGAATATGTGATCCAATGCCGCATTCATCCCAAGATGCGTGCAACCGTGACCGTTACGCCCTAAGCCTTCGGCACTTGTTTTGCATGGTTTTCTGCGGGATGAATATCCAGCCGCAGGAGGCAAGCCATGCAGGTGAATGAGCGCGCATTAGGCAAAGTGCTTACATCCTTGCGCCAGGCGCACGGATTCAATCAATTCGTTCAGGCCAGCGCGGCATCCCTAGGCACATTGTTCCAAGCCCCGCGCGCGGTGTTTTCCCTGCGCGGCGGATACGGCGCACCATCAAACCAGACGTCGCATTTCATCAACTGGCCAAGCTGGTGCGCCCGGCATTACCAACGCCATGTGCGCCCTTACGATCCGATCCGGCATTGGCTGGAATCACGGCAAGCGGCCAACGATCCGGTGACCCGGCTTTCCGATCTGGTCCCCACCCGCGAATTACTACATGCGCCCTATTACGAGGACATGCTGCGCCCCAGCGGCACCCAGCATGTGATGACCCTGGCACTGCATGATGCCGATGGGCACGTGACCGGTGCGCTGAGCCTGGCACGCAATGCCGAGGACCGCGATTTCAGCACCGCCGAACAGGCCATGGCGCGGCTGATCGTTCCGGTGATGGAAATGGCGCATACCATCAATCAAACGGAGCATAGGCCGGTCGGCGCTCAGTCAACCGCAGCGGCTCTGCCGCAGTTGACACAGCGCGAATACGAGATTGCGGAATTTGCCGCCCATGGGCTCTCCAACAAGGAAATCGCCCGCCGGTTGAATCTCAGCCCATGGACGGTGAAGAACCACCTGCGCGCGATTTTCGATAAGACCGGCCTGGAAAACCGCACAGCGCTCTGTGCCTGGATGATGCAGCGCTAGCTGGCCATCAATTGCTCTGCAGCCTGCAGGCCAGACCAATGCGCCTGCCCCACTGTGCTGTTGGTCATGTAGTCGCCGCAGAATGCCACGCGCGGCAAAGGCCCCAGATCGTTCAACTGTTTCAGCCGCGTAACGAATCCCTTCGGCCGCTTGCAGATGGCTGCCGGCTGCCGCGAGATGAAACTGTCGATCACCCGTGTGCCGGCCAGGCTAGGTACGGCCTCCACCACATCGGCCCAGGCGATATCGAGCAACTCCCGGTCGCTGGCATCGGCATGCTGCCGGCAGCCCCAATCCTTCCATTGCGAATGCGCGAATGTGGTGCCGTTGCCCATATCGGTGAAACGCAGATTACCGGTGCGTTTAAAACCATCGGCGGTCGGCAGAACATAAGTTTCCAGCAAGTCGCCCTTGGGCCGGTCCAGCACATAATAAACAATGTGATGACCGGCATAATCCACGGCATCGAAAAAATTGCGGCGCGCCGTGTCCAGATTCGGCATCAACGCGGAAACCTGATCGCCCGGCACCGCCATCACCACGGCATCGCCGGTTATCCGCTCGGCAATACCATTGCAGATGCTATCCACGTGCACGCCATCGCTGCCGTAATGAACCGCCTGCGCCTGTGTGCCAAGCCGATAATCCGTATCGGCGTCTTGTAGGAAGAATTGCCCGAGCGCCCAGGTTAATTGCCCGACACCGCGATTCTTATAACTCCACATATGATTGCCGGCCCAGGATAGCTTGCCCGCCGAACTCCAGGCGGTCCAGGCCAGAGAATAATCTTCCTCGCTATAGCCGCAGAACATACCCATGCAGGGTTCGAGAAAATAATCCACGAAGGTGGGCGAGTAGCGGCGGAAATACTCGCAGGCATTCTCGCCATCCAGTGCAATGGCACTGGTCAGGTCGCGCGGGTCGCTGGCCAGCATCTGCTTGGCCAGCGTGGGCAGAGTGGCCAGCAGCTTGGCTTTTTCAAGCAGCGGAATGTAAGGATGCTTGGCGGCGCTCATCAGATCGAAGGCGCCGAAATCCACCACATCCTTGCGCTTGATCAGCACATTCCAGCTATGCGCCGCGGTCAAATCCAGCAGTTGATCCGGCTGATGCAAGCCCAGCTTTTCCGACAATTCGACCAGGTTGGTCTCAGCCCCCAGAAAAGCAAATGCGCCGGTCACCGCCCATACGCCATTCC
Source organism: Ferrovibrio sp. (assembly GCF_019636075.1). Classification (GTDB taxonomy): domain Bacteria; phylum Pseudomonadota; class Alphaproteobacteria; order Ferrovibrionales; family Ferrovibrionaceae; genus Ferrovibrio. Next base: position 87,140 of record NZ_JAHBYG010000012.1, read on the forward strand.
ATAGCACAGAGCGGCAACGTCCACCGGGCTCCTGCTCTTTTTCCAGCAACACCACCTGATGGCCCTTTTCACGCAAACGATAGGCCGCGCCCAATCCGGCAATGCCGCCGCCAACCACGATCACCCGCATGTCTGCCTCCGCCGCGAAATCCGTTGCAATGGCGGCTAGCCTAGAAGATTGCGCCATGGCCGAACCATGGCCCAGATGGGCTATGGCAAATGCGCAGAGTAGACGGCAAACTCGGAGGCAGACTTCCGGAGAGAACCATGACAGACAGCCCGGCGCCCGCCACGCATCTTGCCGACAATCTGCGCATCAATGGCGCGCGGCTTTGGGACAGCCTGATGGAGCTTGCCAGAATCGGCGCAACGCCAAAGGGCGGCGTATGCCGGCTGGCGCTGACCGATCTCGACAAGCAGGGGCGTGAATTGTTGATCCAATGGGGCCGCGAAGCCGGGCTTGGCGTCACCGTGGATCGTATCGGCAATATCTTCATGCGCCGCGAAGGCCGCAATCCCAGCCTGCCGCCCATCGTTGCCGGCAGTCATATCGATACCCAGCCCACCGGCGGAAAATTCGATGGCAATTACGGCGTGCTGGCAGGCCTTGAAGTGGTGCGCAGCCTCAACGATCTCGGCTTGCAGACGGAAGCCCCTATCGAGATAGCCGCCTGGACCAACGAGGAAGGCTCGCGTTTCGTGCCGGTGATGATGGGATCAGGGGTGTTTGCCGGCGCCGTGCCGCTGGAGCATGCCCTGGCGGCGCGCGATCTGGATGGCAAAACCGTCGGCGACGAATTGGCGCGGATCGGCTTTGCCGGCGACCAGACTCCCGGCGATCATCCGATCGGAGCCTATTTCGAGGCCCATATCGAACAAGGCCCGGTGCTGGAGGATGAAGGCCTCACCATCGGCGTGGTGTTGGGTACGCTCGGCGTGCGCTGGTACGATTGCACGATCACCGGCATGGAGGCCCATGCCGGACCTACGCCGATGAACCTGCGCAAGGATGCCTTGCAGGTGGCAACCGGCATCATGCAGCAGGTGGTGGCGATTGCGCATCGCCACCCGCCCCATGGGCGCGGCACGGTGGGCATGGTGCAGGTGTTTCCCAACAGCCGCAATGTCATCCCCGGCCAGGTGAAATTCTCCATCGACCTGCGCAATCACACCGATGCGCTGCTCGAGACGATGGCGGCGGATATAGAGGCGGTGATCCAGCGCGCCCGCAGCGATAGCGGCCTGACAATCGCGCTTGAGCCGGTTTCCAGCTATCCGGCGCAGCCGTTTCATGCCGAATGCATCGAACAGATCGAAGCGGCGGCAAAACGCCTGGGCCATAGCCATCGCCGCATGATTTCCGGCGCCGGGCATGATGCGGTCTACACCGCACGGCTGGCCCCCACCGGCATGATCTTCATCCCCTGCAAGGATGGCATCAGCCATAACGAGATCGAGGATGCCCTGCCCGAGCATGTGACGGCGGGAGCCGACGTGCTGCTGCATGCCATGCTGCAACGCGCCGGCATCGCCTCCTGAGGCCGTTTCAGGCCGCCTTGCGCTCGATCAGTTCCACCTTGTAGCCATCGGGATCTTCCAGGAAGGCGATCACGCTGCCGCCATGCTTCATCGGGCCGGGCGGACGCGGAATCTTCACCCCGGCAGCGCCCAGCTTTTCGCACAGGCCATAGATATCCGGCACGCCGATGGCGATATGGCCATAGCCGCTGCCGATGCTGTAAGGCTCTTTCTGGCCCCAGTTATGGGTCAGCTCGATCACCGTGCTGTCGGTTTCGTCGCCATAGCCAACAAAGGCCAGCGTGAATTCACCGCTCGGATAATCCTGCCGGCGCAGCAGCTTCATCCCCATCTTGTCGACCCAGAAATCCAATGATTTCTCCAGGTCGAATACCCGCAGCATGGTGTGCAGCATGCGGAATGGCGGGGTATTTGCAGCATCGGTCATGGGGCGCTCCGTTTGTTGCTGGTCTGCGATTTCTGCGCCTGCGCCAGCACGGCCGCAGCGGCGCGATGATTGGGGCTGGGATCCTGCACTTTGCCAGTTTCATCTAGCCCCAGCATGGCGCCGACGCGACGGCAGGCGGCAAGCTGACCGGCCCGCACCGCCGGGCTTTCCAGCAGACGCCCCAGCGCACCGGCCAGATTATCCGGCCGGCATTTCTCCTGCAGGAATTCCGGCATCGCCTCACGATTGTCGAGAATATTCACCAACCCGGCATAGGGCACTTTCAGCATGTGCCGCAGAATGGCGGCTGTAATGCGGTTCACGCGATAGGCCAGCACGGTGGGGGTTTCCGCCAGCCCAAGCTCCAGCGTGGCGGTGCCCGATGCCGCCAGGGCAATATCGGCAGCCAGCATCGCCTGATAGCGTTCGGCCGGCGCCACCACCACACGGGCCGGCACTGCCAGGTTCGGCAGCACATTCAGCACCATCGGCGCCACATCGGGCACGCTCGGGATCACCACATGTAAATTGCCATGCTGTTCGGCCAACCGGGCAATCGTTGCCGAAAAGACCGGCAGCAGCTTGGCCACCTCGCCGCGCCGGCTGCCCGGCAGCATGGCCAGCAACGGCGCTTCGGCGGGAATCTGAAACCGCTGCCTGAAGCCATTGCCGGCGGCGGTTTCCTCTGCCGCCACACGGCGCGCCGCCGCGATGGTTTCCACCGCCGGATGGCCGACGAATTCCGCGCTCAAGCCTTCGCGTTCGAAATACGGCGGCTCGAATGGCAACAGGGTGAGCAGATGATCCACCAGCCCGGCCAGGGTTTTGGCGCGGCCCGGGCGCCAGGCCCAAACCGTGGGCGCCACATAATGCACGATAGGGAAACTGCGCCTGGCCAAACGTTTCGCCAGTCGATGGGTGAAGCCCGGGCTATCGATGGTAACCAGCACATCGGGCGGATCGGATTGCAACTGCGTGGCCAGTTGATCCAATCGCTGCAAGATGCGGCGCGCGCGCGGCAGCACCTCCACCAAGCCCATCACCGCCAGTTCGGCAATCGGAAACAAGCTGGCAAAACCTTCCGCCTGCATGCGCTCGCCGCCGATGCCGCTGAAGCGCAGCGGCCCGGGATGCAACTGGCGCAGCGAACGGATCAGCCCCTCGCCCAGTGCATCGCCCGAAGGTTCTCCGGCCACCAGCGCGATATGCAGCGCCTGCTCAGCCATTCATCCGCACTCCAACCAGAAACAACCCCAAACGATCCGCTGCCGCCATGCAGGCCGGACGGTCGACGATCAACGCCGCGCCCGCCTGCACCGCCACGCCGCTCAAGCCTGCGGCTGCGGCATTCTCCAAAGTCGTTACGCCGATGGCCGGCAGGTCCACCCGCCGCTCCTGCCCCGGCTTGGCGCATTTCGCCAGCACGCCGCCCCGCGCCGCCGCATTGCCGCGCAGCCTCAGCAGCATAGCATCGGTGCCGGCCTGATCTTCCAGGCCCACGATGTCGCCTCTGGCCACCACTGCGGCCTGGCCCTTATCCTCGGCGCCCAAGGCTGTGGCGGCGGCAAGCGCG
>NZ_JAHBYG010000013.1 GCF_019636075.1 Ferrovibrio sp.
TGTTCCGATGGATCGGAATGGCGGAAAGCGGAAGCCGGAATCTGGAATGTTTCGGATTGCTGCTCGCCCAACACACGATCCTGCAAGGTGGCTGCAAGTTCCACCGGATTGATCGGCAGGCTGAAGAAGCTCTGCACGAAAGACGATACGGTGAGCGGCGCACCGCCCAATTGAGAATCGCCGGTGGCGTAGGTGCTGGATGTACCGCTGGAATTGCCGGTGTTGTTGTTGGAAACCGCATTGGGCTGATTGAGCGCCGTGTTGGTCAACTCCACCGGCGGCAAAGTGGGCGGCGGCGTAACCACCACGACCGGCGGCGGTGTGGGCGTGGTGGTGCTGGGCGGCGGCGTATCCAGGGATGGCACGCTGAATTGCACCAGAGCGGTGGTGCTGAGCGGACCGCCTGCCCCGGTATTGCCCAGATCGTTGGAAACGATGGTGAGCAGGCTGGTGCCGCCGGCGGGTTTGGTGATGGTATAGCTCAAACCCGCAAGGGCCGTGTTGATTTGACTCAGCGTACCGGTGAGCACGATATTGTTGGTGTTATTGCCGCCGCTGGTGATCAACGCCGGATCGGTGAGCATCAAGCTGCCTTCGGTAACCGACAGCGACAGCGTCATGTTGCCGGAGCCGACATCCACATCGCTTACCGAAATTGCTGTCGTCCCGGTAAACAACTGCACACCGCCGGAATTGAGCGTGAGCGCGGAGGGTGCGGTGATTACCGGCGCATCGTCGATCGGGTTGATCGTGATGGCCACCGTGGCAGTGCTTTCTTCATCGCTCGCCCCGCCGCTGATACCCGGATCGGCGCCGGTATTGCCCTGATCGTTGAACACAACAGTCAGCGTGTCGCTGCCGTTGTAATTGGCCGTGGGCGTATAGACCATGCCGGCTATCGCCGCATTCAGATCGGCCTTGGTGCCGGTCAGGGTCATGCTGCCGCTATTGTTGCCGCCGGCCGTGAAGGTAAGCCCGGTTGTGCTGCCAAGCGACAACGTGCCGTGATCGACACTCAGAACCAGGCGCAGAACCCCGCCTTCGTCATCTATATCCGCCAGGGTTATCAGCGTGCCGCCGGTAAAGGTCAGTGTGCTGTCTTCATCAATGGTCTGCGCACCGGGTGCGGTGATGGTCGGCTGATCGTTGATCGGCCCCATATTGATGCTTACCGTGGCGGTGCGTTCTTCATCGCTCGCGCCGCCGCTGGTGCCCGGATCGGCGCCGGTATTGCCCTGGTCGTTGAACACGATGGTCAGCGTGTCCGCGCCGTTGTAGCTGGTGGTGGGTGTGTAGGCCAGGCCATTGATCGCCGCATTCAGATCGGCCTTGGTGCCGGTCAGGGTCATCGTGCCGCTATTGTTGGCACCCGCTGTCACCGTTACACCCGTGGTGCCGGCCAAGGCCAGCGTGCCGTGATCCACGCTCAGGGTAACCCGCACGATGCCGCCCGCATCATCCACATCCGCAAGCGTGATCAGCTTAGCCCCAGAGAAAGTCAGCGTGGAATTCTCGCCGATATTCTGCACGCCGGGCACCGTAATGGTCGGCCGGTCGTTGATCGGATTGACCGTGATGGCCACCGTGGACGTGCGTTCTTCATCGCTCGCGCCGCCGCTGGTGCCCGGATCGGCGCCGGTATTGCCCTGGTCGTTGAACACAACAGTCAGCGTGTCGCTGCCGTTGTAATTCGCGGTCGGCGTATAGACCAAGCCGTTGATGGCGGCATTCAGATCGGCCTTGGTGCCGGTCAGGGTCATCGTGCCGCTATTGTTGGCACCCGCCGTCACCGTTACACCCGTGGTACTGGCCAAGGCCAGCGTGCCATGATCCACGCTCAGGGTAACCCGCACGATGCCGCCGGCATCATCCACATCCGCAAGTGTGATCAGCGTACCGCCTGAGAAGGTCAGCGTGGTGTCTTCATCAATGGTCTGCGCTGTCGGAACCGTAATGGTCGGCCGGTCGTTGATCGGGCTCACCGTGATGGCGACGGTCTTGCTGTCCTGTTCATAGACCGCCGTGCCGGTGAGGCCCGGATCGATGCCGGTATTGCCATCGTCGCGCAACACCACGGTCAACGTATCGTTGCCGTTGTAATTGGCGGTCGGCGTATAGACCAGGCTGGTGATCGCCGCATTCAGCGCCGCCTTGGTGCCGATCAGGGTGATGGTGCTGCTGTCACTGGCACCGGCCGCAATGGTCAAGCCGGTAAGGCTGGAGAGGTTAAGGGTGCCATGGCTGACCGACAGAATCACGGTCATCGAATTAGTGCCACCGGACTCGCCGTCATCCACATCGGCAAAGCTGATCAGCTTGGTGGCATCGAAAGCAATCGGCGTGTCTTCGTTGGTGGTTTGCGCCGACGGCACGGTCACGGTCGGCGTGTCGTTCACCGGATGCACCGTGATGGCGACGGTATCGGTGGTCTGTTGCGCGCCGCCGGCCCCGCTATTGCCGTTATCGTTCACCGTGATGGAAAGCGTATCGGCGCCGTTGTAGTTCAGGTTGCCGCGATAGATCAGGCCCTGCAATGCATTGTTGATCGCGGTCTTGGAACCGGTGAATGTCATGCTTGCATCGGCGGTGCCGTCGCCTGTGCCGAAAGTGAGGCCGGTCAGGCCGCTGAGCGTGAGCGTGCCATGACTGACCGACAACGTCACAGTCAGGCTGCCGCCGAAATCGTCGCTATCGGTCACCACCACGGCATTGCCGTTGCCGGTGGAGAAAGTCAGGTTGGTATCTTCGTTCACTTCCTGCGGCGCCGGCTTGGTAACGCCCGGGGCATCGTTGGATTCCGACAGGATCACGGTGATATTCTTGGTATCGGTCAACGCGCCGGTGCCGCCATTGGCCAGGTCGTCGATGGTGGCAGCAATATTCACCGTGGCATCGGGATTGCCGCCTGGCGGAGCATAGGACAACGTCTGCAACGCGGCATTCAGATCGGCCAGCGTGCCCTCTACCACAATGGTGCTGGAACCATTGCTGGTGCTGCTTACGAACGTGACGCCCGTTACGCTGCCCAGCGTGAGCGTACCGAATGCGGCATTGCCAACCGTATTCGTTGCGACGAGGGTAAGCCGGTAGGTTTCTGTGCTCAGTTCGTAGGGCGTATCCTTGGCATCGGAGAAGCTGATCGCATTGCCGTTGCCGGTGTTGAATTCCAGCGCCTGCGCAGTGAGGATATATTGCGTGGCGCCCGGCACCGTGATGGTGGGCGCATCATTCACCGGTGTTACGGTGATATTCACGGTCTTACTATCGGTCTGGGCACCGCCGGTGCCGGTATTGCCGTTATCGTTCACCGTCACCGTAAGGGTATCGACGGCCTGCGAATTGAATGCGCCCGCGCCGGTGGCGTTGAAATCGGCACTGGCCGTGTAGCTGAGGCTGGCTAGCGCGGCGTTCAACGCGGTGCGATTGCCGGTGATGGTCATCGTGGCGGATTCATTGGCGCCGGCACTGATGGTGATATTGCTGGTGGTGCCGAGCTTCAGCGTACCATGATTGACGCTGAGCGTGACCGAAAGGCTGCTGCCGAAGGAATCCGCGTCGGCAATGGAAATCAGATAGCCGTTATCGGCATTCAGTTCGAGGGCGGTATCTTCCACAGCGGTTACCGTGGCGGGCGCGGTCAGCGCCGGGGCGTCATTCACATTGGACGCGTTGATGTTGATCGTCTTGGTGACGAAATTATAGCCTGCATCCGCACTGGCCGGATCGTCGCCGCCATTATTCACATTCGGCCCGGTGCTGATCTGGTCGTTCACCGTCACCACAAGCTGCAGCGTCCGGTCTTCATCGGTCGGCACCTGTAATTGCAACCCATCCAATGCAGTGCGTACATCGGCGCGCGTGCCGGAAAACGTGACCGTGGCGGTGCCGTTACCGGTGACCGCAAGCCCGGATGTGGATGCCAGGGTGAGCGTAGCCGCGGCATAAGTGGCGCCGGAAACCTGCAGATCAAGCGTAACGCTGAGATAATCGTCGGCCGAACCCAGCACGAATCCGGGATCGTTGTAATCGGGATCATCCACCACGATGGCATTGTTGTTTGCCGCCGAGAATACCAGCGGCGTGGTGGTGGCAAAGGTTTGCGTGCCCGGCACGGTAAGCGTGGGAGCGTCGTTCACCTTGGTGATGGTGATATCGTAGGAGCCATCGACCGAGCCCCCTGCGCCATCGCGTACTGTGAAGTTGAATGTATCGGCGAAATTCTCACTGCCGTTATGGGTGTAGGTAACACGGTTATTATCCAGATCATCCTGGGTAAAGACCGAGCCCAGACCCAATGTCGCGCCATTCAGCTTCAGCGTGCCATAAGCCACATTGGTGGTGATCAGGTATTGCCGCTGGATGGTGGTGCTGTCGGGATCCTCATAGACCAACCGGAAATCATCGCCGGCTGTGCCGTTGCTGCCCTTGATGGTGCCGGTGCCGCCTTCGATCAGCACCATATCCTTGCGCTCGACCGCTACCGGCGGATCGTTCAGCGGCGCGGCCTTCACATTCACGGTGTAGGGATCGGACAGGCTGTTGCCCTGGCCCTTGTTGTCGTCCACCTGGATCTGGAAGCTGTCGGTGAAGTTTTCGCTGCCGTCATGCACATAGCGCAGATTGCCGGCATCGAGCTGAGCCTTGGTAATCACCGTGCTGGTGGTAACCGTGGTCTCGAAGCTGCCGTTATTGTCGGCATCCAGCATCAACGTGCCGTGGCTGGGCAAGGCCACCACTTTGAAGGTCAGATTATTGGCGGTGGAGAAAGTTTCGGTACCGGCCTTGTCGCCGCTGCCATCCACATCGGCCAGCGTGAGCACACTGTTGTCGATCAGCGTGTTGCCGCCTTCATTCACCACCGGAACCTTCAGCACCGTGGCCGTGGGCTGGTCGTTCACCGGCGTGATGTCGAAATCCATGTTGACCAGCGAACTGACATTCTTGCCGTCGCTGACCGTGAACTGCACGCGATTGGAGGTGGTGACGAAATTCTCGCTGCCGTTATGCTCGTAAGTAATCAGGCCGTTATTCACATCAGCTTGGGTAAAGCTGTCAAACAGCCCCAAAGCCACGCCATTGCGATACAATGTGCCATTGGAGGATACGTTCTCGATACGATAGACCAGTTGCTCCGGCGTGGAATCCGCGTCGATGGTGATCAGATCGGTATTCGTGATGGTAACCGTGGCGCCTTCATCCAGCGTGACGGTATTGGCGGTGATCGAAGACGGCGCCTGATTGGCGGCCACGAAATCCAACGCTCCGCCCCCGGGCCCGCCGGCACGGAAAGGCACATCGATCTGGAAGGTGATGACGGTGAGCGGCGCCGATTGGCTGGCATCATCATAGATGCCGCCATTGCGGGTATCCGGCCAGGCGCGGATGCCGCCATCCTTCACCGTGAATTGGAAACTTTCGGTGCGGGCGGTGGAACCGGTGTCGAAAAAACGCACGAGATTGTTGTTGATATCATCCTGGGTAAAGGTACCGCCCACCACCAGGTATTTCCAATCGGAGCCATCGAAAATCTGCACCTGGCCGCCAGAGGGCACGGTTACCAGGGTGAAGGTGATGTTTTCATCGCCGGAATCGACATCGGTCACCCTCAGCAGGGTATTGGTGATCAGCAGTTCGCGTCCCGCGCCGTCGTCGATCACGGCATGCTGGTTGGTTTGCAGCACCGGATCGTCGTTGTTGAGCAGGATTTTGAGCGTGATGGTGGCATCCACGCTCAGCTTGGCGCCCGCCCCTTCGCCGCCGCCATTGTCGGTCACCCGCACATCGAAGGTCTTGGGGCCGGTCGGCTCGTCCTCGCTGGCATCATAGGTCAGCAGCGAAAGCTGATCAGACATGATGATCTGTCCGATCGTTACCGCCACGCCGTTGTATTTCAGCACGCCCTCTGTGGGCAGGCTGAGAATCTCGATGCTGTGCGGCCCGTCGCCGATATCCACATCGCCGATGGTGATGGTAACCGCCTTGCCGGTCTCGCCCTCGTAAACATCGGTGGAGCCCTCCACCGTGGGAGCCTGGTTGAGCGGCGTGATGGTGATATTGATCGGGATCGGCGTGCTGGGCGTGCCGCCGGCCTTGCCCAATATGCCGCCCGCGCCATCCTCGATACTGACGCTGAAGCTATCCACGATATCGCTCGGCACCTGGCTGCCGTCATGGATGTATTTCAACTGGCCGATCTTGGTCTGATCGAACACAGTACCCACAACCACCGGATTGCCATTCAAGGTCAGCGTGCCATGGGTTGGCAGCACCTCAACCTTGTAGATGATCTGTACGGCCTGGTTATCGGGATCGACCGTGGTGAAATTGGCCGTGCTGAACGTCAGTTCGCCGCCTTCCTGCACCGTGGCGCCGTTATTCACCAGCACCGGCACGTCGTTCACCGGCGTGATATTCACATTGATGGTCTTGCTGCTGTTGCCATTGGCATCGGCAGCCTGCACCGTGATGGTGGCGGCGCCGGTATAATCGTCGGTGGCGCCGGAGCCTTCGGTGCCTTTGTATTTCATGCCGTTCAGCGCGGCATTCACATCGGCCACCGAACCGCTGAACGTAACGCTGCCGGTGCCGTTGCCGGTCAGGCCGCTCAGGCCGCTGGTGGTGGCCAGGCTGATCGTGCCATTGGTGGCAGTTACGGTGATGTTCACCGAGGTTGAATCGGAATCGCTGACAGTGAATTGTGTCACGGTCAGTTCGGTTGCCTCATTGATGATGAATATCTGGCCAGCCGTGGCCGAGGAATTCACCGTGGGCGGGTTTTCATCGGCCAGCAGGCCATTGAAGGTCGTCAAAGCTTCATCACTGAACGGCACCGATGCCTCGATGCTGCCGGTGCTGTATTCCAGCACCCAGTCGCCGCCGCGCAGGGCCGCGCCGGTATCGTTGGTGGATGCTGCCACATCGGCTCCGGTCAGCCGGGCCAGTTCCTGCACGAATGCGGTGCCATCGGGGCTGGCCGCCACCGAGCAGCCGTAGAGCAGCAGATCGCCGCCAGCCGCCAGCGCCTGCCCCCATTGCGTAACCATATCGGCAGTCGATTGCTGCAGCGCTGCCAGATTGAGCACGGCGCTGCCCAATGCAATGGCGCCATCATCGCCATGGCCGAGGATATGCACGGCCCGCACATTCTGCAGCCCGGCCAGCGTATCGGTGATCGCCTGAATGCCATCCTCATCGGCGCCGATGAAACGCACCAGCACGGATGGCCCGAGATCGGCGGCCAGGGCCTGAGCGCCTTCCACCTTGGCATCGATGAACACAACGGTCTTCGGGCTATTCTCGATGGCCTCCAGCGCGGTTTGCGGCGGCGCTACCAGCTCGCCGGTTTCCGCAGCGGAAGCCTGTTGCGCTTCGCCAACCGCATCTTCGTTCTGGGTGAGTGACGCAATCAGCGCTGCTACTTCGGCTTGCTGCTGATCCTGGCTTTGCTGTGCCGGTTCATTCTGCGATTGATTTTGCGTTGCATCCGTCACCGCAGCCGGCGCGGCGGCATCGAACAGGATGCGAGGCTCAAGCGCACGCAGAGTGAGTGGCTGATATACAGCCTCAAGATGATGCCTTTTGCTCGAATTTTTCTTCGGCCGCAAAAACATTGGTTTCCTCATTCGATATCACAGCGAGTACCGACCGCTGATCGCCATCTAATGTATTGCAGTCTAGGCTTGTATATTATGAGCTTAAAAAACGCCTTCTGGATTAGAGAATTACCCAGGCGGGTATAAGAGATCAAGGATTCATCGTAATTTTCGATTGCAGATTGGTGATTTTCTCAATTGCAAAAAGCCAACCGGCCAACCGATGCAGCCAGGGATACTCTGCATATAAAATCTTCTTAAGGTTGTTTTTTTTAGTTATGCAGAGCCAAATATAGAAAATGGCCCGAAGCCATTTAAGCGCAAGAAACACTTCTATAAGTGGAAAAATGCATCTTTAAAGATTAGTTCTTTAGTATAAATCGAATGCGCACCCCCTCAAAGCAATCATACCGGGTTACCATACGCGGTTGCTCCGACTCCCTATTAAGTAGTGGTAAAAAAGGCATTGCTGATGTGTAGAGGCTGTTTTGCGCAGCCGCCCGCCAAAGCGCATAATCCGGCTGGTTGGGCGCCGGCAGCTTTCATGGTCGGCCCCCTTAGCTTGAGGATGCGATGCCCCGCCCGATTCCCCTTATTGCTTTCATCCTGCTTGTTGTGGGCGGCGGCCTGCTGATCGGCTCGCAAACCCTGCCCGGCCCTTGGTATGCCGAATTGCAAAAGCCGGTTTTCAATCCGCCGAACTGGTTATTCGGCCCGGTCTGGACCCTGCTCTATCTGCTGATCGCCATCGCCGGATGGCAATGTTGGAGATACATCCGCAGCAGCCTGGCCATGCGGCTCTGGTGGCTGCAACTGGCGCTGAATTTCATCTGGTCGCCGGTTTTCTTCGGCATGCAATCCATCGGCTGCGCGCTGATCATTGTGCTGCTGCTGCTGCTTGCCGTTGCCGCTTTCATCATGGCCGCATGGCGGCCGCATAGGCCGGCGGCGCTGCTTTTCCTGCCCTATCTTGCCTGGGTGGCTTTCGCAGCGTTGCTCAATGGCAGCCTGTTCCTGCTCAATCCTTAACGGCCCGCCTGCACCAGTACGAAACCCTGGGCATCGCGCCACACGCTCAGCGCCGGTCGTGTGCCAGCCATGGGTATGGTGGCTTCATAATTGCCGGCAGCCAGCATGACGGCGGGCGACCAGATCGCAGCGTCGACATCCAGCAGAGCGGCAACATCCTCGCCTTCCTCCGCCGGCCGCGAACAGAACTGCGCAAAGGCTTCGTTGGCCAGAATCAGCCGTCCGGCAGGATCGGCCAATGCCACCGGCTGCGGCAAGGCCATTGCCACCAGGCGCAATCGATCGGCTTCGGCTTGCGCCTGATCCAGATTGTCGCGCAACGCCCGCATACCAATTGCCGCCAGGGCCAGCGCGGCAAGATCCTGCAGCAGTTTGCGCTCTGCCGGCGCCATGCCTGTGCGCGGCTCAGGCCCGAACACACATACCGTGCCGATGCTATAGCCATTCGGCAGGCGGATCGGCGCCCCGGCATAAAAGCGGATGAAAGGCGCCCCGGTTACCAGCGGATTGTCGTGAAAACGCTCATCCTGGCTGGCATCGGCCACCACGAATACATCGTCCTGCAAAATGGCATGGCCGCAGAACGAAACGTCGCGATGGGTTTCCGGCGCATCCAGGCCTACCCGCGCCTTGAACCATTGCCGGTGCTTATCAACCAGGGTAACCGTGCAGGTGGGCAGATTGAACAAAGCCTGTCCGATACGCACCACGGCATCGAAATCGGCTTCCGGCGCGGTGTCGAGCAACGGCAGCGCATGCAGCGCGGCAAGCCGGAATATTTCATTCCCTGGAATTTCCGGCGCCTTCATAGGAATGCCTTTTTCCAATTGATCCCGCTGAGATCATACACCGCATGAACCACGCAAACACGCAGCTTGCGATCGGCAAAGGGCAGCAAAAGGATTTCGCAATCATGCTTCACTTCGATGGCCGAACTGCGCTGCAGGCGCCGCGTTTCCGGCTGACGGCTACGCGCGATGCGCATGAAAGGTCCAATCACCGCCGCGCGGCTGATCGGCGAGCGCATGGCGCCAAAACTCATGCCGCTGCGGCAATCCGGCAACAGATCCAACAGCAAACCGCCCACATGCTTGAAAATCGGATCGCCCTGCATCGGCAGCATCACCGTTGCCGATGCAGCCTCGATGGCCATCACCTCGGGCGCATTGGCGAATGTGTTGAAGTCCTGCACATCGGGCATCATGAAGTTGCCACGAAACAGCAGCCAGTCGTTATGCAACTTGCGCAAACTTGGCGATAGAACGTCGATCCAGCCGCTCACGACACCTCAATAAAGAACCATGCAACACCTTAGCTGTTGCGTAGAATATTTCGGGCCATATTCGGCCATAAGCGATGCACCCATCGCAGCAGCCGGGTCTTGCCCACCCAAATCTCAGTAGACCCCCGCAACATGCCAGCCACCACCTCGGCGGCGGCATCCGCGGCTGCCATTTTGACGCCACCGCGCCCCCGCGTCAAAGCGGTATCGACATACGCCATCACCGCATCAATGACGCGAATATTAGGCGCTGCATCCGCGCACCGATAGCGCAAAGCCGTGGAAAAGACCCGTAAGCCGGCCTTGGTGGCGCAGTAAACCGGCGCGCTGCGTTTGGGCGCCAGGGCCAGGCCGGAGGATATATTCACAATAGCGGCCGCAGGCTGGCGCGCCAGCAGCGGCATCAGGCCCAGGCTCAGCGCAATCGGCGCCATCAGATTGAGTTCCACCTCACTGCGCAGGGCTGCCATGCAGCCGTCATCACCGATCCCGACAGATGCCATATTCACCTGCATCCCGGCATTGTTCACCAGGATGGCCAGGTCAGGCCAGCGCTGTTCGATCTCGGCAATCGCCCGTGCCTGGGCGGCCGGCTGGCTCAGATCGGCCACCAGATATTCGCCTGGCAGGCTGCCTGCTGATCGCGGCAGATTGGCAGCCGCCGCCTCGGTGCGCGCCGCATCGCGCCCCAGGATCACCACACGCGCACCCAACTCGGCCAACCGGCGGGCAATCTCCAAGCCAATACCGGCGGTGCCGCCGGTCACCAACACGACTTTTCCTGCGACACGTTCGGCGCTGTTCATGGCGATTTCTCTTGCTTTTGTTTCACATTCCCCGCAATTTATGAGTAAATACTCACATATGCTACTCGCCTTGCCAGACCATGCCGAAACCCGCCATCAATCCACGTAAAAGGCCACGCCAGACGCGCTCGGCGGCCACGTTCGATCTGGTGCTTGAGGCGGCTGCTCGCATTCTGGAGCGCGGCGGATTGGCCGCATTCAACACCAATGCCATCGCTGAAAGGGCCGGCATCAGCATCGGCAGCCTGTATCAATATTTTCCCACCAAGGAAGCGATCCTCGCGGAACTGATCCGCCGCAAGCGCAATATCCTGCTAGGCCATATGCAGACGGCAGCCCAGCAAGGCCAGAGCGCACGCCTGGCACCGGCCATAGATGCCCTGATCGATGCCGGCATTGCGCATCAACTCAGCCGCCCCAATCTGGCTCGCAGCCTGGAATACGCCGAAAGCCTGCTGCCCATCACGACCGAAACCGAAACCCTGAAGCAGCAGATCGTGCATGCCATCGCCTCGGTGCTGGCCGCCCATGGCATTGCCGATCCGGCCCTGGCGGCGCGCGATCTGGCCGCCCTCACCCGTGGCATGATCGATTCCGCCGGGCTGTTCGGTGAAACCGATGCGGCTTCTTTGCGCAATCGCGTGCGACGGGCGGTGTTCGGTTATCTCGGCATACCGCAGGGCAAACGCCGGCAAGCCGTTTGATTTTTTTTGCGCCCCCGTTTGACTTGGCTCAGCCGCGCAGGAAGGCCAGCCGTTCGTCGCTGCGGCCGGGTGCGATCTCGTAAATCTCCGGCGTCACCACCTGCTGCGCTACGAAAGGATCTTCCGCCACAAAGGCTTCAAGCGCCGCACGCGCAATGCCATGAGCCAGGATGCCGCCGCCCAGGCCCGGCCCCAGGCTGCCGGCAAGCAGGAACACACCGGTATCGAAACCGCGCTTGATCCAGGCATTATGCCCATCCATGAAATGCGGCGCCTGCGCCTTGTTGGCCGCGAATTTCAAAAACACCACAAACATTCTGCCACTCCCTTTTTGTTTGCCTAGCGCGAGGCCTTACGGATTTTCGGTTTCGACAATCCATCCAGCCAGGCATTTATCTGCGCCACTTCGCGGCGGATGAACGCCTCGTCGCGGAAAGCATTGGCCAGGGTAGCCACGCCCTGGCTGTGCATCAGCACATGCATGGCCAGGTGATCGGCCTGCGCCTTATGGCCCAGTTCAGTGAATTGCCGGGCCAGCCAGGTGCGGAACAGCGTGAAAATGCTGTTGGCACGGCCCTGGGCCACATGTTCCAGCTTTGCCAGTTCATTGCACAGCGTGCCAACCGGGCAGCCGAAACGCATGATCTTGGCGCGGTTCATCAGCAGAATATCTATGAAGCTGCGAATGCGGTCGGCCGGATTGGTGGTTTCCGCCGCCCAGTCTTCCAGCATACGTGCGGTATTCTCCAGCCGCAGCGCAATCACCGCATCCAGAATCTCGTCCTTGCTCTTGAAATGGTAATAGAAATTGCCGCGCGAAAGCTGTACGGCCGCCGCGATATCGGCAAACGAGGTATGCTCGAAACCGTTTTGATAAAACAACGCATCGGCCGCTTGCACGATCTGCCGGCGTGTCGTTTCAGCGCGCATATCACCCTCTAGGACATTTGACCTAAAAACAGATTAGGACAAACGACCTAGAAACGTCAAGTCTCGGCTCAGTCGCCCCAGGCAACCGCCTCGGCATGGGCGCGAATATCCGCCGGCCAGGCAGCCGCATGCCGGTGAAACGCCGCACGGTTATCGGCAAACAGCGCACGGCTGGCCTCCTCGAAGCCCGGCAGGTCGCCTGCTATGCCAGCCATGAAGCGATAAGCCGCTTCACGCGCCTGGCGTGCCGCGCTGATCCCGCCATCGGCCCGGCGTGCGGCATCCACCAGCCGGCGCAAAGCCTGCGAGGCGCCGCCGGGTTGTGCGGCTAGCCAATCCCAATGGCGTTGCAGCAAGGTCACCTCGCGGGCAATCACCCCCAGCTTTGGGCGCCCTCGCCCGCGCGGAACGGGCATTTGTTCCGCCAGGCCGCGTGGATCGAGGTCCACCACCGCGCCTGTCGTATCGTCGAATACCAGAAGGGTTTGCTGCGGATCGGCTTTCTCGGCAGCGCGCACTGCCGCCGACACAGTAGGCAAACCGCCCTGAGCGATCTTCTTGAAGCCTTGAAAGGCGCTGTAGCTATTCTCTGTCATCGGATTAATTTACCCGGATAATATTTCTTGTCAATATTTTACCCGGGTGATATTAGCGCGGCAGACAAACTGGAGCCAAAACCATGACCAATATGCAGCGCAAAGCCGCGATTGCCGCCTATAAGGAGCGCAAAAGCCAAGCCGGCATCTATGCCATCCGCTGTCAGACCAGCGGACAATGCTGGGTAGGCCGCAGCCTGGACCTCGACAAGATTGAGAACCGGCTATGGTTCACCCTGCGCCAGGGCGGCAATCCGCATCGCAACCTGCAACAGGCCTGGCAGCAGCATGGCGCCGAAAGCTTCACGCTGCAGCGCATGGAAATCCTGGATGAGGAAGAACTGGATTATATCCGCGACGCCAAGTTGAAAGACCGCCTGACCCATTGGTGCAAAAAGCTCAAAGCCGAGGCGATATGAATGATCGAAATCAAGGAGGCGAATGCCGGCTCAGGCTACTGAATCGAACGCCGCCTTGATTTCAAAACATTACGGGAGACAATCGTGAGCCAGGCCAGCGAAGATTTTACCGCCTTAGACCTTTACTGGCGCGCCGCCAATTACCTCTCCATCGGGCAGATTTATCTGTTGCGCAATCCGCTGCTGCGCCAGCCACTCACTGCAAACGATATCAAGCCACGCCCGCTGGGCCATTGGGGCACCGCGCCGGGCTTGAATTTCATCACCGCCCATCTCAACCGCATCATCCGCCGCACCGATCGCCGCATCCTGCAAATTGTCGGCCCCGGCCATGGCGCTCCGGCCGTGGTTGCCGGCGCCTATCTGGAAGGCGTGTATTCCGAACTGTTTCCCGATGTGGGCCAGAATGCCGAAGGCATGGCCAAACTGTTCCGGCAATTCTCCTTCCCCCATGGCGTGCCCAGCCATGCCTCGCCGCAAACCCCAGGCTCGATCCATGAAGGCGGCGAACTGGGCTATGCGCTGTCGCATGCCTATGGCGCAGCCTTCGACAATCCCGATCTGCTTGTTGCCTGCATCATCGGCGATGGCGAGGCGGAAACCGGCCCGCTGGCCGCTGCCTGGCATTCCAACAAATTCCTGAATCCAGCGCGCGATGGGGCGGTGCTGCCGATCCTGCATCTGAACGGCTACAAGATCGCCAACCCCACCATCCTGTCTCGCTTGCCGGAAGCCGAATTGCTCGATCTGATGCATGGCTATGGCTACAAGCCGTATGTGGTTGCCGGCGACGACCACGCCGCCATGCATCGCCAGATGGCCGCTGCGATGGATGCCATCTTCGCTCGCATCGATGCCATCCAGCAGGCCGCGCGCCGGCCGGATGCCATTGCCGGCCAACGGCCACTCTGGCCGATGCTGATCCTGCGCAGCCCCAAGGGCTGGACCGGGCCGGCTGAGGTGGATGGCTTGCCCAATACCGGCACCTGGCGCGCCCATCAGGTGCCGATCCCCAATCTGCGCGGCAACGAAAACCACCGCGCGCAATTCCAGCAATGGCTGCTCAGCTACAAACCGGACGAATTGTTCGACGCCGAAGGCGCGCCGCGCGCATGGATCGAACAGGCTCTGCCCCGGCCTGAGCGACGCATGAGCGGCCTGCCGGAGGGCAATGGCGGATTATTGCTGCGGGATCTGCACCTGCCGGATTTCCGGGCCCATGCGCTGGATCTGCCAAAGCCCGGCCGCAGCATGGGCGAGGCCACCCGTCAACTCGGGCTTTATCTGCGCGATGTGCTGACCGCCAATGCGCAAGCGCAAAACATCCGGCTCTTTTCGCCGGATGAAGCCGCCTCGAACCATCTGGATGCCGTCTTCCAGGTGACCGATCGCGGCTGGATGGCCGACCGCCTGGCTACCGACGACCATCTTGCTGCCGATGGGCGGGTGATGGAAATCCTTAGCGAGCATACCTGCCAGGGCTGGCTGGAAGGCTATCTGCTCACCGGTCGGCATGGCCTGTTCGCCACTTACGAGGCCTTCGTGCATGTGGTCGATTCCATGTTCAATCAACATGCCAAATGGTTGCAGGTATGCAACGAAGTGCCATGGCGCAAACCGGTGGCCTCGCTCAACTATCTGCTCAGTTCGCATGTCTGGCGCCAGGACCATAACGGCTTCAGCCATCAGGATCCCGGCTTCCTGGATCTGGTGGCCAACAAGAATGCCGATGTGATCCGCATCTATCTGCCGCCCGATGCCAACACATTGCTGGCCGTGGGCGACCATTGCCTGCGCAGCCGCAACCGTATCAATGTTGTGGTGGCGGGCAAGCATCCGCAATTGCAATGGCTGGATATGCCCTCGGCCATCGAACATTGTGCGCAAGGCATCGGCGCCTGGGCCTGGGCCGGCCATCCCGATGCGGCTACCGGGCCTGCAGGAACAAGCTCTGCCGCCGATGCCGTTCTGGCCTGTGCCGGCGATGTGCCCACAATCGAAACCATGGCCGCCGCCGCCCTGCTGCGCCAGCATTTGCCAGACCTGCGCCTGCGCGTGGTGAATGTGGTGGACCTGATGCGCCTGCAGCCCGCCGATCTGCATCCCCATGGCATGACGGATGCCGCTTTCGATGCGCTGTTCACCATCGACAAGCCAGTGATTTTCGCCTTCCATGGCTATGCCGCTCTGGTGCACAGGCTGGTCTATCGCCGCCGCAATCACGCCAACTTCCATGTGCACGGCTATCGTGAACAGGGCACCACCACCACGCCCTTCGACATGACGGTGATCAACCAGCTTGATCGCTATCATCTGGTACTGGCGCTGCTCAAGCGCCTGCCCGATATGGGCGCGGCCGGAACCAAACTGCGCAACCTGGCGGAAGACAGGCTGGCCGCCCATCATGCCTATATCGGCGAACATGGCGAGGATATGCCCGAGATTTCCAGTTGGGCCTGGCCTTACTGATGCCGCGCATCTTGCTCACCTTCAACCCCGGCTCGGCCAGCATAAAGCTGGGGCTTTATGCATTGGAGGCGGCGCAGCCGAGACGGATCGGGCGCGGCATGATCGATCTGCACCAGCACCCCTTGCGCCTGCATCTGACACAAGGCGCACAGGATATCGCTGTGCCTTTGCAGGCGCCTGCCAACGACGATATGGCGCCGCTGCTGGAAGAAACCTTCAACTGGCTGGCGCGGCATTACGGCACCGAAGCGATAGCCGCCATCGGCCATCGCGTGGTGCATGGTGGTGATCGTTTCGATGGGCCTGTATGTATCGACGATACCGCGCTGGCCGCAATCGCCGAACTGGTGCCGCTTGCCCCGCTGCACCAACCGCAAAGCTTGCGGCTGATCCGCGCGCTGCGCTGCCTGCTGCCCGATCTGCCGCAGATCGCCTGTTTCGACACGGCCTTTCATCATCGCCAGGCCGACCTTGTGCGCCGCTTCGCCCTACCCCGCTCATTGCATGATGCGGGCATCAAGCGCTATGGCTTTCACGGCCTGTCCTACAACTCTATCGCCAACCAACTGGCAGCGGATTTTCCGGCCCTGCATGCCGGCCGGGTGATCGTGGCGCATCTGGGCAGCGGCGCCAGCCTTTGCGCGCTGCATCAGGGCCGCAGCATCGAAACCAGCATGGGATTTTCCACTTTGGACGGCATCCCGATGGCCACACGGCCCGGCACGCTGGATGCCGGCGTGCTGCTGCATCTGCTGCAACGCGGCGGCCATACGCCCGACAGCCTGGAAGACCTGCTCTATCACCGCTCCGGCCTGTTAGGTCTGTCTGGCATCAGTGCCGATAGCCGCCTGTTGCTGGAAAGCCCGGCACCTGAAGCGCGGCAGGCGCTGGAACATTTCAGCTTCCGCACCGCGCGTGAAATCCTGGCGCTCACCGCCGGACTGGGTGGACTGGATGGCATCGTGTTCACCGCCGGCATCGGCGAACATCAACCCGCCATCCGCCAGGCAATCTGCAAGTATATCCGCTGGCTGGGATTGCAGCTCGATCCCGAGGCCAATGCCGCCAATGCGCAAACGATCAGCACGCAAACCAGCCGCATCCATGCCCTGGTGATTCCCACCGACGAAGAACAGATCATCGCCGAAGAAACGGCCCGTTTGCTGGGCCGACAGGCCGCTTCAGGCTAGCAGCCGCTGTTCATCCAGCAGGGCTGCATCGTCGTTAGCCACATTGCCGACGGCGACATCCACTGGATAGGCATGCATCAAGTCTGCCGGGTAGCTACGGATCAGGCCCTGTGGATCGCCCGGCTGCTCGCCCAACCAGAGCGGCCAGGATTCGGCCGGCAGTATCACCGGCATGCGTTCATGCAACGGCGCAAGCAGGCTGTTGGCGGCGGTGGTAACGATGGCGAAGCTGCGATGGATTTCGCGCGTGGCCGGATCGCGCCAACGGTCCCAGATGCCGGCAAAGGCAAACAGACCATCCGGCGCACATGGCCGCACGGCATAGGGCTGCTTGCCGCGCCCCTCGCCCTTCCATTCGTAGAAGGCATCGGCAGGAATCAAACAGCGGCGTTCGGCAAAAGCTTCGCGGAAGGTCGGCTTTTCATGCAGGCTTTCGCCGCGCGCATTCATCATCGCGGCGGCGCGGGTTTTATCCTTGGCCCAGAGCGGCACCAGACCGAAGCTGAGCGGATCGATCTGCCGCCGGCCGGTTTGCGGATTGAAACGCACAACCAGCGCGGCTTGCGTGGGAGCGATATTATAGCGCGCCGGCATGTTGGGCCGCTGGCCACCATCGATGCCGAACATCGCAACCAGCACTTCGAGATTGGCCTTCTGCACAAACCGCCCGCACATACCCGCTCCTTCCGGCCCGAATCGAGCCGATAGCGGGAATCCTAACCAAAGTGGCGTCAGGAAAACAGATTGAGCAAGTAGCTGTTGCCGCCACTGGAGGAGGAGGAGGAATCCTTCAGCACCAAATAGCGCGAAACCAGCTTTTCCACTGCATCGGGATCGCTTTTCAAATCGTCCAGATCCACCTTGCGTTCCAGGGCGGTAACCTGGGCCTCGGTTTCCTGATAAGCGATTTCCTTCGGGATGGCATTGGCAACCGTCACCACTTCGCGCAACACGCTATCGGCCAGCAGGCTCACCGTGGAGGTGGCATCCTGGATACGGCGACCGAATTCGATGGCGGCACGCACGCCGGGCGCCTGCTCATCGAGATGGCGTTCGTATTCCAGCCGCTGGTATTTCTCCACCAGGCTGCTCACCATGCTGTCGCCGGTCAAGGTGGAAACCCCATCCTCGGCGATGTTCAGCGACTGCGCCATTTTCAGGAAGCGGGTATCCGAGAACCGGTTGGCCAGCGAATTTTCGTCGCTCAGATCACTTTCCAGTATCTTGCGTACCTTGCCCTTGTTGGTCGCTTCGCTTTCCAGATCGAAGGCGCTGAGCACGAAAGTCAGCAACCGGGAATCGCCGAACAGATCGTCCAGCGATTTCACGTTGCCGATATTTTCCTTGAAATAGCTGATATCGCGCTGCACATCGCTGCGCTTGATGAATATCTGATATTCATCGCTGTCGTATTCGTAGGCTTCATCGGCCTCGCTGGTGCTGGGCTCGGCGATTTCCTCCAGCAGGGCCTTGGTCTTGATGCTGCTGTAGGTCGAAGCTTCGGAAGCCGCCAGGCTGCTGCTGATACCATCGTTGCCGCCGGCGCCGAGATTGAATTTCTTCGCCAGTTCGAGTTCATGCACGCTACCCTGGCGCGCCGCCGAATTTGTGTCGTTCAGATCGCTGCCCAGTATCTCCTTCAGCCGGTCCTTGTTGGCACGATACAGATCGCCCATACCGTTGGCTTCGGCCGCGATACGCAGAAAGCGGTCATCGTTCAATAGTTCATCGGCAGTGGCGCCCGATGAAGCCAACGACTTCATGTATTGCGCATCGGACTGCACCTGTTCGTTATCGCGGGTATATACCTTGTTGCGCACTGCGATGGCAGCATTCTGCATCTCGCGGATTTGCGTATCCAGCACGGAAGATGCGCTGCTATCGTCGGATTTCGCTTCGTTTTCGTCGGCGGTCTTTTGCAGGCGCTTATACACCGCCACGGCGGATTGCGTGTTGCCGGTGGTGCTGCTGCTTGAAGAGCTGCTGTATAGAACGCTCAGATCGATGCCGGCCATGGCTGGGTTCTCCCGCACGGATGGAATTTTCTATCCGCACTATCCCCCAGGCAGCACCAAGCCTGAACCCAAAAGCCACGACTGCAATCTTCTGTTACCAAATTACATGGTTTACGGCCATTAACCCTGCCAGCGCTTTGCGCTCGCCGGCGTTTCTACCGGCACGCCGCAGCCAAACACCATATCCACCACCTGGCCATCGCCAGATAACGGCAGCAGCAAGGCCTGGAAGCGCTGCACGCCCTCGGCGATAGTATAATCATAGGTCAGGCTACGCATGACCCCCTCTTCCGCCACCGCCGTATAAAGCCGCAGCAATTCCTCGCGGAAGCCCGGCAAGCCGATCTCATCCAACCAGCGGCCGGTCTGATCCGCGCCGTGGTAATGCACGAACTCGGTTCCGAACAAACGATAGCGGAAGCGCGGCGGCCTATCCGCCTGGCGCACAACATCCACCAGCAGGATATGGCCGAGCAGATGGCGCAGTTCCAGCGGATTGATATCGGCACGTGAGAGAAAACGACGCTGGCCGCGCTTGGCGGCCCAGAAATCCAACAGCCCGCGCAACCGCTGATCCAGATCGGCTTCGGCGAGCGGAATGCAGTAACGCCACTGTTTGGTGCTGTCGATATCCATAAAATCTTCCCGGCGGCCCTGTGGATCGGACCTTGCCGGGAAGTTTAAAGATTAGGCGGTGGCTTGGGAACTAGAAATCCACCCGCATGCCGAGAAGGCCGAAATTGACCTTGGAATCGTTGTTCACGGCGGCAGTGGGCGCCACTGCGTCTTCGTATTCATAACGGCCCAAACCGGCAAAGCCCAAAACGCCCGGCCCAAGCTGGTAGGTGGCGCCCGCCGATACCCAGGTGTAACTGTCGCGCCCCGCAACAACCACGCCGGCCGCATTGCCCTGGTCGGTCTTGGTGCGGGCATAATCCACGCCGAGGCTGTAGGAACCGGTGCGCGTGCCGTCGCTGATATAACGAGCGCCGGCGGTGTAAACATCGCGCTGATCGCCGCCTAGCCCGGTTGCCGGATTTTTCGAGCCGGTCTCTTCATTCTTGTAAAGGCCGCCCACCTGCACGGCAGAGCCGCCTTGGATATTGTAGGTCAGCATGCCGCCGAAGGCGTAACCCTGCAGGCCATTCTGCTTGAAGATGGTGGCTCCGCCCGATGTGGTGTTGGCCTCGATGGAATAGCGCACATAGCCGGCATACAGGCCGATATCCAGGCTGCCGAAGCTCTCTACGTAATTGGCGCCGACCGTGTAGACGTTGGAAAATTGCCCGGCATTCACCGTGCTGCCGAAGCCGCCGCCGCAAGAGCGGCCGGAGCCGGCCGTGACATTGGCTGCCGCCGTGCCGGTGGCTTGGCTGAAATCCTCGCAGCCATCGGGCACGTAGGATAAACCGAGCATCAGGCCCTTGCCGGCCTTGGAGCCGAAATACCGATCCGCCGCTGTGTAGAGATTGATGCCCTCGGCATCATCGCCGACGAATTTGCTGTAATTGCCCGCCGTGCGCGCGCCGGTGGGCGCGAGGGTGATGGCAATCGGTCCGCTGGGATCAACCGTGCCATAGCCCGGTATGGCAATCGGCGCGCCATAAACCATTTTCGAAGTGGCGCGATCGGTGGAGCCCAATTCGACACGGCCGAGGTCGCTACGTTCCAGGATCAGGTAGCGTTCGTCGATCTGGTCGGCCTCGGTGGAAGCCTCCAGTTCCACGCGGCCGCCGATCACCAGGCCATTATCCAGCACCGAACGCAGGTTGAACCAGATTTCCGCATCCGCCGAAAGCGCCGTGCTGTTGCGGTCCACTTGCGTGGGATTGTTGGGCCGATCCTGAACCTTGAACACTTCGGCGAGATAACCGCCCACGGTGATCTTCGGGGCCTCGGCCTTCACCTGCGCGAAAGACGCATCGGCAATGGCAAGCGCGGATAATCCGACGAGGGCTGAATAAAGACGCAAATGCTGCTGCATGGCCAACTCCTGCAAACTTGGCGGCGAACCTGACGCCAGACATGGCGCAGCTGCAGCCGGAGAGCAAGCGCTGGAAATGTGAGCGCCGTCACACCCGCCAGCAACGTGATCTTACGCCTTATTCGCGTCGTAATACAGCACGGCCCAGTAATTGTAGATTACCGCGAAAACCGCCAGACCCAAGCCGAAGAAAGTGGCGCCGAAATCATGTGCGCGGGCGGCAATCACCACGCCAACGATGCCGAGCAGCACGGTCAGCACGCTCATCACCCAGAATCCGATGATATTCATTGTTTCGGCCTCCTTAGCCGCTGTTGTGCATCGGCGTCGTCGAACAGTACGCGCTGTCCCTCGCCTTCCAGATCGTCGAATTGCCCGGAGCGCAAGGCCCACAGAAAGCCCACCATGCCGAGCAGGCCGAGGCCGAGTGCAGCGGGAATCAGATAGAGCAGAATGGTCATGCTTGGCTCTCCTGTTTGCGCGTCTCTTGTCCACGTGGCAGGCGCAGCGCATTCAGCACTACTACGAGCGAGGATGACGACATCGCCACCGCCGCTACCAGCGGCGTGACAAAGCCGGCAATCGCCAGCGGCACGGCAAACAGATTATACACCAGCGCCAGCCCAAGATTTTCCACCGTCAACCGGCGGCTGGCGTTGGCCAGCTTGAGGAAATCCGCCACCGCCATCAAACGTCCGCCGCGAAACACCGCATCGGCGGCATTCTGCGCCACATCCAGCGCACTGGTTGGCGACAGCGAGGCATCGGCCGCCGCCAAGGCCACGGCATCGTTCAGTCCATCGCCCACCATCAGCACACGATGGCCCTGGCGCTGCAGATCGGCGATGCAGGCCGCCTTGCCCAGCGGATCGGTTTCGGCGCGCCACTCGGCTATGCCCAATTGCCCGGCGATTTCGCGCACCACCGGCATGCGGTCACCGGAAAGCAGCAGCATGCGATAGCCGCGCCCGCGCAACGTTGCGATGGTTTCGGCGGCATCGCTGCGCAAGGCATCCTGAAATCGGAAACGCAGCGGCGCGGCGCCTGGCCGCGTAAAACAGATTTCGCTGCCCGGCATGGCATCGTCGCTGGGCGGCAGGCCGCAGAAACGCGCATTGCCCAGGCGCATCTCGCCATCCGGAGTGGCGCGCCGCAGGCCACCGCCGCTCACCTCCTCCACGCCCTCGGCCGGCCAAGCATCGGGGCAGGCCGCCAGCAGCGCACGACAAAGCGGATGCCGGCTGCGTGCGGCAAGTTCAGCCGCCGCTCGCAGATCCTCGGGCCGCAATGCCGGATCGACCAGCAGGCGCGGTTCGCCCATGGTGAGCGTGCCGGTCTTGTCGAATACGATGGTATCTATCCCGGCCGAACGCTCCAGCGCCGACGCGGATTTCAACAGGATGCCGGCGGCCATCAGGCGGCTGCTGGCCACCACCTGCACCACCGGCACCGCCAGCGCCAGCGCACAGGGGCACGTGATGATCAGCACGGCGGCGGCAATCAGGATGGCACTGCGGATATCGGCATCGCCGATGAACACCCAGCCCAGAAAACTGAGCAAGGCCGTGAGATGCACCACCGGGGCATAATAGCGCGCCACCTTGTCGGCGAGTTGCACGAAACGGCCCTTGCCCTGCTCGGCGGCTTCCATCAGGCGCGCGATCTCGCCCAGCAGCGTATCGCGCCCCACGGCGGTAACATCCAGTTGCAGCGGCGCATCCAGGTTGATCATGCCGGCGAACACCTTGCCGCCCGGCGCAATGGGGCGCGGCATGGTTTCGCCATCGATCAGGCTGGCATCCAGCGCCGACACGCCCTCGCGCACCACGCCATCCACGGCAATGCGTTCGCCGCTGGCCGCCAGCACGCGGTCGCCCAATTGCACGCGGGCGGCAGGCCGTTGACGCGGGCCCTCGGCGGTCAACACGGTTACCGGCCGCGCGGTGAAAGCGATCAACCGTTCGGCGCCGCGCCGGGCCACGCCGCGCGCGCGGCGATCCAGATAGCGCCCCACCAGCAGGAAAAACAACAGCGTCACGGCCGCATCGAAATAGGCATGCGGGCCCGAGCGAACCAACTCGGCCACGCTCACCGCCGCCGCCAGGGTCACGCCGATGGAGATCGGCACATCCATGTTGCTGCGGCCCTGGCGCAATGCCGCATAGGCCGAACGGAAGAATGGCTGGCCGGCATACAGAATGGTGGGAATGGCGATCAGGCCGGATAGCAGATGAAACAAATCGCGCGTGGCCGGCCCCATCGAACCGAGATGCCCCGACCAGACCGAAACGCTGAGCAGCATGATATTGGCGGCGGCAAAGCCGGCCACCGCCATGGCGCGCAGCAACGCCTTCTCTTCCGCCTGGCCGGCACGCTCCAGACCCTCCGCCGTGTATGGCAGGCAGCGATAGCCCAGGCTCTGCACGATGGCACCCAGCGCATTCACGCGCTCGGGCTTGCCTTTCCATTCCAGATGCAGCCGCCGCGTGGTGGCCGAAACCCGCGCAACGGTCACATCGGGCTGGGCATGCAGGGCCTGTTCGATCAGCCACAGGCAGGCCGCGCAATGCAGGCCTTCCACCAGCAATTCGATACGATAACCGGCGGCCTTATCATCGGCGAGCGGCACGACGAAATCGTTCCAGTCGATACCGTCGGTCGCTGTTTCAGGCCGCTCGCCCAACGCAGCATTACCGCGCAGGGTATAATACTGCTCCAGCCCAAGGCCTTTGATGATGGCATAAGCGCCGGAGCAGCCCCGGCAGCAGAAACGGCCATCGATAGGTGCTGCGCCGATCTCGCCGCCGCAATGCACGCAGGCGGTTGCCGCCGAGGCCGCTGGCCCGGCAACATCGCCCCGCGTCAATTGCAGCAGCGCAGCATTCATCGCACGAACAGCCTCTCCGCGCCCTCATATTGCCGCTCGCCGATACTGGCTGTGTAATGCAAATCCCATTGACCATGCTTGGGCGGCAGCAATTCGGCGCGATAGCGGCCGGCACCATCGGGCCGGAAGCCCAGTTCCAAAGCCGCGAGATTTTCCACCGGCCGCTGCAATTCCGCCGCGATGGACAGATTGTCCAGCGGCTTGCCATCGGCATCCCGGAAGGCGAGTTGCAGCACGATGGTGCCATCGGCTTTTTCCTCGCGGTTCAGCGTCACCTGCCAACCCATGGCGGCCTGTTCGGCCAGGCGCGCCTTGGTGCGGTCGAATTCCTGCCCCTTCTGATAGGGATGCTGCACAACCAGCCCGCTGAAGGTATCGGTGGCGAACATGATCAGCGTGGCATTCACGCCGATCACCACCAGAAAGCCGGCCACGAACAGCCAGGGAATCCAGCGCCCCCGCGATTGCATCGCTTTGGATTGCATTGCTGTGGATCTGATTGCTGCAGCCATAGCACCCCTCCTGTAACGTGAATGTCAGTTCGGGCCGTTGAACTTGGTGTCGTAGCTTGTCGCCTTGCGGCCGGTGGCTGCATCGCGCAACACAAGCTCCACATCCATGCTGGCGCCCTTGATGGCTTCGCGCGGCATGCGCACAAACAGCCGGAACTCGCCCACGCTGTCGGGCTCCACATCCAGCACCAGTTCCTTCTGCAAACCGGCATCGCGCTCGCCGCCCAGGAACAGGCCCGCCATGGGCTGACCATCCAGGCTGAGGCGATATTGCACGGTCTCGCGGCGCTTGTTCAGCACCTTCACGGTATAGCCGTTGCGCAACGAACCATCCGACAGGGTGACGAATAGCGGCGCACGATCATGCAGCACATTCAGCTCCACATCGCTGCGCAACAGCAGCGCGGCGGCCATCACCGCAGCCACCACCACCAGCATCACCGAATAGATCACCGTGCGGCTGCGGATCAGTTTGACGATCTGCGGCTGTTTCTTCGGCCGACGCTCCAGATTCTCCATCGAGACGAAATCGATCAGCCGCAGCGGCCGGTCCACCTTCGCCATGATGTCGTCGCAGGCATCGATGCACAGGCCGCAGCCGATGCATTCCAACTGCTGGCCATCGCGGATATCGATACCGGTGGGGCACACATTCACGCAGGCGCGGCAATCCACGCAATCGCCCCGGCCTTCCCAGCTCTGGCCCGCCTTGTGGCTGCCACGGGTTTCGCCGCGCCAACCCTGATAGGTCACGGCCAGGGTATGCTCATCCTGCATCGCGGCCTGAAAGCGCGGCCAGGGGCACATATAGGTGCAAACCTGCTCACGCGCCCAGCCGGCCAGCAGGTAGGTAGTGCCGGTGAACAGGCCGAAGAAGAAATACGTGCCCATGCCGGCCTGGCCGGTGAGCATTTCCCGCGTCACCGTGGGCGCATCCTGGAAATACATGATCCAGGCGCCGCCGGTGGCCGCAGCGATCAGCAGCCACACCGTATGCTTGGCAATCTTGCGCCAGGCCTTGGCAAGGCTCAGCGGCTGCTTGTCCAGCTTCATGCGGGCATTGCGGTCGCCCTCGATCCAGCGCTCCACAAGCATGAACAGATCGGTCCACACGGTTTGCGGACAGGTATAGCCGCACCAGATGCGGCCGAACAAAGCGGTGGCCAGGAACAGCGCCACCGCGCCCAGGATCAGCAACCCGGTGATGTAATAGATTTCCTGCGGCCAGATTTCGATCCAGAAGAAATAGCCGCGCCGGCCTTCCATATCCAGCAGCAAGGCCTGATCGGGCGCATTCGGCCCGCGATCCCAGCGGATCCACGGGCCGATATAATACAGCGCCAGGCAGAGGATCAGCACACCCCACTTGATGTTGCGGAAATAGCCCGACACCGCGCGCGGATACACCTTCACATGGTCGGCATAAAGCGAGGGGGCGAACATGCCCAGGACTGCATCCGAATGGGCAGCCTCGGCATGGCTTTCCGCTTCGGGCTTGAGGCCCGACTTGCTGGGTATCTGGTTCACGTCTGCCACCCCAGGCTCCGTTCACATAGCCGGTCTGTTCAGTCTCGCGCCGATCATTCGCCGCCGCCCAGCGCATGCACATACAATGCAAGCATCTTGATGGTGGCAGGATCCAGGCGGCCGCTCCAGGCCGGCATCACGCCATTGCGGCTCTGTGCGATGGTCTGCACGACCGAGGCCTTGTCCGAGCCATAAAGCCAGATCTTGTCGGTCAGGTTGGGGGCGCCGAGTTCACGGTTGCCCTTGCCCTGCTCGCCATGGCAAGCCACGCATTGTTCGGCGAAGATCTTGGCGCCTTCCGCCACCGTGGGCAGATTGGCCGGGCCGAGGCCAGACAGCGACAGCACGTAATCGGCCACGGCATTCACCTGCGGCGCAGTGAGCATGCCATCGGCCAGGAAGCGCGGCATCTGCGAAAGCCGCGTATCGTCGTTGCCCGGCCAGCGGATGCCGTTGCGCAGGGTCTGGTGGATCGCCTCGATGCTGCCGCCCCAGAGCCAATCGTCGTCGGCCAGGTTGGGATAGCCCTTGGCGCCCACGCCGCCGGATTGATGGCATGGCGCGCAATTCTCGGCGAACAGCACGCGACCGCCCGACAGCGCGAAGCGGGTCAGTTCAGGATCGTTGCGGATCGCCGCAAAATCCAGATTGGCCAGCTTGTCGCGATACTGTGCCTGCGAGGCTGCGGCGGCGCTCAGCTTCTCTTCCACATCCTTGCGCTGATGGCTGCCGGTGATGCCGGCAAAATAGCTGCGGATGCCCGGCACCGACGGATACAGCACGCTCCACACCACGGAGAACAGCACGCAGGCATAGAAGGTGTAGAGCCACCATTTCGGCAGCGGATTGTTCAGCTCCTTGATGCCGTCCCATTCATGGCCGGTGGTCTCGGTGCCGGTGAGGCTGTCTTTTTCAATCTTTGTGGGCATGGCGTTCAGTTCCTATGACGCATCTGGGGCTGTGCATCGTCTTCCTGCAGCGGGATCCGTCCGAGTTTGTCCCAGGCCGAACGGCGGCCCGGCCACATCACCCATACGATGATCCCGACGAACAACAGGAAAAACCACAGCGTCCACAACGAACGGAGCCAGGGATAGGCTTCGACGAGGCTCATGGTGCCCTCCTCTCCTATTGCCGCAGGCTGCCGGGCTGCACCTTGTCGAATTCGACAAGGGTGCCAAGCATCTGCAGATAGGCGATCAATGCATCCAGTTCGGTCAGCCGCGCCGGGTTGCCGTCGAAATCGCCGGTCTTGGCCTTCGGGTAACGCTTCAGCAGGCCGTCGGTATCGGCATCCGGATCGGCCTGGGCAGCCAGATCGGCCTTGGCCTGGGCCACCATCTCGTCGCTGTAAGGCACGCCCACAACACGCAGGGCCTTCAGATGATCGGCCACATCGGCCATCTGCAACGGCCGCTCCGCCATGAAGGCATAGCCCGGCATGATCGATTCCGGCACCACCGAGCGCGGATCGATCAGATGCGCGGCATGCCATTCGTTGGAATACTTGCCGCCCACGCGCGCCAGATCGGGGCCGGTGCGCTTCGAGCCCCACTGAAACGGATGGTCATACATACTTTCGGCGGCCAGGCTGTAATGGCCATAACGCTCCACCTCATCGCGCAGGGGGCGGATCTGCTGGCTATGGCAGACATAACAGCCCTCGCGGATGTAGATGTTGCGGCCGGCCAGTTCCAGCGGCGAATAGGGCCGCATGCCCTGCACCTTCTCGATGGTGGTTTCGATGGTGAACAGCGGCACGATTTCCACCAGGCCGCCAATGGCAACCGTGATCAGGGTGAGCACCCCCATCAGGATGGCGTTGCGTTCGATGATGCTATGCTTGATGAACATGGAACGCTCTCCTTACGCCGCGGCCGTGGAGGGTGCGCTGGCACCCCGCGTTCCGCCATAGGGCGCCTCGTCGCGCACATCGCCGCGCGCGGTCCGCCACAGATTGTAGACCATGATGAGCGCACCGGTGAGGAAGCACAGGCCGCCCAGCGCACGGATGATGTAGAACGGATGCATGGCCTGCACGGTTTCCACGAAGCTGTATTGCAGGAAACCGAGCTGATCGTAGGCGCGCCACATCAGGCCCTGCATGATGCCAGACACCCACATCGAGGTGATATAGAGCAGGATACCGATGGTAGCGGTCCAGAAATGCCACGATACCAGGCGGATCGAATACAGCCGCTCGCGCTTCCACAAGGCCGGCACCAGATAGTAGAGCATGCCGAAGGTGATGAAGGCGTTCCAGCCCAGCGCACCGGAATGCACATGGCCGATGGTCCAGTCGGTGTAATGGCTCAAGGCATTCACCTGGCGGATCGACATCACCGGGCCCTCGAAAGTAGCCATGCCGTAGAAAGCCACGGCGGTGACCGAGAAACGCAGCCCCGGATCGGTGCGCAGCTTGTCCCAGGCACCAGACAGGGTCATCAGGCCGTTGATCATGCCGCCCCAGGAAGGCATCCACAGCATCACCGAAAACACCATGCCCAGCGTGGAAGCCCAATCGGGCAGCGAGGTGTAATGCAGATGGTGCGGACCGGCCCAGATATAGAGGAAGATCAGCGACCAGAAATGCACGATCGACAGGCGATAGCTGTAAACCGGGCGTTTGGCCTGCTTGGGAATGAAGTAATACATCATGCCCAGGAAGCCGGCGGTGAGGAAGAAGCCCACCGCGTTATGGCCATACCACCATTGCGTCAGCGCATCCTGCACGCCGGAGAACAGCGAATAGCTCTTGGTGGAGAACGGCGAAACCGGTATCGCCAGATTGTTGACGATATGCAGCATCGCCACGGTGATGATGAAGGCGAGGTAGAACCAGTTGGCCACATAGATATGCGGCTCCTCGCGCTTGATCAGGGTGCCCACGAAGATCACCAGGTAAACCACCCAGACCAGCGTGAGCCAGAGATCCACATACCATTCCGGCTCGGCGTATTCCTTGCTCTGGGTGATGCCCAGCATGTAGCCCAGTGCGGCGAGCACGATGAAGAACTGATAGCCGAAGAACACGAACCAGGCCGGGGCTGCACCGCCGAACAGGCTGGCCCGGCAGGTGCGCTGCACCACGTAGAACGAGGATCCCAGCAGCGCATTGCCGCCGAAGGCGAAAATCGCCGCCGAGGTATGCAACGGGCGCAGACGGCCGAAGCTGGTCCATTCCAGCCCCAGGTTCAGGGCCGGAAAGGCGAGTTGCAAGGCGATGTATACGCCCGCCGCGAAAGCCGCCACACCCCAGAAGATGGTGGCGATCACGAAGGCGCGAACCACATCCTCATGGTAGGCGTCCGCCGGGTTGGCGCCGATAGGGCTGGCGCCAGTGAGGCTGGCTGTGGTGGAGCTCATGGATTCCTCATTGCTGAATAGGCGAGGCTACTTTGGGGTTTGCTTCTGCGGCGGGCATTGATACAAATCAATCTGCCAGAAGTGATATTGGCCTAAATGACGCAGGGGCGCGACGGCGTGTCGCACTCTTAACCGGCGGGAACCGGTCGACGTAGTAGAATTGCCGGCAGCAGATACGGCAAGTGCGAAAATTGCTCGATTAAACATCGAAGTTTTTTTGATGAGAATCGGTCGCAGTTTGGGAGGATGGGAATGAGCCTGAACAATACCGATGCGAGTCCCATGGCCGTCATGCCCACCGGCCTGGTGCGCCGCGTGCCCGACGACCGCCCCTGGTATTGGCTGATCCTTGGCTGGCGCGACATCACGCGCGCTCCCCAGGTCAGCCTGGCCTATGGCGCAGGTCTGGTCGGATTTAGTTTCCTCCTGGTCTTCGGCCTGTCGCGCTACGACATGCTGTATCTCTTCCTTCCCATGGCGGGAGGCTTTTTCCTGATCGCTCCGCTGGCTGCCGTCGGGCTGTATGAAACCAGCCGCCGCCTGTCTGCCGGGCTGCCGGTGGATCTTTATTCCATCCTCACCGAATGGCGCCGGCCGATGCAGGTGGCCTTGTTCGGCCTGGTGCTGCTGTTGCTGCATTTCGCCTGGGTGCGCGTGGCGCTGCTGTGGTTCGCACTGTATTTCAATGGCACCACGCCGCCGCTGGATGCCCTGCCCTTCCATCTGCTGGAACCGGCCAATCTGCCCTTCCTGGTGATTGGCGGCCTGCTCGGCGGCATCTTCGCCCTGCTCGCTTTCGCCATTTCGGCGGTTTCGCTGCCCATGCTGGTAGACCGCGATGTAGACCCGGTCACCGCCATCGTCACCAGCGTGAATGCCGTGCGGCGCAATCCCAAGGCGATGCTGCTCTGGGCCGGGCTGATCGTATTGTTCACCGCGATGGGAATCGCCACCTTCTTTGTCGGACTGGGGCTGCTGTTTCCGCTGGTGGCACATGCCACCTGGCATGCCTACAAGGATCTGGTGGTGTGATCAGAGCTTGCCGAGCCAGCGCAGCGCCATGGCGCCGGCAGCCAGCGCATTGATCACCAGCACAACCGGCAGCCACCAGCGCATGGCCGCGCCGAAACGCCGGCCGGCATAGCTGCCAAGCGCTGCCACGATCAGCAAAGCCGGCAATGTGCCCAGCGTGAAGGCCGCCATGGCCAGCGCACCGCTGAGCGCCGAACCGCTGGCGCCAGCGGCCAGCAAAGCCGTGTAGAGCAGCCCGCACGGCAAAAAGCCCAGCCCCAGACCAAGCACGAATCCCCCCAGTCCGGTTGGGTTGTTGAATAACGGCGCCAACGGCCGCGTTATGCGTTCGGCAAAGCCTGCCCCGATATCGAAATGCCAGTTCAGCACGAAGCCCAGCCCCAGGCGCGGCGCCAGTTGCACAAAGGCCTGCAGCAGAAACAGCGCGGCCATCAGCAGCAATGCATAGCCCGGCAAGGCACCATGGCCCAGCAGCAGACCGGTGCCGCCGAGCAACCCGCCGGCCGCAGCCCCCAGCACGGTATAGATGCTGCCGCGCCCCAGATGATAAGGCAGCAACGCAATGCCGGTCAGCCGCGTCAGCAGCAGGCCGGATGCGCTGCCATCCAGCGGCTGCGCAGCCAGGCGGCGCCCGGTTTGCGACAGCACGAACGGTCCGCACATGCCGGCGCAATGGCTGAATCCGCCCACCAGGCCGAGCAGAAACAGACTGGCCGGCAGGCCGAGCTGCGGCAAAGCCAGGCCGATCTCGCCCGCCATCAGCGAGCGGCAGGCATTCAGAAACGAACTCCAATCGGCAAACATGCGAAACTCCGGGGACACGGCCAGCGCATATCACTATCGCAAACCGGCAAAACGCAAGCTTGATCTACGTCAATGCGCTTTTCCGCCGCAGCCCTAGCCTGCCATCATGTCCAGCAACAGCGACCTTCCCTATCCCCAGCCGGCAACGCTTTCGCCGGGATTGCGGCGGATTCATTCCGCACTCACGCAATCGTCGGATGCCGAGGCGTCGCCGTTTGAAACGATGCTCAACCAGCGCATGGCGCTGCTCAGCATCTGCGCCATGATCGACCGGCTGCCGCTTTCCGGCCCCGACACGCTCAGCCAACTGGGGCCGGCGCTGGCTGCCTATCTGCGCCAGGATTTTCCCGCCATCGTGGCGGAAGAAGAAGAAGGCCTGCTGCCGCTGCTGCGCCAGCGCCTGCTGCTGGGCGACGACCTTGAACCCGCGATCCGCCAGCTCAGCGACGAACATCGCCGCGACACCCAGCGCGCGCTCAGCCTCGCCGCCGAATGCGATGCCCTGGCCGAGGGGCTGGACCCAGAGGATGTGGCCGGCATCCTGGTAAGCTTGGCCGCTTTCGCCGAACAGCAGCGCCGCCATCTTGCCTGGGAGGAAGCCATCATCCTGCCAGTGGCCAGGGCACGACTGACCGAACAGGATTTACGCAGCTGGAATCGCGCTATGCGCGCGCGAAAACGATTGTTGAGTTGAGCGATTCGCGGTAAGGTGGAGCCGTCTCTATATTTTTGATCGGACCCGTATGCCAAGTCTCGCATCGGCCGGCACCAACGCTCCCGCCACGGAAGCCACCGGCACAGCATCGGCAACCAGATCGAAATCCGGCGCCCAATCCCACGGCGCCCGGTCCCCTCGGGCCGGCGCAGCGGCGCATGCCGGTATCGCCGCCCATGCTCAAACCGATGCCGATGCTTCGCTTGCCGGCCACCATGCCAGCACCTGCCAGGCCTTCGCCTGCCAGGCCTGCACGGTTCGCGGCCTGACGATCTGCGGCGCATTGGAGCCAGACGATCAGACTCTGCTGGCCGGCCTGGTGCAACATCTCAGCCTTCAGCCGCATCAATCCATCTTCCAGGAAGGCGATGCGGCGGATTATGTCTACACCATCACTGCCGGCTGCGTGGCGATGTCTAAATCGCTGGCCGATGGCCGCCGGCAGATCACCGGTTTCATGGGCCCCGGGGATTTCCTCGGCCTGGCGGTGGAGGACGAGAATCACTACAGCGCCGAGGCGCTCAGCCCCACGCATCTCTGCCGTTATCCGCGCCAGCGCTTCCGCGCCGTGATGCAATCGGTGCCCGCACTGGAACAGCGGCTTTATGCCCTGGCCGCCGACGAACTTGCGCTGGCGCAGGAACAGATTTTGCTGCTCGGCCGCAAGACTGCGCTGGAACGCCTGGCCACGTTTTTGCTGATGATGCGCCGCCGCGCCCAGCAGCGCGGCCTGCCCACAAATCCGCTGCGGCTTTCCATGGCGCGTGCCGATGTGGCGGATTATCTGGGCCTGACGGTTGAAACCGTAAGCCGCGGTTTCAGCAAGCTGCGCGCCATGGGCGCCATCACGCTGGACAGCGCCGAACTGGTGCGACTGGCCAAGCCCGCCCTGCTGCAGGAATTGAGCGGCACCTGAGCGCCATTCAGCGGCGCAGTTGCTGCCATTGCATCATCACGATGCCGCCCAGGATCACCGCCCCGCCGAACAATTGCTGCAACGACAGGCTGGCACCGAACATCATCGTGGCGATGGCCACCGAAAATACCGGCGCCAGGTTGCCATAGATCGAAGCGACAGGCACGCCCACGCGGCTGACGCCGTAATTCCACAGCGCCATCGCTATGCCGGCCGCGCCCACACCCATCCACAGGATCATCAGCACCGTGCCGCCATCGGGCCAGCTTTGCGGCAGCCGGCCGGGCGATACCGGCTCCATGACGGCAAGCACCGCCAGCATCACCAGACAGCCGGTGAACGTGGTGAGCAGGCTGATGCGCAACTGGCTCATGCGGCGCGGCACCAGCCATTGCTGCGCTTTCAGGGAATACCAGACCCAGACCAGATTGGCGGTGATCAGCATCATCTCGCCCAGATACGGAACCGGCGGCCCGCCAGCAGCCGCGCGGCGCGGCCCCGCCGCATCCAGCGCCACCATCGCACCGCCGATGATGGCGGCTACCAATGCCGGCCAGAATCCCCGCACCAGCGGCGTGCGATACATCGCCTTGGCCAGAATGGTGGCCAGCAACGGATTGCTGCTCATCACGATGGCCGCCCGCACCGGTTCCGACAACAGCACGCCATAGGCAAACAGCAGCGAAAAAATCGCCATCGAGAGGCCCAGCCACAGCAATTGCGGCCATGGCAGATCGCGGCTGAACGGCCAGCGTCGCTCGAATGCCAGGCACATCGCCAGCAGCACCGGCAGCGGCGCGATGTAGCGCAGGGTGGCCAGGAAAACCGGATTGTAAACTTGATGCACCAGGGAATGGGAGATCGGAATCATACCGCCCCAAAGCAGCGCGGTGACACACAGCCCCAGCGGTGCCAGCAGCGCCGCATTGCCGCCCGTCTCCCACCCTGCCTTGGGCACAGTTCCGGACACCGGGTTACCAACCGCCGCGCTTGAGCCAGCGCTCGATCATCTCGAACCTGTCGGCGCCCCAGAAGGGTTCGCCGTCCACGAACACGAATGGTGCACCGAACACGCCGCGCTGATGCACGGCCTCGTCGGTCTGCGCCCGCAAGGCATCCTTGATCGCCGGATCCTCGATTCCGGCGGCCAGCGCCGCACGATCTATGCCCAGGCCTTCCGCCACATCCAGCACCGCGTCGGGCGACGAGATATCGGTGTCGTTCACAAACAAAGCGGTATAGGCCGCCTTGGCAAACGGCACCGCCCTATTCGCGGCACCGGCCTGATCATGCTGTTTCAGCCACAGCACCGCGCGCGCCGCCGCCTGGGTGGGGATCGGAAACCGCGTGGGCATCTTGAAGGGAATGCCGTATTCGCGGGCCGAACGCGCAAAATCACGGGTGGAATACTGGCCCTTCAACGGATAGCCGGTGAGCGGCTGGCTGCCGGTGGCTTTCAGCGCCACGCCCAGCAGCATCGGACGCCAATCCACACTGCGGCCATGGCGGGCCGCCAGTTCGTCGATCCGCATCGCGCCGATATAGGCATAGGGGGAAGAGAAATCGAAATAGAATTCCAACGGTGCCGTCATGATTTCCTCCTGGTTTATGTTTTTCTGATCACGCCTTGAAGCCGAAGGCGCGGCGCATCCGGCGCAGCAGCGGATGCTCTTCCGGCTCCAGCTCCAGGCCCACCATCGCGATGCGATCATGCTTGATCTCGCGCACCACCAGCTCCACCGGCCCCACCCGCACGCGGTCGCCTACCACGGCGCCGCGGCGCAATCGCTTGCGGATATAGGCTCCGGCCGGATCGGCACGGAATTTCTCCTCCACCGGAAAGCCATACATCTCGCCCAACACACCCACCGGGGTATCGCCCTGCACGGCGAATTCGCCGAACACCTCCTCGCCGGTGCTGCGGCCCTTGCGCTGCTTTTCCTGGTTGGTGAACAGCCGGTCCAGCGAATAGAGCTGCTCGGGCGGCGCCAGCACCAGCAGGTAATCGGAAGGCTGCAGGCTTTCCAGCTTGGCGCGATCCATCACCGTGCCCTCGCGGATCACCGCGATGATGCGGCAGCGTCGCGGCATGGGCAATTCGGCATAAACATAGCCCAGGGCAGGTGCGCCGGGCTGCACCTGATAGCTGGCGATATCGCGGTCTGCGGTGTTGCCCAGATCGATCTCGGCACGGCTGGCGGAATCTTTCTGCGGCGGCAATTCCAGGCCGAATAGCCGCGCCGCCAGGCCGATGGTCCAGCCTTGCAGGGTGAGCGACAACAACACGCAGAAGAATGCCACCGATACATAGATACTGGCATGCTGCAAACCGGCCAGAACCGGAATCGTGGCCAGAAAAATCGGCACTGCCCCGCGCAAACCCACCCACGAGATGAAGCCGATTTCCGCCCAGCTATAGCGGAACGGTAGCAAGCAGAGCGTGACCGCCACCGGCCGGGCCAGCACGATCAGCACGGCGGCAATCAACAGGCCGGGCAATATGTCTGGCTCCAACTGGCTCGGCGTCATCAGCAGGCCGAGCAGCAGAAACATCACGATCTGGCCCAGCCAGCTCAGCCCATCGTAGAAACGCAGGATCACCTGGGCGCCGCGATGGCGTCGGTTACCCAGCATCAGGCCCGCCACATACACCGCCACATAACCCGAGGCATGGGCGAAATGCGCGCCCGAGAAGATCAGCAAGGTGGCTGCCATCGCCACGATGGGATAAAGCCCGCCGGCCACCTGCACGCGGTTGAACAACAACACCAGCAGCAGACCGCCGGCCACGCCGATGGCCACGCCGCCCAGCATCTGAACCAGGAAATTCAACAGCAGAAGCCAGCTATCCGGCGGCTGGCCCAGGCGCAGCAATTCCACGCAGACCAGGGTAAGGAAGATCGCCATCGGATCGTTGATGCCGGATTCCACTTCCAGCGTGCCGGTGACGCGCTTTTGCAGCGCCATGCCCTTCACGTTGAGCAGGAAGAACACCGCCGCCGCGTCGGTAGAGCCCACGATCGCGCCGATCAGGAAGGATTGCAGCAGGCCGAAGCCGAGGATGTAATGCCCCACCGCGCCCACGATGCCTGCGGTGGCCAGCACGCCGACGGTGGACAGCACAAGCGAGGGTCCGGCCACCAGGCGCACGATGCTCATCTTGGTGCGCAGGCCGCCATCGAACAGGATGATCGCCAGCGCCGCCGAGCCGACGGTATAGGTGAGCTGATAGTCGCTGAATTCTATGCCGCCGGGGCCATCCACCCCGGCCAGCATGCCAAGGCCCAGAAAGACCAGCAGGAAAGGCACGCCGAAGCGGCTGGAAGCAGAACCGGCAAGAATGCTGATCAGAACCAACAGTGAAGCAACAAACAAAATCTCGTTGGCCTGACCCAAAATACCCGCCTCGCTATGGCAACACCAAGATGTGGTCCAGCATCCGGTGGCGGTTACTTATCCCGCAGCTTTTTATCCTGCTGCAAGGGAACGGCTGATCACCAGGCGCTGCACGTCGCTGGTGCCTTCATAGATCTGGCACACGCGTACGTCGCGGTAGATGCGTTCAACCGGGAAGTCGGCCAGGTAGCCGTAGCCGCCGTGAATCTGGATCGCATCAGAGCATACCTGTTCCGCCATTTCAGACGCAAACAATTTGGCCATGCTGGC
Source organism: Ferrovibrio sp. (assembly GCF_019636075.1). Taxonomy (GTDB): domain Bacteria; phylum Pseudomonadota; class Alphaproteobacteria; order Ferrovibrionales; family Ferrovibrionaceae; genus Ferrovibrio. Next base: position 36,442 of record NZ_JAHBYG010000013.1, read on the forward strand.
TTCTTTCAGGCAGGGCTGGCCGGCATCCTTCAACCGGGCGGCGTTATGCACCATCAGCCGCGCCGCCTCGATGCGGGTAGCCATGTCGGCCAGCCGGAAGCCCACCGCCTGGTGGTTGATGATGGCGGTTCCGAAGGCCTGGCGCTCACCGGCATAGGCAAGTGCCGCCTCGAAGGCAGCCCGGGCCATGCCTACGGATTGGGCAGCGATGCCGATCCGGCCGGATTCCAGGTTGGCCAGGGCGATGCGATAGCCCTCGCCCTGGGCCCCCAACAGGGCCTCGTCGCCCACCGTGAGGCCCTCCAGCACGATCTGGCAGGTATCCGAGCATTTCTGCCCCAGCTTGCGCTCCACGCTGGCCACCTTGTAGCCGGGGGTATCGGTGCGCACCAGGAAACAGGATATGCCGCGCTTGCCCTGCTCAGGATCGGTCACGGCAAAGATCAGCGCCGCCTTGGCAATGCCGCCCGAGGTGATGAACTGCTTCACGCCGTCGATCACCCATTTGCCATCCACGCGGCGGGCGCGGGTTTTCAGCGCGGCGGCATCCGAGCCGGCCTGCGGCTCGGTGAGGCAGAAGGCACCGATCCATTCGCCGCGCGCCAGCGGCTTGAGAAAGGCTTCCTTCTGGGCCTCGTTGCCATAGCGCAGGATCGCCGCGCATACCGGGCTGTTATTCACAGACATGATCGTGCTGACCGCGCCATCGGCCGCGGCGATTTCTTCCAGCGCCAGCACATAGGACAGGAAATCCGCCCCCGCGCCACCCCATTCCTCGGGCACGCCCATGCCGAGCAGGCCAAGCCCACCCATTTCATGCAGCAGGTCCAGCGGCGGCTCGCCCACCCGGTCGCGTTCGGCGGCACCAGGCGCCAGCCGCTCGCGGGCGAAATCGCGGGCCATGTCGCGGATCATGCTCTGGTCCTGGCTCAGCATCGGCTGTCTCCTGCCTATTCGGTGGATTGCTGCACGCTCGGCACGCTCTCGCCGCGCGGCAACCGCGCCGTCACCTCGATTTCAATCTTCATGCGCGGATCGATCAGGCCGATGATCAGTGCGGTGGCAGCCGGCAAGGCCTTGGCGAAATGCCGGCCGCAGATCGGCGCGATACGCTCGAAATCCGCCGCATCGGTGAGGTAGTAATGCACCCGCACCACATCATCCAGGCTGCAGCCGGCCTCGCCCAGCGCCTTGGCGAGATTGCGGAAAATCTGCTCGGTCTGCGCCACCACGTCATCCTTGATGGTCATGGTGGCGTAATCGAAACCGGTGGTGCCGGATACGAAGACATAGTCGCCATCCACCACGGCGCGCGAATAACCCATCACTTTTTCAAATGTGGAGCCCGAGGAGATATGCCGCACCATGCTTATTTGCTTTCCTCGAACAATTCGCGGCCGATCAGCATGCGCCGGATTTCCGACGTGCCGGCGCCGATCTCGTACAGCTTGGCATCGCGCAACAGGCGGCCGGTGGGATTGTCGTTGATATAGCCGTTGCCGCCCAGGATCTGGATCGCATCCAGTGCCAGCTTGGTGGCCTTCTCGGCCGAGAACAGGATCGCGCCAGCGGCATCCTTGCGGGTGGTGCGCCCTTTGTCGCAGGCTTTCGCCACGGCATAAACATAGGCGCGCGCCGCATTCATCTCGGTATACATGTCGGCGATCTTGCCCTGAATGAGCTGAAACGTACCGATCGGCTGGCCGAATTGCTGGCGCTCATGCACATAGGGAATCACGATATCCATCGCCGCCTGCATGATGCCCAGCGGGCCGCCGGAAAGCACCGCGCGCTCGTAATCCAGGCCGCTCATCAGCACGTTCACGCCGCGCCCCACCTGGCCCAGCACATTCTCCTCCGGCACTTCGCAATCCTGGAACACCAGTTCGCCGGTTTCCGAACCGCGCATGCCTAACTTGTCCAGCTTCTGCGCAATGGAAAACCCCTTGAAGCCCTTTTCGATCAGAAACGCCGTGATGCCGCGCGGGCCGGCGGCCGGGTCGGTCTTGGCATAAACCACCAGCACATCGGCCGAGGGGCCGTTGGTGATCCACATCTTGCTGCCGTTCAGGATATAGCGGTCGCCCTTCTTGTCGGCGCGCAGGCGCATCGACACGACATCCGATCCGGCATTGGGTTCGCTCATCGCCAGGGCGCCCAGATGTTCGCCGGAAATCAGCTTGGGCAGATAGCGTTTCTTCTGCGCGTCGTTGCCGTTGCGGTTGATCTGATTGACGCAGAGATTGGAATGCGCGCCATAGGACAGGCCCACGGAAGCCGAGCCGCGGCTTACTTCCTCCATCGCCACCACATGCTCCAGATAGCCCAGGCCGGCGCCGCCATATTCCTCGGCCGCCGTGATGCCATGCAGGCCGAGATCGCCGAACTTGGTCCACAGATCGCGGGGGAATTCATCCTTGCGGTCGATCTCGTCGGCACGCGGCGCCAGTTCGGCATCCACGAAACCGCGCACGCTCTGGCGCAGCATGTCGGCGGTTTCGCCGAGATCGAAATCCAGCGTCGGATAGGTGTTGCTGATCATTATGGCGTCTCCTCGTACTTTTGTTCAGTGTAGCGGAAAGGCTGGTTCGGCAGCCAGTGTCAGCGGCCCGTATCCGGCCGCCCCTGAATGCAGATCAGGGTGGCGATGCCGGTGGCGCAATGCACCTCGCGGCCAGCCTTGATGCCGATCACATCCATGGCCACCACGGTGAGCGTGCGGCCCGAGCGCGTTACCTGGCCACGGGCGCGCAATTCATCCACATCGGCCGGCGCCATCAAGTTCAGCTTGTATTCCACCGTCAACACCGTGCTGTCGGCAGGAAACAGGCTATAGGCGGCATAGCCGGCGGCGCTGTCGGCGATCATGCCCAGCACGCCGCCATGCACGAAACCATGCTGCTGGGTCACCTCGAGGCGATGCGGCAGCCGCACCTCGCAAAAGCCGGGCCGCAGGGCGGCGATGCTGGCGCCGATCAGGTGCATGGCCGGCTGGCGGCTGAAGCTGTCGCGGCAGCGGGCTTCGAAACCGGGGTCCGGCGCGGTGAAGCTGGCTGGGGCCGCTTGCTCTGGGCTGGCCATGGTTTCCTCCTGCAATGCTCCCCTTCCTTCAAACCGGACGGGATTCGACTGGCGGAAAACCTAGCCAAACCGCAGCAATAGATGAAATCAATTCTTTCAATCCCAGGTATTGCATATTTCTATCAGCAGCCATGCAACCAAATGCCCGCCGAGGCGTTTTAGATGGAGCTAAAGCCATCTCAGGAGGTTGCATCATGCCCAATGCATTTGAACGTGCCCTGCAGGATACCGAACGGCACTTCGCCAGCCCGAACGATATCCTCGACAATCACGAATTCAGCCGCGAGCAGAAGATCAAGCTGCTGAAGAACTGGGATTACACCCTGCGGCTCAAACTGGTTGCCTCGGAAGAGAGCATGACCGGCCCGGAACCCGAAGGCAGCACAAGCGAAAAGCTGCGGCGGGTCGGCAACGCGCTGGAGCAGTTGGGTTATAGCGACGACCAACCCGATGGCCCCAGCAAGACCGGTGCATAATTTTCGTCGGAAGGCTGGAACTTTTGCCGCCACTGCGGCGTTTCATCGATACCTCAACAAAAAAGAAAAGGCAGCCAAATCATGTTGTCTACCATTCTTCTCGTCATTCTGATCCTGATGTTGCTCGGCGCCTTGCCGGCTTGGCCCTATAGCCGCAATTGGGGCTATGGCCCCAGCGGCATATTCACCGTCGTGGTGATCGTTCTGCTGATCCTGCTACTCACCGGACGCATATAGCGTCCGTGCCATCGCCCACAAAAAACCCCGCCGGCAAAACCGGCGGGGTTTCTTTTCGCAGCCAGGTTGTTTAACCGCGCTGCGGATGCGGCGTTTGCGGAGCCTTCTGTTTGTCCTGCTTCTGGCTCGGATCCTGATACAGGTTGCCCAGGCCGCGATCATGGCCCTGCTGCTGGGGCTTGTGCTGCGCCTGATCCTGCTGCTTCTGCGGCACCTGCGGTTTGGGCGATTGCGGCTTCGGATTCTGCTGATGGGTGCTCATGCTGTCCTCCTAAAATTATAATGCGGCTACAATTATAATGCGGCCCTCCGGCCACGGGTTTGCGTGGTCACGGGTTTACGTTGTCAGCGACCACGGAAGCAAAACGCGCCAACCGGCCCATGGTTCCCTGCATGCGATTAAAGCGGCGTCATTCCACCGCCATCGCTTCCTGCAGCCGGCCGCGCGCGCGGTTTACCCGGCTTTTCATGGTGCCAAGCGCACAGCCGCTGATCTCGGCGGCCTGCTCGTAAGACAAGCCCGACAACACCACCAGGCGCAAAGCCTGATTCTGATTCTTGGGCAGGCTGCGCAGCACTGCGCCCAATTCATGCATCTCCACGATGCCTTCCTGGGATGGCCGCACCGCAAGCTGCGCGATGCTGTCGTCATCGCCATACAGCACTTCGCGGCGATGCTTGCGCTGATTGGAGCAGAATGTGTTGCGCATGATGGTGAACAACCAGGCCGACATGTTGCTGCCCACCGTGAAGCGGTCGAAATTGCTCAGCGCCTTCACCATGGTGTCTTGCACTAGGTCGTCGGCATTGGCGCTGTTGCGCGTGAGGCTGTGGGCAAAGGCCCGCAGCGGACGCAGGAATTTCAGCATTTCCTGCTCCAGCCTGTTTCGCTCCAGGATGGAAGTATGCTGGGGCGAAACATCCGCAGAAGCAGTATTAAAACAGATTCCGTTCCATTCCATAACAATACTCCTATTAAATAACGGCGGAGAAACCGCGCCGATTACAATTATTCAAGGGCACCCAAATCATTGGGTTTCTATTGATTTATGAGTTTGAGGGGAATTCGGGCGATTATTGGGCCGGGACAAGGTTTTTACTTGTTCTAGCGCAGCGGTATTATGATCCGCCTCTACGCTTATGGAACTTTTTGTATCATTTGGCGTTTGCAGTTCACCGGCAGATTTCTGCCGACCTGCAACACCAAACGATCCTGAAAGGACAAAGCCATGACCCCCGCCAAGCCGTTTCGCATGCTGCTCGCCGCCCTTGCCCTTACGGCTGCCACCGCCACTCTGGCCGCATGCTCCTCAGCGCCGAGCCGTGAATCGACCGGCGAATTCGTCGATTCCTCGGTCATCACCACCAAGGTGAAAACCGCCCTGCTCAACGAGCCCGGCCTGAAGTCGATGCAGATCAGCGTCGAAACCTTCAAGGACATGGTGCAACTCAGCGGCTTCGTCGACAGCAGCGCCGCCAAAGCCAAAGCCGGCCAGCTCGCTGCCTCGGTGGAAGGCGTGCGCTCGGTGAAAAACGACCTTGTGGTAAAATAGCAATCGTCTATCTGTCAGCGAGCCAGCCATAGCGGCTTGCTATTTTCGATCCTGGCCGGAATAGTCGGCCAGGATCGAGAAGGCGGCCGATGAACATCTCGCAGATACGCTATTTCCTGGCGGTGGTAGAGACCGGCAGCTTCACCAAGGCGGCCGAGCGCGTCAATGTGAGCCAGCCTACCCTGTCGGCCGGCATCAAACGGCTGGAGGAGGATTTGGGTGCCGTGCTGCTGGATCGCGGCGGTCGCGGCGCGCTGCTTACGCCGGCCGGTGCCCGCTTTCTGCCGCGCGCCCGGGTGCTGATGAGCGAATGGACCGCGGCACGGCGCGAATTGCGCCTGCCCAAACCGGCGCGTCAAAGGCTGCGTCTGGGCCATATGCTGGGGTTGCCGCCCCGAGGCCTGAGCGGCTTGCTCGGCGGCTTCATGGCCGCGCATCCCGATGTGGCAATCGAAACCCTGGAAGCCCCCGCCCCCACCCTGCGCCGCAGACTGGAGCTTGGCCGCATCGATGCCGCGCTCACTTTGCTGGATGGCGGCCAGAGCGATCAGCAAAGCCTGGCCCTGTTGCGCCAGCGCTATCGCCTGGCGCTGCCGCTGCAGCATCCTCTGGCCCATCGCGCCAGCGTGAAGCTGAACGAATTGCACGACCAGGCCTTCGTGATCCGCCCGCAGGCCGAGGTTATGCCGGCTTCGGAAAAGCTGTTCAACAGCAACGGCGTCAGGCCGCGCATCGTCGGCCGGGCGGAAAGCGATGCGGCTTTGCTGGCGCTGGTGGAAGCCGGTCTGGGGCTGGCGGTGCTGCCGAGCTGGCTGCTGGATGGCGCGCGCGAACGCGTGGCCAATCTGCCGCTGGCCGAATTGCGCGTCAGCCATTCCATCGGGCTGGCCTGGCGCGGCGAGGCCTCAGCTACGCTGCAATTGCTGCTGAATTATGCCGAGGGTTATAGCTGGGACAAGCCCGGCCCGGTTATCGGACACTAGCCATCATTCGCGGCGCCCCATCACGCCATCGGCATGATCCTGCGCATCCACCACGGCCACGGCAGTCATGTTGACCAGGCCGCGCACCGTCACGTTACGCGAAACGATATGCGCAGACCGCGCCATGCCCATCAGGATCGGGCCGACATAGAATCCCTGCTCCATCTGGCGCACCAGATTGGCGGCGATGTTGGCGGCGTCCAGGTTGGGCATGATCAGCACATTGGCGCTGCCGGTAAGCTTGCTGCCCGGCATCATCTTCTGGCGGATGGCTTCCGAGATGGCGGCATCGGCCTTCATCTCGCCCTCGATCTCCAGGTCGGGGAATTCCGCCTGCAGGTCGCTCACCGCCTCGCGCATCTTGCGCGCCGCCGGCACAGCGGATGAACCGAAATTAGATGCCGAAAGCAACGCGATCTTCGGCACGATGCCGAAACGCCGCACTTCCTCGGCCACCAGCCGGGCGATGCCGACGATATCCTGAGCCGACGGATCGAAATTCACATTGGTATCGGCAATGAACAGGATGCCCTGAGGCACCACCAGCAACTGCATGGCTGCCGGGCGTTCCACGCCGGTGCGCAGACCCACCACATCCATCAGATGCGGCAGATGCTGTTCATACTGGCCCACCGCGCCGCAGATCATCGCATCGGCCTCGCCGCGCAGCACGCTCATGGCGGCAATCACGGTGGTGTTGGTGCGGATCACGGTGCGGGCATCGTCGGGCGCCACGCCGCGGCGCGCCATCAGGGTATGATACTGCGTCCAGAAATCGGTGTAGCGGTCGTCGCGCTCGGGATCGACCAATTCCACATTCTCGCCGATCTTGAGGCGCAGGCCGAGGCGCTCGATACGCATCTCCACCACGGCCCGGCGGCCGATCAGGATCGGCTGGGCGATCTTGTCGTCGATCACGATCTGGGCGGCGCGCAGCACGCGCTCATCCTCGCCCTCGGCATAGATCAGGCGCATCGGGCGGCGCTTGGCGCGCTCGAAAAGCGGCCGCATGATGAAGCCGGTGCGATAGACGAAGCGTTCCAGGCTCTCGCGGTAGGCATCGAGATCCTCGATCGGCCGCGTGGCCACGCCGCTTTCCATCGCCGCCTTGGCCACCGCCGGCGCGATCTGCAGGATCAGGCGCGGATCGAACGGCTTGGGGATGATGTATTCCGGGCCGAAGGCGATGTCTTCATCGGCGCCATAGGCGCGCGACACGATCTCGCTCATCTCGGCCATCGCCAGATCGGCAATGGCGCGCACGGCGGCCAGTTCCATCGCGGTGTTGATGGTGGTGGCGCCCACATCCAGCGCGCCCCGGAACAGGAACGGGAAGCACAGAACGTTGTTCACCTGATTGGGATAATCCGACCGGCCGGTGGCGATCACCGCATCGGGGCGCACCGCCTTGGCCGCCTCGGGCAGGATTTCCGGCGTGGGATTGGCCAGCGCCATGATCAGCGGCTTGGGCCCCATCTTCTCGACCATTTCCGGCTTCAGCACATTGGCCGCCGAAAGGCCGAGGAATACATCGGCGCCGGCAATCGCATCGCCCAGGGTGCGATTGTTGGTCTGGCGCGCATAGCGGGCCTTGAATTCGTCCATCTGCTCGGTGCGGCCCTCATAGACCACGCCGACGATATCGGTGACGACGATATTCTCCTTGCGCAGGCCCAGTTCCACCAGCAGGTCGAGGCAGGCCAGCGCGGCGGCGCCGGCGCCCGAAGCCACCAGGCGCACATCCTCGATCTTCTTGCCCACCACGCGCAGGCCGTTGAGGATCGCAGCCCCCACGGTGATGGCGGTGCCATGCTGGTCGTCGTGGAACACCGGAATCTTCATGCGCTCGCGCAGGGCGCGCTCCACCACGAAGCATTCCGGGGCCTTGATGTCTTCCAGGTTGATGCCGCCGAAGGTGGGTTCCAGCGCGGCAACGATATCGATCAGCTTCTGCGGGTCGGTCTCGGCCACCTCGATGTCGAACACATCGATGCCGGCGAATTTCTTGAACAGGACGGCCTTGCCCTCCATCACCGGCTTGGCGGCCAGCGGGCCGATATTGCCCAGGCCGAGCACGGCGGTGCCGTTGGAGATCACCCCCACCAGATTGCCGCGCGCGGTAAGCGAGGCGGCCTCGGCGGGATCGTCCACAATGGCATTGCAGGCGGCGGCCACGCCGGGGCTGTAAGCCAGGGCCAGATCGCGCTGGGTGGCCAGCGGCTTGGTCGGCGTGATTTCCAGTTTACCGGGTTTCGGCAGCCGGTGATATTCCAGCGCCATCCGATCGAGATCGCTCGTCATGATCCTGTCCCGGCCCGGCTGGCTTGGGGGAGCAATTGCTGCATGGTGCGGTCGAAAAGACTCGAACTTTCACGGCCTTTCGGCCACAGCGACCTCAACGCTGCGCGTCTACCAATTCCGCCACGACCGCAAACCGGGCGACGCGCGGACATAGCAAATCCCCGCCCCCGCTTCAAGAACCGTACAGCCTTAATTTTCAGTGGTTTCTAATCGTCAGACATGGTGTCGGTGATCGAGACCGCCACCTTCTCGCCGGAGATCACGATTTCGCCCCGGGCAATCAGCTTGTTATTGGCATAGATCCAGGCATGGTCGTCCACGCTGGCATCCAGCTCGATCACGGCGCCACGGCCCACCTTCAGCACCTGATGAATCGGCATGGTGGCCTTGCCCAGTACCACCGATATCTCGACGGTAACGTCTTGAACCGCACTGGGCGTTGCCATGATCCACCTTCCCTTACAGGAGCCAGCATACTACATAGCCTGCTATCGTTAGCAGAAGGTAAACCCGTGACCGTAATTCCCGCCCCCAGCCGCCAATTGGAAACCGCAGATGGGCCGGTGGATTGGGCGGTCAGCGATGGCTTGGTGCCCTATGCGGAGGCCCTGGCCGCCATGGAAGCGCGGGTGGCAGCCATCCGGGCAGGTACGGCGCCCGAGCTGATCTGGCTGCTACAGCACCCGCCGCTCTACACCGCCGGCACCTCGGCCAAACCGCAGGATCTGCTGGATGCCCGCTTCCCGGTCCATGCCACCGGCCGCGGAGGACAATATACCTATCATGGCCCCGGCCAGCGTATTGCCTATGTGATGCTGGACCTGGCCAAGCGCGGCCGCGACCTGCGCAACTTCGTCTGCCGGATGGAGGACTGGGTGATCGACAGCCTGGGCCAGTTCGGCATCCGCGCCGAGCGCCGGCCCGGCCGGGTGGGCGTATGGGTATCCCGGCCAGATAAGGGGCCAAGCCAGGGGGCCGCCGGGCGGGAGGACAAGATCGCCGCCATCGGCGTGCGGGTGCGCCATTGGGTGACCTATCATGGCCTGAGCCTGAATGTGGAACCCGATCTCAGGCATTACTCGGGCATCGTGCCCTGCGGTATCCACGACGACGCGGCGACGCCGTTCGGTGTCACCTCGCTGGTGGATTTGGGCCTGCCGGTCAGCCTGAATGATGTAGATACTATATTGTTTTCAATGCTTTCAGGGTCACTTCTAGAGCGCCTTGATAATAATCGATGTAGCGTAGATTGAGGCGGTGTTTCACGTGAAACACCCGTATCGTTCGCCGACTGTTTCACGTGAAACAGTCGCGTCGTTCGCTGAGTGTTTCACGTGAAACACTCTATATGGACTTAGCCTGCATTTCTTATTAATTACATTAGAAATATACGACAAACTATTATTTTTTATTGTTTTTTCGTTCAAGATCGCGGCGCTGCTGGCGCGTCATATTCGCTGGATCGGGCTGCTGGGCGGCGCGTTCCGCCTTGATATTCCGGCCCGAGATGTAAAACACAAAGAAAGCGGTAAAGGCCAGAATGGCGCCAAAACCCAGCCAGGTATTGTTGGTGCCATACCAGACCAGACCACCCAAGCTCAGCGAGCCGATATAGCAGGCGGCCCATTGCTTCCAATTCATCTTGGCGGGATTTTTCTTATTTTCCATGGCTTAACCCGAATATTATAACCTGATACTATTAATCTGCCGTGGCAACTTGCTCAAACCCGGCCAACGCGGCCAGACCGGATATTTCGGCAGCCGAAACCGGCCCGGTCTCCACCTTCAGAACCTTGGCGGCGGGTGGCCCGCCCCACAGGGCGGCCGCCAGGGCATCCAGGCTATCCTGGGTGCCGGCCGCCAGCAATTCCACAGAGCCATCTCGGCAATTACGGACCCAGCCGACCAGCCCCAGCTTGCGGGCGCGGCCTATGGTCCAGTAGCGGAAGCCCACACCCTGCACCCGCCCCTGTACGAAATACCGTCTCGCCTGTCTGGCACCCATCATCGTCATGGCGGGCAGACTAGTCGGATTTTCCTGGCCCTGCCAGTTCCGGGAATTGGACTATAAAAAGAACAAAATATTCCCAAGCCCAGCCCCGTTTTGGCCGCATTCTACCTGTAGATTGCTTTGTAATGATCGTTACGGCGGGGCGGAGTCTGCCCTGCTACACTCGCTGTGCTAGGGAAGAAAGATTATGGCCATCGCCACACGCGTAGCTTCGAGGCATTTCGCCATCCGGCCGGGTCGGCCCGAGGATGCCCCCGCCCTGGGCCAACTGCATGTGCGGGTCTGGCGCGAGGCCTATCGCGGCATCATGGCCGATGCCTATCTGGCCGGGCTTTCGGAAGCCAAGCGCGAAGCTTTCTGGCACCAGATCCTGTCCGAACCCCATCCCGACCGGCTGCAGGTCGTGCTGGCCTCGGAGCAGCCGGGCGGCATTGCCGGCTTCCTGCTGGCCGGGCCGCCGCGCGACCTGCCGCCGGGCGCCGGGGCAACATTCCGGGGCGAAATCTATGCCCTCAACATCGCTCCGGAATGGCAGGGCCATGGCCATGGCAGACGCCTGATGGTGCATGCCGCCAACTGGCTGGCGGAAAAGCGCATGGCGCCATTCTGCCTCTGGGTGCTGGCCGACAATACCAAGGCTCGGGATTTCTACGAATTGCTGGGCGGCGTGGCGATTGCCCAACGCAGCGAAACCATCGGCGGCGCCCGCCTGACCAACATGGCCTACCAGTTCAATGATCCGGCCAGCATCGCCCGCCTGGCGCTCAAAGGCGGCCAGATGCGTGGCCGGCGGTAGCGCCAATTGCCCCCCTGGCCAGGCCGTAACGGTGTTAGAATTGGCGGTTTTCAAGGCAGCGTGAGCCATGGGGCAGATTGAATTCAATTCAAGAGTCGAGATGGAAAGAAACCCTGGCTGACCAAAGCTAAGCCGGAAAGTGCGGTGGTGACGCTAGAGATAGGCTTGCGAACCGCCGCAAACCGTCGCCCTCGGATTTAGTCCGAGGGTCGATGTCTGATGCCGCTTTGATGCCGGAATGCTCGGCTACGGCCCAGGTTTGGTTTCGGGTTTGATTTCTGGCTTGGTTTCTGGGCCGACTTCAATGCCAGGTGCACCGCTATCGATCAGGCTGCCCACTTTGTCGGGCGGCAGGATCACGCCGCAGGAGATGATCAGCTTCATCGCCTGGTCCACGCTCATCGACAGGATGACGATGTCGTTGCGGTCGAAATAGGTCATGTAGCCGCCGGTGGGATTGGGCGTGGTGGGCACATAGCAGGTGACCAGATTGCGGCCCAGGCGGCGGCCCACCTCGCCGGCTTCGTCGTTGGTGACGAAAGCCACGGTCCATGACCCCTTGGACGGCCAGGGCACCAGGGCGACCTGACGGAAGCTCTGGCCCGATTGGCTGAACACGGTTTCGAAAATTTGCTTCAGGCCGGAATACAGCCCGCGCACGATCGGCATGCGGGCGACCAGTTGCTCGCTCAGGCCCAGCAGCGAACGGCCAAGGAAATTGGTGGCCAGGAAGCCGATCACCGTGAGCAGCACGATGGCTGCGATCACCCCCAGGCCGGGAATGCCCACCGGCAGGCTGGGCACCAGGGTTTCGAATTCATAGCCATGGGGGATCAGGCTGCGCACATTGCGGTCGATCGCCTCAATGGTGATCACCACCAGATACACTGTCAGGCCGATCGGCGCGGTAACGATGATGCCGGCCAGGAACCAGTTGCGCAGCCGCGTCATCAGGCCGATACGCGGCTTAGGCAAAATGATGCCTGGCGCGCCGCCGTCTTCCGGCGCCGTCTTCCTGCCCTCACCGCCACTCATACCGCCGCCTCCCGCATGAAATCCAACACCGCACGCGCCGTATCCTCCGGCCGCTCCTCGGGCAGGAAATGCCCGCAGGGCAAGCCCAGGCCCTTCACGTTCACCGCCTTTTCGCGCCAGCAGCCCAGCACGTCGAAATGCCGAGATATCTGCCCCTGCGCACCCCACAGCACCAGCAAGGGGGCCTGGATGCGCTTATCCAGATCGGCCCGGTCATGCTCCAGGTCGATGCCGGCGCCGGCGCGATAATCCTCGCAGGTGGCATGGATGCAGGCCGGATCGCGGAAGCAGCGCTGATATTCCGCCACCGCCTCTGGCGTGAACACGCTGGCATCGGCCGCCCAGGCGCCCAGTTTGCTGGTGATATAGTAATCCGGGTCGGCGCCGATCATACGCTCGGGATGGCCGTTCGGCTGGATCAGGAACAGCCAATGGTAATAACCGCTGGCGATGGCCTGGTTCATCCGCCCGAACATGGTGAGCGTGGGCACGATATCAAGCAGCGCCAGCCGCTGCACCGCCTGCGGATGATCCAGGCTAAGGCGATGCGCCACCCGCGCGCCGCGATCATGCCCGGCAAGGCGAAATTGCTTGAAGCCAAGTTGCGCCATAACCGCCACCATGTCGGCGGCCGTAGCGCGCTTGGAATAGACCAGATGGGCATCGTCGGATGGCGGCTTGCCTGACTCGCCATAGCCGCGCAGATCAGGCAACACCAGGGTGAAATGCCGCGCCAGCATGGGCGCCACCTTGTGCCACATCACATGGGTTTGCGGGTAGCCATGCAGCAGCAGCAAAGGCGGCCCCGACCCGCCGATACGCAGATGGATGTCGGCTCCGGCTCCGGCAACGCGCCTGGTTTCGAACCCCGGAAAAAACATCCCACCTCCCGCTGGATTTATGGTGCAGCGCCCCAGTTGCTACTCCCGCAGCTACTCAGGCTACGCCCTGGCTGTTATCCCGGCTCCGCCATGCGGTCGGGCAAATAAAAAGCCGGATCACTGCGGCGCGAAAAACTCGGGTTGCGCGGCCAATGCGGCTGCATCCCAGATCACCATGATCCTGCCCCGCTTGGGCTGGGCATACAATGGCTTGGGGCCTTGCGCCAAGCGCTCCACACGATAACGGGCCACCATCCAGCCATTCGGATTGGCCGCGAACCACGCGGGAATATCGCGATATTCCACCTCGGGCAGCGGCTTCTCCAACCTCCCGAGAAATTGATATTCGCCATGGTAATCGCCGGCGAAAGCCACCGGCCGGTCGGCATCCTGCGCCGATTTGATCACCATCGCCGCCGGCTTCATGTCGTAAGCCGCGCGGCCCGGCGCGAAACCGATCAGATGCACCGACAGGAACAACGAAAGCGCCAGACACGACATGGCGATCAATTGCCGGTCCACCCTGGCATCGCGCGACAGCCAGAAAGCCAGCGCGCAGCCGACGAGCAGGCTGGCAGCGATTTCCAGCGGCACCGCCATCGACCAATCGGGCAGATCGTCCAGCTTGTCCACCAATTGCGGCACGAAAGGCACCAAGGCGATCAGCACAGCCAGCACGGCCACCAGGCCGATGGCCGGCAGCATGTCTACCGGCCGGGCCAGCACGCGGCCATTCTCCAGCGCCTGGGCCACCAGCAGCGCGAAAGGCGGAAACAGCGGCAGCAGGTAATGCGGCTGCTTGCCGCTGATGAAGCTGAACACCACCAGACCCACCAGGCCGGCCACCAGGCAGAAGCGCACATTGGCATCGCTCCAACCGACCCGGCCAAACCACATCGCGCGCCAGGCCGGCCGCCAGAACAGCCAGGGCAGCAGCAACAGCGGCAGCATCGGCAGATACCACCAGAGCGGCCGCTTATGGGCGAAGCTGTCTTTCACCCGGCCAGCGGTCTGGCCCCAAAGCAACGCCTGCTTGAAGGCCGCCCCGCCGGCTTCGGCGGCCGGCAGCGCCCAGGCCAGGCCGATGGCCGCGCCCAGCGCAATCGCCCCCAGCAGGCCGAGATACCAACGCAGCCAATTCTGCTTCACCTCAGCCCAGAGCGGCGCCAGCAAGGCCGGCGGCAGCGCGTAGACCAGGATGGCCGGGCCTTTCGACAGCACGCCAAGGCCGATGGCCAAGCCATACAGCGCCAGACCGCGCCAGAAATATCCGTAGCGCAAAGCCAGGGCCAGGCCGCACCAGCCCAGCAGGGCGAAGCAGGCCATCATCAGATCGAACATGGTGAGGGTGGAAAACAGTAGCCACCAGGCGCCGGTGAGCAGGATGGGCAAGGCCAGCGCGCCGATGCGGCGGCCCTGCTCGCCCGGCCAGAGCAGGCGGGCCAGCCACAGCACCTGGCCCAGCGCGGCCAGGCCGAAAAGCGGCGCCACCAGACGCGGCCAGAGATCATTCACGCCGAAGATCATCCAGCCGATGCGGATGATCCAGAACAGCAGCGGCGGCTTGTGGTGATAGGGCTCGCCATTGAGTAGCGGCACCAGCCAGTGATCGGCCAGGTGCATCTCCCAGGCCACCGTTACATAGCGCGTCTCGTCGATCGGCATCAGCGGCCGCGCGATCATCGCCGCGGCCAGGGCCAGCAGCCAGATCAGCAGGCTGAAGCCGATCAGCGCGCGGCTGTTCATCCGGCCGCCTTTTCGGTCGCCTGCTGGCGGCGCTCGCGGTAGATCAGATGCAGGTTGCGGGCATAGACGAACAGGCCGCTGCTCTGGCCCAGGATGAACACCAGGTTGGCGATATGGATCGAGTAGATCAGCAGGATCACGCCGCCGGCCACGCTGAGATACCAGAAGAGCAACGGGATTTCGCTGCGCTTCACGCGCTCGGAATGAATCCATTGCACGATGAAGCGCGAGGCGAACACTGCCTGGCCGAAAAAGCCGATGGCGGCCCAGATATTCAGGTTGTCGAGCAGGCGCTCGAGATATTCGGCGAACATGATCGCTACTCCAAATCCTGGCCGCGCAGATCCTGGCTGCCGCCGCTATCGCGCCAACGGCGCTGCAGCCAGCTTACGCCGACCAGATCCACCAGGCCCACCTTCAGGCGGCCCCAGGTGCCATAATGAGAAACGCCGCCCTGGCGTGGACGGTGATTCACCGGCACCGACCTTACCTGCCCGCCCTGGCGCAATACCAGGGCCGGCAGAAAGCGGTGCATGTGATCGAAAGCCGGCAGCGACAGGAACAGCGCGCGCGACAGCATCTTCAGGCCGCAGCCGGTATCGGGCGTGGCATCCTTCAGCAAAGCCGAACGCACCCGGTTGGCGATGCGCGAGGAATAGCGCTTCACCCAGCTATCCTGCCGCCGGGTGCGATGGCCGGCGATCAGCAGGTTATGGCCGCCATCGGCCTCGGCGCGCAAAGCCTGCCACAAGGCCGGCAGATCGGCGGGGTCGTTCTGGCCATCGCCATCAAGGGTGGCGATGAAGGGCGCACGCGCCGCCTTCACCCCGCTCAGCACCGCCATAGACTGGCCGGCATTGCGGCGATGGCGGATCGGCCGCAATTCCGGCATCGCGGCTGCGGTCTGGCGCAGAATGGCGGGGGTGGCATCGGTGGAGCAATCGTCCACCGCCACGATCTCGAACGCCACCCGGCCGCGCAGGGCCGCGCAAATCTCCGCCAGCAGCGAGGCGATGTTCTCGGCCTCGTTATGCACGGGGATGACGACAGAAAGCTCTGGAGAAAGCTCTGGGGAGGATTCGGGTATGCCGGCTTGGGACATGGCGGCTTGTTCTATAATCGTACAGGAACGGCAAGACAAGCTGCCCGGACCGGCTTTAACAGGGCTTTGCTGGACATTTCAAAGCCCCTCCCGCCGGGGTAGAGTGGTTTTGGAATCAGAATTATGGAGGGTTTCAGGGATGCGTCTGGCCAGCAAGATAGCCATTGTCACAGGCGGCGGCTCGGGTTTCGGCGAGGGCATCGCCAAGCGGTTTGCCGCCGAGGGTGCAGCCGTGACCATTGCCGACCTGAACCTGGCCGGCGCCGAACGGGTGGCCAGCGAGATCAATCAGGCCGGCGGCAAGGCCCTGGCGGTGACCGTGGATGTGAGCAACAACGCCGCCATGCAGGCCATGGTGGCGGCCTGCGTGGGCAAATTCGGCGGCCTCGATATCGTGGTGAACAATGCCGGCATGCCGCAGCGCAATGCCTCGATGCTGGATACCGACGAAGCCACCTTCGACCGCATCTTCGCGGTGAACGTAAAAAGCATCTATCTCTCCGCCCAGCATGCCATCCCGGAAATGCGCAAGCGCGGCGGCGGCTGCTTCATCAACATCGCCTCCACCGGCGGCGTGCGGCCCCGCCCCGGCCTGGCCTGGTATAACGGCTCCAAGGGCGCGGTGATCACGCTCACCCGCGCCATGGCGGTGGAACTGGCGCCCGAACAGATCCGTGTGAATGCGCTGAACCCGGTGGCCGGCCTCACCCCGATGCTGAAGGAATTCATGGGCGGCCAGGAAACCGACGAGATGCGTGCGAAGTTCGTGGCCACGATTCCGATCGGCCGTTTCTCCACGCCGCAGGATATCGCCAATGCCGCGCTCTATCTCGCCTCCGATGAAGCCAACTTCATCACCGGGGTCTGCATGGAAGTGGATGGCGGCCGATGTATCTGACGAAACACGTGTATCTCGGCAGGCTGATCTGCGCGCTGGCGCTGCTGGCCGGCGCAATGACCGGCCATGTTGCCTGGGCGCAACAGGCCCCTGCTAATCAAGCACCGGCGAATCAAGCACCGGCGAATCAGGCCCCAGCCAATCAGGCCCTGCCGGAAACCGCGGCGCCGCCAGCAGCCCAGACACCCGCCCCGGCTGCGCGCCAGGCACCCGCACGCCGCAACCAGCCGGCGCAGATCGGCCTGCCCGCTCCCACGCCGATTGCCGAGATTCCGCGCGGCAAGACCGTGCTGCTAGCCGGCACTCTGATGTCGCCGCAACAGCGCACCTTCGTGCTGAACGATGGCAATTCCTCCATCGTGATCCAGCTCGGCCCCTCCTGGCGCGACCTGACCAGGCTTTCGCCCGGCGCCCGCGTGCGCGTGCTGGGCCAGATGGACCCCTATGGCACGCCGACCTTCCGCGCCGGCAGCGTCATCCTCGACGATGGCCGCGTGATCGTGGTGCCGAATTAGCCTGAGCTTTTTTACAGCCGCGACAGATCCTCGATGGCATCCAGCACCAGGCCGGTGCCGACCGCGATGAGAAGGATATCGCCGGCCACCCGCACGAAGCGGGCATTCTGCGGCGATGACAGCCGGATCGAAAGCTCGCGCGGCAATTCGTGATAGATCACATCGCGCGGCAGCGGGCGGCCAAGCTGCCATTTCTTCGCCTGGCCCGGCGGCATGCAGCCATTGTTCTTCTTCGCCAGGCCCGGCGGGCAATGGCCGCCCTGCATGGCGCTGCGATAATAATCGCGGATGATGCCCTCGTTGCCGCTGCCGATATGAATGCTGATCGAGGTGCCGCCTGGCCCCCCGGGATTTCCAGGATTGCCCTTGCCATGCTGGCCCTGCTGCGGGCCGCCACGATCCGGCTTGTCTGCCCAGGCTTGATACGGGGCAACGCCGCCCATCAGCAAGGCGGCAATGACGGCGAGCGAAGTTAGGATGCGGGGCATGGGGGCTCCTGTCTGCATCATGGCTACAGACAGGAGTATTTTTTCGGATTGCAGCGAAAAGATGGCGCCGTTAAGCCGCTTTCGTGTGCGTCGTCACACCCTTGCCAGTCCCTAGCCCTTCGCCTTGAGGCCGGCCTCGCGGATCTGGCTGAGCGTGGCGCGTGGCGAAAGCTGCTCTGGGTCGATGCGCAATTCGATGATGGCAGGTTTGCCGGAAGCCCGCGCGCGTTCGAAAGCGGCGGGGAATTCCTCGGTGCGTGCAACGGTTTCGCCATGGCCGCCATAGGCCCGCGCCAAGGCCGCGAAATCCGGGTTGAACAATTCGGTGCCGCTGATGCGGGTGGGATATTCGCGCTCCTGATGCATGCGGATGGTGCCGTAGATGCCGTTATTCACCACGATCACGATCACGGCGGCGCCGTATTGCATGGCGGTGGAGAATTCCTGCTGCGTCATCTGGAAACAGCCATCGCCGGCAAAGGCAATAGTGACGCGGTCGGGATAAGCCAGCTTGGAAGCCACCGCGCCCGGCAGGCCGTAGCCCATCGAACCCGAGGTGGGCGCAAGCTGGGTGCCATGGCGACGATAGCGATAGAAGCGATGCAGCCAGGTGGCGTAATTGCCGGCGCCATTGGTGCAGACCGTGTCGGCCGGCGTGTTGGCACGCAGCCAGGCCACGACCTCCGACAATTGCAGATCGCCCGGCGATTTGGTGGGCTGCTGCCAGGCCTCGTAATCGGCCCGCATCTGCTTGGTGCGCGCGGCCCAGCGTGAACCGTCGATCCGCCCCAGCGCCAGCGCGGCGGCAATGAAAGCGCGGCTGGAGGCGTTGATCGCCAGGGTGGGCTGATAGACGCGGTTGAGTTCTTCCGCACCCGCATGGATGTGGATCATCTTCTGCTTCGGCACCGGCAGATCGAACAGGGTATAGCCGCCGGTGCTCATCTCGCCCATGCGAGTGCCGAGCAGGATCAGCAGATCGGCCTGCTTCACCTGCTCCGCCAGCTTCGGGTTGGGGCCGATGCCGAGTTCGCCGACATAATTGGGGAAATCGTTATCGATATAATCCTGGCGGCGGAAACTGGGCGCCACCGGCAAATCGCAAGCCTGCGCAAACGCCTGGGTTTGCAGCCGCAACGCCTCGCTCCAACCGCCGCCGCCGATGATCAGCAGCGGACGCTCGGCAGCCTGCAGCATGGCTTTGAACTGCGCCATATCGTCTGGCCCCGGATGCGCCTCCGCCGGCTTGACCAGCGGCACATCGGCAACATCGGCGCTATCGGTGAGCATGTCTTCCGGCAATGCCAGCACCACCGGGCCGGGGCGGCCGGATTTCGCCACCGAGAAGGCACGGGCCATGTATTCCGGGATACGCGCCACATCGTCGATCTGCGCCACCCACTTGGCCATCTGGCCGAACATGCGGCGATAGTCGATCTCCTGGAACGCCTCGCGCTCGATCATGTCGCGGCCCACCTGGCCAATCAGCAGGATCATCGGCGTGGAATCCTGGAAGGCCACATGTACGCCGGCCGAGGCATTGGTGGCGCCGGGGCCGCGCGTGACCATGCAGATGCCCACCTTGCCGGTGGTCTTGGCATAGGCATCGGCCATCATCGCCGCGCCGCCTTCCTGGCGATTGCAGATGAAGCGGATCGCATTGGCATGTTCATGCAGCGCATCCAGCACCGCCAGATAGCTTTCGCCCGGCACGCCGAACACCGTATCGACGCCTTGAATCCGCAATTGCTCGACCAAAATCCGGCCGCCGGTCCGCATACTCATCCGCGAAGACTCCTGCTGAAAAAACCAGCGGCCAGATTAGGCAGGCCGGTCGCCCAACTCAAGGCGCGGCTCACCCTGCGGGACGGATATTGCGCGGGGTTTCAAACCCAATTCTCCACCTGCAAACCTGGCATACGGTCGAATTCGCGCGTGTTATTGGTCACTAGCACCAAACCCTCGCTGCGTGCATGGGCGCCAATCATCATGTCATGCACTCCGCAAGGCTGGCCGGCACGGCGCAAAACTGCACGCAGATCGCCATAATGCTCGGCAGCCTTGCCCGCAAAGGGCAGAATCTCCAGACGCGCGGCGAAATGCGCCAATGCTTCGGCATTCTGCGCTTGGCGGTCGGAATTGGCCACGCCGTAATGCAATTCCGCCAGCGTTATGCTGGAAATGCAAAGCTCTTCTGCCTGCAGACTGAACCGTTCGCCGAGCGATCTGGGCCGGTTCTTCATCACATAGATGCAGATATTGGTATTCAGCATATAGCGCAGCATCAGAGCGGTTCCCGCTCCTCTGCCGGAGCATCGCTGCGCTCGTCATCGCGCTCGACCATGAAATCCGCGCTGGCGCGTGGCCCAGAGGCAAAAAAATCATCCCAGCGTTTGCCTACAGGGCTCAGCAGCAGGCTCTGCCCCAGCCGGATGATTTCCACCTGTTTGATCTCGGGCGGAAAAGCCAATGCCTTAGGCAGCCGAACAGCCTGGGTGCGGTTATTGGTGAAGAGGCTGGATCTGATCATGGCACGTCACCGCCTATGTATATTCCAATGGGATATACATAGGCGGCTTGGCCGGGAATTGCAAGATAGCCCCTAATTCTTTAAACGCCCTACCCCTTCAGCCGGAAGAAGCCGACCAATTGCGCCAGTTCGGTGGCCTGGCTGGCCAAAGATTGTGCGGCCGCAGTGGTTTCCTCCACCAGGGCCGCGTTGCGCTGGGTCATCTCGTCCATGCTGGAAACGGCGGTGTTGATCTGGTCCAGCCCGGTGGCCTGTTCGCGGCTGGCCGCCGCGATCTCGGCCACGATATCCGACACCTTCTTCACCGCCGCCACGATCTCCGACAGGCTGGCGCCGGTCTGGTTCACCAATGCCGCGCCATCCTTCACCTGGGCGTTGGATTCCGTGATCAGCGATTTGATCTCCTTGGAGGCATTGGCTGAACGCTGGGCCAGGGCACGCACTTCCTGCGCCACCACGGCAAAGCCCTTGCCGGCCTCGCCGGCGCGCGCGGCTTCCACGCTGGCATTCAAGGCCAGCAGATTGGTCTGGAAGGCGATCTCGTCGATCAGCGCCACGATATCGGAAATCTTGCGCGCACTGTCCTCGATACGGCTGACCGCCGCCACGGCCTGCTGGGTGACATTGCCGCCCTTCTCGGCGGTATCGCGCGCCGCACCGGCAAGCTGGTTGGCGGCCTGGGCGTTGTCGGCATTCTGCCGCACGGTGGTGGTGATCTCATGCATCGAGGCGGCAGTCTGTTCGATGCTGGCAGCCTGGCTTTCGGTGCGTTGCGCCAGATCCTGGCTGCCGGTGGAGATTTCGCCGGAAGCGCCGCGCACGGTTTCGGCGGTATGGCTGAGCCGGCCGGCAAAATCGCGTAGCCGTTCGGCCATGCTGTTTGCGCTGTCTTTCAACGTGCCGAACACGCCCTGATACTGCCCGCGCACCGCATGGGTGAGATCGCCCTGCGCCATGGCACCCATCACATTGGCGAGTTCGCCGGCCATGCCTTCCAGCGTATCGGTGAGGCTGTTGAGCTGCTGGCTGACGGCAAGATAAAAGCCTTCCTTGCCCTGCTGGCTGAGCCGTTCGGTGAAATCGCCCTCGGCGATCTTGCCGCACAACGTGGCGATTTCCTGCGCCGCCTGGCGGTCGCGCGCTTCGGTTTCGGCGCGCTTGCGTTCGGCCTCCTGGCGCTGGGCGGCAATCTCGGCCTCGGCGCGCTCGCGGGCAATCATGCTGTCCTTGAATACCTGCACTGCCTTGGCCATGGCGCCGATCTCGTCGCCGCGCTCGGCGCCATCCACCTGGGTGGTAAGCTCGCCAGCGGCAAGCCGCCCCATCACGCCGGTGATGCGGCCGATCGGCCGGGTGATGGTAGCCACCACCACATAGATGCCAAGCAACAGCGCAACCAGCACGCCGGCCACCATGCCCATGATCATCGCCGGTCTCTGCACCTCGTAGAATTGCGTCAACTCGTGATTGAGAGTGCTCACCTGCTCGAAATTGCGCTGGGCGGCCACTTCCAATTGCTGGTTCAGGGTCTGGCGGTTGCGGCGATTGGCATCGTTGTCGCCATATTCGCGGCCCTGGGCGGGGCTGACCTCGGTGCCAAGCCGCACCAGTTCGGTGCGGAAGCTGACGAAATCCCCCACAGTCTTGAGAAAATCCTCGTAGCGCTGACGATCGGGTGCATCCACCATCGGCCCGATATCGTTGGCCGCCTTCTGCAGCCGCTTGAGATTCTCAAGCAGCGGATTGCCGAAGCGTTTGGCCTCGTCGAAATCCCGCGACATGTAGATGCCACGGGAATCCATCACCACGGCGTAGACCAGCTTGTCCACCCGCTCGAGCAGGTTGCCGGTTTGCGACAGCACCTCCATGCGGTTGGTCTGCGCTTCGTAGCGATCCAGCGCATTGATGCCGGTATAGCCGACGCCGGCCGCCACCAGCGACAGCAGGATCAGCACTGAAAACACTCTTGGGCCGATATTGATCCGCGACAGGTTAAGCATTCTTGCCCCCATTAGCTAAGGATCGGACATGACACCGGTATGCAGAGGTGCGGAATGTAAGGGTTGGCGCGAGGGCGCTGGCCGGATGCGCGACCTGAATGCGCGGCGTGATGCGCGACCTGAATGCATGGGGAGAAAAGCACAATGGCAGACAGGCAATGCCATGCCGCAGGTACGGGCGCTGGTCTTGGCACCGGTACGGGTGTTGGTTCGCGCGGTTGCGCCACAGGCAGGGCATGCCGGCAAACGCCTCTCTCCCCCCAAAGGAACGCTTTTTATTGGGGAAGAGCCTAGAATGCCGGCGCGACAAATTCCAGACCTAATTGGTGCACCTCACCCGCTATGCGAGTGACACCCCGTACTCACCGCTGTATCGGCGCAAAACTGGCCGGGGTCATCAGCTTGTTTTCCTGGTTCACCAGATAGCCCGCCTTGGCGCTTTCGGCCAGGTAGGCCTGCCATTCCGGATCGGCCATCATGGCGGCGCGCTTGGCCGCCCGGTCGCCGGCATCCGCATAGCACCAGATATGCATATAGGTGTTGATCGGCCCGGTTTCGGTGATCAGAAAGGCCAGCGGCTTACCCAGATGGCGCTGCTGCGGCTTCAGGCCCAGGCGCTCATAAATTTCCAATTGCAATTTGATGGTGCCGGGACGGCACGTATACGTACGAACATCGAGCAGCATTGTTCCCCCCTGGTCTGCGGAAGAAGGTTAAGGGCCGGCTCTGGCCTTGTCGAGGCGCAGCTTTCCCGGCATAAGCAGCGCATCGCCTTGTTGGGGCGTTTTTCGGGAGGAAGACCATGCAGATCGCCGCGCGCATGAGCCGTTTGGGCAGCGAGAGCGCTTTCGAGGTATTGGCCCGCGCCAAGGCCATCGACATGCAGGCCGCCAAAGACGGCAGCAAGAGCGTGATCAACCTTGGCATCGGCCAGCCGGATTTCTCCACGCCCGAGCATGTGGTGGAAGCCGCCGTGAAGGCCCTGCGCGACGGCCATCATGGCTATACCCCGGCCAACGGAATCTTGCCGCTCCGCGAGGCCGTGGCGGCCGATATCGCGGCGCGGCGCGGCGTGAACGTGAGCCCGGACACCATCGTGATCGTACCCGGCGGCAAGGTGACCATGGCCACCGCGATCCAGATGTTCGGCGAGCCGGGTGGCGAGATCATGTATCCCGATCCCGGTTTCCCGATCTATGAATCCCTGGTGAAATTCACCGGCGCCGAAGCGCGCGGCTATCCGCTACTGGAAAAGGATGGCTTTGCCTTCCGCGCCGACGATCTGCTGGCCCGCATCACCCCGCGCACCAGGCTGCTGATCGTGAATTCGCCGGCCAATCCCACCGGCGGCGTGGCGCCCGCCGAGGAAGTGGCCAAGCTGGCTGCCGGCCTGGCCAAGCATCCCCATGTGGCGCTGATGTCGGACGAGATTTACTCCCGCCTCGTGCTGGACGACGACAAACCCTATGCCAGCTTCATCCCCTACACCCACCTGCACGACCGCCTGATCGTGCTGGATGGCTGGTCCAAGACCTATGCCATGACCGGCTGGCGCCTGGGCTGGGGCATGTGGCCCAGCCATCTGGCCGATCTGGCCACCAAGCTGGCGATCAACGTGCATTCCTGCGTGAATGCCGCCATCCAGTTTGCCGGCATCGCCGCGCTGCAGGGGCCGCAGGATGCGGTGGAAACCATGCGCCGGGCCTTCCAGCGCCGCCGTGAACTGACCGTGGCCGGCCTGAACGCCCTGCCCGGCGTGAGCTGCATCCGCCCGGAAGGCGCCTTCTATGCCTTCCCCAACATCACCGGTACCGGCTTCAATGCCCGGCAATTGCAGGATGCCCTGCTGGAGCAGGCCAGGGTGGCCACCATTGCCGGCACCAGCTTCGGCCAGCATGGCGAAGGCTATCTGCGGCTCTCGTTTGCCGCCGACGATGCGGCCATCGCTGAGGCACTTCAACGGATAGGGACATGGCTCGGCGAAAATAAGCCTAAAAAATAATCCACAATCTGCATATTTATTGTGCGGATGGTCTATAATATGGCCGATTGAACGAAATTTCAGCCACTTAGGCGGCGTCAATCTGCGTGAATCCAGGCCGTTAACAAGGTCTTAAGTCTGGCACGAGCCGTGCATACATGAACCCGTCCCGTCAACCGAGGCGTTATAAAGAATAGTCAGCACCCATGAAAAAGATCGAAGCCATCATCAAGCCGTTCAAGCTCGACGAAGTGAAGGAAGCCCTTCACGAAATCGGCCTGCAGGGTCTCACTGTCACCGAAGCCAAGGGTTTCGGTCGCCAGAAGGGCCACACCGAACTCTACCGCGGCGCCGAATACGTGGTCGATTTCCTGCCCAAGGTTAAGATCGAAGTGGTGATCGACGACGCCATGGTGGATCGTGCCGTGGAGGCCATCACCCAGGCCGCCCGCACCGGCCGCATCGGCGACGGCAAGATTTTCATTTCCAGTGTCGAAGAGGTCATCCGCATCCGCACCGGCGAAAAGGGCGCGGAAGCAGTCTGACGGCGATGCCGGGTCGCGCCCGGCACGTCAACATCCCCCAACAGTCAACCTGAATTCAGGCAAAGAGCAGCAGGAAAAACACCATGGCCGATGCTAAATCCATTCTGAAGCAGATCAAGGACAAGGACGTGAAGTACGTGGACCTCCGGTTCACGGACCCGCGCGGCAAGTGGCAGCATCTGGCCATGGACGTGAGCGTGGTCGATGATGACCTTCTGAATGAAGGCACCATGTTCGACGGCTCCTCGATCGCCGGCTGGAAGGCGATCAACGAGTCCGACATGCTGCTGAAGCCGGACCTGAACACCGTCACCTACGATCCCTTCGCAGCCCAGACCATGATGGTCATCTTCTGCGACGTGCTGAATCCCGGCGACGGCTCGAGCTACAACCGCTGCCCGCGCTCGATCGCCAAGGCCGCCGAAGCCTATGTGAAGACCAGCAAGGTGGCCGACACCGCCTTCTTCGGCCCGGAAGCCGAGTTCTTCGTGTTCGACGATGCGCGCTACAAGGTGTCGATGAACGAGACCTTCGTGTATCTCGACGATATCGAAGGCGCTTACAACAGCGGCAAGGTCTATGAAGGCGGCAATATGGGCCACCGCGCTCCGATCAAGGGCGGCTACTTCCCGGTGGCACCGCTCGATCAGGGCAACGACCTGCGCGCCGAAATGCTGTCCACCATCGCCGCCATGGGCGTTGCGGTGGAAAAGCATCACCACGAAGTGGCCAACAGCCAGCATGAGCTGGGCGTGAAGTTCGCCAACCTGGTGAAGTGCGGCGACGCGATGCAGATCTACAAGTATGCCGTCCACAATGTGGCGCATGCCTGGGGCAAGTCGGCCACCTTCATGCCGAAGCCGATCAAGGGCGATAACGGCTCGGGCATGCATGTGCACCAGTCGCTGTGGAAGGGCGGCAAGCCGCTGTTCGCCGGCAACAAGTATGCCGGCCTGTCGGATATGGCGCTGTACTACATCGGCGGCATCATCAAGCATGCCAAGGCGCTGAACGCCTTCACCAACCCGCTGACCAACAGCTACAAGCGCCTGATCCCCGGCTTCGAAGCCCCCGTGCTGCTGGCCTATTCGGCCCGCAACCGCTCGGCTTCCTGCCGTATTCCGTTCGGCACCGGCGAAAAGGCCAAGCGCGTCGAGGTCCGCTTCCCCGATCCGGGCGCGAACCCCTACCTGGCCTACTCCGCCATGCTGATGGCCGGCCTGGATGGCATCAAGAACAAGATCCATCCTGGCGACCCGATGGACAAGAACCTGTACGACCTGCCGCCGGAAGAGCTGAAGCAGGTTCCGCAGGTTTGCGGTTCGCTGCGTGAAGCCCTCGAGAGCCTGGATGCCGACCGCGACTTCCTGAAGGCCGGCGGCGTGTTCAACGACGACTTCATCGACGCCTACATGGAACTGAAGTGGGAAGAGGTGTACGCGTTCGAACACACCCCGCACCCGATCGAATTCCAGATGTATTACAGCGTCTGATCCGGCTTCCCCTAACCGGGACCGAATACAGAAACCCCGCCGGGCAACCGGCGGGGTTTTTTGTTGGCTTCACGCCGGCCATGGGTCTCTTGATTCCGGCGCCGGCCCCGACCACACTCCGGCGCCATGAGCAGCAACGCGCAGAGTACTGGCCGGCAGGACCGGCCTTCCAAAGAGACCGGCATCAACCCGGCGCCGATTTTGTATTTCGTCAGCGTGGTGAGCTGCGTGCTGGGCGGCTTCATGCTGCTGCCGGTGCTGGTGGACCTGGTGGACCGGCATGACGATTACCTGCCCCTCCTGGTCTGCGCCGCCGGCACCATCTTCGTGGGCAGCGGCGTGGCGATTGCCACCCATGGCCGCCATCTGCGCATCAGCCAGAACGAAACCCTGCTGCTGCTGCCGATCACCTGGATGGTGGCCAGCCTGGTCTGTGCCCTGCCCTTCATGCTGGCGGAAACCAAACTGAGCCTGACCGATGCGGTTTTCGAGAGCGTGTCAGGCCTCACCACCACCGGCTCCACCGTGATGTCGGGCCTCGATAATGCTCCGCGCGGACTGCTGATGTGGCGCTTTCTGACCCAGTGGATCGGCGGCTTCGGTGTGGTGACCATCGCCGTGCTGGCGCTGCCCTTCCTGCGTATCGGCGGCTTGCAGCTTTTCAGCCTGGATCTGTCGCCGAACTCGACCAAGTTCGTGCCCCGCATGACCGAAGTGGTGGGCCAGATCGGCATGATCTATATCCTGCTGACCATTCTCTGCGCAGTATGTTTCTGGATCGCCGGCATGAATGCCTTCGATGCCATCGGCCATGCCATGACCGCGCTGGCCACCGGCGGCTATTCCTCCCATGATGCCTCTCTGGGCTTTTTCGACAGCGCCGCCATCGAATGGATCAGCGTGGTATTCATGGCCTTGGGTGCCATGCCGTTCGGCCTTTATATCGTGGCCCTGTATGGCCGGCCGGACGTGTTGTTCCGCGACCAGCAGGTGCGGCTGTTCCTGCTCATCATCCTGATGGCCACATTGATGTTTGCCGCCTGGCGCATCGCCAAGGCCGATGAACACTGGCTGGATGCCTTGCGCCAAGGCGCTTTCGTGACGGTATCCACCATCACCACCACCGGCTTCACCAGCCATGATTTTTCCTTCTGGGGCAGCTTTCCGGAAATGCTGGCTTTGTTGTTGATGCTGGTGGGCGGCTGTACGGGTTCCACTGTGGGCGGCATCAAGGTTTTCCGCCTGCACACCATGATGCAGTTGCTGCGCGCGCAAATTCACCGCCAGATCTATCCGCATGGCACATTCCGCATCACCTTCAACGGTGAATCGATCCCCGATGCAGTGCGTGCCGGCGTGGCCACCTATATTTTCATCTACCTGATCATGCTGGCGGCCCTGGCGCTGGCGATTGCGGCGACAGGCCTCAGCTTCACCGAAAGCCTGGGCGCCGCCGCCACCGCGCTGGGCAATAACGGCCCCGGCCTGGGCTCGATCTACGGCCCCTGCTGCACCTTCCGCGAAGCGCCCGACATCACCAAATGGCTGATGAGCTTCGGCATGCTGGCCGGCCGGCTGGAAATCCTGATGCTCATCATCCCGCTCAGCAGGGCATTCTGGCGCGCCTGAGCGCTGCTCACCTGTACCAGAGCGTGGGCAGATAAAGCGTCAGCACCGGAAACGCGGTGATCAGCAGCAGCACAGTCACCAGCGGGATCAGGAAGGGCAGCACGGCCATCACCGTGCGCTCGAAGCTGATTTTCGCAATGCGGCTGAGGATGAACAAAACCATGCCGACCGGCGGGGTGAGCAGGCCGATCATCAGGTTTAGAACCATCACCACGCCGAATTGAACCGGGTCGATCCCAAGTTTTTCGATCGCCGGCATGAAAACCGGCACCAGGATGGAGATGGCGGCAATCGTCTCCATGAAGCAGCCGATAATCAGCAGAATGATGTTGATGATCAGCAACAGCATCAACGGATCGGTGGTGATCGCAAGCAGACCGCCGGTAAGCTGCTCGGTGATCCGCGTTGTGGTGAGCACCCAGCCGAACAGCGAGGCGGCACCCACGATGATCAGTACGCTGGCGGTGGTTTCTATGGTTTCCATCGAGATGCGGTAGAATTGCCGCAGGTTCAGCGAGCGATAGAGGAATACGCCCAGGATCAACGCCCAGATGCAGGCGGCAATCGCCGCTTCCGTGGGCGTGAAAGCGCCGGTGGACATGCCGCCGATCAATATCACCGGCGTGAGCAAGGCTGGAATCGCGCGCAGGAATGAGCGGCCAAGAATGCTCCAGCGGAACGCCTGGTCGCGGCCGATGCCATGGCGATGGGCATACCAGGTAACGTAGACCATCATCGCGCCTGCCATCAGCAAACCAGGAACGATGCCGGCAACGAATAGTTGGCCGATGGAAACATTGGCCATCACGCCGAAAATCACCATTGGCAGCGAGGGGGGAATGATCGGCCCCACGGTGGAAGACGCCGCCGTGATGCCGACAGCGAATTCGGCATTATATCCATGGTCGCGCATCGCCTTGATCTCGATGGTGCCAAGCCCGCCGGCATCGGCCACCGCGGTGCCCGACATGCCGGCGAAAATCACCGAGCCGACCACATTCACATGCCCAAGCCCGCCGCGCAGCCAGCCTACCGCCGCAACCGCGAAATCATAGATGCGGTTGGTGATGCCGGCGGTGTTCATCAGATTGCCGGCCAGGATGAAAAACGGCACGGCTATCAGCGGAAAGGAATCCACGCCGCCCGCCATGCGATGCAGCACCACGAAATCCGGCATCATCGACATGAAATGCGTATAGAACAGCGAAGCGCCGCCCAGCGCGACGAAGATCGGCACGCCGATCAGCAGGGTGACGAAGAAAAAAATCAACAACGGGATCATGCGCGCAACTCCGAATAAGACAAATCAATCGATCAGCAGGTTCACCTTGTCGGGGTCCGGTTGCCAACGGCGCTTGTAATTGCCCCAGACCACGCGAATATAGCGATAGAGCATCAGGCAACAGCCGACGAAAACACCGCCATACACTATGCTCATCGGCCATTCGATCACGGTCATGGTCTGTATCTGCATACGCTCGGTGATGGCCACACCGAACCAGCAAAGGCAAGCCAGAAAACCCAGCGTAATCGCATCGATCACCAGCCGGCTGAGGCGCGCCAGCGGCGACGGCATGAAATGCTGGATTGCCTCCACGCCGATATGGGAGCCCCGCCGCATCGCCGTGGCGGCGCCAACGAAGGTGAGCCACATCAACAGATAGCGTGATATCTCCTCGGTCCAGGCATAGGAATCATTCAGCACATAGCGCGAGAAGAATTGCAGGAACACTACGCTTGCCAACACCCAGAAAATGACAAAGCCGATCACATCCTCCACAAAGGGTTCGATCTTCACGTCCGGGTCGCTGACTTCGATAAGATGTTCGTCAATCTGCTTGTTGTCTTGCGACATCCGCTTTACCTCCGAAAAAACTTGCGCCACCATGCGGCAACAAAACAGCCGTATGGGAGGCGGGCATGGCGATCATCGAACGTATTGAAATTCTGCAGGTGGATCTTGCGCCGAAAGTGAAGCGCACCGATGCGATCCAGGCTTTCATCTCCCAGGAAACCCCGATGCTGCGCATCCACACGCAGGATGGCCTGGTGGGCACCGGCTATAGCTACACCATAGGCACCGGCGGCTCGTCGGTGATCGGCCTGTTGCGCGATCATCTGGCGCCGCGCCTGCTGGGGCGCGAGGCCGGCGAGATCGAATTGCTGTGGAAGGAATTGTTCTTCGCTACCCATGCCACGGCAGTGGGTGCGATCACCGCGCTGGCACTGGCCACCATCGACACCGCGTTGTGGGATCTGCGCTGCCGGGCCGCCAATCGCCCGCTCTGGCTGGAAGCCGGCGGTGCGCAACGCGCGGTGCCGCTCTACACCACCGAGGGCGGCTGGCTGCATATCGACAAGGCGGCGTTGGTGGAGGATGCGCTGGCGGCCAAAGCGGCCGGCTTCGGCGGATCGAAAATCAAGGTGGGCCGCCCGCATGTGGCGGAGGATATCGAACGCCTGAGCGCCGTGCGCGCGGCGGTGGGCCCGGCTTTCGATGTGATGGTGGATGCCAACCAGGCTTTCACGGTGGCGGAAGCGATCCGCCGTGCACGGCTGTATGAACCGCTGGACCTGGCATGGTTCGAGGAACCGCTGCCTGCCGAGGATATCGACGGCCATGCGCGACTTTGCGCCAGCACCAGCCTGCCGGTTGCGGTGGGTGAATCGATCTATCACCCCAGCATTTTCCGCGAATACGCCCAGCGCGGCGCCTGCTCCATCATGCAGGCCGATGTGGCGCGCATCGGCGGCATAACGCCGTGGCTGAAGGTGGCGCATCTGGGCGAAACCTTCAACATGGCGATCTGTCCGCATTTTTTGATGGAGTTGCATGTCTCGCTCTGTGCCGCTGTGCCGAATGCAGCTTGGGTTGAATGGATTCCGCAGTTGGACGACATAACCACCAGCCGCATGATCGTGCGCGATGGCAAGGCGGTGCCGTCCGATCAGCCTGGTCTGGGCATCGCCTGGGATGCCGAGGCCATCGCCCGCCGCCAAGCCTTCACGCCTATCGTTCTGAAGGCGTGAAGGTCGGCAACCATCTGCTTACTTGAGGGCCAGCAAGGCGTCGTATTCCGCCTTGCTCCAACCGGCGCCGGCTGATGCATCGTTATGCAGCGGCTGGGCGGCGGCGATGAACGGCCCGCGATCCACGTCCACCACGGTCTTGCCGAGCTTGCGGAATTCCTCGGCCAGCTTCTGTTCGGAGGCGCGGATGGCATCGGTGGCACGGCTGGCCGCCTGTTTCAGCACCTCGTCGAACGCCTTCTTCTCGTCGGCATTCAGCTTGTTCCAGACATGGCCGCCAACGATGCTGAGCAGGCTTTCGGTGATATGGCCCGACAGCATGATATGGCTCTGCACTTCATAGAACTTCTTCGCCATGATGGTGGGCAGCGGATTTTCCTGGCCGTCCACGGTCTTCTGCTGCAAGGCGAGATACACTTCGGCGAAGGCAATCGGCGTGGCATTGGCGCCCACCGACTTGGTGAACATCAGAAACAGCGGCGCCGGCGGCACGCGCAGCTTCATGCCCTTCATGTCTTCCGGCTTGTTGATCGCCTTGTTGGCGGTGAGATGCCGCTGGCCGTAATAGGTCAGCGCCGTCACCTTATGCTTGGTCTTCTGTTCGTAGCCCGAAGCGATATCGGTGAACAGCTTGGAATCGCGATAGGCTTTCCAGTGATTGAAGTCGCGCAGGATGAACGGTGCATTGGAAATCGCTATCGGCTTGTGGATCGAGCCGGCAAAGGCCACGCCGGTATAGATGATGTCCACGGTGCCGAGCGTCAGCGCCTCGTTGATCTGGTTTTCATTGCCAAGCTGCGAGGCCGGAAACACCTCGATCTGATACTTGTTGTTGGTGCGCTTGGCGATTTCCTGCGCCGCCCACAGCGCCTCGGTGTGATAGGGCTCGGGCGTTTCATAGACATGCGCCCATTTCAGTTTGGTCTGGGCAGCAGCCGGCAGCACGGCAAAGGCGCCGGCAGCCAGGATCGTGGCGGCAAATAACGCGGTCTTATGCATGGTATTCCTCCCACTTGTTTTCGCCTTGTCGAGAAGGCTTGCGTTTATACGATTGTCCCTGATGCCCGGGGCGCGGTTACGCTCTCACCCCCTCGCCGGCCAGAAACTCAGCCTGCGCATGTTCGAGGATGAAATAATCGGGATTCTGCTGGCGCAGATCCGGCAGGCTGGCTTCCAGGCCGCCAAGATGGAAATTCATCGCCGCCAGCGCGGCTGCCGCATCATGGCGTTCCAGCGCCTCGGCCACGGCAGCATGTTCCTCGATGGCGCGGCCGATACGGCCGGGAAAAGGCAGGGTCAGGCGGCGCAACCGGTCGACCTGGAATTTCACCTGCCGCACCAGCGCCCACAGGCCGGGATAGCCCGCAGCCTCGGCAATCGCGGCATGAAAGGCTTCGTCGGCATGATGGAAAGCCTCATGATCACCGGCGGCCTCCGCCTCGCGCTGACGCTCCAGAATGGCACGCAGGCCGGTAAGCTGGCTGCGGCTGGCGCGTTCGGCGGCCTGGCGCACCGCCACCTCCTCCAGCGCCCGGCGCACCACGATGGCTTCCATCAGCTTGCCCACCGGAATGCGGCTCACACGGCTGCCGGATTTCGGCACGATCTCCACCAGGTCTTCATCGGCAAGGCGCAGCAAGGCTTCACGCACAGGCGTGCGGCTTACGCCGAAATGCCGGGCCAGATCGTTTTCGGAAAGCGCCACGCCCGGCGGCAGCGCCAGGGCCAGGATGTCGTCACGCAGCCGCTCATGCACCTGGGCCGCCGCCGTGGCGCGCGTGGCCAGACTGCGGCGCCAAGCCTCAGCGTCGAAGGCCGCCATGCGTGCCTCGCTCGCCATGTCCCTCCCCGGACGGTTCTTCTGACATATCTTGCATGTAAGATATGAGTTGCGCAAAGCCGAGTCAACCACCCTTCCTGGCGCAAGCCGGAACCGCACAACGTGAAAGGGATGAGGCCGGGCCTCAATCGGTACTTGGCAGGACCAGTTTGGACCGGATTTGCGCCAGCGGCCGGCCGGATACCTTATCCACCACGATGGGCTCGAGCGCCACACCGGTATTGGCATCGGCGAGATAGCTTGTGCCGCCCTCGCCATGATGGCGCCGGCCCCAGGCGCCTATTGCGGCCAGGATCGGCAGGAAATCGCGGCCCTTAGCCGTCAGCACATATTCATCGCGCGGCGGACGATCTGAATAGCGCCGCTTTTCCAGCAGGCCATGTTTGGTCAGGGCTGCCAGGCGGCGCGTAAGAATATTCGGCGCAATGCCAAGGCTGGTGCGGAACTGATCGAAGCGGCGCGCGCCATAGCCGGCATCGCGCAGGATCATCATGCTCCACGCATCGCCAACCCGCAGCAAGGCGCGGGCGACGGGGCAGGTTCCTTGGGAAAATTTTTCAGCATCCATTGCCTTATGGTACATAGTTACTATCATTTTGCAAGTAACATATTCTTCCCCACTGATGGAGCACCCCATGAGCAACCCCAAGAGCACCGCCCTCGTCACCGGCGCATCCACCGGGATCGGCGCGGTTTATGCCGATCGCCTGGCCAAACGCGGATACAACCTCGTACTGGTCGCCAGAGATGCAGGGCGCCTGGACGCCGTGGCCGCCAGGATCCGCAAACAGGCGGATGTGAGCATTGAAATCATCGCCGCCGACCTGACGCAGGAAGCCGCGCTGGCCCAGATCGAAGCCAGATTGGCGAAAAGCGACATTACGCTGCTGATCAATAATGCCGGCATGGCGTTGCAGGGCAGCATCCTGGAAAACGGCAGTGCCGAATTGTCGCGCATCGTCGCACTCAACGTAACCGCCCCCACCCGCCTGGCTGCGGCAGCCGGCAAGGCTTTCCTCGCCAAGGGCGATGGCGCCATCATCAATATTTCTTCAGTGCTCGCCCTGGTGCCGGAAATGTTCGAAGGGGTTTATAGCGGCACCAAGGCATATCTGCTCAATCTCAGCCAGGCGATGGCGGCGCAACTGAAAGATAAGGGCGTTTATGTGCAGGCGGTGCTGCCGGGCGCCACCCGCACGGAAATCTGGGAAAAGGCCGGGCGCGACCCGAACAGCTTTCCCGAAGGCTTCCTGATGGAAGTGGACGATCTGGTGGATGCCGCGCTTGTGGGCTTCGACCGCAAGGAAGCCATCACGATTCCGCCGCTGCATGACGAAAGCCAGTTCACCGCCATGCTGCAGGCCCGCGCCGCCATGGCGCCGAATCTTTCAAAAAGCCAGGTGGCGCCGCGCTATCGATGAATGGCTAGCAGCCATCCTTAGGCAGCATCTCCAGATGCTGCAGGGTAGCGCGGATGGCATAGTCGCCGTAATCGAACACGATATCGTCGGATACGCCATTCTCGAACAGGCGGAAGGCGATCTCGTAATCCGGCACGTCGCTTTTCTTGGCGGAGTTGAAATAGCCCAGCCGGACCTGCCAGTAGCGCAGGCCGGCCAGCGGCTTTGCCGGACCATCGGCCCGGCCATCCACACCGGGCTGGCCTTCAGCCGGCGCGGTGCGGGTGCGGCCGATAAAACCGCCGATCGCCGCATAGCCATCCACCGACGAGCCATCGAACACATCGGCCTGCAGCGTATTCACGCCGGCACGGGCGGCCTCGATCAGCCGGATGGTATGTTCGGTGGGAAACATCGCGCCGGGCGGCAGCAGCAATTCGTTGTCGTCGGGCTGGCTGAAGTTGATCTTGCCGCCATTGGCCGCCACCCTGCCCTCGCCCACCAATTCCTCTTCGTCGTCGCCATCCACCTGCTCACGCATGCGGAACTGGAACCGCTTGCCATCGCGGCTCTCGAAGGAACCGAGTGTCATGTCGGTGACCTGCCCGCCATCCTCGGTATTGACCTCGAGGAGAAAGCGCTGGTTCAGCACATAGCCTTCGCAGCTATTGAGGAATTCCAGGCTCAGCGCGCCGCTCACGCCCTGGCGGTAGTTGCGCACATCATGGCGGGCGATGGAGAGTGCATAAACCGCGCGATGCGAGGCCAGATTGCGGCCGATCTCGGCGCGGATCGCGGAAGCCGGGCCAGAAGCCGAACTGGCATCGTTGGCAGCCAGCGTGGGGTTGCCGGGCAATCCGAGAGTCAAGCCGACTACCAGGCCGGGCAGCATGCCAGCCAGGAAACTCAGAACGCCTACCATGCGACGCATACCGCGACCGAATCCCTTGCCGAGCGGGGAACACACCCTCACAATATCCGCACCCCAGGCGGACGCAACAAACATCCGCTTGTATTGTTGAAAAATAACGGAAAAAACTCCCGAGATGGCAAGACAATCGATTCTGCTTACCCGCCGCCTGCCGCCCCAGGTGGAAGCCCGCGCCCGCGCCAGCTACGACGTGATCGACAATCCGGACGACCGCATCCTGACCCCGCAGGAACTGCGCGAACGCGCCCACAACGGCAAGGTGGCCGCATTGCTGGTCTGCACCAGCGAAAAGGTGGACGAGACCCTGCTGGCGCAATTGCCGGACAGCCTGAAGGCGGTGGCCACCTTCTCGGTGGGTTACGACCATATCGACGTAGCGGCCTGCAAGGCACGCGGCATCATGGCCACCAACACCCCGGATGTGCTGACCGACAGCACCGCCGATATCGCCATGCTGCTGCTGCTGGGTGCGGCCCGCCGGGCCTATGAGGGCGACCGGCTGGTGCGCGCGGGCGAGTGGAAAGGCTGGCATACAATGATGCTGCTGGGTGTGCAGCCGGGCGGCAAAAGGCTGGGCATCTTCGGCATGGGCCGGATCGGCCAGGCAGTGGCGCAGCGTGCCCGGGCTTTCGGTATGCGAATCCATTACCACAACCGCAGCCGCCTGGCGCCGGAGCAGGAAGCCGGGGCGGAGTATCATGCCAGCCCGGAAAGCCTGCTGCGAGTGAGCGACTTCCTCTGCCTGAACGCCCCGTCCAGCCCGGCAACACGCGGCTTTCTGAACAGCGAACGCATCGCCCTGCTGCCGGAAGGCGCCATCGTGGTGAATACCGCACGCGGCGACCTGGTGGTGGACGACGACCTGATCGCCGCCCTGCAAAGCGGCCGGGTGCGCGCCGCCGGGCTGGATGTGTTTGCCAACGAACCCGCTCTGCATCCGGGCTATGCCGGGCTGCCCAACACCCTGCTGCTGCCGCATCTGGGCAGCGCCACCATCGAGACCCGGGATGCCATGGGCTTTACGGCGCTAGACAATATCGATGCCGTGCTGGCCGGCCGAGCAGCGCCCAATCCGCTGTGGTAGCGGCAGAATTTGCCGGGGCGAAATCTGTCGAAAAGCCGGAAAACCGATAAATATTGATTGGCACGGGGGTTGCTACGATACCTGTGAAACAGGTTTGTTCGGGTATCACCATGACCATCGCCCTTTCCAGCCGGCGCTTTGCCGCCAACGACCAGGACCAGCAGGCCCAGCTGCCCAGCTGGGCCACCACCCGTGTGCCGGCCTTTGGCAGCCCGCTGCCCGAGGATGCGCGCCCCGGCTTTGCCAGCCTGGTGTTGCGCCTGCGCCTGGCCTTGCGCCGGGATACCAGCCCGCAACGGATGGAATTGCTGGATCAGATCCTGGACGTGGCGGCCGAAAGCGAACAGCGCATGGCCGACCAGGCACGCCGCATCGCCGAGCTTGAGGCGCTGTGCGGCTCCGACGAACTGACCGGCCTGCCCAATCGCCGCGCCTTCGAATCCCATATGCAGCGCGAATTGGCCCATGCCCGCCGGCACAAAGGTTCCGGCGTGCTGGGCTTTCTCGACCTCGACGATTTCAAGGGCATCAACGACCGCCACGGCCATGCCGCCGGCGATGCCTGCCTGATCCATGTGGCGCGCCTGCTGCGCCAAAGCGCCCGGACCACCGATTATGCCGGTCGCCTGCATGGCGACGAATTCGCCATCTGCCTGCCGGGCATCCCGCTGGTACTGGCCCGCCAGCGCATGAACGAATTGTGCAACACCGTGGCTTCCGAGCCCCTGCTTTGGGGCAAGACACGTATAGAGCTTGGCGTGAGCTTCGGCCTCGCCCCGTATGACGCAGACAGCGACCTGCCGGCCCTGTTGCGAGACAGCGACGACGCGATGTATCGCCACAAACAAAGCAAGCGGCTCGGTTGATCCGGCCAGCCGCTTGGGGCTAGATACCCTTCTCGTATCAAGCAGAAGGGTTTTGTCCGTGACCACCAGCCATGAAGCGCGCCTGAAGGCGCTGAATATCGAATTGCCCAACCCCGCCGCCCCGGCCGCCAATTACGTGCCTTACACGATCAGCGGCAAAACCCTGTATGTGGCCGGCCAGATCACGCTGTGGAATGGCGAATTGAAATATCTGGGCAAGCTGGGTGCCGACATGGAAGTGGCCCAGGGCGTGGAAGCCGCCCGGCTTTGTGGCCTGAATCTGATCGCCCAGGCCCGCCATGCCGCCGGTGGTTCGCTCGACAATATCAAGCAGGTGCTGAAGCTGGGCGGCTTCGTCAATTGCACGCCGGATTTCATCCAGCATCCGGTGGTGGTGAACGGCGCCTCGGATTTGATGGTGCAGGTGTTTGGCGATGCCGGCAAACATGCCCGCTTTGCGGTGGGCGCCGTATCGCTGCCGCGCGGCGTGGCCGTGGAAGTGGATGCCATCTTTGAATTGGTTTGAACCCGAGACGGTCTGAATCATGGGGCGGATAGCCGCGCGCCTGGCCGAACTTGGCCTGACCTTGCCACCGGTTTACCAGCCGGTGGCAAACTATATCGGCTGGCGCCGGCAGGGCCGCGAATTATGGGTGGCCGGCATGGGGCCGACCTGGGACAAAACCGTGCGCTATTCCGGCAAGGTGGGAAACGCGCTCAGCCTGGAGGATGGGATCAAGGCCGCCCGCCTCACCGGCCTGAACCTGCTGGCCCAGGCGGCCGAGGCGCTGGATGGCGACCTGGACCGGATCGCCGGTTGCCTCAAGGTATTCGTGCTGGTGAATGCCCAGCCGGATTTCACCGACGCCCATCGCGTGGCCGATGGCGTGACGGATCAATTGGTGGAAGTGTTGGGCGATATCGGCCGCCCGGTGCGCAGCGCGATTGCGGCGCCTTCGCTGCCGATCAATATCTCCACCGAAGCCGACGCCCTGTTTCTGCTGCATAGCTGATCGAGTAGCGCATCATGAGTGATCCCACACCGAAATGGCTGACCAAAACGCCGGTGGCGCATCGTGGATTGCACGATATCGCCAAGGGCGTGCCAGAGAATTCCCGCCTCGCCTTCAGCAAAGCGATCGAAGGCGGCTATGCCATCGAGCTGGATGTGCGCATCACCGGCGATGGCCAGGTGGTGGTGTTTCACGATCCGCAACTGGACCGGCTTTGCGGCAAACCCGGCATCGTGCGCTATCTCAGCCTGACCGAACTGAAAAAGCAGAAGCTGCTGGGCACCGAGGAAACCGTGCCTTCGCTGCATGACGTGCTGGACCTGGTGAATGGCCGCGTGCCGCTGCTGGTGGAAATCAAGAAAGACAATGCCGAATCCGCCGGCCAGCTTGAACAGGCCGTGGCCAACATGCTGGCGCATTATCCCGGGCCGGTGGCGGTGCAGAGTTTCAGCCCGCGCACGGTCAAATGGTTCCGGCATCACGCACCGCATCTGCCGCGCGGCCAGATTGCCTGCCATTTGAGCGACATGGGCAAGAACCTGAACTGGCTGCAGCGCCGCGTGCTGCGCTGGATGCTTTTCAATTTCCATGGCGAGCCGATGTTTCTGGCCTACGACGTGAACGACCTGCCCTCGCCGCTCACCGCCGCCTATCGCGCGCGCGGCTTGCCGGTGATTTCCTGGACCATCCGCAGCAAGGAACAACGCGCCCGCGCCGGCGCCCATGCCGATAACGTGATCTTCGAGGAGCTTTCAGCGGCGTGAGCGGGCTTTCCATCCGCGTGCTGAAAACCATCGCCGAGATAGCAGCGGCGGAATGGGATGCCTGCGCGGGCGACGACAACCCTTTCGTGGCCCATGCCTTTCTGAATGCCCTTGAACAGGCTGGCTGCGTTACGCCGCGCCAAGGCTGGCAACCCACTCATCTGGTGGCCGCAAACGATAGCGGCGCCGTGCTGGGCTGTATGCCGCTTTATTTCAAGGGCCACAGCCAGGGTGAATATATCTTCGATCATGGCTGGGCCGAAGCCTATGAACGGGCCGGCGGCCGCTATTATCCCAAGCTGCTCTGCGCCGTGCCATTCTCGCCGGTAACCGGCCCGCGCCTGCTCTGCCATCCCGATGCGGATGCACAGGCGGTGCGCGCTGCATTGCTGGGCGGTGCGCTGGCGCTTGCCGAACGCCATGGCATTTCTTCGCTGCACCTGAATTTCCTCACGCCTGAGGAAAACGATTTTGCCGTGGCCCAGGGCCTGCTGCCACGCCTGGGCGAACAATTCCACTGGCATAACGATGGCTATGGCGATTTCGAGGATTTCCTGGCCGCCCTGGCCTCGCGCAAGCGCAAGGCGATCAAGCGCGAACGACGCGAGGCGGCGGCGCCAGGCATAGAAATTCTGCGGCTGAGCGGCAACGACCTGACGCCCGCGCATTGGGATGCATTCTACGATTTCTACATGGATACCGGCAGCCGCAAATGGGGCCGGCCCTATCTGAACCGCGATTTCTTCACCCGCCTGCATGAAACCATGGCAGACAAAATCCTGCTGGTGATGGCGCGGCGTAACGGGCAATGGATTGCCGGTGCCTGGAACATGCTGGGTAGCGACACATTGTTCGGCCGCAACTGGGGCTGCATCGAACATCACCCCTTCCTGCATTTCGAATGCTGCTATTACCAGGCCATCGAGCATGCGATAGAGCATGGCCTTGCCCGCGTGGAAGCCGGCGCCCAGGGCGAACACAAGCTGGCGCGCGGCTATCTGCCGGCGCCGATCCATTCCGCCCATTGGATCACCGACCCCGGCTTCCGCCGCGCCGTGGCCAATTACCTCAATGAAGAACGCGATCACATGTTGGGGCTGATCGAGGCGCTGGATGCCCATTCGCCCTTCCGGCAGACCGAGGCCGAGCCGGAAACGGAGTAACGCCTAAATCGCCACCACCGCACTTGTTGCGACGGACCATGCCCGATATAGCCGCGATGCCGAACCATGGATGCCCGCAACAAATGCCGGCATGACGCATAAAAGGTTATCGCAATTTCGGATTGAGGGCATCGCGCAGCCAGTCGCCCAGCACATTCACCGCCAGCACCAGCAGCACCAGGGTGAGTGCCGGAAACAGCACGCACCACCATTCGCCGGAGAACAGGAAGCTCTGGCCGACGCGGATCAGGGTGCCCAGCGAAGGCTGCGTGGGCGGCACACCGACGCCGAGAAAGCTGAGCGTGGCTTCCGAGAGGATGGCAAGTGCCAGGCCCACAGTGGCCAGCACCAACACCGGCCCCAGCGTGTTGGGCAGTACATGGCGCACCACGATGGACCAGGGCGAGCGGCCGATCACGCGGGCGGCGGCCACATAATCCTTGCTGCGTTCGACCAGCGCGGCAGAGCGCGCCACGCGGGCGAATTGCGGCCAATCGGCGATGCCGATGGCGAAGATCAGCACGAAAATCGCCACTTCGTTATGCAATTCGCGCGGCAAGGCGGTGCGCGCCACGCCATCGATCATCAGCGCGATCAGGATGCTGGGGATGGTGAGCTGGATATCGGCGATGCGCATCACCGCCACATCCAGCAGGCCGCCCCGATAGCCGCACAGCACACCCAGCAGCGTGCCGAAAATAGCGGCGAAGGCGATGGCGGAAAATCCGACCAGCAAGGAAATCCGGCTGCCATAGAGGATGGCCGACAGCAGATCGCGGCCCTGTTCGTCGGTGCCCAGCAGGAATTTCGGCATGCCGTCTTTCACCCAGGCCGGCGGCGTATTGGCTTCCATCAGTTTCAACCCGCCAGTATCGAAGGGATTGAACGGCGCCACCCAGGGCGCGAAGACCGCAGCCAGGATCATCACCAACGCCACCGTGGCGGCGATCACCACCAGCGGCGAGCGGGTGAAGGAATGGAACAGGTCGCTGTCGCGCCAGCGGCGCAGGGTATCGACCAGCAGATTGGGTTGTGCGGCGTTGCTCATGTGGCCTTCCCCGCCGCCGTGCCGCGATCTGCCCGCAGGCGCGGATCGATGAAGAAATAAATCAGATCCACGGCCAGATTGAGCACCACGAACATCAACCCCACCATCACCAGGTAAGCCGCCATCACCGGAATATCGGCAAAGCTGACCGCCTGGATGAAAAGCAGGCCCATGCCCGGCCATTGAAATACGGTTTCGGTGACGATGGAGAATGCGATCAGCCCGCCGACCTGCAGACCGATCACCGTGACCACCGGCATCAGGGTGTTTTTCAGCGCATGGCGGAAATGCACGATACGATTGGTCAGGCCACGCGCGCGGGCGAATTTGATGTAATCCGTGCGCAGCACCTCCAGCATTTCGGACCGCACCAGGCGCAGCACCAGGGTAAGCTGATACAGGCAAAGCGTGATGGAGGGCATGATGATGGCGGCCCAGCCGGATTTGGTGAGCAACCCGGTCTGCCACCAGCCTATCGCCACGGTTTGCCCGCGCCCGAAGCTGGGCAGCAGGTTGAGGTGCACGGAGAAGAAATAGATCAGGCCGATGCCAATCACGAAGGTGGGCAGCGACACGCCGACCAGCGACAGCGTGAGTGCCGCGCGGCTGAGCCAACTATCGCGGCGCAGGGCGGTATAAACGCCCAGCGGCACGCCGATGGCAAGCGCGAGAATGGCGGAGATGGCAACCAGTTCCAGCGTGGCCGGCAGGCGTTCGCGGATCAGCACATTGACCGGGCGCTTGAGCCGGTAGGACAGGCCGAAATTGCCCTGGGCGGCATTGGCGACGAAACGGCCGAATTGCACGATGGCGGGATCGTCCAACCCCAATTGATCGCGCAATTGCTGGCGGTCGATGGTGGTGGCGTCCTGCCCGACCATGTTGTTGATCGGATCGCCGACATAGTTGAACAGCGCAAACGCCACAAGCGCCACCGCGAACATCACGGCAAGCGCCTGCGCTATGCGTCCGATAATGTAACCGAGCATGGGGCAGAATAGATCGGCGCCGCGCGGCGTACAATCACGAGGATTGGCCGCGCGGCGCCGGTACGCCTTACTTCAGCTTGGCGAAGTGGAAGCGCGGCACGTTGTCGGCGATGATCGGCAGATCCACCTTCTCGCTCATCGCCCAGTTCAGCACTTGGTGATGCAGCGGCAGATAGATCACCTCGTCATTGACGATATCCCAGGTGTCGCGGATCAGCTTGTCGCGCTTGGCCACGTCAAGCTCGGAAAGCATGCCGTTGATCATGCCATCCAGCTTCGGGTTCGAGTAGTTGGTGAAGTTCCAGGAGCCGTTCTTGCCGTCCGGGGTCTGCACCAGATACGAGAACACGTAGTGGCTGTCGAAGGTGGGCACGCCCCAACCGAGCAGGAAGAAGCTGGTATCCTTCTTCTGCAGCTTAGGGAAATGCAGGGTCTTCGACCGCGCCGCCAGATCCACCTTGATGCCGGCCTGGGCCAGCATGCCAACCACGGCCTGGCAAACCTGCTCATCGTTCACATAGCGGTCGTTGGAGCAATCCAAGGTGATGCCGAAGCCGTTGGGATAGCCGGCCGCCGCGAGCAGCGACTTGGCCTTCGCCACGTCATAAGGCAGACGCTTGTCGATCGCTTTGTCGTAGCCATGCACGCCCGGCGAGGTGATCATGCCCGCCACCACGGCATCGCCGCGCAGCACCTTGGAGCGGATCGCCTCCATGTCGATGGCATGATACATGGCCTGGCGCACGCGCTTGTCGGCCAGTGGGTTCTTGCCCTTCACGTCGGAATATTTCAGCTCGGGGCTGCCGACATCGAGACCGAGGAAGATCGACCGGATTTCGTTGGTCTTCTTCACCTGCAGGCCGGGTGCCTGGCTGACACGCGCCACGTCCTGCACCGGCACGTCGAGCACGAAGTCGAGCTGGCCAGACAGCAGAGCCGCCACGCGGGTGGCCGGGGTGGTCACCGGGGTGTAGACGATTTCGTCGATGTTATGCGGGTTGTCTT
The DNA here is from genome assembly GCF_019636075.1 of Ferrovibrio sp. GTDB lineage: Bacteria > Pseudomonadota > Alphaproteobacteria > Ferrovibrionales > Ferrovibrionaceae > Ferrovibrio. Next base: position 79,856 of record NZ_JAHBYG010000013.1, read on the forward strand.
TCAGGCCCCACCAGGTCGGGTTCTTGGCGGTGACGGTGCGGACATCCTGCTCGCGCAGCTTCAAGGTGAAGGGGCCGGTGCCGTTGGCATTGCGCACGGCATAGGTTTCTTCCTTGTCCTTATAGCTTTGCGGATTCAGCACATTGTTCTTCTCCGCCCAGCTCTTGGACAGAATGAAGATATTGGCGATCTGGTTGGGCAGGATCGGATTGGCTGCGGCGGTAACCACATGCACGGTGTATTTGTCGACCGCCTTCACATCGGTGACCGACGCGATATAGGTCTTGAAATCCGAATT